>JAABRL010000016.1 GCA_011390935.1 Gemmatimonas sp.
CGGGTGCTCGAGCCGAGTCTGGTGGCCGCATGGGTTACGGTGATCGCGGCCGGCGGCACTGCGTGGTTGGCGATGCAGAGCGGTGTGTGGCCACTCACGTGGCTCACGACGGCGCCCGAATCGGCGACGCTGCTCGGTCGGTTCTGGGCCGCAGAGCAGATGCTGGCCGTCGCCGCCTGGCTCGCGATGTCCTGCTTGCTGGTGCCACTCATGTCGGAGCTGTTCCTGCGCCATGCGCTGCTGTCATGGCTGCAGTCGCGCGGCGTGTCCGCCTGGGCGGCGGTCGGGGGCACGGCTGTTGTGTTCGGCGTGGCGTGGTTTGTCGCGGGTGTGCAAGCCGCGCCCGATGCGGCGCTGCGCCACGGCCTCGTTGCCGCTCTCGGCGGCCTCGCGCTCGGCACCCTCGCGGTGCGGGGCGCCCGCGGACGGGGGCTCGGGCTCTGCGTCGTGGCACACGGCGCCTGGATGGCCACCGAGGCGTGGCTCCTGCTGCGCGGGCTGCCGGCGGGCTGACGCGCCCGCGCGTCTAGCCGTCCGCCGTGCCGAAGAGCGCGTTGAGGGGAATCACCAGCGGGGGCACCTCGGGGAGCGGCGCCCATGCGAAGACGCCCTCCACCGGTTCCGGGCGCACGTCGTCCGGGCGCCAGCGCTCGATGAGCCGCGCGTCGGTGTCCACGATCCAGTACTCGGGCACGCCCTCGTTCTGATACAGGTGCCGCTTCACGGTGCAATCGGCGCGCGCCGTGCTCGGCGACAGCACCTCCACCGCCAGCAGCAGCGAGGACACGTCGCGCCACGAGCCGGGCTCCCGCGCTGCCCACGGCACCACGAAGAGATCGGGCTGAACGAGGCGACGCGGCGAGAACTCGATGTCGGCGGGGGAGAACAGCGCCCAGCCGATGCGGTGTTCCTCCGCGTACGCTCGTAGCGCGGGATACAGGGCCCCGAGGACGCGCTGATGCCGGTACGACGGTGCCGGCGTCACGAAGAGCTCGCCGTCGAGCACCTCGTACCGATTGCCATCGTCAGGGAGGGCTCGCGCCATGTCGGCGGTCCACTCCAGGGTGTGCGCGGGCATGGCCATAGCGTACGCTCGGCGAGACGGGGTGTGCAAGAGGAGCCATGGCGCAGCCTACGCCCACACGGCCGTCTCCTCGTCATCGTTTCGCCGCGCGCTGGCTCGAGGCCACGCGCCCCCCCTGCCCCCTTGCCGCATCCCGGCCTATCGGCGATCATTCGGTTCTCAATGGTGCTGCAACAAATCGCCATCGGTGTTGGGCAGTCTGTACGCCCGCAGCGAGCCTCGATCGGTTCCGGTGTCCAACGAGGGAGAGATGGCCGAGAGGCTGAAGGCACCGGTTTGCTAAACCGGCATAGGGGTAACACCCTATCGCGGGTTCTAATCCCGCTCTCTCCGCTTCGCGGGCCCGTCGCTCCGTCGGCGGGCCCGCGTCGTGTTTTCCCCCTGTGACTTTCTCCGGGCGCAGCCCCCGGTTCCATGTCGGATATTCGCTCGACTGATTCCCAGGCGCCCGTGGCACCAGCGGCGCCCCCGCGCGTTCGATTCGCGCCGTCGCCTACTGGCTTCCTGCACGTCGGCGGGGCGCGCACCGCTCTCTTCAACTGGCTGTACGCTCGCAAGTACGGCGGCCAGATGCTGTTGCGCATCGAAGACACCGATCGCCAGCGCAGCACCGACGAGAGCACGAACGCCATCTTCGACGGCCTCGCCTGGCTTGGTCTCGACTACGACGAAGACGTCGTGTTTCAGGGCGCCAACCTCGAGCGCCACCGCGCCGACGTCGAGCGCCTGCTTGCCACCGGCGCCGCCTATCGCGACTTCACCCCGCACGCCGAACTCGAGCGCCTGCGCGCCGACGCCGATGCGCGCGGCGTGCCCTTCCGTTTCGATCCCAAGCTTGCCGAACTCGCCCCCGGTGAACTCGAGCGTCGCCTCGCTGCCGGCGAGCCGCACGCGGTGCGCTTTCGTGTGCCTGACGGCGTCACCGACTGGATCGATGCCGTGCACGGTCGCATTGCATTTCCGAACAAGGACATCGAAGACTTCGTCATCCTGCGCTCGGATCGCACGCCGGTGTACAATCTGGCCGTGGTCTCCGACGACATCGCCATGGGCATCACCATGGTCATGCGCGGCGACGATCACATCTCCAACACGCCCAAGCAGATCCTGCTCTACCGCGCGCTCGGCGCCACCGTGCCGCAGTTCGCACACGTGCCCATGATTCACGGCACCGACGGAAAGAAGCTGTCCAAGCGTCACGGCGCCACCGCAGTGGGCGACTATCAGCACCAGGGGCTGTTACCCAGCGCCATGCTCAACTTCCTCGCGCTGCTCGGCTGGTCGCCGGGTGACGACGTGGAAGTGATGACGCGCCTCGAAATGCTTGACCGTTTTTCGCTCGACGGCTTGCAGAAGAAGGCCGCGGTGTTCGATCCGCAGAAGCTCGACTGGATGAATGGCCAGCATCTGTCCATGCTGTCGCTCGACGAGATCATGCCGCACGTGTACCCGGTGTTCGAGCGCCTCGGCGTCTCCACGCCCGAGGAGTTGCGCGAGCGCGAGGAATGGTTTCGCGCGCTCATCGATCTGCTGCGCGTGCGTGCCCGTACGGTGGACGACATCGCGCGACAGGCCGTGCCATACTTCGCCGACGAGGTGGAGTACGACGCCGACGCGGTCTCCAAGCAGTGGCGCGATGCGAATACCGCCGCCGAGATTCTGTCGGCCACCCGCGAGCGTCTCGCCTCACTCGCGGCGTGGGATGCCACCACCATGGAAACCGCGCTGCGTTCGCTGGCCGAAGAGCTGAGCATCTCCGGCGGCAAGATCTTTCAGCCGCTGCGTGTGGCGCTCACGGGACTCACGGCGAGCCCCGGCATCTTCGACGTGCTGATCATTCTGGGCCGCGACCGCTCGCTTGCCCGACTGGATCAGGCGGTGCGCTGGCTCAAGTCCGACGTCACCGCATAAACAGCAAGCCCCGTCGCGATCAGCGAGGGGGCGGCTGTGTCTCGCGGGCGGCGGCTTCGGCGGCCGCCCGCGCGTTCAGGCGGCGTCGCGCCTCCCGCTCCCGGTCACGGCGCTCGCGCAGCTCCTCCACGAGCGTTTTGAACATGTCGTTGCCAGGCCCTGATTCACGGAAGCGCGCAATGTCGGACTGCGCCGCGGCGAGCTGTCGCTGACGATCCATCGCCGTCATGTTGCCGCCCGCGAAGCCCATGCCCTGTTGCACGCCGGCCGGCAGCAGCGCCAACAGCGCGCTGGGAATCGTGACTTTGCCGAGCCGGATACCACTCGCGTCCATGCCCCAGGTGCCGCCGTTTGCGTCTTTCTTGGTCCACGAGGCCGTCGTGGGCCCCCAGCTACGCAGCACGTTGAGCGAGTCGAGCGAATCCTTGGCCGCCAGCAGCGTAAACGAGATCACGCTATCGAGCTCACGCGCACCCGGTACGCCGCCGTAGAGGGCGGCTGAGCGGAGCGACCGCTGGAGGGACTCGACGTCGGCTGGGGTCCAGAGTCGCGGATCGCCACCGGGCTTGAGACCGAACACGGCGGCTCCCTCCGGGCTGAGCACCTGCCCCGCGACGGTGTCCCCGGCCTCCACGTAGCGGCGAGGTGCAGCCACGGGCGCGTCGGGCGGTGCCAGCTCGGGCCCTCGGCTCACCGCGTTGCGATCGGCCACGATGCCCGGGTCACGGGGGCGAGGCGGCTCCACGACGGGAGGCTCGACCGGAGCCGTCTCCACGAAGGTGAGCTGCTCCTGCGACGTCGGCTGCGGATCGAGCCCGATGTAGCGACGGAACGCCGTGTTGACGCTGACCGTGCGCACCAGCACAACGGCCACCACGAGATGCACCAGCACGGCCACCACGATGGCCCGCGGATTGCGCGGACCACGGCGATTGAACCCGCGCCCGATCTGCAGGTGACGGGTGCGACGCGTCTCCTGATCCTTGGGTGTGGGAGTAGCAGCCATGGTCAGTCAGTACCCTCGCGCAACGCGATCGTTTCCCGCGCGCGCACCCGTGAGGCACGGCGCGCAGACACGTCGCGCGTGTTGGTCAGCGGTCAACAACCGGGTTGGACACCCGACTGACGCCCTCGATCTCGATCTCGACCCGATCACCAGCCACCAACGGGCCGACGCCAGCCGGCGTGCCCGTCGCCACCAGGTCACCCGGCTCGAGCGTCATGATCTGTGAAATGTACGACAGGAGCATGGGGATCGCGAACGCCATCTCACTCGCGCGGCCGCGCTGCCGCTCCTCGCCATTCACACGCGTGACCACCGTGAGGTCGTCGAGCGAGGCCGGCACCGGCCCCATCGGGCCCACCGGGCAGAACGAATCGAAGCCTTTGGCCCGCGACCACTGCGAGTCGCTGCGCTGCAGATCACGCGCCGTGACGTCGTTGAGCGCCACGATGCCCGCAATCGCGGCGCGCGCTTCGTCTTCGTCCGCATCGCACAGGCGCGTTCCGATGACGATGCCGATCTCTCCTTCGTACTCCACGTGCGTGGAGGCCGAGGGGCGACGAATCGGATCCCCGTCAGCAATGAGCGACGAGGGCGGCTTGAGAAAGATCAGGGGAATGGCGGGCACCTCGCCCCCCATTTCGGCGGCGTGGGCGACGTAGTTCTTGCCTACACAGACAATCTTCGACGGCGTCAGCATGGAGACGGGCAGTGAGGGGAGGTCAGGTGAAAAACGCACGAATATCGGACACCACATCGGGCCACGCGCCGACCACGCGGCGAGCGGGCGGCAGTGCATCGAGCAGCCCGCGTCCGTACCGTTTGGTGATGACCCGGGGATCGCTCAGCACCACCACACCACGATCGGTCGCGGTGCGCACCAACCGGCCGAACCCCTGCTTGAGGCGCAGCGAGGCATGCGGCAACATGTACTCCATGAACGGGTTACCGCCACGCGCCTCGATCGCTTCGCACTGCGCCGCGACCACCGGCTCCGACGGCACCCGAAACGGCAACTTGCTGATCAGCAGCGCACGGAGCGCGCGTCCCGGTACGTCCACGCCCTCCCAGAACGACGCGGTACCAAAGAGCACCGCGCGCCCCGCCTCACGAAAACGGCGCAGCAGCACGTCGCGTTGTTCATCTTCGCCGTGCACGAGCAGCGGCCAGGTGGCGTCGAGCCCCTGCTCCCGCCACCACACGGCGGCTTGCCGCAAATCGCGATGACTGGTGAACAGTCCGAACACGCCGCCATCACTCGCCTGCACCAGATCGCGCAGCTGCTGATGCACGGCATCGGCGTGCGCACTCGCCTGTTCGTTTGGCGCGGGCAGGTCGGTCGGCACCACCAGCAGCGCCTGCCGGTCGTAGTCGAACGGCGACGGGTACACCGCCGTCCGCACACCACCCTTGGCCTTGGGCGGCGTTTCCCCATCGGGGCCGCCGTCGAGACCGAGGCGCTGCTGCAGGAAACCGAAGCCCCCCTGTGTGGCGAGCGTTGCGCTGGTCACCACCGCCGTCTCCACGCGATCGAACAGATCCGCGCGCAGAATCGGCGCGAGATCAAGCGGCACCGCGTGCGCCGCCACATTGCGCTCGGGCCCGGGCTTGCCCGACAGCTCGAGCCACCGCACGAACGGTTCCCCACCCTCGGCCGGACGCAGCGCCTGCACCAGCGCGTCCACCGCGCCTTCGAGACGACGCCCAACGCCCCGCAGCTCACCGATCGTGGTGGACAGCTCTTCGGCCTTCTTCTCGTCGCTCTCGATGCGCTCACGCACGAGACGCAGGCCATCGTTGAGCAGTCCGATTTCGCGCAGCAGATCGGTAAAGGCCGTCTCCAGCCCGAAGCGCCACACCTCGCTTTGCGTGAAGCTCGCGTCGAGCCGCATGGACGCGCTGCCCGGCTGCGATTCGAGCAACGCCTGCAGCTGATCGAACAACGACTGCGCCAACTCGCGCGCCCGCAGTGCACTCGGCGCGAGCCGCTCGCGCACGAGATCGAGACTGGCCGTGCTGAGCAGATCGCTCGAGGCCGCGAGACGCGTCGCCAGCACCGGGAGCAATCCCTTGCCACCGCGCCGCTCCAGACGGCCGAAGAGTCGCGTCATGCCGCGCCGCGTGACCGACGCGCCAAGGTGCGCCGACGCCGCGTCTTCGAGGTGATGCCCCTCGTCGATGATCACGCGCTTGTACGACGGCAGCACCGCCGCGTCGTCCCAGTTGCCGGCCGCCCGACGCACCGCCACGTCGGCCAGCAGCAGATGATGATTGACCACAACGACATCGGCGATCGACGCCTTGCGACGCGCATCGAACAGAAAGCAGCTGTCGTAGTGCGGGCACTTGAGACGCCCGCACAGATCGGGCTCTGCCGAGACTTCATCCCACACATCGGGGCGCGGCGGTGTGGCGAGATCGCCCACCGTGCCCACCTCGGTGTGCTGCACCCATTCGGCGATCACCGCCACCTCACGTGCGCCCGCGTCATCGAACAGCGTGGGTCCCGCGGCCGTGGCTTGTTCGAGTCGCTGCAGGCACACGTAGTTGCGCCACCCTTTGAGCAGCGCGAAGCGCACCGGCTGATCGCCAAGCGCACTTTGCAGGAACGGCAGATCCTTGCTGAACAGCTGTTCCTGCAGCGTGATCGTGGCGGTGCTCACGATCGTGCGCTCTTCGTTCGCAGCGGCCCACCGCAGCGCAGGCACGAGGTAGCCGAGCGACTTGCCGACACCGGTACCGGCTTCGATGAGCGCGATGCCCTTCTCGTTGAACGCCTGCGCCACCGCGCTCGCCATGCCGCGCTGTGCGGGTCGATCTTCGTAGCCGAATCCACTCACCGCACGCATGCGCGCCGAGATCGGACCATCGGGGCCGAGTGTGTCATCGAGTGCGTCGAGCGCGATCGCGGACTCGCCTTTGTGCGTGGGTACTTCCGTGACCACGTACACGCGCGTGGCCTCGTTGTCCACGATCGCGAAGCCGACGCCGTTTCCATGCAGGCGCGACGCGACCTCAAGATCGGCCTCACTGGGCGTGAGCACTCCGCTCGGGTGATTGTGCAGCAGCAGATCGCCGCGCTGCGTCACGCCGGGCAGCGCCAGCACGCTGCTCACATCGCCGCGCGCCACCACGCGAGCCGACGTGATCACGCCCTCGTCGTCGAGCGCGCACACGAAGCACACTTCGTTGCCGCCCGCCAGGCGAATCGCCGTGCGCACGGCAACAGCCGCTGCCTTTGACAGACGATCCTCGCCGATCAGGGCGAGGCCGGTCGCCGCACGACTCACGTCTTGCGCGGTTTCTTCTTGGCCGCCGGAAAGAGCACGTTGTTCAGAATCAGTCGATATCCGGCTGAACTCGGATGCAACGACAGATCCGTGGGCGCACTGCCGATGGCGTGCTGCGCGTCTTCGGGATCATGCCCGCCGAGGAACGTCCACGAGCCCTGACCGTAGTCGCCGTGAATGTACTTCACCCACGGGGCACCCTCTTCCGACGCGAGTACCGTGACCCCCGGCTTGAGCACGGCCTTGTTGAAGCTCGTGGTCACGCCGAAAAAGTCGGAGAGCACGGTGCGATGATTCTGTACCAGCATCGCCGCAACAGGATCGAGCTTGGCCGAAAAATCGAACAGCGCGAAGGTACCGAGTGGCTGACGGCGTGCCGGCACATTCACCTGATGGCCGTCGATATCGCTGAGCGCATTCACGTACGGCGACGATTCGATGCGCGCGCCACGAAACGCGAAGCTGCGCGCCCAATCCATGCGCGCATCGGCGTCGGGGTCAACGGGCGTGCCGTCGGAAAACGGACCGGCCATGTCGACGTTGAACGCCGCGAGTGCAAGATCGAGCGACTCGGTGGCGCCGCACATGGCGAACAGGAAGCCGCCGTTCTCCACGAACGTGCGAATGCCATCGGCCACCGCTTTCTTGAGCGCCGGCACGTGCGGCAGGTTGAACTGTCGGGCCATCGCCTCGTCGCGCTGCCGCTGCGCGATGAACCACGGCGCATCGCGATAGGCGAGATAGAGCTTGTTGAACTGCCCCGTGAAGTCCTCGTGATGCAAGTGCACCCAGTCGTACTTGGACAGGTCGCCGCGCATCACATCATCGTCCCAGATCGACGCGAAGTCGATGCCGGCATACGTGAGGGCGAGTGTGACCGCATCGTCCCAGGGTGGCTGGTCAACGGGGCGATAGATCGCAATGCGTGGCGCACGCTCGAGCACCACCGCGTCCATGTTGCCTCCCGCCAGTTCGGCACGAATACCGGCGACTACGGCGTCCGTCACCGGCTCGAGGCTGATGCCGTCGAGCGACGCCTTGCGCCGCAAGTCGGGAACATCGGGGAGCAGGAACGCACCGCCGCGATAGTTGAGCAGCCACTCGGCGCGCTGCGATGTCTTGATCGCCTGAAACGCGAGGCCGTACGCCTTGAGGTGATTGCGCTGCGCGTCATCCATGGGCACGAGCAGCGACTGCGCCTGCGCCGATGGCACAAGCGCCGACGGTGCGTGCACGGCCAGCACGGCCAGTGCACACCACAGCAGCCGATGCAGGCGGCGCATCACCGCACCTCGGGCACACGCCCGCGCAAGCGTTCAAGTTCGCGTCTGGCCTGCGGTACCATGGCGCTTCCCGAGTGATCGATGATGAGCGATTCGTAGTGCGCCGTGGCCCCTGCGGTGTCGCCGGCGCGTGCAAGCGCGCGAGCCAACTCCAGCAGCGCTTCCGGCGCCTCTGCGGCCGACGCGTGCTGCGCGACCACCTGTTCCCAATATCGCACCGCGCGCTTCGAATCGCCGCTTCCTGACGCCAATCGTGCGGCGGTCGCGAGCAGCACGGGCGCCGCATCGGAGAGACTGTCGGCGAGCGCAGCGAATCGTGCCGAAGCCGCCGCCGTGTCGCGACGCGCAAGCGTGAGAAACGCTTCACCCAGCCCCGGATGCCGCAGGACGCGTGTGCGCGCCAGCACCGCCAGCGCATCAGTGAGCGCCGCATCCCGCGTCGTCGCGCGCACCAGGCGGCGACGGGCCTCCACCAGATCGCCGTCGTACAGCGCGAGCCAGCCGATCGTGGCGTCGTCGTCGAGCGCGCCGGCCTGCTCCGCGGCCGTGCGCGCCTTCTCCACATCACCCGCCCGCAACCACGCCGTCACCAGCGGCCGCGCCAGCTCCGCGCGCGCATCGGCGTCGAGCCACCGCTCCGCCTGTGCGACCTTGCGCGCGGCCTCCTCGGCGCGCCCCAACTCCCCCAGCGCCTTCACCTCCGTGATGAGCACCCGCTGCGCGCGCTGCTCCGCCGACATCGTGCCAGACGCGCGTTCGAGCAGCGCCAACGTGCCCTCCGGATCACCCGACGTGAGCGCCGCCTGCGCCGCGCGCACCCCCGCCGTCTGCTCACCGGTTCGCTCGAATACCGCCGTCCACACTTCCTGCGCCACCGCCCACGCATTCATCGACTCGGCGCGCTCCCCGAACTCCTGCCACGCGACCGTGATCGAATCGTGCGTGCGGACCGACGCCAACGCGGCCCAGCCGCGCCGAGGATCGCCCCATCCGACTTCGAGCGAACTGAGCAACCGACGCGATTCGATCGTCACCGGCTCGGCGAGCAACACCGTGCGCACCGAATCTCTCGACGCCGTCGGCGCGCGCTGCAACGAATACGCGGCCGCGGTTTCCATCCAGGGGGTCACTTCCGTCGCGGTGCGCCATGCGGTCGCGGCGTCGGACCAGCGCTCGAGCGCCGCCGCAATCTGCGCGGCCTCGCCGGCCAGATCGCGCTGCCGACCGAGCACACGGGTGGCCTCTGCCAGCGCACTGTCGGCCGCGAGGGGTCGCCCCATCGTCATGAGCGTGCGCACGTACTCGCGCCACGGCGCCGCATCACTCGGCGTCGCTCGGCGCCACGCCATGAACGCCTCGCGCAGGTCCCCCTCGCGAGCGGCCACCGACAGTGACCGAAACTGAATCGACCGCGCGACCGGATCGGACGGGCGGCGCGCGAGCACCTCCTCCACCACCGGCAGTATCGAATCGCGCTGCGCTGCTTCATGCCACACCCGCTCGAGGCCGAGCAATGTGAGCGCGATCAGGTCCCCCTGCTCCGCGCTGTCGAGCGCCCGCGAGAGGATCACCCGATACGCCGCCGCCGCCTCAGGCCAGCGCCGCGCGTCTTCATGCGCGAGGGCATCGCTGATCGGATCCTGCGCGAACGACGACGCCGGCGACAGCAGCACCGTCGCCGCGGCCAGCAGCGCCCACCCAACGCGCACCACGCCGCGCGTCACGGCGGTGAGCCATTGAGCCGGCGGAAGTACTCGTACACGAGCCGCCGCTCATCGGCAGACAGACTGCGCAGTTCGCTCCACGTGGGCGGCGCAAAACGGACGCCATCTTTCCCCGACGTCACACCGGTCGCGCGTGTCGTCCCGCGACCATCGCCGGCGCGCGACTCACGCGGTCCCTGATCGTCGCGCTCTTCCTGCTCCATGAATCGTCCCGCGTCGAGCATGCGTCGGTACAGCTGCTGCTGCCGCTCCGCGGTGGACGGATCGAGGCCACCGCGATCGAGCGCCTGCGCCACCTGCTGCGCCTCACGCGCCAGCGCTTCCAACCGCCCGGTGGGGTCGATGTCCGCCACGTCCTGCAGCCCCTCGGCAACGGTGCGCTGCTGCCGCGCAATGGCCCGCGCCTGCTGCTGCGCCTGTTGTCCCTGCGGACCGCCGGGCATCATCTGCAGCCCCTGCATCTGCCCGTTCAGCGACCCCTGCTGCTGCGCGAGCTCCTTCATCTGCTCGAGCATTTCCCCGAAGCCCGATGCGGAGTTGGCGTTGTTCACGCGCTCGCGATCACGCACCAGCGACGCCAACGCCTGATTGAGCGCCTGCGCGGCATCACGCATCGCCCCCTGCGCCTGCTCCGACCCGCCGGGCTGCCCCGCGGCACCAGCCGCCTGCGTGGCCTGCTGCACACGCTGCTGCGCGTCGGCCATGGCGCGCTGGGAACGCTGCGACAGGAGCGCGGATCCGCGACTGGCCTCTTCCAGTCGTTCGGCGGCCTGCTGCACACCCTGCTGCAGCGCGCCCTGCTCCCCCTGCATACCCTGGGGGAACCCATCCTGCTGGGCGCGATCCGCCAGCTGCTGCTGCTGCCGCGCGAGCTGCGCAGTTTCGTTGATCGTCTGGTCGAGCTGCTGCGACAGATCCTGCTTCCAGGCATCTACCTGCGCCTCGCGCGCCGCCGCCAGCTGTTCGGCCGCGCGGTCCATCGCGTCGGCGGCACGCTGGGCCTGATCGGCCGCCCCCTGCTGATTCTGCGGCGAGCCGCCGGGCTGCTGCCCACCCTGCTGGCCGGCCTGCGGTTGGCCGCCCTGCTGGCCGGCCTGCGGCTGCGCACCTTGCTGACCCGCCTGCGGCTGCCCACCCTGCGGCGGACGCCCCTGCTGGCCGGGCTGCGGCTGGCCACCCTGCTGACCCGCCTGTGGCTGCCCACCTTGCGGCGGACGCCCCTGCTGGTCCGGCTGTGGCTGTTGTCCCTGCTGGCCCGGCTGTGGCTGCTGCCCCTGCGGCTGAGCCCCCAGCTGCTCCGCCGCCTGCCGCATCGCGTCGCGCGATGCACCAACATCAGGCTGCGCCTCCTGCGCCTTCGACGCGCCGGCCTGCGCCCCCTCCTGTCGCAACTTCTCCGTGAGCTGCTGCACTTCACGCTCCAGCCGCTCGGCGCGTGACGCCAAATCGCGTGCCTCCTGCGGCGACGAAGAGCCCGCTTGTTCACGCCCCTGCCCCTGCTGCTGCCCCGACGGCTTGCGCAACGCATCGGCGAGCTGCCGCTCCGCGTCCGCCAGCTCCTTCGCATCATCGCGCAGCGTTTCCATCGCCCCCTCGAGCGCCGCACGCTTGAGCATTTCAGCCGACTTCTCCAACTGCTCGCGCATCTGACGCTGCTGCTCCGACAGCTGCTCCAGCGATTGCCGTACCTCGCTGCCGCTCAATCGATCGGAGGCCTGCTCGAGCTGCGCCAGCTTCTCCTGCATCTCCGGCGTCATCGCATCGCGCAGCATCTTCTGCAATTCGTTGAATCGTGCTGAGAGCTCCTTGTCCATCGCCCCCGACTCCGACAGGCGCTGCTCCAGCTCGCGCGCGCCATCCTTGAGCTGCTCCACGCGTTCACCAAGGTCGCGCTGCTGCTGCGCCATCGCCTTCATCTTCTCCGCCGATTCGTACGACATCGACGACCCCTTCGCTCCATCAGACGGCGACGGGTTGGTGCTGTTGCGCGCGCCGCCCTGCAGCTCGCGCGACTTCGCCGCATCACTCGTACTGCGCTGCAGCGCGCGTTCCGCTTCGGTGATCGCATCCGCGCGCGACATCAAGGAATCGGCGAGGGAGCGCGCCAACTGCCGCTGCTCCTCGGCGGTCGGAATGCGCAGCACCAACCGCCGGCTCTCCGCCTGCTGCCGCCACGGCGATGCATCGGTCGCCTGCGCCACCACCACGAGCCGATCACCCGCCTCGAGCTTGCGGCCGTCGAGCGCCAACGCGTACCCGCCATCCCACAGCGGGGTATCGAGCGACGCCAACGGAACGCGCGTCGGCGCATCCTTGCCACCGTCGGCGCGCTCGCGCTGCACCATCAGGCTCACTGAAGCGAGGCCGTGATCGTCGTTGGCCCCGATCGCCAGCAACACCTCTCCCGACGTGCTCACCGTGGTGTCATTCAGTGGCGCCAGGATTTCCACCACCGGCTTCTCATCGGCGACCATCTGCACGATCAGCGGCTCCGGCAACTCGACAGGCAGCGCGACACCATCTGCCCCCGGCGTGGCTTCGGCCTGCCAGCGCCATTGGGCGTCGCCCTGCACATCGAGGCGCGCCGCGATCACACTCGAGCCCAACGCATCGAAGCGCACACTGTCGCGCGTGGCGCCAATGAGCTGCACGTCGCGCGCCCCCGAATACACCGCCGCCTGCACACGCAGTTCGGTACCACGCGGCACGCGCACTCCACCCGTGAGCTCCAATCGCTCCGTGGGGCGAGCGAGATAGGCGGGGTACACGGCCTCCACATGCACATCACCAATCCAGCCGCGGTCACCCACGGCGATCTCCTGCTCGAGCACCGGCGCGCGTCCATCATGCACACGCACCGTGAGCGGCGCACGCATGGGTCCCACATCGTACGTCGCGAGCGACGTGACCGGATCGACCGCCACGGTATCCGTGCGCCAGGCCTCACCAGCTGACCGCAGACTCACGGCCACGGTGGCGCGTCCCTGAGCGCGCACGCGCATGGTGAGTGGCATGCCCCGCGGCATCTCCGAGGGCAATCCATCGAAGGCCAACGCCGGCAGCAGCAGACCGCGCCACGCGTCGATCGGATGCAGCACGGCCGCGAATCCGTCGCGCGCCTTGGCCGACACCACGCCCGTCACGGCCAGCGCCAAAACGGTGGCCAGCACTCCGCCCGCCAACGAGCGGGTTGCACGCCGACGTGCCGCCGGCAGCAGCACCTCACCACGACCCAACCGTGATTCGACATCGGCGACCGCACGCGCCCCAAGCACGCCGTCGCTGCCGATCTCGAGCGCACCCCGCAGCGAACCAGCGCGCAGCCCCTGTTCACGCTCGATGCCATGCGCCAGCCCTTCGGCGCTCGACGGCACCGGAACCCGTGCCCCCGTGAGGCGGAAGGCGAGCGCCGCCAGCGCCGCGCCGATTATCCACACCAGCACGGGCACGCCACGCGGCCAGCTCAACCAGCGACCATCGGTGAGCACCCAAGCACCGAGGGCGACCACGAGCAGCAGCACCGCCAGCGCGGCCGACGCGTGGACGCCGCGTGAGCGCCACGTGAGTTCACGCGCTTCCCGCCGAACGCGATCGAGCAAGGTCATGGACACATCCCGGGACACACAGTCCCCGCGCGGGTCGGTCGCAATGGGTGCCGATCGCGGAGCACGATCATGGCGTGACACGACTGGTGACGGCATACACGAACAGGTTCACGCCCATACGCAGCGCCCGCTCGTGCAGCTCGGGCGCGTCGCCTGGGTGCGTGCCGATGTCTTCCCAACCGTTCCCGAGGTCGCTCGAGTGGCTGTAGAACACGGCCAACCGTCCGCCGAGATAGATCCCCAACCCCTCGGCCGGCTTGCCGTCGTGCTCGTGGATCTTGGGGAGACCGTCCGGCAGGTCGTACACCACATGATAGATCGGGTGCGATGCCGGGACCTCCACGAGCGGTCGATCGGGAAACACCCGCGCGATCTCGCGCCGGAAGCTTTCGTCGAGTCCGTAGTTGTCATCCACATGCAGGAAACCGCCGCGCGTGAGATACTCGCGCAGCGCCACGATTTCGGCATCCGACAGCCGCATCTCGCCGTGTCCCGTGGCGTGCACGAACGGATACGAATGCAGCGCCTCGTCACCAAGCCGTACGCGTCCTTCGGTGCGCTCCACCGGCAGGTTCGTGCGCGTGGCGATCGCCGCCAGCAGGTTCGGCAAACTCGACGGATTGGCGTACCAGTCTCCGCCCCCCTCGTACTGCAGCCGCGCGATGGCGAGCCGAGGCGCGCGGGCGTCCGTCTCCGTGGCGGCGGCGCTGCTGCGCACCACGCTGGACGCCGCGAGCGGCGCCGACGCACCGCGCAGTGCCACGAGCAGCAACGCCGTCACCCCGGCGATCACGGGAACGACGACTCGGGTCAGGCGACGCACTGCGCGCGTGCCACTCACGTGTCGTGGGCCAGCTTGTACGCCAGGTTGCGTGCGATGCCGTGACGCGCCATGAGCGCATCCATCACGGCGCGCGGCGCGGCGCCCTCGTCGCGGAGGGCGCGCGCTTCGAGGCGCAGATCGGCGTCGGTTGGGGCTTCGGCGGGCGGTGCGGCGGACAGCACGATCACGATCTCTCCCCGGGGTGGCGTGTCGGTGTAGTACGCAGCGAGTTGCCCGAGCGTTCCGCGACGGAACTCCTCGAAGCGCTTCGTGAGCTCGCGCGCCACCACGGCCTCACGCTCCGCGCCGGCCACTGCAGCGAGGTCGGAGAGCGTGTGCGCCAGCCGGGCGGGCGACTCGTACACCACCACCGCATGCGGGCAGCGGCACGCCCAGGCGATCATCGCCGTGCGCTCGCCGCCCTTGCGCGGCAGGAATCCGAGGATCGTGCTGGGGTGCGCCGGAATGCCTCCGCCCACCAGCGCGGCCAGCGCCGCCGAAGCCCCCGGCACCGGCACCACCCGCGCCCCGGCGTCCACTACGGCGCGCACCAGTCGCTCCCCCGGATCGGACACCAGCGGCGTGCCCGCGTCACT
Organism: Gemmatimonas sp.; assembly: GCA_011390935.1. Taxonomy (GTDB): domain Bacteria; phylum Gemmatimonadota; class Gemmatimonadetes; order Gemmatimonadales; family Gemmatimonadaceae; genus JAABRT01. The sequence goes on from JAABRL010000016.1 coordinate 15,320, forward strand.
GATCAGCGCCATGGACGCCCCGCTCTGCAGCGCGGCCACGATCTGCGCGACCGAGCGCGCCTCGTTGTGCTCATGGAGCGCGCTGGTCGGGGTGCGCACGCCGTAGCGCGCGAGCAGCGTGCGCGCGTGGCGGGTATCCTCGCACAGCACCCGATCGACGCCCTGCAGCACCGCCAGGGCGCGCAACGAAATGTCCCCGAGGTGACCGATTGGCGTGCTCACCACATAGAGCACGCCAGCCTCGATCGCCTCGGGGACCACCCGGACCGCCGCGTCCGCCGCCTCGAGGGCAGCGGGTTCGGGGCCCGTCACTGCGGTCAGCCCGCGTGCTGCTCGATCTTCGCTTCGAGCGCCGGACGCGGCACGGCACCGACCACCTGATCCACGAGCTTGCCGTTCTTGAAGAACAGAATCGTGGGGATGGAGCGCACGTTGAACTTCATGGCCGTCATCTGGTTGGAGTCGACGTCGAGCTTGGCCACCTTCACCTTGCCGGCGTGGTCCACCGCTAGCTGCTCCACGATCGGCGCGATCATGCGGCACGGCGCACACCAGGTCGCCCAGAAATCCACCATGGCGAGTCCGTCGTACGACTCGATCTCGGTGGCGAAGGAATCATCAGTCACTGCAAGCGCGTTGGCCATCGTGTGCTCCGGGGTGCGACGCCAGCCCATTCCGGCTGGCCGCACGCATGATCAGGATTAGGTTGAAAGCGAACCCCGACACGATCCGAAAATCATGCCTGACTCGCCTCGCCGTGGTACCCGCATTGCCCACATCGGCATTGCCGTGCGCGCCCTCGACGAACTGCTGCCGTTGTACCGCGATGTACTGGGAATGCCCGAGGTACCGCTCGACGACGCCGATGGCGCCGCGATCGCCGGCCTCGCGGCCGGTGAGTCTCTCGTGGAACTGCTCCAGGCCCAAACGGACGACTCGCCCATTGCCAAGTTCGTCGCCAAGCGGGGACCTGGTATTCATCATGTCTGCTTCGCCGTGGACGACCTCGACGGCACGTTGAACAAGTGTCGCGCGGCCGGCCTGCGGCTTATCGACGAGACGCCGCGGATCGGGGCGGAGGGAAAGCGCATTGCCTTCCTGCATCCATCCGGCACCGGCGGCGTGCTCGTGGAGTTGTCTGAATACTAGCAGCGGCACGCCGGGGAACCAGCATGCCGCCCATGACACCTAGTCTCCAGCGGCGTCCGAAGTTCCCGGTCGTCGCACGATCAAGCCGTCAGCGACAGAACTCGGCCAGCGGCTCCAGATCGACAATCTCCACGTACCACCGCCCATCATTGCCAAGGATCGTGGAGAACGACGTGACGGCCTCCGACTGCTTCTGCTTGATTCGCACGCGGAACTCCTGCTTGCCGCCAGCCAGCAGGCGCGGCCGGTCTTCGGCGTACGACCAGCTTTCATGATCCAGCTTGCACTGAATGATGATGAGGCGCTTTTCCAGCTCCTCACGCTCGATCTGCTCACGCGCCGGTCCGCGCAGCGTGCCCCACACCGCCGACATGGTCTGGAGATCCTGCTGCTTCACGGCGCGCATGAACCCGTCCACCGCGTCCCGCGACGTGGCGGCCCCCGCAGCCGCACCAGTCAGCGGGGTCGGCGCGTTGCCTCCCCCACCGCTCGTACTGCGAGAACAGGCCGTCCCTGACATGGCCAGCATCAACCAGCCCACTAGCATTACACGCTTGCGCACTGCCTCCTCCTTCGCTGCATTACCTGCATGAGTGACGAGCCTGATTCCGTGGAACCCGTCGACGCGAACGTAACGGCCCCCCTGCACCCCAGCAACACAGGGTCAGGGTACCTGCGACTCTTCGTGAACATCGATCATGTCGCGACGTTGCGTCAGGCACGCCGCGGCCAGGAACCCGATCCCATCGACGCCGCGCTGCTTGCCGAGCGCTGTGGCGCCGACGGCATCACGGCCCACCTGCGTGAAGATCGTCGGCACATTCAGGACGCCGACATCCGACAGCTCGCCGAGCGCATCACGTCGCGGCTCAACCTCGAGTGCGCCGCGACGTCCGAGATGCTCGCGTTGGCCGAGGCGATCCGGCCACAGGAGGTCACCTTGGTACCCGAGCGCCGCGAAGAAGTGACGACAGAAGGGGGACTCGCGGTGCGACGCCACGTCACACTTCTGGCCGATTCTGTCACACGGCTGAAACGGGCGGGGGTGCGCAGCAGTCTGTTCATCGACCCCGATCCCGACGACATTCGCTGTGCCGCCGATCTGGGGGCCGACGCCATCGAACTGCACACCGGAACCTACGCGCATCACCCAAACGATCCGGCCACACTCGCCGCCCTCCGGGATGCCACCGACCTGGGCCGATCGCTCGGTCTGGCCGTGCACGCCGGTCACGGCCTCACCGTCTTCAATGTGGGACCCGTGGCCGCAATCGACGGTATCGAAGAGCTGAACATCGGACACTCGATCATCAGTCGCGCGATCTTTCTCGGACTGGCCCACGCCGTTCGCGAAGTGCGCGACGCCATGGATCTCGCCCGCGCCCGCCCCTCATGAGCACTCCCCCCGCTCTGCTCACGTTCTTCCGCCAGGAAGCCGCGGAGTATCTCGATCAGCTCGAGCAGCTCCTCGCCGGTCCCGACTCCGAGGCCCCCGACGGGCCCACGTTCCTGTCGCACGCCCGGGCCCTGCGCGGCAGCGCCACGATGACGCGCCTGGGCGGACTACCGGAGTTCACGGCGACCCTCGAGCGGCTGGCCGCCGGACTGCGCGACGACGAGCTGCGCTGGGACCAACGACTGCACTTCGCCGTGCGCGGCGCGCTGGTGGAACTGCGTGCGCTCGTGGACCGGGCCGATCGCTGGACCGAGGCCGATCAGCGCCAGGCGCGCACGCACTCCGTCGCGCTCGCGGCGGTCGCGGCCGGCTACCTCAGCTCCCTCGCGCCGGCCACGTCCCCCGCCAGCCCGGTCATTCCCATCTCGCGGCTCTTTCCGGACGACGGGCAGGCCGGTCTGATCGAGCGCAATCCCGCGCCGCCCGTCACCATCGCCGAGCGCTTCCGCGCAGACATGGCCGCCGCAGCCGACGGGGTCGCTCGCGAGTCGGCCAACCTGGCGTCCGGTGAACGCGGCGGGCAGCAGCTAGCTCTCAGCGATGCCCTGCGCCGTTCGCTGCTCGGCCTGTCCGACGCGGCCGAAAGCTACGGCGCCGCGTCGATCGCCACGCTCGCCATGCGCATGGCCCGCTCACCGGTGGAGCGCCCCGCCGAACGCATCGCGATTCAGGCGTTCGCCTACGCGCTCATGGACCGCGAGCTCTCCGACTCCGAGCTCGCGGCACGCATTCGGGAGCAGACGAGCACCTGGCCCGGCTCGGACGCGGTCGGCACCGGAACCCCCATCGCCGCGCGCCCGGTCACCCCGCCGGTACCGACTCCCATCGCGGCCACACCAGCCGCCGCCCCGCCGGCCCCGGTCGCGTCGGCGGCCCACGTGGCACCGGCCCCGGCGGCCCCCCAGCACTCGGAACGCCCGCGCCCGGAGACGCCACGCCTGGCGACACCGCGCGTGGAGACGCCTCGGCTCGCCACGCCGCGCACGACGACACCGCCGGCCTCGACAGACGCCACGGCCGACGGCATCGTGCCCATCGAAACGCTGCTCTATAGAGGCCCCGAGGCGCTGGCACGGGCGCGCGTCGTTCGCGACGCGCTGCGCGATGCATGGCAACGTGTGGGCGGCACCTCGATCGACCCCGTGGCCGCCTCGCTGCTCGATGAGCTGAGCGATCTGCTCGAGCTCGCCGCCACCGAGTAGGAGCCGCCCGTGAAACTCGACTGGCGCGTCGCGCTCGGCTTCGTGCTGAGCGGCGTTCTGCTGTGGTTGGCGCTCCGCAATGTGGAGCTGGGTGATGTGGTTCGCGCCCTGCGCAACGCCAACGCCCCGCTCTTCCTGTTGAGCGCCGCCGTCTCCACCTGCATCTTCCCGCTGCGCGCCATTCGCTGGCGCTCGATTCTCGCGCCGGTGGCAGGCGCCGTGCCGTTCGGACCGCTGTGGCGCAGCACGGCCATCGGCATGATGATCAACAACGTGATCCCGGCGCGCGCGGGCGAGGTCGCGCGGGCGTTTGCGCTCACGCGCGAAGTGCCGCGGGTGCCCTTCACGACGTCGCTCGCCTCACTGGCCGTCGATCGCATCTTCGACGCGATCGTGTTGCTGGCGCTCATGTTCGGGGCCATGCTCTCGCCCAGCTTTCCGGCGGGGGCACGCCTGGCCGGCATGACGGTGCAACAGTTCGCGAGCGCGGGCATCACCGGCGTGATCGGTCTGCTCGTGGTGTGCTGGCTCGCGGTGCTCATGCCGACGCGCGTGATCTCGATCGTACGCGCCGTGGCCGGACGCCTGCTGCCGCGCTTCGAGGCGCGCATCGTGGCGATTGCCGAACAGGGGCTGGGCGGGCTGGCCGTGCTGCGTGATGGCGTCCGCTTTTTGCTGGTGCTCTGGTGGGCGCTGGTGCACTGGCTGGTGCACGCGCTCGCGCTGTGGATCGGTTTCGCGGCGGTGGATATCGAGCTGCCGTTCAGCACGGCCCTCTTTCTGCAGGGAGTGCTCGGATTCGCCGTCGCGTTGCCGTCGTCGCCGGGTTTCGTGGGGGTGTTCGAACTCGCCGCCGTGCGGGGATTGGGCGTGTACGGCGTGTCGGAGTCGCAGGCGCTCACCTGGGCCTTCGGATACCACGCGCTCTCGTTCATTCCGATCACGCTGTTCGGCCTCTTCTACCTGCTCCGCCTCGGCATCACGCTCGGCGACATCCGCGGCGCGGCCGATCGCTCCAGCGACGTGCAGGACGCACGCGAAGCGTTCGTGACACGAGCGCCGAAGGATCCGTAACCATGTCCGCGACGCAACCACGCGGCGTGCGTTTGCAGGCGCCGGCGAAGGTGAATCTGCTGCTGCGCATTCTGGCGCGTGAGGCGAGTGGCTACCACGGGCTCGAATCGCTGTTCGTGAAGCTGGCGCTGCACGATGTGGTCACGGTGCACACCGATGTGACGCACCGCGCGCTGCACTGCGACGGTCCGACCATGCCCGCGGGTGGCCTCGGCGCACCGGAGGAGAACCTGGCCTGGCGTGCCGCCGAGCGGTTCACGGAGGCCGCGGGGTGGCCAACCGGATTTGCGATCACGATCGACAAGCAGATCCCGGTGGGAGGCGGTCTGGGCGGGGGCAGCGCCGACGCCGCCGCCGTGCTGCGCGGGCTCAACGCCATCGCGCCGACGCCGCTGTCGGCGGCCGAGCTGCTGGCGCTGGCCGGCACCCTGGGCTCGGACGTGCCCTTTCTCACGAGCGACGCCGCGCTGGCGTGGACGTGGGGGCGCGGCGATCGCCTGCTCACCCTGCCGCCGCTGCCTCCCATGGCGGCCACGTTGGTGACCTTTCCGGACGGGGTGAACACGGGCGCCGCCTACGCCGCGCTGTCCACGGCGCGCGGCGGCTCCGCGCACCCCGGCGCCGTGGCGTATGCCGCGGACGCGTTCGCGAGCTGGGCGAGCGTTGCCGCGCTCGCGGAGAATGACTTTGAGCGCGTCGTGCCGGCGCTCCACGCGGGCGTGGCGGGGTGGCTGCCGGTGGTGCGCGAGGCGGCGGCGGTGCTGCGCGCCACGGGAGAACCGGCGATGGGGCTGCTGTCGGGGAGCGGGGCCACCTGCGTGATCCTGCACCCGACCGACTCCGGGCTCAATTTGGGGACGGACGACGCGGATGTGGCGCTGCCATTTGGCGCGCGTCTGTTGGACACCAACACGGCGTCGGCGATTGTCGCTCCGGAGCCGATCTTCTAAGTTTGTGGCGGGCGGGTGCGCGCGTGTTCGCCAGCCAGCCCTGCTGCCCCGTCGTCCAATGGCAGGACTCCACACTTTGGATGTGGCTATCTTGGTTCGAATCCAAGCGGGGCAATCCCGGCGCCCGGCGACTCGAAAGGGTCGGCGGGCGCTGCGTGCAAAGAGGGGGGTCCGTTTCGGACCGGTATCAGTTATGTTGCGAGGCTTGTGGGTATCCGTGCGGGATAAGGGGTGACCCTTGTTTCCGCCCTCCGATCTCGGCTAACTTTCAAGGCTGCGGGTTGATGGACCGGCTTGGTGGGTTCAAAGGTGGCTTCAAGATTCTCTCCGGGACGGCCAATCCGGCGCTCGCGGAAGAGATTGCTCGCCACCTCGGGAGTGAACTGTGTCGCGTGGCTGTGCAGCGCTTCGCAGACGGAGAGGTCTTCGTTCGCATCGACGAGAACATTCGTGGTGCGGACGTCTTCATCGTACAGCCCACGAATCCACCGGCGGAGAACCTGCTGGAGTTGCTGTTGCTGGTCGACGCGGCGCGTCGAGCATCGGCGGCCCGGATTACCTGTGTGTTGCCGTACTTCGGCTATGCGCGGCAGGACCGCAAGGACCAGCCGCGCGTGGCGATCGGGGCCAAGTTGGTCGCGAATCTGATTGAAACGTCCGGGGCGGATCGGTTGCTCGGCCTGGATTTCCATCAGCATCAGTTGCAGGGCTTTTTCGATATTCCGGTCGATCACCTGTATGCCGCACCGGTGCTCGTCTCGCACTTTCGCAAGAAGAATTTGAAGGATCTCGTCGTCGTGGCGCCGGATGTCGGGTCGGCCAAGATGGCGCGCGGGTTCGCGAAGCGACTCGACGCCTCTCTGGCCATCATCGACAAGCGGCGACCGAAGGCGAATGTATCGGAGGTCGTGAACGTCGTGGGAGAAGTGGCGGGCCGGGACTGCATTATCCCGGACGACATGATCGACACGGCAGGCACGGTTTCCGAGGCGGCCCGGGCTCTCAAAGGCCTTGGTGCCAACGACATTTACGTGTGCGCCACGCACGCGTTGCTTTCCGGCCCCGCCGTGGAGCGACTCTCGACGGCGCCCATCAGGGAGGTGGTGTTGACCGACACCATCGCCATTCCGCCGGAGCGGCGGTTCCCCACGCTCACCGTGCTCTCCGTCGGCGAGCTGGTGGCGAAGGCGATCCGCTTCACGCACTCCGATCAGTCGGTGAGTTCGCTCTTCGACTGACGGCGCGCACTTCATCGTTGTCCACGCGTTTCCTCAGAGTCCTGCCATGGCATCCGCAACTCTTTCCGCGACCCTTCGTCACGACACCGGCAAGGGCGTCGCGCGCAAGCTCCGCCAGAACGGCGAAATTCCCGGCGTCATCTACGGCCACGGCCGTGAGCCGCAGTCGCTCACCGTCAACGCTCGCGAGTTCGAGCGGCTGATCAGCCGCGTCGCCGCGGGCAGCACGGTCATCGAACTCGATCTCGGTGGCACCACGGCGCGCTCCCTCATTCGCGAGATCCAGCGCCACCCGTTCAAGAAGCTCATCATGCACGTCGACTTCCAGGAAGTCGTCGCGGGTGAAATGATCACGCTCAAGTGCCCCATCGTGTACGTGGGCGTGCCGTACGGCGTGCGCACCGAAGGCGGTGTGCTCGACCAGATCATGCACGAAATCACCATCATGGCGATTCCGTCGCAGATCCCCGACCACATCAACGTGGACATCGCCGATCTGCACGTGGGCAAGTCCATTCACGTCTCCGATCTCACCCTCCCCGAGGGCATCACGGTTGTCGACGATGCGTCGGCCACGGTGTGCATCATCCAGGCCTCCAAGGCCGGTACCACCGAGACGACGGAAGCCACGGCTGAGCCCGAAGTCATTCGCGCCAAGAAGCTGGCCGACGACTAGTCCCGGCCTGTTGCACGCAGGGCGCGCGATCCGGCAGGTCTCGGATCGCGCGCCCTTCGCGCACGCAGGGGCGCCCAGCCCGTGCGTCGCGCCTCCGCCCCTCTCGCGCTCGTGTACATGAAAGTCATCATGGGCCTCGGCAACCCGGGGCGTGAATACGAAGGCACGCGTCACAATGCCGCCTGGTGGTTCCTCGATCACCTCGCGCGCACCTGGCCGTGCGAGGCGTGGCGCAAGGATCGCGACGCGCACGTGGCGGACGGCTACCTCGGGCCGCTGCGCGTGCGCCTCGTCAAGCCGCAAACGTTCATGAACCTCAGCGGCGCGGCACTACGCAGCTACCTCGGCCGTACCGGCTTCGATGCGCGCGAAGATCTGCTCGTTATCGTCGATGACATCGCCATTCCCGTGGGCGAGTTCCGCTTTCGTGCCACCGGCTCCACGGGGGGACACAACGGCCTCAAGTCCATTCAGGCGCAACTCGGCAACGCCGAGTATCCGCGACTGCGCGTCGGCATTCGCCCGGTGGACGAGCGACGCGTGATCGGCAACCTGGCGGATTTTGTGCTGCGCGTGATGCCGCGCGATGAGCGAGACCTGGTGGAAGGACTCTTTCCCAAGCTGGTCACGGTCACGGATAGCTGGGCGCGCGAAGGGACGGCGAAGACGGCCAGTACCCACGGTCGCTGACCCATCTCGCTTCACACGACTTGCAACTCCGAGCGCACCGCGCCGTATTCTAGAACATGCGTGCTGCACTCCCTGCCCTCCCCTCGCCGACGCCGGACGCCCTGATGCTGCCAATCGCACCCGAGTTCGCCAGCGCTGCGACGCTCCAACCGGCCACCGCGGAGGACGCGCTGTCACAGGCGGCCGCGCAGGAACCCACGCTGCAGGATCTGGTCAACGCGGCCAACCGAGCCGCGCAGGACGCGATGCAGGACGTGCCGCAACCGCCGGTGCCTCCGGGCGCGCCGATTGCAGTGAACGTACCGGGCATCGGGCCCGTCGTGCCCATGACACGCGATCAGGTGCGCGCGCTCGACCGGCGCGGCAATGACCTCTCGAATCAGCTGCAGTCAGCGCAGGGCCGCCGAAATCGAGTCGCGGAAGAGCTCGAGAAGACGTCCGATCCGGCGGCGCGCGAGGGGCTGATTGAACGCCTGAAGTTTCTCGACGGGCGCCTCGTAGCGCTCGAGGGGGAGATCTCGGCGAACGGGGAGGCCAAGGCCTCGATCGCCGCCAAACTTGGCACGATGACCGCCGAAGCACCGCCGTCGAACATCCCCGAGTGGGTGCCGCCGCTGGCGTTTCTCACCATGCTCCCGCTCACGCTGGCGGCCGTTCGGCTCCTGTGGAAGCGCGGCAATCGCCCGCCGGCCGTGCCGATCACACCACAGGCCGAAGCCCGCTTCACCGAGCTCGAACAGGCCATCGATTCCGTGGCCGTGGAGATCGAGCGCGTGGCCGAGGGGCAGCGCTTCGTGACGAAGCTGCTGCGCGAAGGGCAGCCGCTCCCGGATTTCGCCGCGCGACAGGGAGCCGAAGCGGTCCCGCTGCGCGCGGATCGGGAGGCGGGGCGCTGATCGCGTTCGCAGGCGCGTTGCGCCGATTGCTGCCGCTGTCCGTCATCGTAGGTCTGCTGCTGGCCCCCCCCGTGGGGGCGCAGGAGTCGGAGCGCCGCTGGTCCGGCTCCGTGCAGGCGAACGGCAACCTGCTCTTCGGCGACACCGAGCAGCGCACGTTCGGTGGTCGCACGACGCTCGCGCGCGCCGACTCGGTGCTGGAGTTCAGTGGCGCCCTGCAAGCGCTCTACGGCGAGGCGTCGCTGGGCGGCGGCGAGCGCACCGTCATCAAGCGGCTGTGGCTGGGCGCCGTGAACGCCGACTGGCACCCCCAGGCCCGCTGGTCTCCGTTTCTGCTGGCCACCGTCGAGACCAACTTCGAGAAGCGCATCGCCAGTCGATACAACGCCGGCCTGGGCGTGAAATACACCGCGTACCGTGCCGAGCAGACGGAGCTCAGTCTCAGCGTGGCTTTGCTCGATGAACGGATCCGGTCGTTGGGCGTGAGCGCCGCCTCTTCGCGCCTCACCCGCTGGTCCACCCGCCTGCGCGTGCGCCAGCCGCTCGGCGAGCGCGCACGGCTGTCACACGTGACCTTCTGGCGTCCCAGCGCCACGGCTATCGATCGATTTCTCGTGCAATCCACCACGGAGCTGTCCGTGGGGCTCAGCACCCGGACCGCGCTCACGGTCAGCCTGCTGGACATTTACGACAGCGAGGCCGTGGGACGCGGTGCCCGCAGCTACAACGACGGGCAGCTGCTGCTGGGTGTGACGGCCAGCTGGTAAGGGTGAGCACGAGGGCCGCCGAAGCAGTCGCCCGCGCATGGCCGACGCACTATCTTTGGGGGCTGTAACATTCTCCTTGAGTTCACCCTCACCACCAGCCAATGCTCGAGACCCTTCCGCTGATGGCGCTCGGTGCGGGCGTCGTCGGCCTTATCGCGACCTTCGCCACATTCTTCGCCGTCCGTCGTCAGTCACCTGGCTCGCAGGTCATGCAGGATCTCGCCGGTGAAATTCACGTCGGCGCCATGGCGTTCCTCCGTGCCGAGTACGTCGTACTCGTGCCCTTTCTGCTCGTGGTCGCCGTCCTGCTGGGCGCGGCCATTGGTGTGAAGACGGCGATTGCCTACATCATCGGCGGCCTCTGCTCCATCGCAGCCGGATGGATCGGCATGCAGGGTGCGACGGCCGCCAACGTGCGCACGGCCGAAGCGGCGCGCGCATCGGGTCAGGCGGCGGCGCTCAATGTCGCGTTTGGTGGTGGCTCGATCATGGGTCTGGCCGTCGCGTCACTCGGGCTCGCCGGCATCGCGGCCGTGCTGCTGTTCCTCGCGCCCGACGAGTTGACGGGCAACGCCGTGCTCTTCTCCGAGATCATCTCCGGTTTCGCAATGGGCGCGTCGTCGATCGCGCTGTTCGCACGCGTGGGTGGTGGCATTTACACCAAGGCGGCTGACGTGGGCGCCGACCTGGTGGGCAAGGTGGAAGCCGGCATTCCGGAAGACGACCCTCGCAATCCCGCCACGATCGCGGACAACGTTGGTGACAACGTGGGTGACGTGGCCGGTCTCGGCGCCGACATCTTCGAGAGCTACGTGGGCGGCATCATCGCCACGATCGCCCTCGCCGCAACGTCGATGCTGCTCCCCGACAGCACGCGGCTCACGGCCATGCTGCTGCCGGTCGGCTACACCATGGCGGGACTTGTGGCGTCGTTGCTCGGCATTCTCGCCATGCGCATTCTGGCCAAGGGCGATCCGGCCAACGCGCTGCGGTTGGTGACGTTCATTGCGGCGGGTCTGTTCCTCGTGTTCGCGTACTTCATCACGCAGGCGTTCCCGCTCGGCATGACGCGCGCCGATGGCACCATGCTCCCCGTGCTCGGACCGTTCTGGGCCGTGGTCGCTGGTAGCGTGTCGGGCATCGCGATCGGTCTCGTCACCGAGTACTACACCGCGCTCGGCCCGGTGCGTCGTATCGTCGAGTCGTCGAAGACGGGACCGGCCACGAACATCATCGCCGGCCTCGCGGTCGGCATGGAAAGCACGATCATCCCCGTGATGCTCATCTGCGGCGCGATCTTCGTGGCCTTCTCGGTGGCCGGTCTGTACGGCATCGCGATCGCCTCGGTGGGCATGCTCGCGACGGTGGGTGTGACGATGTCGGTGGACGCGTACGGCCCCATCTCGGACAATGCCGGTGGTATCGCCGAGATGAGCCATCTGGGCAAGGAAGTCCGCAAGATCACCGACGGCCTCGATGCGCTCGGCAACACCACCGCCGCCATCGGCAAGGGCTTTGCGATCGGATCGGCTGCGCTCACCGCACTTGCGCTGTTCTCGGCGTACGCGGCGGCAGTGCGGCTCGAGACGCTCAACCTGATCGACCCGATGGTCGTGATCGGTCTGTTCATCGGTGGCGTGATGCCCTTCTTCGTGGGCGCGCAGACGATGACCGCCGTGGGTCGTGCGGCGCAGGGCATGGTGGAAGAAGTCCGTCGTCAGTTCCGCGAGATTCCCGGCCTGCTCGAAGGCAAGCCCGGCGTGAAGCCCGACTCGGCGCGGTGCGTGGAGATCTCCACCAAGGCGGCGCTTCGGGAAATGATCCTGCCGGGCGTGGCCGCGGTGCTCGTGCCCGTGCTCGTGGGCAAGTTCGTGGGTGTGGCGGCGCTGGGCGGCCTGCTCGCCGGCGCGACGGTCACCGGTGTGATGATGGCGCTGTTCATGGCCAACGCCGGTGGTGCCTGGGACAACGCCAAGAAGGCCATCGAAGGCGGCCTCGCGGGCGGCAAGGGCAGCGATCCGCACAAGGCGGCGGTCGTGGGTGACACCGTGGGCGACCCGTTCAAGGACACGAGCGGCCCGGCCATGAACATCCTGATCAAGCTCATGAGCGTGGTGAGCCTCGTGCTCGCGCCCTGGTTCCTGGCGTAACGCTCGCGCGCTGCTGATGTCGAACGCCCCCGGTCACCCTGCGTGACCGGGGGCGTTGTGCATGGCGCGTGTGCTGTCGTGCGGTGGGCGCCCATGACGATTGCCAAAGTACCCGCTGCCGGATGAGCGCTGCGGGGGTCGCAACGGTCCGCGCCTTGGCGGACGTGCGACAGTGCGTCCCCCTTGTGCTGAGGTCCCTCGCATGCGCGTTTCACCGCACTGCCGCATCGGCGCGGCGGTCCTGCTGCTGCTGGCCGTGTCGTCCTCCCTGCAGGCGCAGCTCGCCAACGTCGCGCTTGGCAAGCGCGTGACCGGAGTTGGTGCATTCGGGACCGCGCGCGCGGATTCTCCGTGGAGCAACCCGGCATCGGCCGCCTTTTCCACGCTCACGGATGGTATCGTCCTGCCGAGCCTGACGCCGTGGCAGGATGGAACGGTGTGGTGGGACAATGGCGTGCCCGGCTTCACGTCGCCGTCCAGCGTGGTGCCAACTCCTGACCCGGGACCGACGTACGTGTCGGTCGACCTCGGTTCGGTCTTCGCCCTCACCGGGTTCGGCCTCTCGTTCGACAACAACGACGCGTACCTGCTCTACACGCGCACGTCGCTGACCGAGGAGTGGACCTACTGGACCGGCGCGTTTTGCGTCGCCTGCCCCGGCGGCCTGTCGTACGCCAACTTTTCCACGTACGACATCGATGCTCCTCGGAGCGCGCGATATCTGGCGGTCACGGGCCGAGTGGGCGACGGCTACTTCTCCCTCTCCGAGGTTGAAGCCTACGCATTTGCCACCGCCGTCCCCGAGCCGGCGGCGGCCGCCCTGCTGCTGCTGGGGCTCATCGGCCTGATGGTGCGTCGGCGCCGTCGGGTGTGACACGCGGGGGGAGGCGCCGATCGCTCGCCCCGTCGATGGGCGGGGAAACAGCACGCGGGATGTGCGACCGACCCGATTAGATTTCAAGGTTTGCGCCCGTCGTCCCCCGCATTCCTCTACGCATGCTCAAGCTCGGTATCGTCGGCCTTCCGAACGTCGGCAAGTCCACGCTCTTCAACGCGCTCACCGCCGCCAAGGCCGAAGCCGCGAACTATCCGTTCTGCACCGTCGATCCCAACGTCGGCATGGTGGAGGTGCCCGATCCGCGTCTCGACAAGCTCGCCGAGATCGTACAACCCAAGCGCACCGTGCCGGCCGCCGTGCAGTTTGTGGACATTGCCGGCCTCGTGAAGGGCGCCGCGCAAGGCGAAGGGCTGGGCAACAAGTTCCTGCAGAACATTCGCGAGACCGACGCGATCGTGCACGTGATTCGCTGCTTCGAAGATCCCGATGTCACGCATGTGATGGGCGATCCGGATCCCGCGCGCGACAAGGAAATCATCGAGCTCGAGCTGGCGCTCGCCGATCTCGCGCAAGTGGAAAAGCGGCTCGACAAGGTGAAGCGGGCCGCGCGCGCGAACGACAAGGAAGCGCTGCTCGAGCTGCCGCCGCTCGAGCGCGCCAATGCGGCGCTCAGCGAAGGGACGCCGCTGTGGCGCGCCGGTCTCTCGGCCGACGACTTCGCATCGCTCGCCGGCCTGCAACTGCTCACCGCCAAGCCCGTGCTCTACGCCGCCAACGTCACCGACGCCGAACTCGCGGGTGAAGAAGGCCCGCTGCTTGCCGCGCTCCGCAAGGCGGTGGTCGACGGCGGCGAGAACGCGCAGATCGTGCCGTTTTCGGCCAAGATCGAGGCCGAGCTGTCGGAGCTGTCGCCTGAGGAGCGCACGGAGTTTCTGGCCTCACTAGGCATCGACAGCGCCGGTCTCGACCGCCTCATTCTGGCGGGCTACGAGCTGCTCGGCTTGCAGACGTATTTCACGGCCGGCGAGCAGGAAGTGCGTGCGTGGACAATCCACAAAGGTGACTCGGCACCGGCCGCGGCCGGCGTGATTCACACCGATTTCGAACGCGGCTTCATTCGCGCCGAAACCGCGGGCTACGACGATTTCGTCTCGCACGGTGGCTGGAAAGGCGCGAAGGAAAAGGGCGTCGTGCGCAGCGAGGGCAAGGAGTATCTCGTGCGTGACGGCGACGTGCTGCTCTTTCGTTTCAACGTGTGACGACGGGCTGACGGCGCGTTGGCACCTGCCCTGTGCGTTGGTGTAGCATGGAGGGTCCGTCGCCGCCACCCGTTTTGGTGCGTCGCGTCACTCCCTTGAGCTTCGTCCCCCTGCGCATGATCGCACTGCCTGTTGTTCCGCTGTCACGGCGCGTGCGTGCGATTCGTCGCACGTGCGCGGCGCTCCTGGTTGCGGCGAGCGCCACCGCCTTCGGCGCGGCCAGTGCGCAGAGGAGCGCGGCCACGTCACTGCCGCCTACCGGTCAGAATCGGTCGCCGTACCCGTCGCTCGTACCGGGCATGGCGCCCGTGCCGTTCACGGTCGGTGAGCGGCTGGAGTACGATGTGAAGTTTTCGTGGAAGTCGGTCGGGCGTGGCACCATGGAAGTGAAGGAGATCACCGAGGTGCGCGGGCGTCCCTCGTGGCACACGATCTTCACGATCAAGGGTGGCATTCCGTTCTTCCGGGTGGACGACGTCATGGAGAGCTGGTTCGACGTCTTCACCCTGAGCTCGCGCCGGTTTCACCAGCGCATCAGTGAGGGCGGTTACAAGCGCACGCGCATGTACGAACTCTTTCCCGAGCGCTCGGTATTTACCGAGAACGACAAGCCGGAAGAACCGAGCGTCTCCGACCCGCTCGACGACGGCTCGTTCCTGTACTTCGTGCGCACGATCCCGCTGGAAGTCGGTCGCACCTACGATGTGCCGCGCTACTTCAACCCGAAGGCCAACCCGGTGCGTATTCGTGTGCTGCGTCGCGACACGATCGAGGTGCCGGCCGGCCGCTTTGCCACGGTGGTGCTGCAGCCCACGTTTCAGTCGGGCGGCATCTTCTCGGAAAACGGGCGTGCCGAAGTGTGGGTCAGCGATGACGACTACCGCTTCATGGTGCAGATGAAGTCAAGCCTCAAGATCGGCTCGATCAACCTGTATCTGCGTCAGTACACGCTCCCCACGGGCACCAGTCCGATCACGAGCGTCCAGGCGCCGTAGTCGGTCGCGCTGCTAATCCCTCGCGCCAAACAGGTCACGCGGCGGGTCCATCGGTGCGATGCACCGCGCGTCGTCCACGCGCGGATCATTCACGCGCGGGCTCACCGCCCAGGCGGTGAGTTCCTCATCGTGGTACGGGGCCAACAACGCCTCCACGTCGTCGAGCGGCGCGCTCACGTCGAGCCAGGGATCGATCTGCCGCGGGGTGAGGATCACCGGCATGCGGTCGTGAATGCGCCCCACGACATCGTTCGGCTCCGTTGTAATGAGCGTGAACGTCTCGCGCGTCTCGCCAGCGGTCGGATCGATCCATCGGTCCCACAGCGCCGCGAAGGCAAACACCGCCTCGTCGCGTCGACGTATGCACCAGGGCTGCTTGCGCGTCGCACCGGGCACAGCTTGCCACTCGTAAAAGAGATCGGCGAAGACGAGCGCGCGCCGCGCGGCGAAGGGGCGGCGGAACGACGGCTTGTGGCGCACGCTGTCGGCTCGCGCATTCGCGAGGCGAGCGCCGATGCCGGGCTCCTTGGCCCAAGCCGGAATGAGCCCCCACTGCAGCGGGGCCGCGCGCACGCCATCGCGATCGCTGCACACCGCCTGCACGATCGCCGACGGCGTGATGTTCCACCGCGCCGCCGACGCACCCGCCGGCGCGAGCAGCGCCTCGTCGAGTGACGCCGCCGCGCTCGCCAGCGCCCTGACGCGAGCCGGGTGGGAGAGTCCATAGCGACCGCACATGCCGGGAAGCTAGCGCACCACACGTGGCGTCACGCCCCGGGCGACATCACACACGACGTGTGACGCCGGGTACGGCAGCCCGATGGCCGCCGACCGCAGCGTGTGGAGGTTTCTCCTGTCCACGTTCGCGCCGAATGACTCATGCCGCTCGTCATCTGGCCCAACCGCCGTTCACGTCGATCTCGTCGTTCGCACCGCCGACGTCGAGTCGTTCGCCTCGCCGCCCTGCTCATGCCCGCTCTGCTCGCCGCGATCGCGCTGCTGTTGCTGCTCGTCTCTCCCGTCTGGGCGCAATCCACCGCCGGCGATCCGCCGTCACCCGGACTGGCGACGCCATCGGCCATCAAGCGAGACGCGTCCACGCTGGCGCGCCGTATCGGCTTATGGGCCTCGGCGGGCGGCGGACGCGGCACAGCCGGGTTGCACTGCGACGCGTGCCGCTCGGACGCGGCGCCCGCGTTCACGATGCATGCGGCGATCGGAGGACGGCCGCATCCGCGCTTTCACGTCGGCGTCGAAACGTGGGCCTGGCTCGACGTAATCGGTAATGGCGTCGACCGCACGGCGCGCGGCACGCAGTTGATCGCCCGCCACTACCCCTCCACGCGACGGTCGTGGTTCGTGACGGGGGGCGTGGGGACGTCACGCTTCGGCGTGGATGACGGCGACGCGCGCTTTTCGGCCTCATCGCCCGCGCTGTCCCTTGGCGGGGGGTGGGATCTGCCGTTTCGCGGGGTGGTGCTCTCGCCCACGCTCGTGATGACCTCCAGTACGGGCGGCGCACTGCGCAGCGACCGTACCGGCAATCCGGTCGCGGAGGATGCGCGCCTCGGGTTCTGGCGCGGTACCGTGGCTGTCACCTGGTTTTGAGGAACCGCGTCATGTCCCTGCGCCCGTTGCCTGCGTCGTGTCTCCTGCTGCTCGCGCTCAGCGTCGCCTGTACCAGCGACACCCCCGCCGGACCGCTGACGCCGGGGCCAGCCGCGGAATCGGCGGCCCCCTCGGTGGCCTTCGGTCTCTGGCAGCCCGGACCGGGTGAATGCAGCGCGGCCATTCACGACCGCTACAGCACCGTGGGGCCGGACGGCAAGCGGTACCCGACCTGGCATCCCCCGGTGGACCCGCTCACCGGTTGCAGCTTCGGCCACGAGCACGGGCGCGACCCGCGCGGATCGGCGCTCTATCGTGAGGTGGGCGACATTCCGTTCGGCTATGCCAACGAACAGCTCGACGCCGCCAACATGGGACTGCGCCGCCACGAGGATCATGTGGGGCACAAGATCGAATGGGAAAACGACGTTCGGCTTGGCCCCAAGAGCGGTGCCGGCGCCGTGATCGACGTGCGCTGCGACGTACTCACCAAGCTGCATCAGGGCACGCATTCGCGGGATGCCTTCACGAACAACCTGCACGAGCTCGCCTATCACATTCGCTGCAGCGATCGCACGATGCTGCATGTGACCGTGCTGTCGGCGATCGGCAAACCGGGGGAGTTCGAGCGCACGTGTGGCGGCACGGTGCAGGTCGGTCCGGCCACGCCGGTGAACTCGCCGGCAGGGAACGGCCGCCGAAAGATTCCGACGTGGAGCTGCCTCGAGCCTCGCGTGCTGGTCGGCGCGGGAGCGAAGTCCGATTTCGGGGCGCTGCATGAGAGCTGGGAAACGCACACGGAGCTGCGCACGGCTGAGGGGAACCGCATCATTGCCTCGTTCGATCCCTATTTTCAGGTGTTCCGCCCAAGTCGCTACTACGATGCCCAGGAGCCGGGCGGCGTGGCCCGGCCGGCGTCGCTGTGCACGGCGCACGCGCACGGCGAACGTCGCGCGCGGGGGAACGAGTGTGAGGCGGTGCAGCAGGCCGCCTCGGTGGGCGGTGCGGGGAGCGCCTTTGCGCTGCTGCCGTACGACGATCCGCGCTCCCCGTTCAACGGGGTGCGTCGGCAGGTGGACATCAACAACAATCGTGTGAAGAACGCGAACGGTCCGACCGTGTGGTACACCGATCCGTTCGGCCGCAATGGCCGCACGGCGCCGTTTCCGGGGAGCATCCGGCAGGTGCTCGCGGCCGTCAACAATGATTACGGGGTGGGTGTGAACGGGCCGACGGTGGGTGGCAACCGGAATTACGGCGGGCTCGGCGTACGGGCGCCGAATTGAGCGGGGCTGAACTGCGGATGCGAGTCCGGGGCGGGTTGTGCGCCGCCCGTATTCTGCCTAGCTTTCAAGGCTGTACATAGCGGGGCGGCATTCCGTCGTCCCGACCCTCCTCCCGGACCGGCAGCGCCGGGGGGCTTACCGACCCTCGGGTCACGACCAAAGGGAGCTCTGCCGAGTGGCTACACTCAAGACCCGTATGGCGCCAACGCGCCCATACGAGATCGTCTACATCTTCGATTCGGCGCTCGAAGATTCGGCCATTGCCGAGAAGCTCGCGAAGCATCACGGGCTGCTCGAGCTCACCGAAGAGGCGACCATCGAACACTGGGGCCGTCGCCAGCTGGCCTACAAGATCGGCCGGCACGAAGCGGGCTACTACGTCATCGCAAACGTGATGGCGGCTCCCTCCACGCTTCCCGAGTTCGAGCGTGCGCTCAAGCTCGACGAGAGCGTGGTGCGGTACATGGTCTCGCTGATCGAGCGCGTACTTGGCGCGCCGAAGTTGAGCGAGGAAGAGCTGGCAGCCCGTGCGGCCGCCGCCGATGACGACGACGACGAGGACGACGAATAATGCGCCGCCCCAAGAAGCCCTGCCCCATCACGGAGGCCGGGATCCGGTTTGTGGACTACAAGGACGACCGCCTGCTCGCCCGCTTCATCACCGACTACGGCAAGATCCTGCCGAGCCGGTTGAGCGGCGTGGACGCGCGGCATCAGCGTCAGCTGTCGAAGGCGGTGAAGAAGGCGCGATTCCTGGCGCTGCTGCCGTACGTGAAGGGGCAGCAGGGTTGAGGTGACGCGGGCAGCCGAAGGCCTGCCCCTCGTCACGGCACCGCGCGAGCGGGGGTGGCGGCGGTTGGTCTTCGCGCTGGCTGTCGCGGTGGCGGTCTCGACGGTGTCCATGTGGCCGCCTTCGCTGTCGCTGGTCGGAGTCGTGGTGCGATGGCTGCTGCCGGTCGAACCGGTGGGCCTGCTGGTCGTGGCCGGGTTCGCGGCCTGTGCGGTCGCGGCCTGGTCACGCGGGGGGCGGGTTCTCCCGGTGGTGCTGGCGGTGGCAGTGCTGACGGTCTGGCTCCGAGTGGGTGGGGCGCCCGATGCGCTGGGTCGATTTGCCGTGGGGTGGACGCTGCTGATGGCGGCCACGTTCGGTTGGTGGGCCATGGCGTCACGGGATCGCCCGTTCCTGTCCCGCGGGTTGGCGTCGGTCGCCGTGGCTGGTGTGGTGGCGCTGGGGGTGCTGGGCCTGCGAACCGCCGGCGCCCCCGACAGTGTGGCACGATTGGGGCTGGCGTACGAACAACGGTTCGTGCGTCACCAGGCCGAGGGCGTGGCGGCATGGCGCGCTCGACTTGCCAGTCCGAGGTGGAAGACGGTGTCCGAGCGGGTGCCGGCGGTGCGCGGCCTTGCGGAGCGGGCCGCGACGGGCATGGCGACGATCTCGCCACCCACCGCGATCCTGCCGGCACTGGTGGTGTTGGAGACGTTGGCAGCGCTGGCGCTGGCGTGGGCCACATGGCATCGCGTGGCTCGTGCCCGGCTCGGGCCTCCGTTGTCGGCGTTGTCAGCGTTCCGCTTTCACGACCAGCTGGTGTGGGGCGTGGTGGTGGGCGCGACCCTCAGTGTCTTGCCAACGCTCAGCGCGTGGCGGGATGTCGGGGTGAACGTGATGGTGGTGTTCGGTGCGTTGCACGCACTGCGTGGCCTCGGGGTGCTCGTGTGGTACATCCCCGATCGCTGGGCGCTGGTGCCGCTCCTGCTCTTGTTGGTGAGTATTCCGCTGCTCGGTCCTGTCCTGGTCCTCGCGACCGTCGCCGTTCTGGCGCTTGGCCTCGGACTGGGTGACACCTGGCGCGATTTCCGTCGCACGACACGCTCGTTGCGGCCGAATGCGCGCCCTTGACTGGTCGACGTGGGTCGACCCGGAGTTTTTATGGAAGTCATCCTTCGTAATGCCATCGACAAGCTCGGCCATCCGGGCGACGTTGTGACCGTTTCGGCGGGCTACGCCCGGAACTTCCTCCTGCCCCGTGGCATGGCCTATCAGGCCACGCCTGGCAATCTCAAGCGCATCGCGCAGGAGAAGTCGCGGCTGGAGGCCATGGAAGCGGAGCGCGTCGCGGCGGCGCAGGTCGTCGCCGAGAAGCTCGCCGAAGTGTCCGTCACCTTCGCAGCGCGCGTTGGTGAAGAGGGCAAGCTCTTTGGCTCCGTCACCGCCGCCGACATCCAGCACCAGCTCGAGGCGCAGGGGTACAAGTTCGAGCGTCGCCAGATCGAGCTCGTCGAGCCGATCAAGTCGCTCGGTGTCTACCGCGTCGCCATCCGGCTGCACGCCGACGTCAAGCCCGAGATCAAGGTCTGGATCATCAAGCAGTAAGTCCGGGTTGGGGCGTGTTGCACATGCCCGACCAGTGACGTCTCGGCGCGGCCGAGGACAGGTCTCCCTCCGGGGACCCGTCCCGGCCGCGTTGGTGTCTGAGGGATCTGCCCGTGTCGCGTGTATTGTGCCAGCAGGCGCGACGAACGTAACGTGCGGAGGCCACCATGGCACCTTTCTTTGCCCGTCTGGGTACCATCCCGCAGAATCCTTGTGCACGCCATGACCTCCACGACCGCTTACACCTCCGAACAGCTCGCCCGTCGCGCCGCCGCGCTCGCCACCGACATGAAAGCGCAGGACGTCGTGATCCTCGATCTGCGCGGGGTCACCGATGTTGCGGACTTCTTCGTGATCGCGAGTGGCACCTCCGACACGCATGTGCGTTCCATTGCACAGCATGTGATGGAAGAGATGAAGCACGAGGGCATGGGTGCCAATTCGAATGAAGGGCTGACGCAGGGCCGCTGGGCTCTGCTCGACTTTGTGGATTGCGTCGTCCACGTGTTTCATCCGGCGCTCCGCCAGTTCTATCAGCTCGAGCGGCTGTGGGGCGACGCGGTACCGCTGAAAATGACGACCTGACTATCGAGGGGACTGGCGAATGCGGCGATCGATCTCGCGCATGGGCGCGCAGCTGGCACTGTTGGCCGTGGCGTTGTTCGCCGCTGGCAGCGAGGCGCAGGCGCAGATGTACTTCGGGCAGAACCAGGTCCAGTACGACCGGTTCCGCTGGCGGGTGATCGAGACCGATCACTTTCTGGTGCATTACTACCCCGAGATCGAAGGCGTCGCGCAGGATGCTGCACGCATGGCCGAGCGCTCCTACGCCCGCCTGTCGCGCCTCATGGCCCACCAGTTTGCCGAAAAGAAGCCGATCCTGCTGTATGGCAGCTCGGCTGATTTTGCGCAGAGCAACGTCTTCGGCGATCTCGGCGAAGGCACCGGCGGTGTCACCGACTTCCTGCGCCAGCGCATGGCGCAGTTCTTCACGGGCGACATGGGCAGCTTCGAGCACGTGTTCCAGCACGAAATGGTCCACGTGTTTCAGTACGACATCTTCTCGCGCGGCCGCGCCGGCGCGAACTTCGGCGCGTTGGCGCAGGTGCAGCCGCCGCTCTGGATGATGGAGGGCATGGCGGAGTACTTCTCCATCGGCCCCAAGCACCCCTGGACCGATGCGTGGGTGCGAGACGCGGTCCTCAACGATGCCTTGCCAAGCATCGAGCAGATGACCGTGCGCCCGGACCTGTACTTCCCGTATCGCTACGGGTTGTCGGTGTGGCAGTACGTGGGATCGCGCTGGGGTGACGATGTGATCGCCGAGATCATGAACGCGATTCCGAGTGTGGGCATCGAACGCGCGTTTCGCCGCGAGACCGGGCTTGGCCTCGACGAGCTGAGCCTGCAGTGGACGGAGGCGATGAAGCAGAAGTTCCTCCCCACCGTGGCGCAGTACGATCGGCCGCGCGAGTTCGCCGAGCCGCTGCTGTCGCAGCGCCTGTCGGGCGGCATGGCCAATCTGTTCGTGGCGCCCGCGCTCTCCCCCGACGGCAAGCTGATCTCGTTCATTTCGTACGGCGACCTGTCCAAGGGCGAGGTGTTCCCCGACCTGTTTCTGGCGAACGCCGAAACCGGGCGGCGCATCACCCGCCTGGTGAAGTCGAGCACCAATCCGGACTTCGAACAGCTGCGCTTCATCTATTCGCAGCCGGCGTTTTCGCAGGACGGCAAGCTGCTGGCGTTCACGGGCCAGCGACGCGGCAAAGATGTCATGTACATCATGGACGTGGCGCGCCGTCGTGTCATTCGCCGTATCGAGCCGCCCGTCGATCAGGTGCTCAACCCGTCGTTCTCGCCGGACAATCAGCGCGTGCTCTTTTCCGGGCTCAGCGGCGGGCAGACCGATCTGTGGGTGGCCAATATCGACGGCAGCAACCCGCGGCAGCTCATGCAGGACATGCACGGCGACGCGCACGCGCAGTGGTCGCCCGACGGCCGCACCATCGCGTTTGCCAGTGACCGAGGCCCCGACACGGACTTCTCGGTGTTGCGCTTCGGTAAGTACCACATCTCGCTGCTCGATGTGGAGACGGGAGCGATTCGTGTGATCCCCAACCAGGAAGGGATCAACATCAACCCGCAGTGGGCGCCAGACGGCAAGTCGCTGATCTTCATCTCCGATCGCACGGGCGTCGCCAACCTGTTCCTGTACGACCTCGAGGACCAGCAGCATTATCAGCTCACGAATGTGCTCGGCGCGATCACGGCAGTCGCCGAGTACAGTCCGGCAATCACGTGGGCCCGCGACGCCGATGTGTTGGCGTTCGTGTACTACGAGCGCAGCGACCATACGATCTGGCGCATTGACAATCCGCGCGCGCTCAAGAAGGCGCCGTTCCAGCCAACGCCGGTGGTGGTGGCGCAGGATTCCGCCGCTGCCCCGCGCGACAGCACGGTGCGGATTGGCACGCGTCTCGCCGGCGGAGCGCCGCTCCCGCTCGGCACCGCGGCGGACAGCTCGGCCGCGCGACGCTCGTACTATCGCGCGCCGGGGGCTGGCGTCCGGCTCTCATCCGATGTGCCCGCCGCGGTGCTGGCCACGTCCGTGTCCGGGCCGGTCACGGTGCAGCAGATGCTCGACAGCGCCGACTTCGCGCTCCCCGACACGAGCGAGATGGTCGACTACCGATACCGCGCGCGATTCTCTCCCGAGTACATCGCGCAGCCCAACATCGGGTACCAGCAGAACGGCTTCGGTCAGGGTGTGTTTGGTCAGACCACGATCATTCTGGCCGACCTCATGGGCGACCATCAGCTGGCGATCGCGGGTGGACTGAATGGGCAGCTCAGCGACGCACAGGTGTACACCGGCTACACGTCGCTCGGCCGACGGCTGCAGTACAATCTGTCGATCGCGCAGCAACCGTTCTATCTGCCCGGTGGGGGCGAGTTCGAGCGAATCAACGACACGCAGTTTCTCGAGACGAACAACATTCTGCGTCTGGTGCAACGGCAGGTCGGCGGCACCGCCATCTATCCGCTCAACCGCTTCACGCGGTTCGAGTTCGGCGCCGCGTTCTCGAATACGGACTACCAGTCGTTCCCGTTCTTCCGGCTCGTGGACATTGCCGGCTTCGCGTCACAGTATGAGCGGGGCGAGACGCGCAACCTGTTGTCAGTCAACAATCTTTCTCCCACGCTGGCGTTCGTGACCGACAACACGCTCATGGGGTTCGTCGGCCCGCTCTCGGGGCGACGCATCCGCATGCAGGTGGCGCCGCAGTTCGGTGACTGGCAGTGGACCGACTACATGGTGGATGCGCGGGCGTACTACCCGGTGATCTTCAACTACCTCACACTGGCCGCGCGCTTCACCAGCAGCCTCACGATCGGGCGCGACGAAGCCGTGTTCCCCAAGTGGGTGGGTCGCCCGGACTTCATTCGCGGCTTCAACCAGAGCCAGGCCGGATTCGGCTGTGGCGCGATCGCCGGCGGTATCTCGTGCACGGACGACGAAACGGTCGGCAGCCGCGTGGCCTTCGCGAATCTCGAAGCGCGCTTCCCCGTGCTGCGTCGTGGCTTCGCGGGCGGCTATTTCGGACTGCCCCCGATTGACGGTCTTGTGTTCTACGATGCGGGGCTGGCCTGGAATCAGGGGCAGACCGTGACGTGGAATACGCAGGCCAATGCCAACCCCGACACGCAGCGGTCCGTGCTTTCGAGCTACGGCGCTGGTGTGCGCATGAATCTCTTCGGTCTGCTGATTCTGCGCTGGGACTACGCGATCCCCATCAATCGCCCCGGATCGCGCGGCTTTGGCACCTGGTGGTTTGGCGCGAACTTCTGACGAGCGGTCGGGCGGGCCTCGCGATCATCGCGAGGCCCGTCGCACATTGGTGGCCTGCGATGCGCCACGCGTCCCGCTTGGCCCTACCCTGCCCCCCCAGCGGCTCAGTAGCTTTCCCTGATGCGCACGCCTCTCGCGTGGGCGCTGCTCGTCGTGTTGTCCGCCTGTGCCGATCGGCCTGAGCGAGCCGACGGAGCTGGCGCCCTTGCCCCCATTCCCGCCGGTCCAGACCCTGTCGTCCTGCGCGTGTCGCAGGGCGGTGGCCTCGTGACCGCTGTCAGCTACCCCGGCCTCGACTCGGTGGTGTGGCGTTCGTCCTTCCGCGTACCGCCGCTGGCACGCGCGCTTGGCTACGATCCCGAAGACGGCTACTTCACCGCGGTGGACACGTCAGGACGGCCAGTGCGCCTCGACCTGCGCCTCGGCGCAGTCGCCATTCCGGGCAGCGCTGGTGGCCAGGGGCACGCCAGCGCCGATGGCGGCACCCTGTTTGCCATCAACGTCGACGGCGATGTGGCGCGCTACACCCCGATCGGCGATCGCTGGAGTCTGACGGTCACCGCCGAGGCGATCATCCCGCTACGCGACGGGTCGCTCATGATGGCGCAGCGCGACGAGACCGATCGACTGCTGTTGCGTCGCGTGCGTCCGCCCGACAGCGTGGTGGTGGATTCGCTGGTGGTCACGGTGCCGGCGGCACTCGGCACCGTGCAAGGCGTCGCGCTCGGCGACCGCGTGTTCCTGTCGGCGGGGGCACACCTGCTGTCGATGCGCACGCGCGAGTTTGCACAGGACGTCGAGGTTGATATCGGTGGGACGATTGCGGCGTTTGTGCCGTCCCCGAGTGGCGACCGCGTGTTCGTGATCGCCGAGGGGCGCAATGACGTGAGCGTGGTCGACCGGTTCGCCGGAAAAGTGGCCTCCCGCATCGAGTTGCCGGGGGTACCGCTCGGACTGCGTGTCGATCCGCTCGGGCGCGCGTTGCTCGTACGCGGTGCAGATGACGTGGTGTGGGTGATCGACGTCGGGACGGCCGAACTTGTCGGCGCGGTGCGTTCCGCCTGGCGCGGCGACCTGCCGCTGGTGCTGCCGGACGGTCTCCTCGCGCTGGTGCACGGAGACACCGTGGCGCTGACCTCGTCGATCGATCTTGGTCTGGTTCGTGCCTTGCCAGAGGGCGCGAAGGATTTCTGGTATGCCATGCGCTGGAACGGCTTCCGCCCACGTGCGACCGGGCTGGACGAGCCGGTGCGCTTTCGCGCATCTGGCGAGAGTGCCCGATCGAGCGGCGCACCGTCGCTAGGCGCCTCAGCGGGCGAGGATTCGACCGCGCCGGCAGCGTTGGCGGACAGCAGCGCGGTTGCACGTGACACAGCGGCCGGTGTTGTCGTCGCTCCCCCACGACGCGCGGCCGTGTTCACCGTGCAGCTGGCGGCCGTGCTGACCGAAGCGCTGGCGCAGCAGGCGGCGAGCGGGATCGAAGTGGATGGACGTCGCCCGCGCATCTCGACATCGGTTCGCGATGGACGCACGCTCTACCGCGTGGTGCTCGGCCCGTATTCGTCGCGTGACGAAGCCGAGCGTGTCGGCCAGTCCACTGGACGCACCTACTGGGTGTTCGAGGGCGCACCATGACGCCGCTCGATCAAGCGTGGGTACAGGCGGAAGCACGTCGCCTTGCACCGCTGCTTGAAGGGGAGCACGCGGTGGTCGTGAGTGGGCCTGACGTGGTGGCCGCAGCAGCCGTCGCGCTGGCGTTGGCGCAGGTACACGGCGCCACGCGCCGTGTGGCCGTGGCCGATCTCGTGGGGGACGTGGCCCCGCTGCTGGCCGCCGTGAACGCTGGCCCCGATGACGATCCGCACGGCATCGCCGACAGCTTTCTCTACGGCGTTTCGCTGAACAAGATCGCGCGCCCCATCGATGCGGCGGGCAGCGTGTTCGTGATGCCCAGCGGCACGGAAGCGGTGGCGCTCGAAGCCGTGTACAGCAACGAACGGTGGCGGCGCCTTGCGGCCGGTTTTCAGCAGGTGGGTGCCCTGCTGCTGCTCGTGGCCGTGCGCGACGTCCCAGGCTTCGAGTCGTTGTGTCAATACGCGGGTGCGCTGCTCCCAGTAGGTGAACGGACGGCGCCCGCGCTTGGCGATGTGCGCGTCTTGTGGATCGCGCCGCCTCCGCCGCCGCCCGACGAGGTGCGCAAGGTGGAGCGCGCGAAAACGGTGGCCGCCGAAGATGAAGGGCAGCGCCGCAGCCGGTTGTTCGCTTCGCTCGCCGCAGCGGCGGCCGTTGTGCTCGCCGTGCTGTGGTCGTGGCCGACGCTGCAGGCGCGCTTCTTTTCGAATGCCGAGTCGGGCGCAGCAACCGCGGACAGCACGTCAGTCGTTGCGAGCAACGCGGGCACGCTCGAGACGCCGGACGCCACCGAGATTCCAGACACGATTGCGGTGGCCGACGCGCCAGCGCTCTCGGCCACGGATACCGGTCCGGCGCGGACGCGCTCGGGTCCGCTGGTGGTGGCCAACCCGGAAGACTCGGCCAGCATCGCGCAGTTCGCGGTGTACTTCGTGAATGCCAACACACTCGAACAGGCGCAACCACCGGCCAACGTGGAAGCCCTCGGTGCGGTCGCGATTTCGCCCGTGCTGGATGGCGCCAACAATACACGGTGGTTTCGTGTGACCGTGGGCGCCGGCACCGATAGCGCACAGGCCGTCGCGCTGCTGACCCGCCTGCGCGACGCGGGCGAAGTGGGCGCAACGTCCGGGAGCATTCTGCGCCTGCCGTACGGCTTTCGGCTTGAACGTGGACTGGCGGTGAGCGCCGTGCCGCAGAGCATCGCGCGATGGACGCAGCGGGGCATCTACGCGTATGCGCTTCGCCAGACCGATGGTACGGTCACTCTTTATACCGGCGCGTTCCGGACGCCTGCTCAGGCGACCCTGCTTGCCGATTCGCTGCAGCAGGCGGGCATCCCGCCGACGTTGGTTTACAGAACGGGGAGAACTTTCTAGTGCGGTTGACGAAGCTCGAAGTGCATGGATTCAAGGCGTTTGCCGATCACACGGAGTTCGTGTTCGATCGCGGCGTCACCGCCATTGTGGGACCCAACGGCTGCGGCAAGTCGAACGTGTCCGACTCGGTGCGATGGGTGCTTGGTGAGCAGCGCGCGCGCGTGATGCGCGGCGCCAAGATGGAGGACGTCATTTTCCACGGCTCGTCGGCACGCAAGCCGGTGAACATGGCCGAAGTGTCGTTGCACTTCGACAATACCGACGGTGATCTGCCCGTGCCGTTCAAGGAAGTGGTGCTCACGCGTCGCCTGATGCGCACGGGCGAGAGCGAGTATCTGCTCAACCGTGCGCCGTGTCGTTTGCGCGACATTCAGGATCTCGTGCGCGGTACCGGGTTGGGCGCCGATTCCGGCGTGGTGATCGAGAGCAAGATGATCGATGCCCTGCTCTCCGATCGCCCCGACGACCGTCGCGAGCTGTTCGAAGAAGCGGCCGGTGTGGGGCTGTATCGCGATCGCCGTCGTAGCGCGGAACGTCGCCTCGATGAAACGACCGTCGATCTGTCGCGCCTCGATGACCTGATCAGTGAAGTGCAGAGTCAGGTGCGATCGCTTTCGCGTCAGCGTCGGCGCGCCGAGCGGCACGCTGAACTCACGAGCCGTCGCTTCACGGTCGATATCGCGCTGGCGACGCGTGAGATGGCCGAGTGGCGTGAAGAGCTCGATTCACTCGCCGGCCGGCTCGAAGATTTGCGCACGCAGCTGCCAGGATCGGAAGAGGCGATCCGCTCGGCCGAAGGAGAACGCGAGCAGGCGCATGGCGCGCGTGCCGCGGCCGAAGCGAATCGCGGCGAAGTGTCGCGGCTCACCGGCGAACAGCGGGAGCGCACGCTGCGCCTCGAGCGTGAACTGGCCGTGGCGGAAGAGCGGCAGCGCAGCACGGAAGCGCGGCGCGCACGTGCCGAGCAGGAGCGCGTGGAAGGCGAAGCCTTCGGACAGCGCCTGCGCGATGATCGCGAAAAGGCCGCCACTGATCGCACCACGCTCGAGCAGGAGCTGGCGGAGGCCGGCGAGGCGCTCTCGGAGCGGGTGGAAGCCGAAGAAGAAGCACGCGCGATCGTGCAGCGCGCGCGTCAGTCGCTTGAGGCCCTCGAAAAGGATGCGCGGTCACACCGCGATCAGGCACGCCGTCTCGAGCTCGATCGTGAGGGCGCGGTGCGTGATCGCGGCGAAACCCAGCAGCGGCTCGAAACGCTGGAGCGCGAACGTGAGCAGCTGTCCGATCAGTTCGATGCGACCGAGCGTGAACTGGTGCGCGCGCGTGAACAGCTTGAGCTGCTCGGCGCGGAAGTGCTGGAAGCGCAGCAGGCGCTCGAAGGCGCGCGCGTGGCCGCGGCGGCCGCCCGCACGACTGATGCCGAAACACGCGCCCTGCTGGCGCGCAGCGTGGAGACGCACACCTCACTCGAGGGCCAGGTCTCGGCGCTCGAGCGGCTCGAGCGTGAGCGGGTCGGCCTTGCACCCAGCGCGCAGCGTCTGCTCAAGGATCGTGACACGTTTGGCGAGGGCGCGGTCCTTGGCCCACTCACCGATTTCCTCACCGCCGATGGTGACGCGGCGCGGTTGGTGGAGCGGTATCTCGGGGCGACGCTGCACGCCGTGGTCGTGCGCGATGCCGCCGCGGCCGACGCGGTGCGGCGCTGGCATGCGACGGCCAACCCCGGCCCGCTGCTGCTGCTGCCGCTCGACGCCGTGTCGTCGATCACGACGACGGATCGCGCGGACGACCTCGCGTCGTCGGTGCAGGCGGCCGGGCCTGCCGCAGCGTGGGTACGCGCGTTGCTGGGTCAGGTGCAGACGCAGGATGGCGGTGACGCGTTCGTGGACGCGCGTGGTGCGGTGTTTCTCCCCGGCACGAGCGCGGGTCCCGGACCACTGCAGCGCCGCGCCGAACTGACCACGTTGCGCGAACGCCTTGACCGTGCGGCCGCCGAACGTGAAGCGGCACAGTCTGCGTCCGAAGCGGCCCGTGAAGCGCTGGCGATGGCCGATCGTGATCAACATCAGGCCACGGAGGCGAGCGCGCGCGCCCAACAGCAGTCGCGTCGTGCCGAAGAGACGGTGCGCGAAGTGGAGCGTCGACTCGAGCGGGTCACCCGCGAGCTGCAGCAGTCCACCGCGCTGACGGAACGGCTGACCACGCGCATCAGCGAACTCGACGAGCGCGCCGCCGGACTGGGTGCACAGCTCGAGGCGCTCGAATCGCGGGCGGGGGAAGCCGATGCGGCGATCGCCGAATCGCGCGGTGTGTTGGCCGAGGCCGAGTCGGCGCTCGAAGAAGCGCGTGAAGCGCGGGCCACGTGGCAGGTGTCGCAGGCGCAAGCGCAGGCGCGCCTGACAGTGGCGCGCGATCGCGAGCGGCGCCTCGATGAAGAAGACAGCACCGCTGCGGCGCGGCTCGCAGCGCTCGCGAAGGAGCTGCACTCGTTGGCTGATGCGGATCAGGCGCTCGCACAGCAGCTCGTCGAGTGGCAGGGGCAGATCGAAGCCGAACAGGGCGCGTTGCGTGATGCCGAAGCGCAGCTGGCGCGCGCCGAACAGGCGGTACGGGATACGTCCGAGGCGCTGGACGCGGCTGAACGCCTGCTCGACGAAGCACACCGCGCGCATTCATCCGTCGGCGATGCGCTCCACCATGCCGAGCTGCGCTTCACCGACCTGTCGGGACGCCGTGAAGCGATTCGGCAGCGCCTCGAAACGGAGTGGCGTCGTCCGCTGGAGGAGTTGCTGGCCGATGCCGAAGAGTTGGCCGTGGAGACGGATGCGCTGCGCGTGGAAGCGACCGAGTTGCGCGATGCGCTCGATGCGCTCGGTGCGGTGAATCCGCTCGCCATCGAAGAGCACGAGGAAGAGCAGCGCCGTCTCGAGTTCCTGACGGGGCAGCGTAACGACCTCGTGGCCGCCAAGCAGTCGCTGCATCAGGCGATTCGTGAAATCGACAGCACGGCGCGTGAACTGTTTCTCGTCACGTTCGGGCAGGTGCGCGAGAACTTCCGACAGATCTTCCAGACGCTGTTCGGGGGGGGTGAGTGCGACCTGCGCCTCGAGAATCCGGACTCGCCGCTCGATTGCGACATCGAGGTGCACGCGTCACCGCGCGGCAAGCGCACGCAGCGCATTCACCTGCTGTCCAGCGGTGAACGCGCGCTGGTGGCGCTGTCGCTGCTGTTCGGCATCTTCCTCACGAAGCCGAGCCCGTTCTGCCTGCTGGACGAAGTGGACGCACCGCTCGACGACCAGAACATCGGACGTTTCGTGCGCATGCTGAATCAGTTCAAGACCAACACGCAGTTCATCGTGATCACGCACAATCCGCGCACCACGACGGAAGCAGCCGATGCCGTGTACGGCGTGACGATGCAGGAGCCGGGTGTGTCATCGATCGTGAGCGTGCGCATGCGCGGCGCGGCGGTGGATGAGACGCCGGCGGCCACGGCGAACAGCGCCTCCGTCGACGACGACGCGCCCGAACCCGCGGCCACCCCGTCCTGATGGGCGGACCCGACCGCCGGTGTGGAGGGTGGGCGCGCATGATGACGTGCGCGCGCCTGCTCTCTGCGGCGTGCCTGCTGTGGTCCGCGTCGGCCGCTGCGCAGCCGCGCGTGGTGGTCGAAACGGACGAAGGCGTGGTGCTGGGGTCGGTGTCGCCGCGCTTCACCATTCGGGCCTCGGGATTCACGCCCGGAGAACCGCTGCGCGTGACCATGCGCGTGAGCGAAAACTTCGGTGTGCTGCCGCCGTATCTGGTGGATACCACGTTCGTCATGTCGCGCAGTGTGCAGTTGCTGCGCATCAAGCGGGCGCTGCCAAGCAATGCGACCGTGTATTGGCGCGCGCTCGTGGAGGCTGGAGCACAGGCCGCCATTTCCGACATCACGGGGCCGCGCGCCGTGCCTGCCTGGGTGGACATGGGGAATCCGGCCACGCCGCAGGGCATCGTGGACGTGCGTCAGCCGCTGTTTCGTTGGCGGTCGCCATCCGTGGATACCGGCCCTGGGCCCTGGCTCTACAATCTGGACGTGACGTTGACGAGCAATGGCGAGACCGTACTGGCGGCCACCGGCATCACCGACACGATCTTTCGCTCACCGACGCCACTGCAGGCCAACACGTCGTATCGCTGGCGCCTCACGGCTCGGCTCACCGATGGACCGAGCGAAGTGATCGTGGAGAGTCCCGGCTCGTTCGTGATCATCGATCCGCCGCTGCCGACGTCCACGCTCATGTACCAGAACTTTCCCAACCCGTTTCCGTCGGCAGCGTCGTTCTCGACCTGCTTCTGGTTCGATGTGGGCGAGCCCGGTGGTACGGTCTCCATTGAAGTGCTCGATCTGCGCGGCAATCCGGTGAACACGGTCGTGCCGGCCGCCGACGGACAGACCACGTTTCCGGCGGGGCGTTACGGTCGCGGCGCGCCAGGGCTTGGCAACAACTGCGACAATCGTTTCATCTGGGACGGCACGGCGCGTGATGGTCGCCCCGTGCCGCCGGGGGTGTATCTCGCCCGCTTCCGCGCCAATGGCGGCCCGCCCACGGTCCGGCGGATCCTCTTCCTCGGCCGTTGATGCGCCTCACGACCGTGGGCACGGGCACCGTGGCGCCGCACCCATCACGGGTTGGGTCCGGTCATCTGCTGCAGGCGGGGTCGGTCACGCTGCTCATGGACTGCGGGAGCGGGGTGGTGCACCGACTGGCCGCGCTGGGACTGCCGTGGCAGGAGATCACCCACGTCGCGCTCACACACTTCCACGGGGATCACATCGCGGATCTCGCGATGCTGTGTTACGCGTTCAAGTATGGCCAGATGCCGCCGCGCACCGCGCCACTGGAGGTGATCGGCCCTGCGGGCACCCGCGACCTGTTCGACCGACTGGCGCTGGTGTTTGGCGCGTGGCTGCACGCGCCCGGCTACGCACTCACCATCCGCGAGCTCGCGCCGCACGAGACCTGTGTGCTGCGCGATGACGTCACGGTGTCCACGCACCCGGTGCCGCACACCCCGGAGAGCATGGCATATTCCGTCAGCACCAAAGGGCGACGCGTGGTGTATACCGGAGACACAGGCTTCGATCGCGCGGTGGCCGAATGGGCGGGCGGCTGTGACCTGCTGCTCGCCGAATGTTCGCTGCCAGACAGTCTCGCCATCCCGTCGCACTGCACGCCTCGGCAAGCCGGGGCCATGGCGGCGGTGGCACAATGCCGTCAGCTCGTGCTCACGCACTTCTACCCGCCCGTGGAGGTGGTGGACATCGTGGCCGAGGTGAGGGCGCAGTATCACGGGGTGGTGACACTCGCCACCGACGGTTGGTTCATTGATCTCTGAGGAGTTCGCATGCTGGTGGTGATGCAGCCGGCCGCGTCCGCGGCCGACATCGAGCGCGTTTGTGAGGAAATCACGCGACAGGGCTTCAAGCCCCTGCCGATGCCGGGCGAAGTGCGCACGGCCATCGGTCTGCTCGGCGACGACAGCAAAGCGGATTGGTCGTATATCGAGGCGCTGCCCGGCGTGGCCAGCGTGCTCATTGTGCAGAAGCCGTACCGGCAGGCGTCGCGCGAATGGAAGCCGGAGAACACCGTCGTGGAAATCGCACCGGGCGTTCGCTTCGGCGGGTCGGAGATCGCGATCGTGGCGGGGCCGTGCTCGGTCGAAAGCGAAGAGCAGATCGTGACATCGGCGCGTGCCGTGCGCGCCGCGGGTGCGACCGCACTGCGCGGTGGTGCCTTCAAGCCGCGCTCGTCGCCGTACGCCTTTCAGGGACTCGGCAAGCAGGGGCTGGAGCTGCTCGCGCTCGCCCGTCGCGAAACGGGACTCGCCATCGTGACCGAAGCGATGGACGAACACGGGGCAGATCTCGTGGCCGAATACGCCGATTGCATTCAGATCGGCGCGCGCAACATGCAGAACTATTCGCTGCTGCGGCATGTGGGTCGTCTCGGCAAGCCGGTGATGCTCAAGCGCGGCATGGCCGCGACCATCAACGATCTGCTGCTCAGCGCCGAATACATCCTCGCCGAAGGCAATCCGAATGTGATTCTGTGCGAGCGCGGCGTGCGCACCTTCGACTCGGCCACGCGCAATCTGTTCGACCTCACCGCGATTCCGGTGGTGCAGAAGCTGTCACACCTGCCCATCGTGGCCGATCCGAGCCACGGCACCGGACTGCGGGACAAGGTCACCCCCATGGCGCGTGCCGCCGTCGCCGCGGGCGCCGATGGTGTGCTGGTGGAAGTGCATCCGCAGCCCGACAAGGCGCTCTCCGACGGCGCGCAGTCGCTGTATCCCGAGCAGTTCGCGCAGCTCGTGTTGCAGCTGCGTCCCATCGCGGAAGCCATTGGCCGGTCGATCGCGAAAACGCCGGGCACGGCGCCCGTGGACGTGTCCTGATGCGCCGCGCGCGCGTGCGTTCGCGGCTGCTGCTGGCGTTGGGTGGCGTCTCACTCGGCGGCGCCTCACTCGCCGCCCCAACGACGGCGGTGCACGCGCAGGCGGCTGCGAATCCAGCGGCCGTCGATCCGGCGGGCGTACTGGCACGGGCGCGCACGGAGTACGCCACCGTACGCACCGCACGCGCGGAGTTCACGCAGGAGATCAAGAATCCGCTCACGGCGCGCACCCTGCAGTCCCGGGGCACGCTGCTGCAGCGCAAGCCGGGGCGCATTGCCGTCACGTTCGCGGAGCCTGCAGGAGACCGCATCGTGTCAGACGGCACGTGGTTGTGGGTGTACATCCCCAGCTCGGCGCCCGGTCAGGTGATGCGTCTGCCGGCGGGTGAAGGGGGCACGGGCATGGTTGACCTGGCGGGCACGGTGCTCGAAGCGCCTCGTGAGGGCTACACGCTCGCCGATGCAGGTGCTCGGGTCATCAACGGCCGTGCCACGCGCGGCGTCTCGCTCACGGCAAAAGCCGGCGCCGAGGTACCCTTCCCGCGCGCCACGCTCTGGATCGACGATCGGGATGCGGTGGTCCGCGAAGTGGCCGTGACCGACGAGATGGGCGTGCTGCGTACAATCCGACTGGTGAGCTGGGAGAAGAACGCGACGGTCGCTGCGTCGGCGTTCACGTTCACGGTGCCACAAGGCGTTCGCATCGTGGAGCAGCCCTGAGTGTCGAAGCGCGCGTGACCTACGCGCGCACGGCACTCATTCGTCGAACGTGGGCTCGGGCATGGGCAGCAGCACGCCCGGGTCGTCCACGCGCGCAAACGGTTCGCGCGGTGATCCGGCACCATCGAGCAGGCGCAGTGCGCGCGTGATGGTGGGATCGTTCTGCGCACGGCGCATGAACTCCGCGTCGGGACCGAAGGCGACGCGCGCGATTTCGTAACCCAACGCCCGCGCGATCCACGGAGCGGCCGCGTCGAAGGTGTCGCGGTCGACCGGGAGTTTGCGGCGTGACATTTCGTCCCACACCGCATTGACCATATCGCGCGAGACCGGCTGCAGCGCAGTGGTGAACGCGCCGCGCTGCTTGAACGTGAGCGCGGTGCGCGCCACCGCATCGCGATAGCGCGCGGTCTCCGGTCCGAGGGCTCGCACGAACGCCTGCACCGGGGCCGGCTGCGCGGTGTCACCTGCGATCACATCCGGGACAATGCCTCCGCCACCGAGCACGACGCGGCCCATCGGCGTGGTGTAGCGTGGCCGCGCGGTGTCGGCCAGCACGCGCTCACGCGGACCAGCATCGGGAACGCTGTCGATCGATGGCGAAATGCTGCGCCCGAGCGGGGTGAACCAGCGCGCGGTGGTGAGGCGCAGCGCGCCGCCGGTGGTCATCGGGAACACCGACTGCGCACTGCCCTTGCCGAACGACGTCCGACCCACGACGATCGCACGATCGTGATCCTGCAGGGCGCCGGCCACGATCTCCGACGCGCTCGCACTGTTGCCGTCAATGAGCACCGCGACGGACAGGCGCGGCCACCACTGCGGCTCCCGATCGCTGATCACTTCGGGGACACTGCCCGGGCGTCCGCGCAGCTCCACAATGCGCTGTTCGGGGTCGAGGAACAGCTCGGCGACCGCCACGCCCTGCTCCAGCAAGCCACCGGGGTTGCCACGCAGATCGAGCAGTACGCTGCGCGCCCCCAGCCGGTTCAGCGAGTCGAGGGCCACGCGCAGTTCGGTCGCGGTGTTGGCGCCGAACACATTCACATCCACGTAACCAACCTGCGGACGCAGCATCGCCACACGCGGCACCGCGCGCCGCGTGACCGCTTCGCGCGTGATGCTGACGGTGAAGCGATCGGCACCGAGCCGATCGAGCGTGAAGGAGACGGCCGAACCGGGAGCACCACGGAGCAGCCGAATGACCTCGTCATTGCTCAGGCGGCGCGTGCTCTCCCCCTCCACCGCGACGACTCGGTCGCCCGCTTGCACGCCGGCGCGCTCGGCCGGACCGCCGGGAATTGGTTCGATGACCGTGGCCCAGCCGTCGCGCTCACCCAGCTGCATGCCGACCCCCACGTACTCGCCATTCATCTGCTCCGCGAGGCGGCGCATGCGCTGCTCGGGCAGAAACGACGAGTACGGATCGTCCAGCTCTTCCACGAGCCCCGCGATCGCCTTGCGGTAGATCGAATCGATCGGGATGGAATCGACGTAGCGAGTGGCGATGAGCAGCTGCACCTGCTCGAACACGCGCGCACCGACCTCCGGCTCGAGGACGGGGTCAAGGGCCGGAAGTTCTTCCCGGCTCTGGCCCATCCACCAGCCACCCGCCCCAAGGGCGGATCCGAACAGCAGAGAAGCGACGATCGAGCGCGCGCGCATGGAGTCAGCGAGTCGGGTCGGGGCGAGACATCAGGCGGTCTGTGACGTAATACCAGCGGGACGAGCGAAATGCTCCGGCCAGCGGGACGCCAATATGTCAATGCAACGCGCCGTCACCTCCTCACGGGTCCCGGAGGCATCAACCAACACGATCGGCCCGCACTCCGAGTGCGTCTGCTGCCACTCCGCGGTGAGCGCCTCGGAGAAGCCGGCGGCAACCCGAGCGTGAAAGCCGTCGGGCTCCTGTTCCAGGCGATCCGGTGCCCCGCGGGCCTTGGTGCGGCGTTGGGCCTCGTCGAGCGGCAGGCTGAGCAGCAGCGTGAGATCGGGCACCAGTCCTCCGGTGGCGAACTGATTGATCGCGCGGAGTGCATCGGTGTTCAACCCCCGCGCCACGCCTTGATACACGTAGGTGGAGAGCAGATAGCGGTCGAGCAGCACGAGTGTGCCCTGCGCCAGCGCGGGGCGCACCGCGCGCGTGAGCAGTTCGGCGCGCGACGCGGCGAAGAGCAGCGCCTCCGTTTCGGGAGCGAGTGCGCCGACCGGATCGAGCAGCAGGGTACGGATCGTGTCGCCGGGGGGCGTACCGCCCGGTTCGCGCAGCGCCAGCACCGTCTGCCCCGACGCGCGCAACCATTCGCGCAGGCGTTCCCACTGGGTGGTCTTCCCCACCCCCTCGCCGCCTTCGAGGACCACGAGCGGACCGCGTATGGACACGAGCGCCAATCAGCCGAGCGTGATGATGGACGACGACGCACCCGCCTTGATGCCGTCGGCGATCCACTGATTCACGCGCAGCATGAGCTTGTCGAAGTTGTCCTGGGCCACGACG
The DNA here is from genome assembly GCA_011390935.1 of Gemmatimonas sp. Classification (GTDB taxonomy): domain Bacteria; phylum Gemmatimonadota; class Gemmatimonadetes; order Gemmatimonadales; family Gemmatimonadaceae; genus JAABRT01. Next base: position 52,449 of record JAABRL010000016.1, read on the forward strand.
GCGCGCTGGTACGCGGCATTGACCTGCACCTGTTCGAGCAGCGTGTCGAGTTCCTGCTCCATCTCGGCGCCGGGCTGCTCGCCGCGGTCGATCATCTGCTGGGCCGACTGCCGAATGCTCTCCATGCGGCGCAGGGCGTTGGCCGCCTGCGGGTCTTCCGCCAGTGCGTCACTGGAGCGCTTCACGGCCTTGTATTCGTCGCTCTGGCCGATGAGGCGGCCCACTTCGCGTGCCTTGTCTTCGAGCATCTCGTGCCATCCCGGGCGGGGGGGGTAAAGGCGACCCGCCGCACGAGGGCGTGGCGAGGTCAATGGGGCAAGATAGTCAGGAGCGGAGTGGCTCACGAGTAGCAGCGGCAACGCATCTCGGCGCGCTGGGCGCTACGGAACCCGACGCTCGTGCTTCACCCAGTCCACCTCCATCGTCCACGTCGGCGTGGTCATGGGCGAGGCGTTGATCTTGGCGAAGTTGAGAATCGCGAAGAGCGGCTCGGGGAACTGGTCGCCCTGCCCTGCGCTCCGGTAGATCTCGGCGCCGTCGAGCAGGAAGACGAGATCGCTCCCGTCCCATTCCACGCCGTACTCGTGCCACTCGGCCAGCGTCGCCTCCTGCACATGCATGAGCTGCTGCCAGTCGCCGCCGCCGCATTCGCCCGTGCTCTTCATCCCGCGCACGGCGTAGTGATCCGGCCCGCCGTCGCTGTGGTGCTCGAACACATCGATCTCGCCCGATCCGGTGAGCGGCCAGCACACATCCTCATCGGCCTCATCCACCGGCGGTTCGTTGTTGCGGGCGCCGAGCAGCCACCAGGCGGGAAACATGCCGGACTGGCCGCTGGCCTCCACCCGCAGTCGCGCCGTCCAGCGCCCCTGCACGAACTCGCGGCGGTTCTTCGAAATGATGCGCGCCGCCACGTAGGGCGTGGGCGGGTGCACCGTGCCGATCTTGTCGCGCGATGCGCACTCGACGGGGGCACCGAGGTCCACCACGCGCAGCTTGAGCGTGCCGTTGCTGACCTCGCGCGTGTTGTGCAGCCCGTCGCGTACGTAGCACTGGTGTTCGTCGTTCACCCAGAGCGTCTGGTCCTGCCAGTGGTCGGAGTCGAACCGATCGAAGTCGTCGACGAAGTCCGTTTCCCACGGCGCGCCGGCGGTCGTGGTCGCAGGTGTCGCGCCATTGGAGGTCTCACGCTCCGACGGCGCGCACGCGGCCAGGAGCAACATCGAGAGAACGGGGACGAAGAGCCGCGCAGACATGAGCGTAGCGGACAGAGGAAGGAGTGGCACCGATCGATCGCCTTGTGCAGTATGCGGCGAGACGCCGAGACGCGCTACAATACGGAGCGGTCGTGTTTCTCCCTCCTTCCAACGCTGCCATGCTTGACTGCTTCCGTCGTCTGGCGCTGACCGCTGTCGCGCTGCTCTTCGGTGGTACGCTCTTCACGAACCCGCTGGACGCACAGCGAGTCGGAGCCGTCGCGGCGGCAGTGATGCCCGAGGACTCACTGCGGGCGCTTCTCGCGGCGCGCGTCGCCCTTGGACGCAATCCCGGCATCGTGGCCGCGCTGGTCACGCCCGATGGCCTCGTACGAGCGCACGCGGGCACGGCCGGCTCCCCCGACGGCCAGCCGCTCTCGGCATTCACGCGCTTCGAAATCGGATCGATCACGAAGGCCATCACCGGCGCGCTCTTCGCCGACGCGATCGCACGTGGTGAAGTGCGCGAAGATGATCGGCTACTGGACGTGCTCCCGGAGCTGCGACTACCGGTCGGCGGCGACCGCATCACGCTGCTCGATCTGGCGACGCACCGTTCGGGGTTGCCCAGCTACCCGACGGGCCACATGCCCGCCACGCCCGGTGATCCGTGGGCCGATGTCGACTCGGCGGCGGTCGCGCGCAGTCTCGCGGCGCTTGACACCCTGCACTTCGCCCCCGGCAGGCGCAGCGAGTACTCCAACGTGGGCGCGGGGTTGCTCGGACAGGCACTGGTGCGACGCAGTGGTGCCGCCAGCTACGACGCGTTGGTGCGCACGCGCATCGCCGAACCGCTCGGCTTGCGCGTGTTCACGACCGAGGCGTCATCCGCAGACACGCGCGCATTCGCCCAGGGGCACGACGCCGATGGGCCGGTGTCGCGGTGGCACCTGACCTACCTCGCGGCGGCGGGTGCGATCCTCTCCACGCTCGATGACATGACGCGACTGGCGCAGGCCTGCCTTGGAGACGCACCACCCGCCGTTGCCGACGCGATCACGCAAGCGCAGACCCCGCGCCGGGAGTTTGCGCCGCACCGCATCGGGTTGCATTGGGTTACGACGTCAACACCTGGCGGCGACGTGCACTGGCACAACGGAGGCACCGGTGGCTTCCGCAGCTGGATGGGGTGTAATCGGGCGACCGGGCGCGCCGCGGTGGTGCTCAGCAATGGCAGTGCGGCCGGCGTCGATGATCTCGGATTGCATCTCGTGGAGCCATCGCTCCCGCTGCGGCCGCCGGCGCCCCTGACGGCACGTGCGATCGTGACGGTGGACACGGCGGTGATGGACGAACTCGTGGGGACCTACCAGCTCGCACCGACGTTCAGCATCGCGGTGACGCGCGAAGGGGCGGCGCTGCACGCGCAGGCCACGGGTCAGACGCGACTCGTGCTGCTTGCCGAGTCGGCCGGTCGCTGGCGCGTGCGCGGTGTGGACGCGGCAGTGGAGTTCGAGCGGGCGGCGGATGGACGTGTTGTGGCGTTGGTGCTGGTGCAAGGTGGCCGGCGCCAACGCGGCGTGCGGGTACGCGATCCGGAACCGACATCAGCGGGTGCCCATCAGCGGTGAGGCGTTCAGGGCACGCCGCGCTGCGATTCAATGATCTCCTTGTCCTGTTCGAACAACGCCAGCACCCACGTGGGCGGATTCTTCGTCGGCGGTGAGCCGAGCTCGCGCAGAATGTCGGCCAGTATGCTCGGCACGTCCCGCTTCCAGATCAGCGCGCGCGTGATGCCAACGGCCTTGATCTCGTCGTGCTGCTCGAAGCGGTGCAGGTGATAGATCCACTTGTCATCCCACCCCGCCAGCTCGAGCTCCACCGAGAATCGCGTCCACAGCTTGAGCGGTTTGCGATAGATCAGCTTCTGCGAGCCGAGCGTGGGGGCCAGGCCGCGCTTCACGATCGCGTGATACATGGGCGAGCGCGCGATCATCTCCCAGCGCAGGAAGTCCATGTAGGCGGGATAGCGCGACGCGGTCATCACGCGCAGGCCATCGGTGTCGAACAGCCGAACGCGAAACGTGCGCCGGATGGTCGCATCGAACGCGACGGTTGGCTGCAGGCGGCGGAGCGACAAGATCTTGCCGATCGTGTACCAGTAGTGGATCACTGCGGCATCACTCCCCCACGAGAAACAGCGGTGCCCCCGGCCCCGTCGGCAGTCGCAGCCAGACCCACACCACCAGCATCACGCTCCACGCCACGAAGTTCATCACGGAATACGGCAACATCGTGGCCGACAGCGTGCCGATGCCGGCCGACGGCTGGTAGCGCTGAAAGAACAGCAGCACCAGCGGAAAGTTCGAGCTCAGCGGCGTGATGATGTTGGTGAGCGAGTCGCCCACCCGGTACGCGGTTTGCGTAAGCTCTGGCGCGTAGCCAAGCAGCATGAACATCGGCACGAGCACGGTGCCCAGCATCGCCCACTTGGCCGATGCGCTGCCGAGAAACACGTTGAGCAGCCCCGTCATGGCCACGAGCGTGATCAGCAACGGAATCGGACCGAGATCGAGCGCACGCAATCCGGCTGCCCCCTGCACCGCCATGAGCACACCGAGTCCGGACCAGTTGAACAGGTTCACGAACTGCGCGATGAAGAACACGATCACCACATAGCCGGCGATGAGCTCCATGTTCTTCTGCATGCCCTGGTACACGTCCCGATCGCGTTGGATGGTGCCGGCCACCACACCGTACACGAGCCCGGGCACCAGCCCGAACACGAAGATCCAGAACACGAGGCCGCGCAGAAAGTACGAGCCAATGAATCCCGGCTGGTCGGCGTCCTGCAGAAAGCCGTTGTCGGGCAGCAGCCCCCACAGCACGAGCCCCACGAGCAGGACCACGCTGGCACACGCCCATCGAAGCCCCCGCCACTCGGCGGCGGTGAGCGGTACACTCGGTTCGGGCACCACGTCGCCGTCGTACGTGCCAAGCCGAGGCTCCACGACCCGCTCGGTGATCACGGTGCCGGTGATCGCGATCAGGAACACGGAGGTGGCGAGAAAGAAGTAGCTCGCCATGGGCGTGACCACGTATGTCGGGTCGATGATGCGCGCGGCTTCCTGCGTGAGCCCCGCGAGAATCACGTCGGTGGGGGACAGCAACAGATTCGCGGCGAATCCGCCGCTCACACCGGAGAAGGCCGCGGCCAGGCCCACCAGCGGATGTCGGCCCACGGCGTGAAAGAGCGCCGCCGCCAGTGGCAGCAGCAGTACATAGCCCACGTCGCCGGCAGTGCTCGACGTCGCCCCGGTAAACACGATCATCAGGGTGAGCAGGCGGGGTGGCGTGGCCCCCACAATCACGCGCACCACCGCGCCGAGAAATCCGCTGTGCTCCGCGACCGACAATCCGAGCAGCGAAACGAGGACGGGCCCGAAGGGTCCGAAGTTCATGAAGTTGGGGAGCATGCCCATCACGAACCGCTGCACCCCTGCTACCGACAGCAGATTGGTGGCTCCGATGGCCTCACCCGTCGCCGGATGCGCCACCGTCACACCGAGCTGCGTGAACAGCCACGAGAGTACCACCACGACGCCGCCGAGCATCACGAAGAGTGAGGCCGGGTGCGGCAAGCGATTGCCGACGCGTTCGATGGTGTCGAGTGTGCGCAGCAAACCTGACCGCGACGGGCGAAGGGTCGCGTCGCTCATGGCGCACCTTCGCGCGAACTGTGCGCCATCGCGTGCGCCGCAAGATCGCGTACCAGGGCGCCGAGCATCACCCGCATCGCCTCAAATCGTGGCAAGCGCTCCAAGGTGACCTCGTCCATGTAACACGCACGATTGATCTCGACCTGGATACTGTGGCGCCGAGCCGATGGCGCGCCGAAGGTGCGCACCAGATCGCCACCCTGATACGGCGTATTCACCTGCACCGAACAGCCATGGTCGTGCAGCCACGCGGCCACCCACGCCGTGTACGCGGGGTCGCTCGTGGTACCATGCCGATCGCTCACCACCACATCGGGGCGCGCAGCGCCCGCATCGACGTTCATCGCATTGCCACGCGATTTCATGGAGTGACAGTTGAGGTGCCACACGGCGCCGAAGTGCGCATGCACGGCGTCGAGTCGCTCAGCGAGTGTGCGTCGATAGGGCCGGTAGTACGCCTCGATGCGTCGGGTTACGGCGGCGATGTGCAGCGGCTCCGCGTACATGGGGACGTTGGGCAACGCGTGGCGTCGAATGAGCCCCATGCCGCGCTGCGAATAGGCGGTGGGCGCCAGCGGCGTGGGCCACGGTTCGGCGAGCAGGGCGGGATCGATGTCGTCCTCGGCGCGGTTCGCGTCCACGTACGCCCGCGGAAAGGTGGCCGCGATCAGCGTCGCGCCGGCAGCCGGTGCCTCGTCCCAGAGCTCGTCCACGTAGGCGTCCCACGTGGTGTGGATCGCTTCGCGTGAGGCAGAGGGCTGGAAGTCGGCGGGCCACGTCATGCCGCTGTGCGGGGAGTCCAGCACGATCGGCGAGACGGGCGCGGTGGGCTCATGGATCAGCAGCGGCGGAAAGTCACCCATACTGGTTTGTGCGTCCTGGCTGAAAGTTGGCCGCCCGTGGTCGATCATCGCCGGAGAACATGCGCCGTGTTGCACGGCGACGCCACATGGCCGCACGGTGGTCTGCCCCGCGGTCGCCCCGAGATAGTCGATGCGGTACCTTCTACCATCCGCTCTGCTCACGTCCCCCACGACCACGCCATGGCCGACGCTCCCGCGCGCCTCGTCGCAGCGCTCGCCGACCGCTATCGCCTTGAACGCCAGTTGGGCGAAGGCGGCATGGCCACCGTCCATCTCGCGCACGATCGCAAGCACGATCGACGCGTGGCGATCAAGGTGCTGCGCCCGGAGCTCGCGGCGGTGATCGGCGCCGAGCGCTTTCTGGTGGAGATTCGCACGACGGCCAACTTGCAGCATCCCCACATTCTCCCGCTCTTTGACAGCGGCGAGGCCGATGGTTTTCTGTACTACGTGATGCCGTTCGTGGACGGGGAAACGTTGCGCGCGAAGCTCGACCGCGAGACGCAGCTCGGTGTGGACGAGGCCGTGCGCATTGCAACCGATGTCGCCGACGCGCTGCACTACGCGCACGCGCAAGGCGTGATCCACCGCGACATCAAGCCCGAGAACATTCTGCTGCAGAACGGCCGACCGATGGTGGCCGACTTCGGCATCGCGCTCGCGGTGAGCGCTGCCGCGGGTGGCCGGATGACGGAAACGGGGCTCTCGCTCGGCACGCCGCATTACATGAGTCCCGAGCAGGCCACGGCGGAACGGGAGCTGACCGCCCGCAGCGATCAGTACGCGCTGGCGTGTGTGCTGTACGAGTCGCTCGCGGGCGAGCCGCCGCACATCGGTGGGTCGGCGCAGCAGGTGATCATGAAGATCATCACCGAAGTGCCGGCCGACCTTGGCGCGCGGCGCAAGACCGTGCCGCCGCAGGTGGCGGCGACGGTGGCGAAGGCGCTGGAGAAGCTGCCGGCCGATCGCTTCGAGAGCATTCATGCCTTCGCTACGGCGCTGTCCGATCCGCAGCGTACGGTGCACACGACACGTACGGCAACGATGGGAACCGCGCGCAGCGCGCCGTCACGGTCGTACGCCTTCGGCGCGGTGACTGCCGTACTCCTGCTGCTCGCCGCGTGGGGGTGGTTGCGCCCTACGCCACAGCCGACGGTGCTGCGCTACGAGCTGCCCGTGGCGTCGCTCGCCAACGCCACCGGATTCAGAACCGATCTGCCAGCACCAGCCAGCGCGCCAGACGGGAGTTTTCTCGTGTACGCCGCACCGCGCCGCGGCGACGCGAGCTGGACGCAGCTCTACCGCAAATCTCGAGCGCAGGCCGCTGGAACGCCCATCGAAGGCTCCGAGGACGCGACATCGTTCGCGCTCTCCCCGGACGGTCGGTGGGTCGCATTCGTGGCCAACTCACAGCTGCGAACGGTGCCCGTATCCGGCGGTGTGCCGGAGGTGCTCGTCTCGGCGAACGTGTACGGAATGGGCGGAGTCGCGTGGCTGGAGGACGGTTCGCTGCTCTTCGCCAAGACCGATCGCGGGTTGCCGACGCTCACCCGCGTTGGAAGCGAGGGCGGGGCGGAGACACTGGTTTTCGAATCGAAGATCGGAGCGGCCCTGCTTCCAGTCGCCGTCCCGGGCACAAACCTCGTGTTCTTCGCCCAGTGCGGTTCGCCGACGACCTGCGACCTGCATGTGATTGATGTCGAAACCCGCGACTCACAACCGGTCGTCAAGGGCGTGACCTTCTCGGCCTGGTCTACCACCGGTCACCTGGTCTACGTGCAATCGGGGCGGCTGCTCGCAATCGCGTTCGATACGAAGGCACGGCAGATGCGCGGCGAGCCGATCGAAATGGCCAACGGCCTCTCGGACGCGCTGTCACCGATTCGGCTTTCCGCGGACGGGACGCTCACGACGAAGTTGGGAAGTGGTTCGGTCGTGCGATCATACGAGCTGGTATGGCTCGATCGCAGCGGACGCACGACTCCTGTGGACACGTCGTGGCGATTTGCGCTCACGACCGGAAGCGGGAACGTCGGCTGGGCGCTCTCGCCCGACGGTTCACGCGTGGCCATTGGCTTGAACACAGAGTCGGGCGACCACGTGTGGGTGCGCACCCTCCCCGATGGCCCGCTTTCTCGTCTGTCCGCTGAAGAAGGCGGACCCAATGTGCGACCACGATGGACGACTGACGGGCTGTCGGTCACGTATGTCCGACAGGGAGGCGGCCCCGGGGTGATCGTGCGGCGCGCCGATGGAGCCGGACGGGACTCCGTGCTGCTCAGCGGCCTCGTGGACGAGGCCCTGCTCTCGCCCCGCGGCGACTGGCTCGTCATACGCGATGGCGCCAGCGGCTCCGTGCGCGGTGGGCGGGACATTCGCGGATTGCGCGTCGGCGTGGACAGCGCACTCTCACCACTCATCGCCACGCGGTTTGATGAGCAGGCAATGAGTGTCTCACCCGACGGACGATGGGTCGCCTATCACGCCGATGAAACGGGAAACAGCGAGGTCTACGTACGATCGTTCCCGCGCACGGATGAGGTCAAGCGCCAGCTGTCGAGTACCGGAGCAACCGCGCCTGTCTGGTCGCGCGACGGCCGAGAACTGTTCTTCCTCAACGAGAATCGGGAGATGATGTCCGCCGCCGTGGTCACAGCCGGAGGCGCGGACGCGCCGATCCAGTTTGCGCGCCCGACCCCGTTATTCCGCGTACCAGACGACCTGCTCAACGTGGAGTACGCGTTCTACACCCCGTGGGACGTTGCGCCCGACGGACGCTTCCTGATGGCGCGCAGTCTGCCGGTGCCCGGCGGCGAGCAATCACGCACCGTCATTACGGAAAACTGGCACACGGAGCTACGCGAGAAGTTGGCGAGCGCGAAGCCTTAAGGGGCCTCAGTCCCACAGCACCGACTTGTCCAGCGCCGCCAACGACGTGCGCCCCGTGAGCGCCATCGCCATCTCGAACTCGGTGCGCAGGAGCTGCACAATGCGGCTCACGCCCGCCGCGCCGTTGACGGCCAACCCGTAGAGGTACGGCCGACCGATCGCCACGGCCGTCGCACCGAGCGCCAACGCTTTCAGCACATCGGTGCCGCGTCGAATACCACCGTCGAGCAGAATCGGCAGGCGACCAGCCACTGCCTCGGCGACGCGCGGCAGCGCCGTTACCGTGGCGGGCACGGTGTCGAGGTTGCGTGCGCCGTGATTCGACACGATCAGCCCGTCCACACCCGCCTCGACCGCCTGCCTCGCGTCGTCCGCATCGAGCACGCCCTTGAGCAGCACGGGCACGGTCGCAATGCCGCGCAACCACGCGACGTCTTTCCACGTGAGCAGCGGCTCCAGCACCTCGCTGTAGATCGCGCCCTCCGGCGGCCGATGCGCGCTGCTGGCCGTGGCCGACGACAGCCGCTCGAGGTTCGCGCGCGACATGCCGGCCGGCAACTGAAAGCCGATGCGCGTCTCACGATGACGCGCGCCCAAAACCGGCGTATCGACCGTGAGACAGAGCGCCTGACAGCCCGCCGCTTCGGCACGCTGCACGAGTTCCTGCGTGAAGCCACGATCAGGCTGCACGTACAGCTGAAACCAGAGCGAGGCACTCGGCACGGCGCGCGCGACGTCCTCGATGCGCTGCGTGGCAAAGGAGCTCACGATCATCGTACTTTCTACCGTCGCCGCACCGCGCGCCGTTTCCGACTCGCCGTCCGAATGCACGAGCTGGTGGTACGCCGTGGGCGCGAGCAGAATCGGGTGCGGCAGCGTGCGCCCGAACAGCTGCACAGAGGTATCGAGCTGCGACACATCCTGCAGCACGCGCGATCGCAGACGGATGTCGGTGTACGCGCCCGTGTTCCACGCAAGCGTCTGCTCGTCGCCGGCCCCGCCGCTCACGTATTCCCATGCCATGGTGGACATGCGCTCGCGCGCGGCGCGCTCGAAGTCGGAGACGCTGGCCAGCGGGTCGGCCGCGGCGGGTTCGGTCTGCTGAATGGACATCGAGTGCAGTGCAGATTCCGCGAGTGCTCCGCGCGGCGTGAGTGCGATCGCGGCACTCGCGCTCGCGACGGACCCGAGCAGCTGACGGCGGGACATGGGTGAGTCGTGTTCGCTCATGCGGCGATAACATGTGGCGCGGCGACCCACGGCGCCATGGTGCCGCCTCCGCCTCGCTACCGAACGCGCCGAGTGGGCGGATACCGCCACCAGGCCCAGGCCACGAGCAGCCCGAAGCCCGTGTACACGATCGAGAACAGCCACAGCGGGGCGTCGTAGTACATGAAGTGCTGCACCCAGTGCGCCATGAAGCTGCGCTCGTAGCCGGCCTGCCCCGCCTCGGTCCGCAACCAGGATTCGAGTTCCGTGAGCCCGCAATACCGGCCCAACCACGCCTGCACAACGACGACACCGATCGCGACGAGATGCAGCACGCGCCACCAGCGCCGGTTCACCCACAACCAGCCGGCGCGGTTGCCGATCAGGATGACGGGCAACCCCAGCACGACAAACAGCACGATGGCGGCGTGCACGAACAGGACCGCGTCGGCGAGTGCAGCGTAGGGCATGCGCTCGCATTCACGGCGACGGCGGTGGATCGGGATCCACGCGCCAAGAATCGCCATCACGCATGGCCGTCACCGCCAGGTGCAGAAGCTGCCCTGGCGTGGACGCACGGTGCACGCGGGTGAACGTGACCGTGTCTGCATTCGTCCACACGGGTGTGGCCGCACCGTACTCGTCGCCACCGGCCTCGCGGAACACTTCCTCCGCGCCCGTGTCGGTCACACGATAGATCGCGAAGACGTTGTCGGTGTAGCCGGCCTCGAGATCGGCGTTGGCAACGGCAAAGTGCTGGCCGTCTGGCGCAAACACCGGCGCGGACGCCAGCGAGAGCACCGAACCGCTCGCCGCGTGCACCCACTGCGTGACCCCGCCTTCGTAGTACGACACCGCAATCAGATGGCCGCGACCGACCGCGTCGAGCCCGTGGTATTCATGCTGCAGCCACGACTCCGATTGCGCGTTGCAATCCACAAAGGCGAGCTGCCGGTTGTTCGAGAGCGTGAGCCGCAGGGTGCCCCCGTCGCGCGACGCACCACCGTGCGATGCGTCGAGTGCTGCGCGTTCACTGCGCGCACGCGCAACCTCCCAACCGGGGTCGGGCACGGCAGCGCGCGCCTCGCAGCGTGTGCCGCTCGCGGTGTCGATGGCCAGCGCCGCGCGCGTGTTCGTCGAGCTGTCGAGCGTTGCGAGCCTCGCGGAATCCGTGAGCACATCATCGGCCGTGCGCGATGCGCTTCGGTCGCACGCGCCCAAGGACGCGCCCAGCAGACAGATGAGAAGCGATCGCGCCCGTACGGCGCGGCGTGGCGCGAAAGTCATTCGTGGAATATCACGGGAGCGAGCATCGAGGTCCATCGTGGGCCTCATCGCGGTACCGCTGCCGCTCCCGACGGGCTGCGGCTACACTATCCCGGCATGATGCCCTGCCCCACTTTGCGCCCACGCGCTCTACTGCTCGCCGTCTCCACGGCGCTCCTGAACGCCGCCTGCGGCGGCACCTCCCCGGCCACGGACGACGCGGCGACGATCGATGCCGTCGCCGCACCCGCCGAACCGGCACCCGTTGAGACCACCACGCTCGCGCCTCCCGACTTCGCCGAAGGCGCCATCAATGCGGTCGCGTTCGAAGGGAGCTATGCGTGCGACCCGGGCTTTGCCCCCGAGATCACGCTCAGCGACGATGGCACGACCAAGGAGTTTCGTGCCTTCCTCAACCAGCGCCTCCTCACAAGCGGCACCTGGACGTGGGACGGTACCACGTTGCGCATTGAAAGCACGGCGGATGCCTTCACCTTCACCGACATTGAAATCGGTGATGGGACCATGGTGCTCGGCACCGGAGCCGAGCAGTGGGCGTGTCGGAACCTGCCCGACGTCACGCCGTGACGATGCCAGCCCGTCGCGGAGCGGTGGTACCTCCCGTGATGGCCGAGTTTGCGTAGACGGACCATCTTGCGACGTCGCAGACGGCTTCGCCCTGCTCCCCCGCCGGAGTCCCCCCATGCGCATCGCCCCCTCGCTGTCGATCGTGGTGCTGTTCGCGGCCGCCTGTGCGCCGTCCGATGGCTCGCCGCACCAGCACACGCCGACCGCTCCGACCGGTCTCGCAACCATCACGGCCACCGATCCCGTCGCCGACTCGGCGGCGCGGCACGGGACGGCAAGTCACGCCCTGCACCTCTGGCGTCCCGGGGCGAGTGATACCTGCAGTGAGGCGGTACACGCGCGCTACACCGTGGTGGGGGCCGATGGCCGCGTCTATCCCACGTGGCATCCTCCGATGGACCCGCAGACGGGCTGCCGCTTCGGGCATGAGCACGGACGCGACCCGCGCGGATCGGCGCTGTACGCCGAAATCGGCGACGTGCCCTTCGGCTACGCCGCGGAACAGGCGATGGCGTCGGCCACCGGCGGCATGCGGCATGAGGATCATGTGGGACACAAGATCGAATGGGAGAACGACGTGCAGCTGCACTATGCGCAGAACGGGCAACGGGTGCCCTTCGACGTGCGCTGCGACTGGCTCACGAGCTTCCATCAGGGCACGCATTCGAACGACGCGCTCACGAACAACACGCACGAGCTGCACTATCACGTGCGCTGCACCGACGGCACGCGGCTGCACGCGGTGCTGATGTCGCGCCTCGGCCAGCCGGGCCGCTTTGTGCGCGCGTGCGACAAGCGCACCACGGTGGACCCGCGCCTCGCGCCGCAATCGGGCCAGCTGGCCGGCGCCGGCACGCGCTTCATTCCCGACCGCCAGTGCGCGCTGCAGCACATCCTCGTGCGCAGCGGCCAGTGGTCGCAGTACTCGCTGGGTTTGTACGAGGACTGGCTCACTGCGAGTTACCTGCGCACGGCCGACGGTCGAGAGGTGGCCTACTTCGACCCGCACTTCGCCGTCTTCAACCCTTCGCGCTACGCCGACCCCGCGCAACCGACACGACTGCGTCGCACGATCGATCTGTGCGACGAGCGCGCCGGCTCGGGGAGCCGGCAGCGGCGCGCGCGCGGCGGCGCCTGCGAGTGGGGCACCAACTACGGGCAGCTGCGCCTCTCGTGGGACGATCCGCGCTCGCCGTTCAACGGCACGCACCGCGAGGTGTACTTCAATCAGACGGCGCTCGACAACGCCAACGGGCCAACGGTGTGGTACACGGATGCGTACGGTGGCAACGCCTCGTCCACGCCATTCGGCGGTGCCATTCGGCAGGTGGTCGCGGCGGTGAGCAATCGACGTCCGTGGCCGCTCGAATCGCAGGCCGCGGGTGCTGATCGGCGATACGGCGGATCGGGCGTGCACGCGCCCAACTGAAGCGTGGTGAGGTGGACGCGTTAGGTTGCAACATGACGGCACGCGTCCTCCTCGACCTCGCATGACCCGATCAGCCTCTGACACGCACGCCGTGGCCGGCGATCGTGCGGGTGTGCATGCGCCGCCTCCATCGGATCTCGAGGTGACATCGGCGCTCGGCTTCATCGACTCGCTCGACCTTGCGCCGCCGGACGTCGATGAAGCGGGGCTGATGGATGCGCTCGCCGCCTCCCTCCGTCGACTCGTGGCGTGGTTGCGCCCCGCCTCGTCGCGTGCCGACGAAGCCACGGCGCGTGTGGATGCGCTCACGCGTGCACTCGAGGAACGCCCGGACATTGCGCGCACCCTCGGCGGGCAGCTGCACCAGTGGCTCGCCGACGCGCGCTGCTATCGTGCGTTTGTCGGACTGGGGCTCTTCTCGCGACGCGGCTTCGCGCGCGAGATCGTGAGTCGACTGTACGAACGCATCAATCCACTCCCGCGCGATGCGGGCGACCTGCGCGACCTGCTCGCCACCCTGTTCGACGAGGTGGACGACGGACTGTGGGTACCGACCGTACCAGCGGCGCACTGGGCGATGCTCTATCAGGCGCTGTCGCGGCCGGTGGCATCCGAGCGTCGCGCGCGTGCCACCGCGCACCTCGCGAAAGATGCGCTGCACGCGATCGAGATGCTGGCCATGTGGATCGCGGCCGAAGAGATCGACGAGGATCTGCTGCGCCTCGATCCGGTACTCGCCGATACGGACACCGCGTTCATCGCGCTCAACCGTGAGCTCTCGACGTTTGTCTCCGAGGCGCGTCAGCGCCTCGTCGACGATCAGACGCCGGCGACCGCTCTGGTCGATGCCTCTCACGCGTTCGTGCTGCTGCGCCAGTGCGACGCGCAGGTCGCGCGCCTGCGAAAGCGCGCGGTCACGCACGGCTCGTCATTCGCCACCGCGCACCTGCTCGAACGCCTCGTCCAGACGATCGCACGCATCGACCTGTTCCTCACCGCCCTCACGGCCGAGGATGCATCGGCCCGCATCGAACGCGCGGCAACGCTCTTCACCCGCCTCGTGGTGGCCAGCGGCGAGCAGCGACGCTTGCGCCCGCTGTGGCGTCGCACGGTAAGGCAAGTCGCACGCAGCATCACCGAAAAGGAAGGCGGCCGAGGCGAACAGTATATCACGCGCGACCGAGCGGGTTGGCGCAACATGTGGAGGTCGGCAAGCGGGGCGGGCGTGATCATCGCGCTACTCGCGCTCGTGAAGCTGCAGCTCAAGGCGACATCGCTCGCGCCCCTGCCGGAGGCGCTGCTCTCCAGTTTGAACTATGGATTGGGCTTCGTACTGGTGCACGTGCTGCACTTCACGATCGCCACGAAGCAGCCGGCCATGACGGCGTCACGCTTGGCCAAGGATATCGAAGGCGGCGACGCCGGACGCGCGAACCAACGCAAGCTGGCGGGCACCTTCGTGGATGTGGTGAGGTCACAGCTGGCCGCCGTGGCGGGCAACGTCTCCGTGGCGCTCCTGCTGGCTGCGGTCATCGCGGTGAGCGTGCCGCTTTTCTCGGGCACGCCACTGCTCGGCGCCGAGGCGGTGTCCTATCAACTGCACCGTCTCGATCCGATCCGCAGCGGCGCCCTGCTCTTCGCGGCGATCGCCGGTGTCTGGCTGTTTCTGTCGGGGGTGATTGCAGGGTCCGGCGACAATCGCGCCGACTACCTCAATCTCCGCGCGCGTCTCGCGTCCCACCCACTGCTGCAGCGGGTGATCCGCTCCGCCGCACGTCGCGAACGAATCGCCGAGTACGTGCATGCGCACTACGGGGCCATCGCCGGAAACTTTCTCTTTGGTGTCCTGCTCGGCATGACGCCGTGGGTGGGCAGCGTGCTGGGCATTCCACTCGATATTCGGCACGTCGCGTTCTCCTCGGCGGATTTGGGCTTCGCCGCCGCCAGTGGCGCGATCGGGTGGGGGGCGTTCCTCGTGCACCTCGGCTTCGTGCTGCTGATCGGCGTCGTGAACCTTGCCGTGAGCTTCTGGCTCGCCCTGTGGCTCGCCCTCCGAGCGCGAGCGACGCGCCTCGGCAGTCTCCCCGGCCTCGCGGCCCGATTTGTGGACGCGGTGTGGTCTGCCCCGCACCTGTTGTTCGTACCGCCGCGCGATCCGCCGGAATGAGAATCCTTTCTCACTGCGTGGCGCCACGCGAGGCGTCACCACGTTTGCCCCACCGTGCGCGTATCACCATTGTACGAGGTATCCGCGTCGATCCGTCGACGCGCCCCAGCAGGCGAAGCAGGCGCCCGCTCGTTCGATCCCACCCTACGGCCGTCCTGCCGATACGGTCGTCTCTTCAGGAGTATGTCGTGAGAGCACTACGCTCATTTCTGGGCCTTGGAGTTCTGCTGGCCAGCGTGCCGCTGAGCAGCGGACTGCAGGCGCAGCAGTCCTCCCGCACCGAACCCGTCGCGGGTCTACGCGACAACAGCTCGGGCTTCCATGCCCTCACCGGCGCGCGGGTCGTCACGGCCCCTGGCCAGGTGCTCGAGAACGCCACCATCGTGGTCCGCAACGGGCTCATCACGGCTGTCGGCGCGAATGTCAGCGCGCCCGCCGGTGCCCGCGTGTGGGACCTCAAGGGACAGACCGTCTATCCGGGCTTCATCGACGCGCACGCCGACCTCGGCATGGACGCCGTCCCGCAGGGCGGCGACGTGGGACCTACGCACTGGAATCCGCAGGTGCGCGCGTGGTTCAGCACCACCTCCAACCTCAAGGATGACTCCACGCGTCGCGTGGCGCTGCGCTCGCTCGGCTTCGGCACCGTTCTCGCGGTACCCAAGCAGGGCATCTTCCGCGGCAAGGCGTCCGTGCTCAACCTCAGCGATGTCGGCGTTCGCGAGCGTGTGTTGCGCCCCGACCTGCTGCAGTCGGTGGGCTTCCAGCGCTCCTTCGCGCTCGGTGGCATGTACCCCAACTCCGCCATGGGCACCGTTGCCCTCATGAAGCAGACCTTCATGGATGCCGAGTGGTACATCCGGGCGCAGGCCGCCTACGAGGCCAGCGGCCGCTCGATTCTGCCGCCGGAAACCAGCGAAGCGCTCGCCGCGCTCGCCGTCAACGTGCAGGGTCGGCAGCCGATCCTCTTCCAGACGGACAGCGAGGAGGAGTATCTGCGGGCGCACAAGCTCGCCACCGAGTACAAGCTCACGCCGTGGTTCCGCGGCAGCGGCCAGGAGTACCGCCTCGTTGACGTGTTGAAGGGGCGCACCCATCCGCTCATCGTCCCGATCAACTTCCCGGACGCCCCTGACGTCTCGAGCCCGGAGGCGGCGCTCAACGCGTCGCTCGGGCAGCTCCGCCACTGGTACCTCGCGCCCACCAATCCGGCCGCACTCGCCAACGCAGGCGTACCGTTCGCGATCACCAGCGATGGGCTGTCCACGCTGACGCAGTTCCTGCCGAATCTGCGCCTTGCGGTCTCGCGCGGCCTCACCGCCGACAAGGCCCTGGCGGCGCTCACGACCGTGCCTGCCACGTGGCTCGGCATCGAGCGCACGCACGGCACGATCGCCGTAGGCAAGGTCGCCAATCTCGTGGTCACGGATGGCAACCTCTTCACGGAAGAGTCGAGCGTGCGTGACGTGTGGGTGCAGGGCACGCGTTATGGTGTGACGCGTCCGCCGCAGATCGATCCGCGCGGCACGTGGCGCATCGCGTCGCAGGAGCAGGGCGGCATCAACGGCACGCTGGTCCTTGAGGGCCCGCTGAATCGCATTCGGGGCAGCATCGAACCCGACAACCGCCGCGCCATTCCGCTCACGGCGGCACGCGTGGTTGCCGAGACGGGGCGTCTCGAAATCACCTTCCCGGGCGAGCAGCTCGGCCTGGAAGGTGCCGTGCTGATTGCCGGTTCCGTGCAGGGCGACGAGGTGTTCGGCTGGACGTCGCTGCCCAACGGGTCCGATCCGTCGTTCCGCGGAACACGCACCGAAGCGTTTGAAGGCGCCGCGCGTGGCACGATCGCCATGAAGGTGCCGCAGATCGACTTGCCGTGGGTTCGTCCCATGATGGAGTACGGCCGGGCGTCGCTCCCCGAGCAGCCCGCCGTCGTGCTGGTGCGCAACGCCACCGTCTGGTCGCAGGGCCCGCAGGGCCGCATGGAGAACGCGGATCTTCTCGTGCGCGCCGGCAAGGTGGTGCAGGTGGGCACGGGCCTCAATGCGCCGAGTGGCGCGGTGGTGATCGATGGCACGGGCAAGCACGTCACGCCGGGCCTCATCGATCCGCACACGCACGCCGGTGTCAGCGCGGTCAATGAGAGCGGCTTCGCGATCGTCCCCGAGGTGCAGATGGGCGACGTGCTCACGCACAACAACATCTGGATGTACCGTCAGCTCGCCGGCGGTCTCACCACGCAGATGGTCAAGCACGGCTCCGCCAATCCGATCGGCGGTGAGAACGTGTTCGTGAAGAACCGGTGGGGTTCGCTGCCCGATGATTTCAAGATCGAAGGCGCGCCGCGCACCGTGAAGTTCGCCCTCGGTGAGAATCCGAAGCGCAGCCCCACGCGCTATCCGAATACGCGCATGGGCGTGCAGGAGATCATCCGCGATCACTTCCTCGCCGCACGCGACTACGAGAAGGCGTGGAAGGCGTGGGAGACGAACAAGACGGGCATTCCGCCGCGCAAGGATCTGCGCATGGAAGCCATTCTCGACATTCTCAACCAGAAGCTGCTGATTTCGTCGCACGGCTACCGCGCCGACGAGTTCCTGGCGCTGGTGCGACTGGCCGAGGAGTTCGGCTTCAAGGTGCAAACGCTGCAGCACGGCGTCGAGGCGTACAAGATCGCGACCGAGCTCAAGAACTCCGGTATTGCGGCCGTGGTGTGGAGCGACTGGGGCGCCTTCAAGCTCGAGTCGTATGACGCCACGTCGTACAACGCGCGCCTCCTCATGGAAGCGGGCGTGGTGACGTCGCTGCACTCGGACGACGCCGAGATCTCCACGCGCATGAACTGGGAAGCCGGCAAGCTGCTGCGCTCCGGCGTGGAAGAGGTGATGGCGCTCTCCACTGTCACCAACCAGGCCGCCAAGGCCGTGGCGATCGACAGCAAGATCGGTTCGCTTGAAGCGGGCAAGGATGCCGACTTCGTGATCTGGAACGGCAACCCGCTCTCGCAGTTCACGAAGGCCGAGCAGACGTGGGTGGACGGCCGTCGTTACTTCTCGCTCGACGAGGATGCGAAGCTTCGCGAAGAGATCACACGTCAGCGTGCGCAGATCATCCAGGCGATTCTTGCGGCGGGTGGTCCGGAAACGCCCGCTGCTGGCGCCCCGGCGCGTGGTCGCGGTCAGGAGAACAAGTGATCATGACACCCAACCAGCCACTTACCATGAACCCGAGCGAGTCCATGACCAGTCGTCAGACAACGCGCCTCGCCCGCACCAGCTCGGTGCGCGTGGTCGCGCTCGCGCTGGCCGCGAGCGTCGGTACCCTGCTCGCCCCTGACGCCATCGAGGCGCAGGTCCGCATGACGGTGGCCCCGCAGGAGCTGCCCGTCGTGCTGCGTGGGGCCACGATTCACACCGTCACCAACGGTGTGATCGAGAACGGCATGATCGTGATGGATCGCGGCAAAATCACCGCCATCGGCACCAACGTGGAGATCCCGCGTGGTGCGAAGGTCGTGGATGTTTCGGGCAAGCACATCTACCCCGGCCTCATTGATGCCTACAGCACGGTGGGCATCACCGAAATCGGGTCGGTAGATGTGTCGAACGACATCAACGAAATCGGGGACTTCAACCCGAACGTGCGCGCCGAAGTGGCGGTGAACGCCGAAAGCCGTCACATCGGCACCACGCGGTCGGCCGGCGTACTCGTGGCGTTCAGCACGCCGGGTGGCGGTGTGATCTCCGGTCTCTCCTCGGCCATGTCGCTTGAAGGATGGACGTGGGAAGAGATGTCGATGAAGGGTGCCGCGGCGATGAACGTGAACTGGCCCGATCCCATCGCGCGTCCGCGTCGCTTCGGCCCTGGCGGCCCTGGAGGTCGTGGCGGCCCGCAGGCCCCACCGAAGACGTACGCCGAGCAGGTGCAGGAGCTCAAGGACTTCTTCGCAGAGGCCCGCGCGTATCGCGATGCCGCCGCAGCCGGTCAGACGCAGAGCACCGACTCGCGGTACGCCGCGATGATCCCGGCGCTCAACGGTGACATTCCGGTGGTCGTGGCCGCCGAGGGTGCCGCGCAGATCAACGACGCGATCACCTGGGGCAAGGAAGAGAAGCTGCGCCTCGTGATCCGCGGCGGACGCGATGCCATTCACGTGGCCGATCGCCTCAAGGCGGAGAACATTCCGGTGATTCTCACGTCCACAATGGCCGCGCCCAACCGCGATCACGAGGGCTATGACGGGGCCTACGGGTCGGCCGCGTTGCTGCACAAGGCCGGCGTGAAGATCGCCATCTCCGGTGGCACCGGTGGCCTCTACAGCTACCGCCTGCCGTGGGAAGCAGGCGTCGCGGTGGCGTTCGGTCTCCCCGAGGAAGAGGCGCTCAAGGCGGTGACCATCAATGCCGCACAGTTCATGGGCATTGACGACAAGGTGGGCTCGCTCGAAGTGGGCAAGGAAGCCACCCTGCTGATCACGACCGGCACGCCGCTCGACATGACGTCGAACATCGAGCAGTCGTACATTCAGGGGCGTGAGATCGACATGAACGACATCCAGAAGCACTTCTTCAAGAAGTACATGGAGAAGATCAAGCAGCAGGCGAAGAAGATCGCGAGCTGAGCGACCACCTCGCGAACCGGCAGTGCGGCCGGCACGTCATCCGACGTGCCGGCCGCACTATTTAGCGCCACACTCACGCGGTGTCGCTGCGCCGCCCCCGGAGACAATCCGCCAATACGCGCACCAGTTCGCTGGCTGCAAATGGCTTCTGCACGAAATGTTTCACCCCGGCCCGTGCCGCCTGCTCCGCGTGGTAGGGGGTGGCCACACCACTCGAGATCACGATGCGCACCTCGGGATCCAGCGCCTTGAGCGCGAGAATCGTCGCGACGCCATCGAGTACCGGCATCAGCATGTCCACCACCACGACCGCAATCTCGCGTCCGTTCCTGGCGAACTGGGCGACCGCGGCGGCCCCGTGCTCCGCTGTGAGTACGCGATAGCCGAAGCGCTCCAGCGCGCGCTGCGCGACGGCTCGAATCAACGCTTCATCGTCCACCAGCAGGACAAGTTCCCCATTGCCGCGCGGCACGTCAGGAAGCGTAGACTCCGTGATCTCGCCAACCGTCGCGTCAACATCCGCCGGCAGGAACGCGGTGAACGTACTACCCTGATCAACCGTGCTCTCGACCCGCAGGAAGCCTCCATGGCCTTGCAGGATCGCGACCACGGTCGATAATCCGAGTCCCGTCCCCTCACCGGTGGGCTTGGTGGTGTAGAACGGCTCGAGAATGCGCGCCTGCACGTCTGCCGACATACCGCACCCCGTATCGGCAACACGAAACACGACGTATCGGCCGGGGACTGCCAGCGGATGCATCTGCGCGAACACCTCGTCCACCACCTGCGACGTCGCTTCGATCGTGAGGGTACCGCCGTCGGCCATGGCATCCCTGGCGTTCACACACAGATTCATGAGCAGCTGATGCACCTGGGTGGGATCGGCAAGCATCAGATCGTTCACCATGTCGACCTGCACCTGCACCGTGATGCTCCGCGGAAACGTGCTGCGCGCAATCGCCGCGACTTCCTGCACGTACTCGCGGACACTCAGCGGAACACGCTGGCCGTCCATGCCGCGCGCGAACAGCAACAGGCGACGCAGCAGCGAGGCACCGCGCTTGGTGCTGTCCTCCATTTGGGCGAGCGTCTCGCGGCGATCCGGGTCGGTCTCCGTCGCGCGCAGGAAGTCGACCGAGAGGAGGATCGGCGCCAGCACATTGTTCAGATCGTGCGCGATGCCACTGGCCAGCATGCCGATGTTCTCGACGCGCTGCGTGCGCAGCAGGTGCGCTTCCTGAAGCCGCGTTTCGGTGAGGTCCCGCGCTAGGCCAACGAAATGGTGGTTGCGGCCGTTCGCGCCGCGTACCGGCGTGATGGTCAAATGCGCGGGATACGACCCGCCGTCTTTACGGTCGTGGGCCACCTCACCAGACCAGGCATCCCCATTCGCGAGTGCCGCCCACAACCCGTGCTGCGGCGTTGACTCGACAGGCGATGGCTGGAGCAGGCGCGTGATGTGCTGGCCAACCGCCTCCGTCGAGTCATAGCCGGAGAGCTCGGTAAACGCGCGATTCACCCAGCGTATGCGTGCATCAGGCTGCAGAATCACGACGGAACTGGCCACTGAATCGAGCGCGGTCGCGAGCAGCGACAGTTGCTCCTCGGCCGCGCGCCGCTCGGAGATGTTCCGCTCGATGGCGACAAAGTGCGTGCAGCGGCCGCTCGCGCTGAACATCGGTGCGATCTCGAGCTCCAGATGAATGAGCTCGCCGGCCTTCGTGTAGTTCACGACTTCTTCGCGCACCGGTTGTCGCGCCGACAGCGCACGACGAATGCGATCGAGCGGCGCCCGCTCAGTCGCAGGACCCTGCAAAAATCGTGGGGTGCGACCGATGGCCTCGTCGGCGGTGTAACCCAGACGCCGTTCGAACGCGGCGTTGACGTACACGATGCGCGGTCCCGGCTCGTCCAACGACTCGGCGTCCGTCACGATTACGATATCATTCAGCTCGGCGACGGCCCGAGCGAGCAACCGGAACAGCGCTCGCTGTTCGAGTCGCCTGGTCTGTGGCGTTCCAACGTCCTGTCCAGCCGCGGTGGCAGATTCGCGATCCGTCAACGCGTCATGCGAAACGCCTTCCACTTCGCCAGCGTCGGCAGAAGTCCTCGGCATTCTCATCATGTCGCCCTCGTGGGGAGGTGTGTTCCGAAGGTACGTGCTGACGGCCCCGCAGGCCAGCCTCGGAGGCCAAAGGCACCGTCGTCGGGCTGGACTCGCCTCGCCCCGTCAAGTCGAAGGCGCCTCGGACCGAGACTTACACGCTACGGGGCGGGTTCGGCCGGATCTGCCACGGCCCACGTCGCCCGATTCCCTCTTCGGAGCGCAAACCGTTTCATGGCCGCACCTATCGCCGAGGCCGAACTGGACACGCCGTCGCATGCGGCGCCGCAGCGCACTCAAGGCGGGGGTGCGTCGGCACGTGTCATGTTCAATGACCGATGGATCGTGACGGCTGCGGAAGGCGGTCTGCTGGCGGATCTGGGATGGTCCGCCGAACGAATCGTGGGAAAGCGCGTGGCCCGCCTGCTGTCCCGCTCGCTCCGGCAGGCCGCTCGGCCCGTGCTGCGCGTGATCGGCGACGGGGCCTCGGTGCGGGTCGATGTCATGCAGGACAGCCGACTCCTGCACATTGACGCGCATCGTGTGCTGCCCACCGACGATGGCGCCGTCGCACGGCTCGACATCACCGACCTGACCTGGGACGACGCCAGCGAGCACGAACAGGCGCAACTCGAACGTCTCGAGGCCATCGGCTATGTGGCCATGGGCATCGGACACGAGATCAACACGCCGGTGCAGTTCGTCTCCGACAATCTGCGATTTCTCGAATCGTCGCTGCATGACCTGCTGCGGCTGACGGGCGAGCTGCAGGACTCGCTGGCCGCACCGCTCGAGGACGGACGACTGCGCGAGCAGCTGCAGGCGGCACTGTCCCGTGTGGACACCGCGTTCATTCAGGTCGAGTCGGAGCCTGCGTTCGAGGCGATTCAGACGGGACTTGCGCGCATCTCGCGCGTTACGGGAGATCTGCGCGCATTCGCGAAGCCCGCACGAGACCGCGCGCCGATTCGTGTGAGTGACGAGATCACGCTCGCCGTGGGACTGGCCCGCAACGAACTGCGGCGACGCGCCGATGTCACGGTCGACGTGGCCGACGCCCTGCCCGCCCTGACCGGTCGCGCCGGTGACCTCGCCCAGGTACTGGTTCGCGTGCTGCGAGAGGTTGTGGCACACGCCCGCACGAGGACCGATAGGTCACCAGCGCATCCGCCCGAAGTCCGGTTGCAGGCGTTCGCGCGTCGGGACTGGCTGTTCATCTCGGCGCACAGCAGTCCGCATTCGTGCGCACCCATGCCGCTGACATGGAATACGATGCGTGCGGCCGAGGCCCCGGTGCGGCCGATGCTCGCGGATGGCTTCAATGTGGTTCGCGCCCTGCTGCGTGAGCACTACGGCGGGCATCTGGTCGTGATTCATGCGCCCGATGCACAGATGCAGCTCACGATCGGCCTGCCGCTACACAGCGACCGCCCGCGTGGGGCCACGGCGTGATGCGCGTGTGCCTCGTGGATGACGATGCGCTGGTACTCGCCGGCATGCGACGCACATTGCGAGTCGTCGCACCCTCGATCACGCTCACGCTCGCGGAAAGCGGAGCGGAGGCACTGCGCGTGCTCGACACGCAGCCCATTGACGTGCTGGTGTCGGACCTCAGCATGCCGGGCATGAACGGACAGACCCTGATGGCGACGGTGCAGTCGCGATTCCCCGATGTCGCACGCGTCATTTGTACGGGCGCGCTCGACCCGCAGGAGTCGTTCACGCTACAGCTGGTGACCCATCGTGCGATCGTCAAACCGGTGGATGTGAGCGCACTGCACGGGTTGTTGCAGGAGCTGTGTCACTCCAACGGCGAGCGTGCGCACGAGTCCGCACACCGCACACCGTGCGACCTTCCCTGGGCCGCGGCGGCAGCGGAGCGTCTTCACGAACAGGACGCACGCAGCATCACCGCCGACGTGGCGCGAGAAAATCCCGCGCTCGCCATGCTGCTGCTGCAGTCTGCAAACGCGGGTTTCGTTCCCTGTGGACAGCCACTCGACGTGCACTCGGCGGTGCGCGCCCTCGGCCCCGTACACCTGTCGATCATGCACGAAGCGCTGTGGTCTCGATCTCCGGGCGACGAGTCGGTCTCAGACGTGATGCGCCCCCCGCGGCACCGCGTGGGCGCACTGCTGGCGCTGACGCGGGACATCGCCGAGCGTCTGGCGCCGCTCGGTGTCGAGGCCCTGCACGACGAACCACAGGCCACGAATGCGTTGACGATACCTGACTTCATCGCCATCGCCGAATCGGCGGCGCTCCTGCGTGCCGCCGTTCCCGCAGCGCTGTCCTGCGCCCTGCCCGATCGCCAGGTAGTTCTCCATGCCGCGCGGGCTGCCGCTTGCATCGGCGTGCCCCCAGCGGTGATTCAGGCAGTTCGCGACAGCGTGGATTGTTCGTGCTGCGAACGGTTGAGCCCGGGCGCCGCCGTTCGATGGGCGCTCACGTTGCTGCACGATGGCGAGCTGCAGCAGACACCGTGCATGCGTCGCGTTGCACGCACCGTGGTTCCGGCAGCCGACCGCGAGCGTTGGCGAGCCGCTGCCGACGCAGCCAGACGATGCCGTGGGTACGCCTCATGACTGATCGCAAGATGCGTGTCCTGCTCATTGACGATGATCCGCAGATCGGGTTGGGACTGCGACGCGCACTGCATCGCGATGCGCAGATGGAGTTGGCGTCGGATGCGGCGGAGGCGCTGCTCGCGCTGCGCGACCGGGGGCCATTCGAAATCGTGGTATGCGATCTGTCCATGCCCGGCATGGACGGATTGTCGCTGATGCAGCACGTGCGTCGCCTGTGGCCGGACGTGCAGCGCATCATGCTGAGTGGCGAAGCGCAGATGCAGCATGCGATTCAGGCCATCAATGACAATCTGATCTTTCGCTTCCTGCTGAAGCCGTGTCCTGTTGAGACCATGCGCGCGGCGCTCGCGGCCGCGCACCAGCAGCATGCGCTGGTCGCGGCCGAACGCGAACTGATGGAACAGACCTGGCGTGGCAGCGTGGCCGCGCTGTTCGACGTGCTCGCATTGGCGCACCCGGCGGCATTCGGTCGCGCGGACCGACTCGCGCAGCAGGCCACGGAACTGTGCCACGCGCTGCAGGTGCCGGACGCGTGGCGTGTCATCACCGCCGCTCGCCTGACGCAGCTGGGCGCGCACAGCGTGTCCGCCACCTCCGCAGCGGCGCTCGAACAGGGGCAGCGACTCTCCGATGACAGTGTGAAGGAACTGCTGGCGCTGCCGCTGACCGCCGCCCGGATTCTCTCGCACATCCCACGCCTCGACGCCATCCTCGAGTTGCTGCGGGCCGCGGCCACACCACCCGAAG
The DNA here is from genome assembly GCA_011390935.1 of Gemmatimonas sp. Lineage (GTDB taxonomy): Bacteria > Gemmatimonadota > Gemmatimonadetes > Gemmatimonadales > Gemmatimonadaceae > JAABRT01. The sequence goes on from JAABRL010000016.1 coordinate 77,835, forward strand.
GCGCCGTGCTGGCCGTGGAGCCGGCGATTGTTCGGGTCGTGAACCACATCGATCTGCTGGCGAGCACCGGCATGGCCGCCGGCGCGATCCTCGACGTACTGACCGACCGGTGCACCGAGTATCCCATGAGCGTGCTGTCGCTGCTGCATCGGCGTCAGGCAGTCGCCGGGCGCGACGCGCCCACCATGAGCGTCCGGCTGTCGGACGTCGAGCTGGGGATGCGCTTCACGTCGGAAGTGCGCACACCGCACGGGCTGCTGCTGTGCACACGCGGGCAGCTGGTGACGCAGAGCCTGCTCGACCGCGTGCAACATCACTGGTCCAATTTCGCCGGCGATCAGATTGTGCGCGTCACGCTTCCAGCGATCGGCGCCGAGGCGCTGCGCGCGAGTGGTTCGACGACGGCGTAGTCACGAGGGTCAACACTCCTCGCCCCTCACGACCTGCCGCTCACCTTCGCATCCTCGAGCAGCAGCACGTACGTGTACCCGGCCCCGACATCCACATTCGTGCGCACCGTGCCGGTCACCGTGATCGTGTCACCCACGGCCGCCTCGTCGAGTGACGTGACCGCGAGATCGTGCGTGCCGATCGACGCCTCGCCGCTGC
>JAABRL010000017.1:0-75731 GCA_011390935.1 Gemmatimonas sp.
ATATAGCGAACAGCACACGCAGGATTGCGAACGCATCCTGGTTACACTGCTGCGCGGCCTGAGTCCGTGGAAAAACTCAGTGTGTCTGGTAGGCGGCCTGACGCCGAGGTTCCTGGTCACCGCTCGGCCACCCGCAGTCCCAGCGCACGCTGGCACCCTCGATGTCGACATCGTGATCGACTTGCAAATGCTCACCGACACCGAGGCGTATCACAGTCTTGAGGACAATCTCAAAAAGCTTGGCTTTGAGCGCGCCGAGAATATGGAGGGCGCGAAGCTCTCATGGCGCTGGCAAGCCCGAACTGAGCACGGTGCGCTGATGGTTCTGGAACTGCTTGCAGATGCACCCGATATTGCCGGCGGCAGGGTACAGCCGCTGCCCACCGACGGTACGATCTCGGTATTGAACATCCCACACGCTTCCATCGTCTTCGATCTTCATCGTGTCACGACGGTTCGAGCAGAATTGCTTGGCGACAATGGTGTAGCAACCGAGGCAGTGAAACACGCCAACCTCGTGAGCTTCACGTGCCTGAAATCATTTGCATTCGACCAGCGCTTCGAACGCAAGGACGCGCACGACCTCATCTACTGCATTGAGCACGCTGCCGAGGGACTGAATGCGGTGGCCGACGACTTCCGACGGGAGCTAGCCGGCAAGCACGGCGAAGTTGTACAGTCGAGTCTTGCAGTCCTGCGCAATCGATTTGCTGAGGACGAGGTCACGGAGGGGTATCGCAAGGATGGCCCGGTAGCGGTTGCAAAGTTCGAACTCGGTGAGAGTGACGAGCCGGCGCAGCGCGAGGCGAGGGCATTGCGACAGCGCCAGGTGACTGACGTGATCGAGCGGCGCTTACGTCGAATCGGAGCCTGACGCAGAGCGCGGCCGTCGCCATGAGCGTCGACTGCCTGAAGAGGGAGGTAGAGCGATTCGAAGAGGGAAGTAAATCGAAACCAAGAGGGACCCTGTACGCTTATGCGCTGCTTGTAACGTCAAGCTCCCCAAGGGAGTACGTCCATTCCAGCGCACTGGCCGGCCTGAAAATCCGCGTGTCGGGGGTTCGATTCCCTCCCTAGCCACCAAATGAATCAACGACTTACGACATCGGCGTCCGGCTTCGGCTTGGGCGCCGATGTTCGTAGCGGGTTTGGGAATCGAACTGTAGCGGGTTTTGTTTTTGGCGGCGGTGCGGTTGGCATGCGCTGTTCGCAGTCTTGCACACAGAGTTTCTGATAGATCCTTTCACCGGTTTCGACGACACGATCATTGCGATGTACGCGCGCGGCATGACGGTGCACGAGATCCAAGGGTTTCTCGCGGACCAGTACTGCACACGGTGTCGCAGGAGATCATCGGCAGCGTCACAGATGAAGTGCTCGCCGAGGTCACCAGCTACCCACCTGCAGAACAGATCGGGCGGCGTGTGCATGTGACGCTGGCTAGTGTTACATGCGGACCAACCGGTGTTGCGCGCGGCGCGGATGGTTTGTCTGATCGACAAGAGCAAGCATCGTTCAGCCCGCGAGAACGGACGTTGTGTCGGAATAGCCCGTCGCGCAACGGAGCATCGACAGTCCATGCCGGAGTCGGGCCTATGCTCGGCGCTCGTCGGTCCGGGAGAACGCGTGCGAGACGCGGCCCCGACGGCGCATGGCGTCTACACGCCCCGGCGGCCAAGGCGTCGCCGCTCTCTCGCTGGGCGTCGGACCAGCTGCATCGCCTGAAGCCTGTGGCGTGAGATCAACCGCCGCCCCCTGCGACGCGCCATCGACTCCGCGCCACGACTCGCGTCTGGAGCTGCGTCCCCACGCACGTGATCGCACCCGCGCTTGTCAGCAGCAAGCCTCAGCTCCGGCGGACGGGGCGTGTATCGACATTCGCGTCTAGCCAGTCGAGGAGCAGGTCGGCGATGAAGCTGCTGTTGTTATCCTGCATCATGAGGTGGGTATTGCCGAAGATGCCAAGTTGCTCCGGCAGCGAGATGACTTCGCCACGACCGCCGTTCTGCGCATGCAGTGCCGCTGCGGCTTCGGTGGCGAGCTTGCGGTTCCCTTGATTGCGCGACTCGATGTAGTCGCCATAGACTCCGATCAGCGAGATGCCCGAAAGAGCAGGGAAATCGTTGGTATCCGGGGGACTGGTCGGCTCGATCAGGATCAGCGACGGCACGAGGTTCGGGCGCGCCTTGGCGGCGGAGACTGCCTGCGGCCCACCCGCGGAATGGGCCAGCAGCAGCGCGGGGCCGACCTGGTCGAGCAGCGCGATGATCGCACCCGAGTAGCTCGCTCCTCCGGTCCGGAGGTAGGGGTAGTTCGACGCGAACGCTCCGAAGAACGACGTGGGGAATCGTGTGTCCGGATACGGGTTTCCCTGCGAGCTGCCAAAGCCCCAGCGCCTCCAGATGTCCTGCTGCCAGGCCTGGGTCGCGCCTGGTACCGCCGGCGGTGCCCCCGACGTGGGCACGCTGGCGAACCCAGCAACACTGAAACCGCGCGAGAAATCGAAGTTCGGATCATTGATCACATAAACGTCGTAGCCAGCTTCCGCGAACTCCTGCGCCCAGCCGGGCCGGCCATCGGGCGTGGTGAGATAGATGTACGACGAGAGGTTCAACCCGGGGATCATCACGACGGCCATGTCCTGCCGGCCGCTCTCGGGGCGGAGGTAATGCACGAGTGCCCCGTTGAGGTAGAAGCTGCCGGATTCGTCGTCAGCCTGCGGCCCGGCAACCGTGGTCGAATCGCACGCCGTTGTCATGAGAGCGGTACAGACGATCGCGATCCTTCCAAGCACCTTCATGCTGCGAGCGCGGCCCATGCTGAATCTGGCGCAGAATGCCTTGCGTGCGTGCAACCTTCGGGGGTTCGTCATTTTGCGGCGTCGGTCGACAATAGGTCAGTGAACGGGATACTCCACCGCCCGATTCGCGGCGGTGGGGGATTGGGAACGAGGGCTTGAGAATCAGCAACAAGCGTCGTTACCGTCGGCGCGCGCCACTGTTCCAACGGCCTCGCGGTTACCTCGTGCTGCACGCGCAGATGCTCGCCCACCTCGGAGACCAGGAATGAGCATCGAGCGCTTCGCGTGCCGTGTGCTTGACCCGCTCACAAATTCCTGATCTTTTCCCCTCTCCCCGCCGTCTCCACAACCGTCGCGATCCGCTTCGCCCGCGTCTCCGGACGCTGCGCTTTGGCGATCCACCGCAGCACATTCCGGCGGTACGACGGTGCAGACCCGTCAAACCATTCGCGCGCGTTGTTGGTCGCGTCGAGCGCACTGGCGAGATCCGTCGGCAGTACCAGCGCATCGACATCCGGATGCGCCTCCCATCCGCCAGATGCTTTGGCCAGTGCAATCGCACGTAGCCCTGGTGCGGCGAGTCGGCCTTCTGCTTGAAGTCGCAGCGCGCGTGTTCGGTACGTGGCCGTCCACTCGTGCGTCCGGCGCGGCGTCACGAGCTGCATGGTTCGATCTTCATCGAGTTGGCGGCGTATACCGTCGATCCAGCCGAAGCACAGCAGCTCGTCGAGCACGTTGTCGCGCGAGACGTAAGCGGCACCGGCGTGCCGTTTCCAGGTAACGAGCCACACGCCATCTGAGCGATCGTGGTGCGCATCGAGCCACGTGCGGAGCTCGTCGCCTGACCGGACTTCGACATGCGGGTAGCGGTCTGAATCAATCACGCGCAGCACTCCGGTCTGCGTCCGGCGCGTGCGTTTCCATCATTCTTTTGCCGGACTGACCGCCGAGCCGGCGAGCAGCCCACCGTCGATCGTCAACTCGGCTCCCGTCATGTAGGCCGCCTCGTCCGACGCGAGCAGAACGGCCAGCGCCGCCACTTCCTCGGAGCGTCCGAAGCGGCGCATTGGCGTATCGCTGACGATCTGCGCCATGCGCGCCTCGCGGTCCGGCCCCGTGCCGAGCATCGGTTCCCACATCGGAGTCAGGATCGCCGCGGGGTGAATTGAGTTGCAGCGCACGTTCAGCCCTTGCTCCGCGCAGTACATCGCCACCGTCTTGGTGTGATTTCTGACGGCTGCCTTCGAAGACGCATAGGCCGCCGCGGCCGGAATGCCCACGAGGCCGGAGCGGGAAGACACGTTGATGATCGAGCCCGAGGGTCGATGGCGCATGGCGCGAATGGCATATTTGCAGCCGAGAAACGTGCCATCGAGGTTGGTACGGTGCACGTCGCGCCAGCGTTCAAGGCTGGCGTGCTCCGGGTCGTGGGGCCCGACATCCGTTTCGAAGCCGGTGATGCCCGCGTTGTTGACAAGCACGTCGAGGCCGCCATGCCGATCGATCAGCTGCGCAATGACCGCGCGCCATTCCTCCTCCTCCCGAACGTCGAGGTGCAGGTACTCGCCGTGAGCCGGACAGCGACGCGCAGCCTCTGCGCCGAGCGCGTCGTTGATGTCGGTGAGGTACACCAACGCACCCTCGTCGCTGAACGCGTGGGCGATGGCGGCGCCGATGCCTCTCGCGGCACCCGTGATCAGCGCGACTTTTCCGGCCAGGCGCATCATCGTTGCTCCGAACTGCGTGCGTAGGTGAATGCCGACATGGTCTCTCCATGCGAGAAGGGATGCGTCATTTCCAGCGTGTCGCCTGACAGCGGAACCGTCCCGGTCATCCGGTGCCCCTGGAGCCAGGTGGATTCCGTGGTCAGTGTCGTGCCCGTCTTCGCGAAGCTACCCCTGTCTCCGTGATGCCAATCGAAGCGCTTCGCCGCCGGAACACCAGCGACTGCGCCCTCCCACTCCGAGAACCAGACACGATGCGTATAGTGTCTGGTCGGATGCAGGACCAAGCTGGCCGAGTCGATGATGACGTGAATGCTCTTCAGTACGCCGTCTTCTTCGAAAGGGTCAAACGTTGCAATCACGTGCGGCATGTGGGCGCCATCCACCCACGTGCCATGCCACGCCCCATGAACCGACAGCGACGGACGCTCTCGACGAAATGACGAGACCGAGATGCCGTCAACGCCTTCGTACCGCATCCAGAAGGTCTGTTCAGCCGCCGCCGGCTCACGCATCCAGCCACGGCTACGCCCTTGCTCCGACGTAAACACGTACGCGGTGTCCTGCCACTGCCAGGCGCCACGCTCCAAATTCTTCGCGTGCTGGTACGGAAAGCCGTTGCGGTACACCTGCAGCCAGCTCCTGATCACCCACGCTCCGTCGCTGGCGATCTCAAGCTGCGCCGAGTCTGCGAAGACCTGCTCGAGGTCGCCCATCACCAGCCGATGTCCCACGAGCGCAGGCAGGGATTGTCCGTCGGACCGTGTCAGGTGCCACGTGCCAGCTGCCGGCGGGGCCGGCGGCTGCGGCTCGAGCGGCACCGAATCCGTGCCGCAGGCGCCCAGAGTGACGATTGCCGTGGCAAGCACAAGCGAACGGGCGACGCCGCACGAGACGCGTGACTCGCCCGCGGTTTCCGCTGAACCGACCGTCCGCCTCATCGCCGCACCTGCCACGACGGCGCGCTGGATTGCCACGACAGGTGAAGACCGGGAATCGCAGCGCCTGCCGATTCGCGCGGGGTAGCCACCAGCTGTCTTGAGTCGCCCTCGTCTCATGCGGACGGTCCTCCCGCCGCTGCAGGTGGCAGCACGTCGACACCATGCTCGGCGCACACCGCCACGATGGTCGCCGGCTCGAACTGCCCCTGCCGCCCGATCGCTGCCAGCGCCTCGAACATCGCCACCTTGCGCGCGCCGAGTGTCGAAAGGGAGAGCGCGCGCGCCGGCGCGCTGGAGGCATTCGCTTCGGCGTGCGGCGTAGCCGCAGGGACGACGACACAGTCCCCCGGTCCTGCCTCGACGCTGCGCCCGTCGAGCGTGAACGTCAGCTGTCCTTCGAGCACGAGAAAGCTCTCGTCTCCAGCCTCGCGGTGGAGCGGAGTGCCCGTGCCCGGTGGGCACTCGAGCTCGAAGAGTGCGAAGCGTCCTCCGCTCTCGTCGGCGCCGATGCGCACGGTCACGAACTGCCCCAACACCGGAAGCCTCGCGCGTTGGGCCGCGGGGATGTGAACGGCAGCGGGTGCGGCGGTCGTCACACGGTGTAGAGCGGCGAGGGGTGCAGAGTGCATCGAACTGGCTCCTGAAATGGTGGTGAGCCCGACCCGCATGGCCGGGCACCGTCACCCGGCGCGCCATGTGGCGGCGCGATCGAGTGCGGACACATACAGGAGCGACGCGCTCGCGTGATTTTTTCATTGAGGGTTCGCAGTGACGCGACATGGGCGCTTGAGCAATCGGCGGCGCGGACGCGATACTGTGCGCATGCTCGAGCCCGCGCCCCCCGACGAACTCGAACTCTTCGACGCGCTCTGCGAGCTCCCCCTCGCGCAGCGGGCGGAACGCCTTGCTGCACTGCGTCGGTCGTCCCCCGACGTGGCGTCTCGCGTCGAGCGGCTCCTGCAGGCAAGCGACCGCTCTGGTGACTTCCTGGGGTTGCTGGACCGCGACAGCGACGCTCTCACGCGTCCCACGCGCCCGATTCCCGCGGCGATTGGGGACGTGTTGCGCGCGGGCGTCACGGTGGGACCGTTTCGCTTGCTGCGAGAGCTCGGACGCGGTGGCATGGCCACCGTGTGGCTGGCGCACGATCCGCGCCTCGACCGCGCCGTCGCGTTGAAGTTTCTCGCGCCCCTCGGCCGACAGCGTCCGGGCGTGCTCGACGCGGACGAGCGTTTCCTGATCGAAGCGCGGGCCGCCGCGGCGCTCGACCACCCGCACGTGGCAACGGTCCATGAAGTCGGTCGCGGTCCCGACGGCCGGCCGTACATTGCGATGGCCCACTGCGAAGGCGGGTCGCTCGCCGCTCGGCTCGCGCAGGGCCCGCTTGCCGTGGACACCGCAGTCGCGATTGCCGCGCAAGTCGCGTCGGCGCTTCAGGCAGCGCACGCGCGTGGCATCGTGCATCGTGATGTGAAACCGGCCAACGTGCTGTTTGACGCGGCGGGGCGTGTTCGTCTGGCCGACTTCGGGATCGCGCGATTTGCCGGACAGGAGCTGACCTCGCCAGGCGTGGTGCTGGGGACGGTGGCGTACCTCAGCCCGGAGCAGGTGGAAGGCGTAGCTGGCGACGAGCGCGCCGACCTCTGGGCGCTGGGCGTCACGCTGTACGAGATGCTGGCGGGGCGGCGCCCTTTCGACGGGGAGACACCCGGCGCGCTGATGCACGCGATCCTGAGCGTGACACCGCCAACGCTGCAGACCGTGCGGCCGGACGTATCCGACGATCTCCGGGCGCTGGTGGAGGCGCTTCTCGACCGCTCGCCGTCACAGCGACCCGCCTCGGCGGCGGAAGTCGTGCAGCTGCTTGAGGGGACGTTACGGGCGAACCCGCTCACACCGGCCGTCCCGGATGCCGGTCGGGCGGCCGCCGTCGCACTGGGCGCGTCGATGCTGGCGCCGCTGGTGGGGCGCGAAGGTGAGCTGGCCTCTGCGCTGGGGTTGCTCGGGCGCACTCGATTGCTCACGCTCACGGGACCTGGCGGCACCGGGAAGACACGCCTCGCCCTCGAACTGGCCCGTCGCGCCAGCGCCTGGTTTGGTGGACCGGCGGTCATGGTGCGACTCGCCGGCATCGCTGATGCCGAGCGTGTTCCCGAGGCGATCGCGCACGGCTTCGGGCTGCGCGATTCGGTCGGGGTGGGCGATGGGAGCGCCGTCGCTCGCCACCTCGGTCACAGCGCCGTACTGCTCGTGCTCGACAACTTCGAGCACGTGCTCGGCGCCGCTCCGTTCGTCGCCGAACTGCTTGAGGAAGCGCCGAAGCTCACGATTGTTGTCACCAGCCGCGAACCGCTCCGCCTGCGGGCAGAACAGGAGCTGCCGGTCCCTCCGCTTGGACTGCCAGACGACGACGAGCCGACGGAAGTCGGTGCATCGGATGCGGTGAGACTCTTTGTTCAGCGCGCCCGTGCCTGCCGGCCCGACTTCTCCCTCACCGCCGACAATGCCGGAGACGTGGCGCAGCTGTGCCGTCGGCTGGACGGGCTCCCGCTCGCGCTGGAGTTGGCGGCAGCGCGTACGCGGTTCTTCTCTCCGCGTGCGCTGCTCGCGAGGCTGAACCGCCGTCTGGATCTGCTGCGTTCCGACGCGCGCGACGGCGAGCCTCGTCACCGGGCGCTGCGCGACGTGATGGCCTGGAGTCACGACTTATTGACGCCAGCAGAACAGACGCTCTTCGCTGAACTCGGCGCGTTCGCCGGCAGCATGACGCTCGAATCCATCGCGGCGGTCGCCACGCACGAGGCGCCGGAGTCGGACAGCGGCGACGCATCTGTTTCGGCACCGAACGGTACCTCCGGCGGCATGGTGGATCGTGTGCTCGATGCTGTCGCGTCGCTCTGCGACAAGAGCCTGCTCACGCGCCGCGATGCGGCGGACGGTGAGCCGCGTCTGGCCATGCTCGAAACCGTCAGAGAGTTCGCACGCGAGCGACTGGCCGAGAGCGGCCGAGGGCCCCAGGTGCGGGCGCGGCATGCACGGTGGTATGCGACCCTTGCCGACGCGATCGGCGACGAGACCGGAAGTCCTGAGCGCGCGAACGCGTTACAGCGCGTGCAGGCGGATCTTGACGACGTGCTCGCGGCACTGGAATGGAGCACCGGATCCGAGGGCCAGGCGATCGACGCGCTTCGCATGGTCGGTGGGCTCACGATGTTCTGGCATTGGTCGGGGTTGTGGCGCGAAGGGCGTCGCTGGGCCGAGTGTGCAATCGCCGCCGCCGATCGCGCCGCCGACAGGCGAGGTCAACGCGACGATGCGCTCCGGTCGCCGGAGGAGCTGGACGCACTCGGGCGCACCCTGCAGGCGGCGCACCTGCTCAGCTGGACGCTTGGCGAGCCTGGAGCGGCGCTCGACCATGCGGCGCGCGCGATCCGGATCTGGACGGTGCTCGAGGCCGCACCGTTCGATTCCGCGGCGCGCCGGCGGGCCGCACACTGGTCGACCTACACACACTGTGTCGCTGCCTTCTCACACCTCGCCTTCGGAGATTCGGCGACCGCGACGCGCTCCACTGACCTTGGCGTGGCGGCCGCGCGGCGAGCCGGTGGCGCCTGGATTATCGGCTTCGCTCTCGGATGGCGGGCCATGCTGCACACCTCAGTCGGCCGCGTGGAGGCGGCTGCGGCGGACCTCGCGGAGGCCGAGCGCACGCTCGACTCGATCAGCGATACATGGACACTGTCGTGGTGCTACACGCAGGCCGCGGTGGCGTCACTCGCCGCGGGTGACGTTCTCGCCGCCGCTCGGCAGGCGGGCACGGCGGTCGTCATGATGCGCGAGGCGCCGGACTGGCACTCGGTGGCACGTGGACTGGAGGTGATGGCGGCCGCCGGGGTGGCCTGGCTCGACGCCGCGGATCGTGCAGCACCGCACCGTACCGCCATCGCGTGTGACGCGACCATGCTGCTGAGCGCGGCGGCGGCGAGTCGGCAGCGAGGGAAGACGGGCGGGTGGCGAACGGACCGCGAGGAGGCCGAACTCACGGAGCGGCACCTTCGGCGCGCGCTGAGCGATCATGCGTTCGCCGAGGCGTGGGAGTGCGGCCAGGCGCTTTCGGGCGAGGCCATGCTGCAGCTCGCCGAGACGGCTTCCACGGCGGCCAATCCATGGCCGGTGGCTGCGCTGGACCGCACCGCGCTGATCGACTGACGGCGGCGGCTCCTCCTGCTACGGCTCGTGGCGGAGGGCGTCGGCCAGCCATGCCTGTGCGAAACGCAGGTCGCGCATCGCTGTCGGCGCGGACAGGCCCAGCGCCTCTCCAACTTCTTCCAGCGTGAGCCCTCCGAAATAGCGCAGCTCGACGGCGCGTGCCTGTCTCGGGTGTCGCTGCTCGAGCACCGTCAGTGCCTCGTCAAGCGCGAGCAGCGCGTCCGGATCGGACTCGGCAGCGAGCGCTGCGTCGCCCAGCATTTCGGGTTCGAGCGGAACGTGCACGAGCGCACCGCCGCGCTTCTCGCGCCGTCGGCGTTTGGCGTGGTCGAGCAGCACGCGGCGCATCGCCGTTGACGCGACCGCGAAGAAATGCATGCGGTCCTGCCAGTCGACCGCGCCAGCCGCCTCAAGACGCAAGTACGCTTCGTGCACCAGCCCAACGCTGTCGAGCGTGTGATCGGTGCGTTCTCCTCGCAGTCGCGCACGCGCCATGTTGCGCAGCTCGCGATACACGAGGGGTAGCACCGAGTCGCGAGCAGCGATGTCGCCGCCGCGCCAGCGACGGAGATGCGTGGTCAGGTCAGCGGGCGAAACGGGTTCGGACATCGGGCAACAGTGCGCTGGGAGCAGTGAGCGGGGCGTGCGTGAGGCAGGCGCGGCCCACGGGTTCCCGTGAGCAGATCCGGGAGTGGACACGCCCGCATACAAGAAGCGACGCCGCCGTCCTGAATATTTCACCGCTCCGCCCCGCCCCGCTCGCCGACCATGGGCACCCCCGTCGCCGCTGCGTCCACATACGCCGACGCGGCCCCATGGCGGTACACGAGCTCGCCGCCGGAATGCCCGACGCGGTACCCGACGAACAGCAACCCCAGCGCGCCCGCTGTTGCCACCACGCGGGCTGTCGATCCCACACGACCGCCAAGCAGTCCCACGGCTGCCACGCCCAGCACGGCGACCGACAACCACAGAAACTGTTCAGCGGCGTCTTCGTGCGTGTCCAGCGCCGCGTCGGGCACGACGGCCTCTACCGCATCCTCCTGATCCTCACCCGTCTCCATCGAGGCCCAGGCGCTGATCGACAGCGCCGCGAACATGGCAGCGGCTACGCCCCAGCTTCGCAGTGGGCGCGCTCCACGGTGCACCGCCACGAGGGCCACCACGGCGAAAATCGGAAGAAGGACCGCGAGCGCCATTGGCAGGTGGACGATGGCCGGGTGCAGCGGCGTGGGAATGAGTGAACTGAGCGGTGCGAGCATGGATGCCTCCTGAAGAGCCAGACCCAGGTGAATCCCGGGCCTCGACCGAAGCATTGGGCCATCGCCCGCCATCGACCATCCGACATGTGTCGCAACGTGTGATCTCTGCCGCACCTGACCGAGGTATCCGGCGAATGCCTGATGGCGCCTATCGTCGCCCATCCCGATTGTTCAGGGATGGAATCAGAACCCGAAACGGACGTGGATGAGGGACGCCTTCGCCTGCTTGTGCTCGCGATTCTGGCGCTGGTGGTGGTGGGTAGCGCCTTCGACCTCTACATGGATGCTCCCGACGACCTGCTCTCGGTGCATGTCCTCGTGGAGCTGGCACTCATGCTGACCAGCGCCACAGTGGGCGTGGTCCTGTGGCGCGCGTGGCGACAAACGGCACGACAGCTCACGGTCACCCGAGAGTCCCTCGAAGCGTCTCAGGCCGATCGCGCAGCCTGGCGCGCGCGTGCTGAACAGGCGCTGCACGGACTCGGACAGGCCATTGACGAGCAGTTTGACGTCTGGGCGCTCACGCCAAGCGAGCGCGAGGTCGCGCTCCTGATTCTCAAGGGATACGGGCACAAGCAGGTGGCTGCCCGCACCAATCGCAGCGAGCGCACAGTGCGGCAGCACGCGGTGTCGGTGTACAGCAAGTCCGGACAAGGGGGCCGCGCCGAACTCGCCGCGTTCTTCCTGGAGGGACTCATGCTGCCGGCGGCGCCGATACCGACCCACGATCGCGACACATGACGCGATTCGCACCGCTGGGACACATGTCGGATGGCCCGGCGCGACTCGAATCGGCACGGTTCAGCCGAGCGAGCGGGATCGCCCCGCAGCGCTTATCCCGTACCGGAGCTTCCCCATGTTTGCACGCGATGATTCGGACCGCGACGCGCCGTCGCCCGCCACCCGCCGCAGTTCCTGCATTCACCAACTCGATCGGCGCACATTCCTGCAACGTGCCGCGCTTGGCGCGGTGGCAGCGCTGGTCGCCGAGGGGTTTGCGCCATCGTTCGCGCTGGCCGAGCACGTTGCCCAGCTCACGCCAATCGGCGCGGTGGGCACGGCGCGGACCTATGACATTCCGGCGCAGGACGGGGTGTTCGTCGACGTGGCGGGCGAGGTCGCACTCGCGCGGTCCGGCGGGCGGCTGTTCGCGTTTTCGCTGGCGTGCCCGCATCGAGGTGCCACCTTGCAATGGAAGACGGGTGAGCAGCGCTTCTTCTGCCCCAAGCACAAGGCCCGCTTCACGACCGACGGAGCGCATGCGAGCGGACGGGCCACGGCGGATCTGGATCGCTTCGCCCTGCAGCGTGCGGGCGCCCAGGTGATCGTCGCCCTTGATCAGCCGCTGGAGGCGAAGTCTGATCCGGCGGCGTGGGCAGTAGCCGTGCTGGTGCTGTGATGTCGCGCCTTCACACCCATCCCGAGTCGCATCTGGTCTCGCGCATCGGATGGCTGCGCGCGGCGGTCCTTGGCGCCAACGACGGTATCGTGTCTACCGCGAGTCTGATCGTCGGCGTAGCCGCCGCTTCCGCCGCCACGTCCGAGATTCTGGTGGCGGGCGTCGCAGGTCTCGTGGCCGGCGCCATGTCGATGGCAGCCGGCGAGTACGTGTCGGTGAGCTCGCAATCCGACACCGAACAGGCCGATCTGGCACGAGAGCGGGCAGAGCTCGAGACGCAGCCCGAGTTCGAGCGCGCGGAGCTCGCGCAGATCTACATCGACCGTGGCGTGGCGGCCGATCTGGCCGTGCAGGTGGCTGATCAGCTAATGGTGAAGGACGCCTTGGGAGCGCACGCGCGCGACGAACTGGGCATTTCCGAGGTGACCGCCGCGCGCCCTGTGCAGGCCGCGTTGATATCGGCGGCGACGTTTGCCGTCGGTGCCGCGATGCCGCTGACGATGGTTCTGCTGATGCCCCGCGGGGCGTTGGTGCTGTGGGTCTCCATCGCTTCGCTGCTGTTTCTCGCACTGCTCGGCGCGATCGGCGCACGAGCGGGTGGCGCGAATGTACGGAAGGCTACGCTGCGCGTCACCGTCTGGGGCGCGCTCGCGATGGCGCTGACCGCCGGAATCGGCGCGCTTTTCGGCACGGTAGGGTAGGCGGGCCGAGCGCAGCGCATTGGCGAAACCTGCACCGAAAGGATGAGCGGCGGGAACCAGCCAGAGGAAAGATGCTCTGCTTGCCGATCGTTGTCGCTGGCAACGGACGACATGGGAACGTTGGTGTCGTCCCCAACCCGGCAGGTTCGTGCGATGGTGGGTGTCGCCACGCGGGTCGCCGCTCGTGAGCTCCGGACGTGCCCCCCCACCGAGGCGTTGCGCCCACTGCTGGCGATCGTGGTTTGTCGGGGGGATTACCCGAGCCGGCACCCAGCGCTTGCCTTTCGTTGAGACGTCGCCGAGACTGTCCCTATAGCTCGGATATCCCTCATTGTCCTGGAGACGACAATGGCAGACTCCTCACCGGCGACGAAGCTGGCGGGACTTGATGTGCGCCTTGAGCGGGATGTCTTCCTGCGCGCCATGCTGCGCGAACTGGCCGGCACGCTGCAGGATGTGGTCGGCCTCGATGAAGCCTCCGGTTTCATCAGCGTAGTCGGGCAGCGCATTGGCGACGAGTTGAACGCCAGCTACCGCGAGGCACTCGGCGTGCCGTCGCTTTCACGCGAACAGGTCGCGGATGTGCTGGTCGACCTCAAGCACCGGATCAACGGCGACTTCAGCATTGTCGAGCAAGACGACGAACGCATCGTGTTCAGCAACACGCGATGCCCGTTTGGCGACAAGGTGATTGACCGGCCGGCCCTTTGCATGATGACCTCCAACGTGTTCGGCAGCATCACGGCGGACAATCTCGGCTACGCGCGAGTCGTGCTCGAGGAAACCATCGCCGAGGGAGCGAACGGTTGCCGAGTGGTGGTGCACCTCACGACCGCCCGCGAGCCCCAGCCCGCTGGCCGCGAATACTTCCGCGGCTAGACACGCTCATGACCGCCGTTTCCTTTCTGTCCGCAGCGGAGTGGCTGCCGGACCCGATGCTGCTCGTGACCAGTGACGGCACCGTGCTTGGCGCCAACCGCGCAGCACGTCTGCTGCTGTGGGGGTCGGAGCTCGCGCATCAGCGCGACGTGTCGTTGTTGCCGTCGGTGCATGATGACGCGGACTCCGTCGTGCAGCACCTCCGCGCCGGAGCGCGCTCGCGCCAGCCACTGCCGGGTGCGATGGCGTTGCATCGTGCGAACGAGGCACCACGTCGGTATCGATACACCGTGCGATTGCTCGAACCGGCAACGGCGGACACACCGCCCGTGCTGCTGTTGCACGTGCACGGGCAGGACGGTACGGCAACCCAGTTCAAGGAACTCAACGATCGGTTGGCGCAGCTGAACTCGGCGCTGCGACGCGAACGGGAAGCGGAAGCCGAGCGGCGCAAGCTCGAGTCGCAGATGCTGCAGACGCAGAAGCTCGAGAGTCTGGGTGTGCTTGCGGGTGGCATCGCACACGACTTCAACAATCTGCTCACCAGCGTGATCGGCTACTGCGATCTGGCGTCCGGCGAAGTGAAGCACAATACGGCGGCACGCGAGTTCCTGCAGGAGGCCGTCACCGGCGCGCGGCGTGCGGCCGAACTCACGCAGCAGATGCTGGCGTACTCGGGCAAGAGCACACTCACCGAGGGGCCGGTCCAGCTTTCGGCGCTCGTGGTGGACATCACGCGACTGCTCGAGGTCTCCATCTCCAAGAAGTGCGTGCTGCGCTACAGTCTGATGGAGGATCTTCCCACCTGCCGCGGGGATGTCACGCAGCTCCGGCAGGTCATCATGAACCTGATCATCAATGCATCGGACGCCATTGGTGACCGCAGCGGCGTCATCGCGCTGACCACCGGTGTCGCGTGGTGTGACAGCGCCTATCTCGCCGAGAACTTTCTGGACGACGATCTCAGCGAGGGATTGTATGTCCATCTCGAAGTGGCGGATACCGGCAGCGGCATGTCGCCGGAAACACGGCAGCGAATTTTCGATCCGTTCTTCACCACGAAGTTTGCCGGTCGCGGACTGGGACTGGCTGCGGTGCTTGGCATCGTGCGCGCGCACGGCGGCGCGATTCGCGTGTACAGCGAACTCGGACGCGGCACGACCTTCAAGCTGCTGTTGCCGGCTGCCGCGCAGATGGAGCAGCCGTCCGAGCTGCCGGCGCCGGAGCCGGCGTCGTGGCGTGGCACCGGATCGGTTCTCGTGGTCGATGACGAAGAGAGCATTCGCGGGCTCACGCGACACATGCTCGCAAAAATGGGATTCGAGGTGGCCACCGCTTCAGACGGACGGGAGGGTGTGGAGCTGTACCGACAGATGGCCGAGTCGAACCCCCTGGTGCTGCTCGACCTCACCATGCCACACCTCGACGGCGCGGCCGCGTTCACGCAGCTACGACGTATCCGCGCCGACGTCCGCGTGATTCTCATGAGCGGCTACAGTGAACAGTCCATCGCGGAACAGTTCGCCGGGAAGGGCCCGCTCGGCTTCATCCAGAAACCGTTCCGGATGCATGAATTGCGGGATCTGGTACGAGCCACGTTGGAGCGTGCGGGGAGTAACGCGGCGTTGTAGCACGCCGCGTCATTCGGACAGTGGTCGCACTACGCACTTCGGGCGGCATGCGAGCCCGCAACAATGTGTGCGACATCGTGCTCCCCGGTGCGTAGCGTCAACACCGTCACTTCGGGCGGCGTACCGAGTCGAAACGGAATGCCCCAAAAGTTCGTGCCGGGATTGATGTACAGCAGCGCACGTCCGCGTTGGTGCACCCCCATGGCGAGCTCCAGAAACGAGGACGCCAGACTCCAGTTGCGTTTCGGCAACGCGAGTTGCCCGTAGTGCGTGTGCCCGCTGAGGGTGAGATCGACACCGCGTTGTGCGAGCCCGGGCCACAGCGCGGGATTGTGCGCCAGTACGACCACGGCTTCGTGCGATGGCACATCGCGCAGCGTGCGCTCGAGATCCGGTGCGGCGGGATGCCGGGGTGCACCGCGACCGCCAGACGCCGCAGGATCGCCCGTGCCGGCGAGCCACAGGCGCGACCCGTTGCGATCGAGCGCGACGCTGTCGTTCACGAGCACGTGGATGCCCATCTCGCGCAGACCACGCGCGACACTCGGCCACCCTGCGTACACATCATGATTGCCCGCGATGGCATACACGCCGAGCGGCGCGCGCAAATCGCCGAGCGCCCGCGCGAACGGTGTGACATCGTCTGCAAAATCGTCCACCTGATCGCCTGTCATGACGATCAGATCGGGTGATGACTGGGCCACAGCGTCGGCAACGTTCGCAAGAAAGCGGCGCGACGTATGCGGACCGATGTGCAAATCGGAGAGCTGTGCGATGCGCAGCCCATCGAAGGCTGCCGGCAGTCGAGGCATGCGCACGTCGAGGTGGCGCGTCACCAGGCGACGGGAGCCGAGGTACCCGGCAATCGCCGTCGCGGTAAGCAACACGGCGGTCGCGGCGATAGCAGGCGCGCGAGAACGGCTGACGTGCCAAATGGGAGTCCGATCACTGCGCCGATCGTGCTGGCGAGGGCCAGCAGGGGAAGGGCGAGGAACAGGTACCAGAACGGACGCTGCACGAACAGTCGCAGCGCCGCGCCGGGGTAGATGCGCCCGCTCAAACCAAGGCTCAGCGGCCACAGGGGCAGGGCGCTGAGCAGGAACAGCATCGCCACAGTCGCCCAGCCACCGGGCAACACGGGGTGCAGTGCGAGGCCAATGGCCAGCCACGACAGCCCCATCCACACCCCGACAACGCCGAGCAGGGGGGCGAGAGGTATGCCGGGCGTGCGCTCGCGCTGCGCTTCGACGTCCATGACGACCGTGGTGCTGGACACTGCGTTCTCCTTGGACATTTAGACACGATGTGTAGTTTTGTAATATTGACAAACTAACGAGAGTTGTCAAGTTGTACACATGTCCATTGGCCAGGAGTCGCTCATCGAAGCGGCGATACGCGTGATTCAGCGGTATGGTATCCGTCGCACCACGATGCACGATGTCGCGGTCGAGGCGGGTGTGTCGCGGCAAACGCTGTATACGGTGTTCAGCAACAAAGAGGCGCTGCTGCGTGGGACGGTGCGTCTGATCGCGGATCGGTCACTCGAGACGATCGAGCGTGACTGCACCGCAACCACATCGCTCTCGGCACAGCTCGACGTGATCTTTCACGAGCTCGCCGTGCGTCCATATCAGCTGGTCCACACCTCGCCCGAAGCGAACGACATTGTGGAAGGGCTCACGGCCGCGTGCGCGGAGGAGGTCCATGACGCGGGGCGGCGATCCCGCGCACTGCTCGCGCAATTGTTCGCCTCGTACGATGCACCGCTGAACGCCGCCAATACGTCGGTCGAGCAGTTCGCGGATTTTCTGCACACCACGCTGAGTGGGATCAAGAAGCTCGCGCGCGACGAGACGCACTTGCAGGCGTCGCTGGCCACACTGAAACGCATGGTGGTGCTACTGCTGCGGGCGTGAGTGGTGGCGGTATGGCGTCGCCGTCGACCATGACCACTCGGTGATCCTTCCGCGTCAAGCTGCGGACGCTTGAGATACCTATAGGTTTCTTCAGCATGAAGATACGTATAGATATACACAAAATATATCCATAGCTATCTTTTATAGACTTAGAGAAACCTATTGATGTCACAACAAGAAACCTATATATTTCTATGCCAATAAGAAACCTATAGGTATCTTCATGGCAAACTTCCCCATCGGCAGCGGTGAACAGCTCCGCGCCTACCTGAAGGCGCTGCGCAAGATGCGCGGCATGACGCAGCAGGATCTCGCCGACCGTCTCGGTGTCACGCGTCCTCGCGTGTGGAAGATCGAGCAGTCCCCGGGAGACGTGACCCTGACCAATCTCCTATCGGTGTTCACGGCGCTTGGTGTGCAGCTCACACTGCACGATCCAGGTGACGCGAAGCGAGACCCACAGATCCCGACGCCGCGCGGGAGCTGGAAGTGAACAGGCGGCGAGCACAAACGCGCGCCCTCGCCGTGTGGATGAATGGCGAGAAGGTCGGCGAGTGGGGGAGCACGAGCACCAGCACGGAGTTCGCGTACGCAGCATCGTGGTGGCACTCACCGAACGCGCGTCCGCTCTCACTCTCCATGCCACGACTCCCGGGCGATGCGGCCCACCGCGGCCAGCATGTCACCGCGTGGTTCGAGAATCTGCTCCCCGATTCCCCGGCGATTCGAGAGCGCCTACGCACGCGATTTCGAACGGCGACGACCGAGGCCATCGATCTGCTCGCAGCCATCGGGCGTGACTGTGTGGGCGCCGTCCAACTGCTGCCAGCTGACGAAATACCGCCGAGGGTGCAGCAGATCGAGGCCGACCCGCTCAGCGAGGCAGAAGTCGCTGCGATGCTGCGCAATGTCACCAGCGGCTCCCTCTTTGGAGCGAAAGGGCCAGGAGCCGCTCCCTTCCGAATCTCGATCGCCGGCGCGCAGGAAAAGACCGCCCTGCTCCGGCATCAGGAGCGCTGGTGCGAGCCGCGAGGGGCAACGCCAACCACGCACATCTTCAAGCTTCCGCTCGGACTCGTCGGCAATATGCGGGCGAACATGAAGGACTCCGTGGAGAACGAATGGCTCTGCCTCCAGCTGCTCTCCCGCTGGGGATTGCCAACCGCGCGCGCCGAGCTGGCGCGATTCCGCGACGACGTGGGCGAAGAATCGGTTCTGATCGTGGAACGCTTCGATAGGCAGCGCGCGCTGACCGAACATGACCAGTCGCCTTGGATCGTTCGTCTGCCGCAGGAGGATCTCTGTCAGGCGTTCGGGCGGTCCCGCGACGACAAATACGAAGCGGACGGGGGACCGGGAATGAAGGAGATCCTGGAGCTGCTTGCACGGGGGGCCAACCCGATCGACGACATTCGTCTATTCGTCCTGGCGCAGCTCGCGGGTTGGCTGCTGGCTGCCCCGGACGGCCATGCCAAGAACTACTCGGTCTTCCTCAACGCCGAGGGATACTCGATGACACCGCTCTACGATGTCATATCCGCGTGGCCAATCATCGGACCGGGCCCGAACGAGTGGTCAGATCATGAGGTGGAAGTCGCCATGGGGCTGCGCCGCAGTACGACCCTGCAGCGCAAGCTCCGCCGCATTGCCGCTGTTCACTGGCACGCGCTGGCGACGCAGTCCGGCGTCCCGGACATGTTCCAGACCATGGACGAGATGGTGGACCGCGCGGCGACATCCCTCCACGACATGGCATCGTCGCTCCCGGCCGACTTCCCCGCTGCGCTGTGGCATCGGATCGAGCGTGGCATTCGATTCCAATGTGAGAAGTTCAAAACGGGAATGCACGCACTGAGCACGACGTGAACAGCCCGGAGTCCACCGTTCCGCCAACCCGCTCTCGGCTCACCATGCCAACGCTCGCGGCCTGCGCCGCGGCGGGCCTCGCACTCGTGGTGGCCGTGGGACTGCAGGCGCCCGCGGTCTCGTCCGGCCTGCGCTGGGAGCCCGAGCCGCGCACGCGCAAACTGATCGAGCTGCAGCTCGAGCCCTTCGAGCTCATTCCCCTGGTGGCTCGCGACGCACAGCCCGGCAACGGCTGGCCCTCGTGGCTGGCCTGGGCGCTCACCGCACTCGTTGCGTTTGCCATGCTCGTCGCGATCGTGCGCTGGCTTCGACGCCGCATGCGCCGCGCCGCCGACATCACCGTCGCAGGCACGGGTGCCGATTCCGGGCTGCCGAGCGAAGCCGACGCGAAGATCGTGCGGTCGGGGCTGGCCGCGGCGCTGCAGATCCTCGCCTCCGATCGCAGCGCGAGCGATGCCGTGGTGCAAGCCTGGCAGGGTCTCGAGGATGCAGCGGCCGCGGCCGGTCTCGATCGCCGCCCGGCCGAAACGGCGTCGGAGTTCACGGCGCGCCTGCTGTACCGGTCGCGCGGCTCGGCCGCGCCCATCGCCGTGCTGCTCTCGCTGTACCAGCGGGTGCGCTTCGGTCACCACGCGCCGAGCGCGGCCGAGATTGCCGCTGCACGCGATTCACTCGCCACGCTCGTGGCGCTGTGGCAGTCCGACCTGCCCGAACGACGCGTCGGCAAGGTGTCCCGGTGAGCGCGTCCTCCACGTTCAGTGCTGCACCGCGTGCCTCGACCGTGTGGCGCATCGCGATCGGTGTCGCGGGCGGAGCCGTCGCCATTGGCGCGGCGTTCGGTGTGTGGTTCGTGGGTCTCGATCCGCTGTGGGCCATCGCCACGGTGCTGGCGGTCGGTCCCGTCGTGGTGGTGCTCGCCACCGTCGGCGTGCACGACGATGCCCCGTGGGAGCCACCAGGTCGCGAGACACCACGCGGTGTCCGCATCACCGTCGCCATTCTGGAAGAATCGCTGTCCGCGTGCGATCGCCTCGCCCGTCCCACCACGTTGCGACAGCTGCGCGCGATGGCAATCGCCGAGCGCGACGACCTGCTGGCCCGGTCGGCGATCGTACGTCGCATGCGCGCGCTCCTGGTGGCCGAGCTGCAGGCGCGCGGACTCGATGCCACGAACCGCACGCACGACCCCGCCGTGATCGCGCTGCTCGGCGCCGATGCGCTCACCATCCTGCAGCCGAACAACGACACCCCCGTTACCACCGCCGCCATCGAACGGTGCCTCGACGCCGTCGAGCGCCTTGGCACCGAGCCCCAGAGATCACGATGACACACGTCGAGCACACGTCCGTTGCCCTCACCGTTCCCGAGATCACGCGTCTCGTGGCACGCATCCGCGCCGAGGTCGCGACGGCGGTGGTGGGCATGGACAACGCGATCGAGTTCGCGCTCGCCGCGATCCTCGCGGGCGGCCACACGCTGTTCGAAGACGTGCCCGGACTCGGCAAGACGCTCGCGGCCCGCAGCATCGCCTCGGCGATTGGCCTCGACTTCCGTCGGCTGCAATGCACACCGGACCTGCTCCCCGCCGACATCACGGGATCGTTCGTGTACGCGCCGGCCACGTCATCGTTCGAGTTCCGCCCCGGACCCGTGTTCACCGGGCTCTTCCTGGCCGACGAGATCAACCGGACCGCACCCAAGACGCAGTCGGCGCTGCTCGAGGCGATGGCGGAAGGACAGGTGACGGTGGAAGGGCAGAGCTTTCCGCTGCCGCGTCCGTTTCATGTCATCGCGACAGCGAACCCGATCGAATACGAGGGCACCTATGCGCTCCCCGAAGCGCAGCTCGACCGCTTCATGGTGCGGCTCGCTGTGGGATATCCCGGGCGCGATGGCGAGCAACAGGTGCTGCTCAACCGCGTGGCGCGACGTCGTGAGCGGGCCGATGTGGCCGCGGTTGTGAACGCGGACACGCTCGCGCGCATGCAGGCGGGCGTGGAGACCGTCACCGTGGATGCCGACGTGGTGCGCTACTGCGTGGATCTCGCCGAGGCGACGCGCGCACATCCCGCCATCTCGGTGGGTGCCTCGCCGCGCGGCTCGCAGGCGCTGCTGCTGATGGCGCGATCACTCGCCGTGATCGCCGGCCGCGACTTCATGTTGCCGGAGGACGTGAAGCGGGTGGCCGTGGCGGTGCTCGCGCATCGTCTGTCGCTCACGACGCAGGCGTGGGCGGGTGGTATCAACTCGGCCGACGTGGTCGCGGAAATCGTGGAGCGCGTGCCTGGGCCGCGCGTCGCGGGTGCGGATTCGCGCAGTGCGGATTCGCGTAGTGCGGATGCTCGCGATGCGGGTGCCACACGCGCGTGATCGCACTCGACGCAGCGCTCGACTCGTCGGCATCCACGCGTGATGCCACGGTGCGTCCCGCGTGGCGCACCACGGCGTCGTTCGAGGCTGCGATCGTGCTGGGGCTGGTGATCGCGGCGGTGGGGACGCTCGCCAGCCGAGTGGACGTGGTGCTCATCGCGTTGCCGCTGCTGCTCTGTGCGGCGATCGGTGTCGATCGCACGCCGACTGCCGGCGCGCAGAGCACCGTGCGCGTGCAGGTGGTGCGGCGGCCCGATGCCCAGGGCGCGAGCGAGTTCGCATACACCGTGGCGTTCGACGCGCCGGCCGACGCCGAACTCGTGCACCTGCGCCTCACCCTGCGCGGTGCGCGCGCCCACGAGCTGTTGCTCACGCCCGTGGCCACCGTGAGTGGTTCGTTCCCCGTGCTGCACTCCGGTCGCCAGTCGATCGTGACGGTCGACTACCGCGTAATTGGCGCGAACGGCGCGTGGATCTCGCTCCCGATGCCACCGCTCGTGGCGGAGCGCGTCGTGGCGCCCGCGATCGCACCGCTTGCGTCCGTTCCGTTGCCGCATCGGCTCACCGGACTCACGGGCACACACGGGTCGGCGCGGCCCGGAGACGGCGGCGAGTTTCGCGATCTGCATCCGTATGCCGCCGGTGACCGTCTGCGGCGCATCGACTGGAAGGCGACGGCGCGTCGCTCGCAAGGGTTTGGCGATCTGTACGTGCGCCGGACCGATGCGACCTCGGATGCGACGCTCATGCTCGTGATCGACAGTCGCGAAGACATCGGCGAGCGTGTCGCCGACTGGTCGACCGACCGAAGCGGCCTTGGCGGACTCAGCGCAATGGACCTCGCGCGTGAAGCGGCCGCCTCGCTCGCGGTCGCGGCGATCGGCACGGGCGATCGCGTCGGTCTGCTCGACATCGCGTCACACGACGGCGTGGTGGCGCCGGGCGGCGGGAAGCGGCATCTCGACCGACTGCTGCGCCGCATCGCGGTGAGTGAGCCATCGAGCACGCCGCTCAATCGACGTCGCGCGCCCATCGTGCCCGCTGGAGCGATCGTGTATCTGCTCTCCACGTTCCTCGACGACGAGGCCACGTCGATCGCGCTGCTCTGGCGCGCGGCGGGCCATCGCGTGATTGCCGTGGACGTGTTGCCGTCACCGCGGGTCGACGACAGTGCGCGTCACACGCGCCTCGCCCATCGCCTCGTGATGGCGGAGCGGCGGCGGCGTATCGCCGATGTGCTGGCGAACGGGGTGGAGCTTTTCCGCTGGCAGGAGGACGACGCGCAACCGTCGCGCGCCGTGGTGCTTCGCACGCTCGCCCGTGCCGGTCGGCGGCATCAGTGAGCGGCGACGTGTCGACACGCCGCGTGCCGGTGGTGCACCCCGAGATCGGTCGCTGGGTACCGACGGCGGTGCTGCACGGGCTCGTGCTGGCCGTGGCGACGGCGTTGTGCCTGCTGGTGCTCGCCCCGCCACTCTGGCGCGCGGTGGGACTGACGCTGGCCGTCGTCGGCACCGTGGTACCTCGGCGCGTGCCCCTGTGGTGGCTGCTCCTGCTGCTCGGTCTGAGCCAGCTTGGTCGCGAGCCCTCGGTGACCGACGTGACGTTCTACCTACTGCTCGCCGGGGTGCACCTGCTGTACGTGCTCGGCGGTCTCGCTCGGCTGGTGCCGTGGGAGGGGCGGATGCAGGTCGGGGCGCTGGTGCAGCTCATGCGGCGCTTCGTGCTGGTGCAGGCGGTGGTGCAGCCCGTGGCGGTTGGCGCCCTGCTCGCGTTCGGCGGTGGTCCGGGCACGGTACCGGGGCTGTCGATCGTGGCCGCGGTGGTGCTGGGTGTGGTGGCGGTGGTGCTGGCGCGATCCCCAAAACATCACGATGTTCAATCTGAAGATTGAATATCGTATCTTCAACATAAGGGTTGAATGTCGCAAATTCAATCCAGGACAAAACAACTTTCTTCTTTTGTGTTGAATTGCTCGCATTCAACATTAAAGTTGAATAATGACCTCCCGATATCCGATCGTCACCGCTGGGCAGCTCCCCGCCTATCTGCGCGCGCTCAGAAAGTCACAAGGGCTCACGCAGCGGGAGCTCGCCGAGAGGCTGGGCGTGTCCATCGCGCGCATCAGCACCATTGAACAGAACCCGGGCGTGGTGAGCCTCAAGCAGCTCATGCAGCTCATGCATTCCCTCGGCGCACGGCTCACGATCGAGACTGGTGTCCCCGACGTTGCACCGGTGTCCACAGCGCCTGCGATGCGCCGGCGAAGCGAGTGGTAAAATCGCCCACGCGAGTCCGCACGCACTTTCGGCTCGATTCACACGATCCGTTTGCGCTGCTCTCCGCGAGCGGTCGCGACTGCGTGGGCGCCGTACAGCTCGTGCCGGCTGGAACCGATCCCGGCACTGTGCGCCGCATCGACGCTGAGCGCCTCGCCGAACCCGAGGTCGCTCGACGGCTCCGGCACGTGACGAGTACCAACCATCCGGGCGACACGACTGACAACGCGGCGTTCCGCGTCTCGATCGCCGGCGCTCACGCGACTGGAAGGTCGACTGCCCGCCGACTTCCCGCCCCTCGTCCGGGAGCGGATCGCGGTCGGTGTGCGTGCGCAGATCGCGAGATTTCAGCTGGGCGTCGAGGCGTCTGCGTAGTGCTCGGCGCCCCCGCGTCGTGACCGATCGCAGCACTCACCCGCTCCCGTGACCTCACCGCTCAGCTACCGCGCCATCGCCACGCTCGCGTGGCCGATCGTGCTCGCCAACGCGTCGGTCCCGCTGCTTGGTCTGGTCGACACGGCGGTAATCGGCAACGTGGGCACCGTCGCCGAGCTGGGGGCGGTGGCGCTTGGCGCGGTGGTGTTCTCGTTCGTGTTCTGGGGATTCGGCTTTCTGCGCATGGGCACCACCGGCTTCGTGGCGCAAGCGGCCGGGCAGCGTGACAGCGCAGAGGTGCGCGCCATTGCCGCACGCGGCCTGCTGCTCGCCTTGGCGATCGGCCTCGCGCTCCTGGTGCTGCAGCGGCCCATCGCATTCGTTGCGCTGGCCCTGCTCGACGCGGCGCCCGAGGTCAACGCGCACACAGCACGCTACATCGCGGTTCGCATCTGGGCGGCGCCGGCCTCGCTCGCGACGTTCACCGTACTTGGCGTGCTGGTGGGCCTGGGACGCACGCGCCCGGTGCTCGTGGTGCAACTCGTGCTCAACGGCACCAACATCGTGCTGGATGTGCTGCTGGCCGGCGTGTGGCGATTGGGGGTGACCGGCATCGCGCTCGGCACGGCGTTGGCCGAATGGGTGGCCGCGCTGGTGGCACTTGGCGTGCTCGTGCGCGTCGTGCGCGAGGAGCAGATCGATGTGGAGCCGTGGTGGCCGTCGGCGCGCCTGCGTGACCGAACGCGCGCCGTGGCGCTGCTGCGTGCCAATGGTGACCTCATGGTGCGCACGCTCTTTCTGCTGCTCGGCTTCGGCTGGTTCGCCAACCGTGGTGCCACATTCGGCGCGGCGCTCCTGGCCGCCAACCACGTGCTGCTGCAACTCGTGTCCACCGCGGCCTATCTGCTCGACGGCTTCGCGCACGCGACCGAGGTCCTCGTAGGACGTGCGATCGGCCGCGGTGACGCGGCGGCGTTCCGGCAGGTGCTCCGGCGCTCGACGGTGCTGGCCGCGGCCAGTGCGTTCGGGCTCGCGGCCATTGCGTTGTTCGGTGGCGAATGGGCCGTGGCGCGACTGACAGCCATGGGAAATGTGCGCGTTGCCGCGGTGCAGCTGCTGCCGTTCGCCGCCACCTACATCGCGCTCTAGTTCGCCGCGTTCCAGCTCGATGGTGTGTTCATCGGGGCGACCGCCACCCGTCGCATGCGCAACGCGAGCATCGGCTCGTGTCTCGGCTTCATCGTGCTCTCGTTCGTGACCGTGCCGCGCGGCGGCGCCGTCGGGCTGTGGTTGGCCTTCATCGGGTTCGTGGTACTGCGCGCGGTGCTGCTCGGCCTCGCGCTGCCAGGCATTCGTGTGGCGCCTCCGCGTTGACCGTACCGCGTGGCGTGCCGCTACCCCCCACCCCCAAGCGCCGCCTGAAATGGCGCCCACTCCCGGAGCCCGGCAAAGGCCGGCTCGGACAGCACGCGCGGATCGATCGACAGCCCCTCTCGACGGGCCTGCCGGAACAGCTCGAGCGCCTGCTCACGCTCACCCAGCTGCGCGGCGATCGCGGCGCGCCAGTACGTGAACTCGCCCCACGAGGCGCTGCGCTGGATGGGAGACAGGGCCGCGGCCTGGGCGGCAAGTGCGTCCACCGCTTGGCGTGCGCCCGACGTATCGCCTGCTGCGGCAGCCACGATACCGATCCTGCCGAGCACGAACGATGGTGGCGATAGTTCGACACCAAACGATTGTAGCGCACTGTGCGCCTCCCTGGTTCGGCCCAGAAAGAGCAGCACGCGGGCCTCCTGCAGCCGAACGCTCGGCGACTCCCGCTCGACGACGGGAAGCGCAGAGAACCAACGGGTGAAGCGGGCGCCGACCGTTGGACCGAGCGTCGGCTGGTACCGGACGACGTGCGTCAGCGCGTTGGCGCGAGCTTCCGCGCGAGCGCCGATGGCACTCGTCACCGCGTCCAGAGCGTCCAAAGACAACATCAACCCCGCAGTATCGCCCAAGGCGGCCAAGGCACGCACCAGATACGAATGCGCCAACAAGTCGGCGGGATGGCGCCGAATCGCTTCACGCGCCGCGTCCGCTTCCGCGGCAAAGCGGCCCAGGTGATGCAAGGCGTAGGTCTTCTCGCGCCAGAACGGTCGCCACTCCCGCAGCTCGCCCCGATCGGGGTCGAGCTCCTCCAGCACCGACAGCGCCTCGAGAGGCCGGCCGAGTCGCCGTGCCGTTTCGGCCACCATGTAGTGCCCGATCGAGCCCGGCGCGATGCGCGCCTGGCGAACGCTGGCATCGTAGGCGGCCGCAATGTCGCCGATGAGCAGCCCATCAAGCATGTCGAGGGTAGCAGCTTCCAGTGGCCCTAACCTGACTCTATCGGCGCGCAATGAAGACACCAATAGATCAGCGGAATCAACGTCACCCAGATTGGTGTGCATGATCGAGGCGGCGATTCTGGGCATGGGCCAGGCGCTGTCGGCGTCGAGCGCTCGTTGATACAGACGCAGCGCCTCACGCGCGTCACCCCGCATGAATATCTGGAGCCCTGCGACATAGTCGCGATACGCCTCCAGCGTGGGCGGCGCGACTGCTCGGCGCAGATGGGTGACGGAGTCAGCGAGTGGGGCGATCGAGGCCAGCACCCGAGTGCGCAGGCGATCGATGCCCACCATCAGACTGTCCGACGGCACGGTCACCCGCTCCACGGGGCGGACGATCCGCTTCGTGGCAGTTTCGAGCAGCTGCACCTGCAAGTGCACGTTGCCGCCCTCCCGATACACGGTACCGCGCACCACCACGCCGGCGCCCAGTTCGGCGGCAATGCGGGACCAACGCTCCGAGGCAACGCGCACGGTGTCGCGTGACTCGGCGGCCTCGCTCGCCAGCACGGCGGTGAGCGGTACGATCTCGAAGCCGTCGAGGCGGGCGAGTCCCTCCACGATCCAGTCGGCAGCCATGGCACCCAGGGGACTGGTGGAATCGGATGGATCCGACAGTGGAAGCACTGCAATTCGACGAGCGGATAGTTCGGTGCCATACGCTATTTCTGGGCTCGTTGCGGTCGGTCGACGCAGCGCGACCATCGTGACGACGACCGCAAGCACGGCCAGTACGACGGCAGCGAGCCGGGCTCGATTGAATGCCGGCGCAGCCACTGACTCAACCGCTCGGGGCCTCGGCTCGACCGTGCGCGCTGTCGGCGCTTCCGCCAACTCGATGCGCCCCGGTGTCGCCGAGGACGTCTCCACTCGTCCGTGGACCGATGCGACCACCTGGGGCACGTCGCGCTCTCGGATCCTGTGCACCACCGCGTCCGTCTCCGGACTCGGTGCGATGTCCAGCTCTCTCGCCAGCAGTGCGACGAACGCTTCGTGCTCGCGCAGGGCACCAGCCCGGTCACCGGCGCCATCGAGCAGGGTGAGCAGGCGTCGATGTGCCGCCTCGTCTACGGGGGACAGCGCCGACGCCTCACGAGCGAACCGCAGCGCAGCGGCCGAGTCACCGGCTTCGGTCGCCCGATCCGCCGCGCGAGCTGTTGCCTCGGCCAACTCGCGGGCGATGGTCCGACGTGCGGTTGACACCCACAGCTCGAACGCCGGTGCGTCGTCGAGCATGAGCCCCGCCAAAAACTCTCCCCGGTACATCGCCAGTGCTTCGTCAACCGCGCCAGCGCACAACCGCTCCCGCAGCTGCCACACATCACAGCGCACATGGGCCGGGTCTACCCCCACCTCATCGTCGCCCCGGGTGCGGATCGCGTCGGCGCCGAGTACACGTCGAAGGAACGCCAGCGTCTGCCGCAACGACGCGCGTGCCCGCGACTCGTCCGACTCGGGCCAGAACACGCCGAGCAGTCGATCGCGCGAAACGAACCCCTCGCCGCCTTCAACGGCCAGGTACGCCAGCAGCGCCGCGCGGCGCGGTTGCGCGAGCAGGGTGGCGAGCGACCCCCGAACCGGATCGCGCACGTCGAGCGGGCCGAGTGCGGCGACGACGATCATGCGAAGGCGCGTGAGAGGAAATGGCGCAGTAGCGCCACCGCGCGTCCCCGATGCAGTGGCGGTCGTGCTCGAATGGGCCGAATCACGGCGGGATCACGGGAAGGTTGCGGCCGACCGCGATCCTGTGGCCCAATCTCATGCCGCGCTCCGGTGGCGACAAGCATCGCCCCGCGTGCCGCGGCTCCCGCGCCTCGCCACAGGAGTCCCCGCATGCCACGCACACGGTTCACCACGACCTTCGCGCTCGCCACCCTGGTGGCCCTCGTCTTCACCTCGGCGGTGCACGCCCAGCCCTCATCGCCCGATGCCGTCCTCACCCGTGTGCGCGCCAGCGGGCTCGCCAGCAGCACCGATCACATTACGGTGTACTTCCCCACCGGCATGGAAGCGCGAGCCTTCGCCGACCGTGCCCGGGTGCAGGAGGCACTGCGCTTCTACGCCGACTCACTGGGCGTGACCCCCGAACTCACGCTGGGCGTGCTCGATCGGCGCACCTGGGAGTCGCTGGGGGTGCCGCAGCCGTATGGCATTCCCGGCGTGGACGGCGTGCCGCCGGTGGCGTACGTGCCGGCTACCGACGACGGGCTCGCAACGATGGACGCGCTGTCGATTGCGGCTCGCGTGGGCGATTCCGCGCACCGGCTGCTGGCCGCGGCGGGCACGGACTGGGAGCGCGCGGCTCGATCCCACGTGGCACTCGTGGGACTGCACGAGCTCGGGCATGTGCTCGTGGACACCTATGGCATTCGAACGCAATCCGCGTGGCTCAACGAATGGCTGGCCACATATGCGGGCTACGCCTTCATGCGAGCGGAGCGTCCTGCGGAGGCCCTGGTGTGGGAGGGCGTGTTGCAGGGGTTCCGCGATGCGGTGCACCCCGAACATCGAACCCTTGACGACTTCGATCGGCTGTACTTCGGGGTGGGCGCGTTGAACTACGTATGGTATCAGGCGCGATTCCAGGAGCAGGTGCAAGCGGTGCACGCCACACACGGCGTGGACCTCCTGCGGCGGGTTCGCACGGCCTTCGCGCCAGACGCACCATCGGCCAGCGCGGCCGACGTACTCACCCGCCTCGAATCGATTGCGCCCGGCTTTCGCGCGTGGGCGGCGACCATGCGCTGATGGTACCGACTCAGTTCGAGTGCGCCGGCGGCCCGTGGGGTTCGTTGGGTGTCTGTTCGTCAGGCCAATGCTCGCCGTACAGCTTGGGTCCACACGCATGACAGATGCTGTGGCTGAAGACAGCGTCCGACCGGCTGCCGATGTACGTCTCGAGCGCTTCCCAGTAGCCGTCGTCGTCGCGCACCGACTTGCACGACGAGCAGATCGGGATGAGGCCCTTGAGCGTGCGCACCTCGGACAGCGCCGTGTTGAGCTCGGCGTTCGCGCCCGCCAGGTCGGCGTTCGATTGCGCGAGTGCGGCTTCCCGGGCGCGTCCCTTGCGCATGAAGTACGCCAGCATGCCGAGTACCAGCGCCGCAAGCAGCAGGATGACGCTGCCGAGTGTGACGGCGGTGTGCTGGCGAGCGATCACGAGCGCCTGCACGCGTTGCTCTTCGCGCAGCTGTGCATTGAGACGGATCTCGCGTTCCGTTTCGGCGCGTGCTTCCATGGACGCGATGCGCTGCGCGCTCGCCTGATCGAAGATCGTGTCGCGCAGCGCCTGATGTGATCGCAGGTAGCGCAGCGCCTCGCTTGCGCGTCCGGCCCGCTCTTCGAGCGACGCCAGTTTGGCGAGTGCCTCGAGGGCGAACACGCGCTGGTCCGCGCGCTGTGACAGCACGAGTGACTGCGCGAGCGCGTCGCGCGCACGTGCGCGATCACCGCGACGCTCATACGCATCGCCCAAGTGCAGCAGCGCCTGCGCCTGACCGCGTACGCTGCCGCGCTCGGCACCAACGGCGCGCAACGAGTCGAGCCGTTTGATGCCGTCCGCGAGCCGCCCTTCCCGCAGGTCGAGCAGTGCGAAGGCCAGCGTGTTCAGTGACCAGCCGCTGGCGATGTCGCTGCGCGCGTGCGTGGAGTCGAGTCCCGCATACGTGACGACCGACCGATCGAGGTATTGGCGCGCGAGCGGGACGTTGTCCTGTTCGAGGTGCAGCCGCGCGAGACTGTTCAGCGCGTACCCCAGCACGCCCGGATCGTTGGCGCGTTCCGCCAGCGAGACGGCTTCCTCGAACACCGGAATCGCGCGTGCGCGCTGTCCCCAGTCCTGATACACTTTGCCGATGTTCGTGAGCACGACGGCGGTGCCGCGTACATCATCGATCCGCCGGCGCACCTCGAGGGCGCGAATGAACGCGTCCAGCGCGGGCTCGTAGTTGCCGAGTTGGTAGTGCGACGCACCGATCGTGTTGAGGGTGCGGGCGAGCGCGGCCGTGTCCGGGAGCGTGCGGCGAATGCGTTGCGCGATCGCCAGGTTGGTCAGCGCACTGTCGTAGCGATTCGCGGTCCAGTGCACGACGCCGAGGTTGTGGTATGCGCCACCGAGCGTGGTGGAGTCCTTCACGTCATCGGCGGCGGCGATGGCGGCCCGGAAGGTGTGAGCCGCATCGTCGAATCGCGCGAGTTCGTCGTACTCGTAGGCGAGTGTGAGCAGGGCGCGGGCGTACGCGGTGGTGTGGCCCGCCGGACGCAGCGAATCCACGACGCGTTCGAGCGCCGGAAGCTTGTCCGACGTCTGTGCACGTAGCGGAGCCGTCAGCAGGCACAGCGCGGCTACGCCCGGCCATAGACTGCGGCTGGCGCGGAGCACGGCCGAGGGCCGGAAGGAAGCGAACGGGGGGCGCATGGAGCAAAGAACCTAATTGGAGTGTCGACGCGCCGCTGCCGAAGCTGGAGTCGATGCGGCGCTGCAGCGGCGATCCGTCTCCCGGAGCGGGCATTCCGTTCGGCCGCGGGGCGGCGGCGGCGGGTGAGCCGATAGCGTCAGCGTCTCAGGATTCATGGCGCGACGATGTCACGCGGGGGCATACCGTGCTCGTGGCCGTGCACGATGGTGAGCGCGTGGCCATGTTGCGTGACCGGTTCGCCGCGTGCCGTGCTTCTCGCCGCGCGCGCGCCGCACGACTCCATGCGCTCAACACGGATAGCCCCTGATGGACTCCCCGCTCTGGACCGCCGACACGCCCTCACGCTGGACCGACGCCCTCTCGCGCTACGACGATGTGATCGCCGCGCAGGGTGTGACGTCGCTGGCGGCGCACGATGCGTGGTATCAGCACGAGCTACCGTCCGCGATCACGGCCCGAGCGACGCCGCTCGTGACGCACGCGGAGCTCGTGCGAATGACGGAGTGGAAGATGGCGCGCGGTGAATGGCGCGCCCGCAATCTCGTGCTGGTGCGAGGAAACGCGGAGCGTGAGGTCGAACGGGTCACGACGGATGCCCTGGCGCTCGCCCCACACCCGACCAGGCCGATCGCGATGGTGGCAACGCTCGCCGGCGTGGGGCCCGCCACCGCATCGGCCGTACTCGCGGCGTACATGCCGTCGCACTACCCGTTCTTCGACGAACTGGTGGCCGCGCAGGTGCCGCCGCTGGGGCCGGTGCGGTGGACGCTCGGCTACTACGCGCGCTATGCGGAGGCGTTGCGGGAGCGAGCGCTCGCACTCGGCGGTGCGTGGACGCCGGCCATGATCGAGCGCGCGCTGTGGGCGTACGTGGGAGGGAAAGCGGCGTACACCACACGGTGACGCGTCGCGCCTCCGCTCATGCGGGTGGCACGGCACCGGTCGCCCAGGCGGCGATGGCGCTGCCACGCCACCACGCCTCGGCCTCATCCCCCGTGAGTCCGAGCACCTCGCGCAGCACCTGCGCCGAACGCGCCGGCTCGAAGACCGGCGCGTCGCTGCCGAACACGAAGCGATCGACACCGGCGGCGCGCACATCGGCGCGCAAGGCGTCGCGCTCGGCGGTGGTGGAGGGCGGGACACCCTCCGATTCCTCCTCGAGGATCACGGCCGAGAGATCGATCGTGATCGGGCGCCGAGCGCCCTCGCTGCTCTCTACCTCACGAAGCCAAGTGAGCAGCGTGCCGAGTACGGAACGCGTCCAGCGGCCGTAGCCACCGCTGCCGCCGGCATGGGCAACGATCACGTGGAGGGCGGGGTGCGGCGCCAGCACCACCTCGGCGAAGCGCCGAATGTCGGCGACGTCCGTGCCGCGCCGCTGCGTATCGAGGTGCAGCAGCATCGGCAGGCCGAACTGCTCGGCCCAGGCGGCGATGCGCTCGAGCTGTCGGAGGTGCGTATCGTCACGCAGATCGACCCCCGAGGCCGCGAGATGCAGCTTGAGTCCGGCCGTGCGCAGCTCGGCGTGGCAGCGCGCGTATTCGTCGAGCGCCCACGGCGCGAGCACGGGAGCCGAACAGAGCGCCACCGCGCGATCACCAAGACGTGCCGCTTCGCTCGCCACGTGATCGTTTTCGCGACGAACGCGCGTCTGCTGCGCGTCGGTGTCGAGGTCGAGCGCTTCGATCAGCTCCGACGAGCCATACAGATGCGACATCGGCACGAACACCACGCGGTTCACCCCGAGGCCCTGCGTGGCGAGCCAGGCGGTCGCGGAGGTGTAGACGGAGTCGGGGCGCGAAAAGGTCACGCCGAGCGATCGCCAGTCGCGCATGATGTCGGGACCGAGCAGGTGCACGTGATGATCCACGATGTCCTGTGGCGCGCGAGCACTGGCGGCGACATCGCTGCCGGTGCGCGCGGTGTGTTCGCGGGAGGCGTCGGCGCAGGCCAACAGCAGGGGAAGCAGCAACAGCAGTCGTTGCGGCGCGCGGGTGAGCGGGCGCGTGCGAGCGCGGCGATCAGCCTTGAGCGGATGCGTCATGCGGGGTACTCCTCGTAGGATGACGGACGCGCGAACGTACTGCGGTACCGGCACGTCGGCGAGTGATCACGGCGCACGTACGGTGCTTGACAGGCGCCGCCAAAGCCCCGATGTTGCCCCTGTCCGTTCGTGAGAGCAGACAAGACATAGGCGCTGGTCGCTCGACCGTTGGTCGGGCGTGAAGAGGGAACCCGGTGTGATTCCGGGGCGGCCCCGCCGCTGTAAGGGAGGACAACGGAGCATCCGGCCACTGCGCGCATCACGGCGTGGGAAGGCGGCTCCCGCGAGTGAATCCCGAGCCAGAAGACCTGCCAGACGCTGCGGAGTCCGTGCGCACCCTCGAGGGAGGGGTTCGCCGGGGCGAGTCGTGGGCGCGTGTCGCGTCCGCGGTTTACCGAGGCTCCTTGCGCACGTGGCAAGGGGCCTTGTTGTCGTCTGGTGGGGAGTTGGCCGCGGCCGACTCCAGCCGTCGGCTCGTGCCTCGGGGGTGTGCGCTTCTGATCGTCCCAACCCCTGGAGTCTCTTCGCACATGGCCACGCTCGTCCCGCCCCTCCCGTACGCCGCCGCCGGCGACGCCTTCGGCATCGCCACCCCAGTCACCGAAGTGGTCAAGCGCGACGGCCGCCGAGAGTCGTGGAATCCCGAGCGCATCACGCGCGCCATCGCCCTGGCGTTCTTTGCCGATCGGCACCACGACGCGCCGAATCCGCAGGCCGATGACGCCGCCGCGCGCCACGGCCTGGGCGTGGGCGACTACGCCGAAGTGCTGGCCATCACGCAGCTCGTGGTGAACACCGTCGCGCGCAAGCACGACGCCGCGGCGCCCACGGTGGAGCAGCTGCAGGACATCGTGGAGACGATGATCGCCGCGCGCGGCCACTGGGACATTGCCAAGCGCTATGTGCTCTATCGCGCCACGCGTGCTCGGCATCGCCTCACGGCGCACGGCGAGAACGGCCTGCAGGACTACATCTTTCTCTCGCGGTACTCGCGCTGGCGCGCCGAACTCGGTCGCCGCGAAACACCGAATGAAGCGTTCACGCGCGTGATGGACATGCACCGCGCCCGTTTTGCGCACGTGCTCGACCTGCCGGTGCGCGGCCTTGGCAACGCACCGCTACGTGCGCTGCTCGACGAAACGGAAGCGGCGCTGCAGTCGAAGCGCATCCTGCCGTCCATGCGTTCGCTGCAGTTCGGCGGCACCGCGATTGAAGCGAACAACGCACGCATGTTCAACTGCGCGTTCACGCACATGAATCGGCTCGAGGCGTTCCGCGAGGCGTTCTTCCTGCTGCTGTCGGGCACGGGCGTGGGCTTCAGCGTGCAGAAGCCGCATGTGGCGCAGCTGCCGGCGTTTCCGTTGCGCGCGGCGGATCATGAGTTGCCGGTGGTGCATCACACGGTGCCCGATACGCTCGAAGGGTGGGCCGATGCACTGCACGTGCTGCTCACGAGCTACCTCGACGGCACGAAGGTGGAGTTCAACTACAGTCAGATCCGTTCGCGTGGCACACCGCTCCGCACGTCGGGTGGACGCGCACCGGGCCACCTGCCGCTGAAGAAGGCGCTTGTGGCTGTGGAGCGCGTGCTGGAACACGCGCCGGGCCGCGCGCTGCGTCCGATCGAGGTGTACGACATCCTCATGCATGTGGCGGTGGCGGTGCTGAGCGGCGGCATTCGTCGTTCGGCCACGATCTGTCTCTTCAGCGCCGATGACGACGAAATGGCGTCGGCGAAGACGGGCAACTGGTTCGAGACCAATCCACAGCGCGGCAAGAGCAACAACTCGGCGGTACTCGTGCGCGGCAAGGCGCAGGAAGCCGACTTCACGCGACTGTTCGAGTATCAGAAGGAGTACGGCGAGCCGGGCTTCTACTTCGTGGACGACGCCGACTACGGCGCAAATCCGTGTGTGGAGATCGGTCTCGCCCCGTTCCTCACGGTGGACGCCGAATCACGCGCGGCGCTCGCGCGACATGGTGGCCCGGATGTCGCCGAGGGCACGCGCTTGTCCGGCTGGCAGATGTGCAACCTTACCACGATCAACGCCGCCGCGTGCACGACTGCCGACGAGTTTCTGTCGGCGTGCCGTTCGGCCGCTTTACTGGGCACGTTGCAGGCGTCGTACACCGACATCCGCTATCTCGGCCCCGTCACGCGCGTGATCAACGATCGCGAAGCGTTGCTGGGCGTGAGCATTTGCGGTGTGCTCGAGCGGCCGGCGGTGTTTCTCGATCCGGCCACGCTCGAGCGCGGTGCGGCCACGTGTCTGGATGTGAACGCCGCGATCGCCGAACACATCGGCGTGGCGCCGGCCGCACGCGTGACGTGCGTGAAGCCGGAGGGCACGGCGAGTCTCGTGCTTGGCGCGGCGAGCGGCATTCACCCGCACCATGCGCGTCGGTATTTCCGACGAGTGCAGGCGGCGCGCACCGATGCCGTGTACCAGTGGTTCAAGACGTTCAATCCGCACCTCACCGAAACCTCGGTGTGGGACCCCGAGACCACCGATGTGATCACGTTTCCGGTTGAAGCCGCGGACGATGCGATCCTGCGCGAGGATGTGGACGCCGTGCCGTTCCTGCAGCATGTGAAGCTGGTGCAGCAGCACTGGGTGGAAGCGGGGCGCCGGCATGAGCGCTACAACCCGGGGCTGCACCACAACGTGTCGAACACGGTGACGGTGCGCGACGACGAGTGGGACGCCGTGCAGCAGTACATCTGGGAGAATCGCGCGCACTTCGCGGGCATTTCCTTGCTGCGCGAGACCGGCGACAAGGTGTACGCGCAGGCGCCGCGCGAAGCGGTGACCACGGAGGCCGATGTGCTCAAGTGGAATGCGCTGCACTACGTGCCGGTGGACTGGGCGTCGATGCGCGAAACGCAGGATGTCACGGCGCTGGCCGATGTGGTGGCGTGCGCCGGTGGGGCGTGCGAGCTGAGCGTGTAGGGCGCGTGTCGGCGCACGCGCCGTCGCGCAACACGGCGTCGAGTCTGCACGACTCGGCGCTTCGCCTCAACGATCCACCGCCCAGTCCGTGCGTGCGTGAATGTGCATTGCACGCGACCCGGGCGTGGTGCCTCGGGTGCCATCGCACGATCGACGAAATCGTGGAGTGGCGCACCATGTCGGCGGTGCAACAGTGGTCGGTGGTGTCGGCCTTGCCGGTGCGGCGTGCGCAGCGACAGGCCGACATCGGCCAGACGACGACGCGCTGCGAAGTGCTCGCTGAGATGCCGTCGCATGGAAACCACTCATGCTGAAACGCGCACGGCAGTCGAAGTGCCGCCGATGGTGGGTCGCGAGCGTCGTCAGTGCGGCGCTCGTGCTCACCGCGTGTTCGGCGCGATCACCGCGCGTGACGGTCACGCCGACCGACGCGCCCGCCGCGCTGCTCGGCGCGTTCACGGACGACTACGGCAGTCACTATCGCGTGACAGCGGAACGCTTCGAACAGCTACCGCGCAGCGCGTACCTGATCGCCGAGTGGAACGCCGTCGAGCGCTATTTTCTGGCGCAGAACGCCGCGAGCAATCCGAGCGACGGGGGGCTGTGGACGCGCGTGGACTGGCTCGAGTTCACGGATCAGGGAGCGTACGGTTGGGGCTTCTGCCTCACCGCCTACCGCGCTCCCAGTCGAGAGGTGGCGCGTGCGGTGCCGGCAGCGGACCGCGAGACGGCGCGGTCCGGGTGCAACGGGTTTCCGTTTACGCGGATGCAGCGGGTGTCCGATTCGATCGCGGCGACGCCGCAGCGACGGTAGACCACGTGCTACGGATTTGGCGGCGGCACGAGCCGCCGAGTGTTCGGCTTCGCGGTGCGGCGTGGAGCGGCGGTGGCGAGCGCACGGGCCACGTGTGCTCGCGCGCGCTGGTGCGTGAACATGCTCGTTGTGCAGCCGCACGCTGGGGTAGGCGCCGAGGCCACCTGAGCCACTGGAAGGGGCGCATATGCGCAGCCCTCAATCACGCCCGGCGGACGGTGGCGTCCCATCCGCCTCATCCTCCGGTGGCACCGTTGGCCAGAAGCCGTCGAGCGTGAGAAACAACCGAGCGCCGGCGACCAGCTGTCGCAGCGGATCGATCTGCTCGCGGCTGACGGCCATGGCGATGCCCGAGGCGTCGAAGTGCAGCAGGGCGTGCTCGGCGTCGGAGAGCCCGGCGCGCGGCGCGCGCGCATCCAGCTGGCCCACGGTCTGTTCGATCCAGCGCAGATCCTCCACGTCGAGCGGGACGACGAGCGTACCCGCCCGCAGGCGAATCCCGGCACAATCGAGACACCGGCGCACCTCTCCGTACTCGGTGGTGAACACGGTGACGAAACGGCACATCCGGGCCTCCTTGCACGATCGCTGGTGATTGAGAAACATTCTCAATCATTGTGTTGGGCGAGTGCGGATGTGTCAATACCGACTTGTACGGTCGGCATTCTCGACGGCGCACGGCTGGCGACGCGCACTGCCACCTACCCACGATCGACCCTAGCTTTGCTCAACCAGAAGCCATGCTCATCACGCCATTCGGGGTGCGACCGCACCGGTGAGCGAGTTCGCGCTCTATCTGCGGCTCGGCGCCATGCACATCGCCGATCTTGCCGGGTACGACCACATTCTGTTCGTGGCCGCACTGGCCGTCAGCTATCCGCCCACCGCGTGGCGACGGCTGGCGCTGCTGGTGACGGCGTTCACGGTGGGACATTCGCTCACGCTCGTGCTCTCCACGCTCGGATGGGTCCGGATCTCAGCGGTGCTGGTCGAGGCGCTCATTCCGGCCACCATCCTGGTCACCGCCGCGCTGCAGGCATGGGCGTACCGCAGACCTCGACTCGAGACGCCCGCAGATGACGGACGCTTCGGCATTCGATTTGCGCTCGCGGCCGGTTTCGGCCTCGTGCACGGGCTTGGATTCAGTACGTTCCTGCGAGCGTTGCTCGGCGCCGAAGAATCGTTGCTGGTCCCGCTGTTCGCGTTCAACGTCGGACTCGAACTCGGGCAACTCGTGATCCTGGCGGCGGTGCTGCTGCTCGGAGCATTCGCCTCACGCGTGTTCGGTGTGTCCCGACGCGCCTGGGTGCTGCTTGTGGCCGCCGTAGCCGGCAGTGTGGCGGCGAAGCTGCTCGTCGAACGTTTGGCCGACGCTGGCTGAGCACACATCACCTCGATGTCCGGAGTTGTGTTCATGTCCCGCGTCCCACGCGTTTCCGGCGCGCCGCGCACGGCCGCCGTCTGCGCCACCGTGTTCTGCCTTGCCACCACGGCCCAGGCCCAGCCCTGGCTCCAGCCCGACACCACCAACCGCTCCAACCAGAGCTACTTCCGCGCGATCCCCGAGTGGGCAGCGCCGAACGAGTATCGCGACGCACAAGGCAATCCCGGGCCGAAGTACTGGCAGCAGCGTGTGGACTACACCATTCGCACGCGACTCGACACGCTGCAGCATCGGGTGAGCGGCACGGCACGTGTGACGTATCACAACAACGCGCCCGCCTCCCTCGGCTACCTGTGGTTTCAGCTCGACCAGAACATTGAGCGCGAAGACAGCCGCGCGTCGCTGTCCGATCCGGCGATCGCGCAGACGACGCTACCCGCGCAGGCTCGCGCCTTTCTCTTCCCGGATCGCTCCGGACTCGGCAATACGATCACCCGCGTGCAGCTCGTCGACGAACGCGGACGGCTGATGGACGCCGACTACCTGGTGAACGGGACGCTCATGCGCGTGGAGCTGCCTTCGCCGCTGGCGACCGGCGCCAACGCGCGCGTGGAGATCGAATGGTCGCACGGCGTTCCCGAAGCCGGCACGCAGAACTTCAATGGTCGCGGACAGCGCGAGAAGGTGCGCGACGGCTGGCTGTACGAAATGGCGCAATGGTTCCCGCGTGCCGCCGTGTACGACGATGTGAACGGCTGGAACACCGATCAGTTTCTGGGTCAGGGCGAGTTCTATCTCAACTTCGGCAGCTACGATGTGCAGATCACGGTACCGCGTGATCACATCGTGCGCGCCACCGGAACGCTGCGCAATCCGGAGGCCGTGCTGACGGCCACCCAGCGTCAGCGCCTGGTCGCCGCCATGCGCGATACGGTGCCGGTGTTCATCGTGGCCGCCAACGAAGTCGGCGCTCCCTCGGCGCGGCCGGCGGGCACCGGTGATCTCACGTGGCACTTCGTGGCCGACAACGTACGCGACTTCGCGTGGGCCTCGAGCCGAACCTTCGTGTGGGATGCCGCGGGCTACACGTACCCCGAGAGTGGACGCACCGTGGAGATGCACTCGGTGTATCCGCGCGATGCGATGCCGCTGTGGGACAAGGTGTCGACGCGCGCAATCAAGCAGACGCTCGTCACGTACGGACGCATGGCGTTCGAGTATCCGTACCCGCAGGCGTCGAACGTGCACGGCCCGGTGTTCGGCATGGAGTACCCCATGATCGCCTTCTGCGGGGCGCGGCCGAGCGCCGATGGCTCATATACGCCAGCGCTGGAGTACGCGCTGGTGGGCGTGACGATTCACGAAGTGGGGCACAACTGGTTCCCCATGATCGTGGCGTCGGACGAACGCAAGTGGACGTGGATGGACGAAGGACTCAACACGTTCCTCGAACACTACGCCGAGCTTGAGTGGGACCCGAACTGGCCCGAGGCGCGGCTGCGCGGCTACGCGAAGAACATCGTGGGGTACATGCGCACCACCGATCAGGTGCCGATCATGACGGAGTCGGACTACATCCACACGGCGTTCGGTCCCAACGGCTATGCCAAACCCGCGGCTGGTCTCGTGATGCTGCGCGAGCGCGTGCTCGGTCCGGAGCGGTTCGATCGGGCGTTCCGCGAGTACGCCACCAAGTGGGCCTTCAAGCATCCGCAGCCGGCCGACTTCTTCCGCACGCTGGCCAGCGGTTCCGGCGACAATCTCAACTATTTCTGGCGCGGCTGGTTCTACAGCACGTACGCCAACGACCAGTCGCTGGCCTCCGTCACCACGCAGGACGCGCTGCCACTCACGGGTGACGCGTCGAAGGGGCAGTTCTACCATCGCATCACGATCGACAACGCTGGCGGGCTGGTGCTGCCGATCGAACTCGATCTGCACTACGCCGACGGTACGATGGAGCGGGTCCGTCTGCCCGCCGAAACGTGGCGCAAGAACGAGCGACGCTTCGTGTACGGGCACTTCAGCAGCAAGCCACTCGCCCGCGTGGTGCTCGATCCGGATGCGGCGTGGGCGGACGTGGATACGAGCAACAACACGTGGACGGCGCCGGTCACGCCGATACCATGAGGCGCGGGTGCCTGGCGTTCATCGCGGTGTGCACGATGAACGCCCTCGCCAGCACGGAGGCGCACGCGCATGCGGCCCCGCGGGAGGGGACCGTGCGAGCGGGCGACGAGCGGATGGCGATCGCGCCCACGGCGCGTCATGAGGGGCCACGTGACGCGCGTCACGATGTGCACGTGACCGTGTCGCGTGTGGTGCTCGAGCAGGGCACGCTCTACTGGCGCGTGCGCTGCTTCGCCGATGACCTCACGCTCGCAATGCGCGGCGTGAGCGGCGACAGCGCGTTCGCCTTCTCCACCGTTCCATCCGCCGAGGATGACTCGCTGTTCATGCGCTACTTCCGTTCGCAGGTGCAGGTGGACGCAGACGGCGCACGCAAAACGCCTCGCTTGCTGGAGCGCGGCACGGAGCAGGACGAAGCGGGTGGTCCAGTGCGCTGGTACGTGCTGGCGTTTCCGGTGCCGGCTCCGACCCGGGCATTGCGCATTCGTCATGCGCTCCTGTTCGACGTGTTTCGCGATCAGCAGAATCTCGTGACGTTGCTCGATGCAGCCAGCGGCAAGCGGCAGCCGCTGTACTTCACCGCCGGCAACGACGTACCGCAGGTGGTGACGCGATAGCGCACTCGCGATGAAGCGAGGCGCGCGTTCCTGAAGGTTGCAGGGAAACCCGGTCGGCTGGTGGGAGAATCCCCCGCTGCGTGTCGACCGTGCGATCGCGATGCTTGTCGCAGGCGCGGTTGGTGCTGCGCGCCTCCACGATTCACCACGAGGCATTATGCGCATCGCATCGGCAACGGTCACCATCCTTACCACTGCTGTTCTGGCGGCGTGCGGCGGCGACGCTTCTCGCACCGACGAGGTCGCGGTCGAGACCCAGTCGGCGAGCCCATCGGTCGAGGTGAAGCAGTTCGTGCTGCAGAACGAATGGGCCGAGGCGTTCACGATCACGCTAGCGCCGGGCGAGGCGCTGCCCGCGCACGACGGTGCGGCGCGGGTGGTCTACTCGCTGGGCGACTACACCATTCGGTACACCGAGGGGGACTCGACCCGCGAGGCCACGTGGCAGCGCGGCGATGTGCACACCCACAGCGCGGGTGTGCACGCCATTGAGAACATCGGGACTACGCCGGCGCAGCTGCTGATCGTGCACCGTACCAGCGCACCATTGCCGGCCGGTGGCGACGTCACCGACGCGACGCCGAGCAGCGCGCCGCTGGTGAACGACGACCGCTTCGCGGTGCGGGAGGTCGCTCTCGAGCCAGCTGGCAGCGAGCCGGCTCATGCCGGACGCGCCCGCGTGGTGTACGCGCTCTCCGACTACACCATCCGGTACGAGACCGAGGGTGAGGCGCCGATCGAACGCAGCTTCACCGCCGGACAGGCACACTGGCATGACGCCGGGCAGCATCGCGTCACGAACATCGGCACGACGCCGGCGCGGTTTCTGGTAGTGCAGTTCAAGCAGTAGCAGGAGGTGTTGGCGTCGGCCGTGCTGGCCGGCGTCGCAATGTGCATGTCGCTTCGTCATTTCATGAATCTTGCAAGTGACGAAGCGATGTGGTAGGATTATCAGGATGAACTCTGCTGCAGCCTCCCCCCCGGCCTGCGACTCCACCGACCACGCCGCGCCAGCCCCACGCCCTCGCGCCCTGCCGGCCGTGCGCCAGCGCGCCGCCCGTATGCTGCGCGCCGCGGGTGATCCGGATCGCCTCGCCCTGCTCGAGCTGCTCGATGCGGGCGAACTGTGCGTGACCGACCTCGCCACGCTTACCGGTGACGCCATGCCCACCGTCTCGCAGCGCCTGCGGCAGCTCAAGACCGAGGGGCTCGCCAGCACCCGCCGCGACGGCAAGCACGTGTACTACGCGCTCGCCGATGAACACGTGCGCATCCTGCTGCACAACATCCTGCACCACGCGTCGGAGTCCGTGTCGCCGCGCTGAGGGTTCGCACCATCCTCGACTCGCGCCGGGACGTCGACGGCGGCGCGAGCGCCTGCCTGTTGTCGACACATCATCCGAGCACCGACATGAGCACACACGCGCACCACACCCACATTCACGGACCCGGCTGCGGCCACACCGCCGTGCAGCACGACGGACACGTGGACTACCTGCACGACGGCCATCTGCACCATCAGGCGTCCGGCGACGTGCACGAACACGTCTTCGACATCTCGGACGCGATGCCGGCCGATTGCACGCCGTCACACAAGTGCGGCGGACACGACGCGGCGCACGTGCACGGTCCCGACTGCGGACATCCGGCCGTGCCGCACGGCGATCATGTGGACTATCTGGTGGACGGGCATCTGCACCACCCGCATGGCGATCACTGCGACTTCCACGGCGCAGTGCTCACGGTGGCGTAATCACCCCCCATCAGCGTCGCTCGCAAGCCGTCACCGCGAGCGACGCCGAGCATGGGATCACCCCCGCGCCCGCTCCCGAACCGACGGCAACTGCCGCTGCAGCAGCAACCCTACCAGCACCGTCGGCACCAACAGCCCGAGCAGATTCACCAGCACCCGCGCACCCGTCGTGGCATCAACCTCCCGCACCACGGATGCATCGAGCGAGGGCAGCAGTGCCACATCACTCGCCGCGATCGGTGTGCTGCGCACGATGCGCGAGCCAATGAACTCGCGGAACTCGGCGCGCAACGCCCCCACCGCCGATCGGAACCCGCGATAGCGCACCTCGCCGGTACCGGCCACGTCCTGCAGCGCCTCCTGCGCGACCAACGCTGGCGACAGAAAACGAAATCGGCGCAGCAGCGCGCGCTGCTTGTCGGCCTGCGCGTCGTACTCGGCGCGCACGGGAGACACCATGCGCTCCACCTCTTCCTGCACGGCCCAACTCTGCGCGGCGAAGTTCACCGGGCCGGCGGTGGCAGTAGCCGGCGCAAGTTCGGGGTGGTCTTGGTAGAACGCGGCCAACAGCGCCGCGCCCTGCTGCTGCGCCTCTTCGGCGGCCTCGCGTTCCACACCGATCATTTCGGCGCGCGATGGCACCGGATAGCGCAGTGTGGCCACCACGT
Organism: Gemmatimonas sp.; assembly: GCA_011390935.1. GTDB lineage: Bacteria > Gemmatimonadota > Gemmatimonadetes > Gemmatimonadales > Gemmatimonadaceae > JAABRT01. The sequence continues at coordinate 43,507 of JAABRL010000017.1, forward strand.
TGAGCGCGGCTGGCACGAGCAAGGTGAGCACCAGCCACACCGTGGCGAGCGTCATCGCGTTTTCCGAACTGCTGCGACCCCGCGCGTTCACCAGCGCCACCACCAGCAGCCAGAACGCGGCGTACGCGCTCACCACACCCAGCCACAGCAGCAGGTCGCGCAGTGCGCCGGGTGCGCCCAGCGTGGCACCGCCGAACAGCAGCGCCAGCACCGTGGCCGCAGCCAGTGCACCCACGAGCACCACAAATCGCGCGACCAGTTTGCCCAGCACCAGTGTACCGGCCGACACGGGTTGCGTGAGCAGCAGCGCCAGCGTGCCGTCTTCGCGTTCCTGCGACAGCATGCCGTATCCCACGCCGAGCACCAGCAGTGGCAGCAGGAACACCACCACGAAGCCGAGGTCGAAGCGTCCGGCGAGCAGATGCAACGGGTTCTCGATGGACGGGGTCTTGAAGAACGGATCGCCCGTCGCGGTGGAGACCACCGCATACGACGGGAAGAGATCGCCCTGGCCGACCGCCGTCGCGGCCAGCGGCGCCGGGGGCAGCACGGCCGCGCGAATGCCCATCGACCGTCCGACGGTGGCCGCGACGGTGGGATTCTGAAAGGCAGGGGGCGGTTCCACGCGCCCCGCGTCGATCTCGGCAATCTGTGCCGTCAGCGTGGCAAGGCGCGTGCTGTCTTCGGTGAGCGCCTGCGCGATCGCGGTGCGCTGCGTCGCCTCCCACGCGGCGCCGTTGCGATACGCATAGCCGGTGAGCGCCACGATCGCGAACACCACCACCCACAGTGTGCGGTCGGCTCGCAGCACGCGCCATTCATGCGCCACGATGCGGTTCAGCATGCGCAGATCACTCCGGCGCGACGCGACGCACACCCACCACGAACGCGGCGCCAGCGACACCAAGCCACACGAGCAACCACACCAGACTCTCCGTCTGCTGGCTCACGATCGCGGCCAACGCTGGGGGCGTGTACGTGAACGTGGGAATCGACGCCCACAGCGCGGGTCCGGCCATGTAGGTCTGGCCGAACCGTCCGTTGGTGGTGATGTCGCCGTTGAGCGTGCGCTGAATCAGCCGACGATGCTCTTCGGCCGCGCGCACGAAGTGCTCGTGATGGAACACGTCGGTGCCGGACAACCCCATGGAGGCGCTGCGAATCGCCAGCAGCGGCATGAGCAGCCCCAGTCGCTGATGCGTGCCCTCCTGCGCGCGCATGCGATCGGCCAGTTCGCCGAAGCGACGATCGTACACGCGATTTGCATACTCTTCACTCGCCTGCAACGAAATGCCGGCGTAGTTCACGGGCAGCTCCTCGAGGGTGCTGGCACCGTAGGCCGCGAGCACGCTGTCACGCAGCGCCTGCTGTCGCACATCCTGCGGCGAGTGCCCGTCCACCCCGTTGCGCAGATCCTCGGCGATCGCCGCACGGAATGTCTCGGCCGCGGGCAGCGGATACAACGCGCGCGCGACATCGGTCGCCAGTCGTGGCGAGACGAGCGCATTCACGATCCAGAAGCCGAGCAGCGTGACGAGGGCCACGCGTGACGAGCGGCTCCACGCCGAGACGGCGAGCGTGATGCCGAGCATCGCGGCGAAGTACAGCAGGTACGCGCCCGCCAGCCAGCCCACACGCGCGAACGACACGCTCTGGTCGGTGCTGGTGGCGAGCAGCAGTGCGAACGCACCCACCAACGCGGCCGGGATCACCAGCGCACTCAGGCCGAGCGTGAGGCCGGCCGCCTTGCCGATGGCGAGCTGTTCGCGGCGCACGCCGCCGGCCAGCAGCAATCGCATGGTGCCGGCTTCACGCTCGCCCACGATCGCCGAGAAGCCGAGCAGCACGATGAGCAAGGGAATGAGCAGCTGCAGCACGGTGGAGGCGGTGAGCTGACCGAAGCGACCGAGCGCCGGTGCGTCCTGCGCGGGTCGATACTCGAACGGGTTCTGGTTGTGCGCTTCGAGCCAGGTGAACACCCCGGTGTAGGTGTTCACCCCCTGGTCCACGAGCGAGAGTGGCGTGACCGGCTTGAAGGCGTACACGCCGTAGTGTGCGGCCGAGTGCGGGTTCTTCTCACCCTGGTTGAGCCAGCGTTCCCAGGTGGCCTCGGTGGCGGCGGTGTGTGAGGCTCTGATCTCGGTGTACTGCTGCCATCCGGAGAGCAGCGCCGTGATCAGCAGGCCCGCGACGAGCGCGGCACCCCATCGAAAGCGGCCGTCGCGAAACAGTTCGGTGGCTTCCTTGTGTGCAATGGTTGCGATCATGGCCGTCGTCTCAGTCGTGCATGTGATCGAGATAGATGCGTTCGAGGTCGGCGTGCCCGATCTCGCTCGTGGCCAGTTCGCGTACGAGCCGCCCGCGATTCATGATGCCCACGCGCTGCCCGGTTTCGCGCGCGCGAAAGAGGTCGTGAGTGGCCATGAGAATGGCGACGCCGCGTTCCCGCAGGCGGCCGAGCAGATCGCTGAACTCGTTCGACGCCTTCGGGTCGAGGCCGCTGGTGGGTTCGTCGAGCAGCAGCACCTCGGCCTCCTTCGCCACCGCGAGTGCGACGGCCACCTTCTGTCGCATGCCCTTGGAGTACTCGCCCACCCGTTTGGTGACGGCCTCGCGCTGCAACCCGGCGTCCACGAGCAATTCGGTCAGCTCGGTGCGCGAGCGCTCGGCGCCACCGCCGAGTGCCGCGAGATAGGCCAGGTTTTCCAGCCCGGACAGGTTGCGATACAGATTCACCTGTTCGGGGATGTAGGCGAGCGCCCGCTTGGTCTCCACCGGATGCTGCTGCACGTCGAGCCCCTTCACCTGCACGCGGCCGCTGGTGGGCGCGACGAAGCCGAGGAAGCAGTTGATGGTGGTGGACTTGCCGGCGCCGTTGGGGCCGAGCAGGCAGTAGATCTCGCCGGTGTGCACCTGCAGTGAGACGGTGTCGACGGCGCGGAAGCTGCCGTAGTCCTTCACGAGCGATTCGGCGCTGAGCAGTGGGGTGCCGACCTTTGCGGTGGGCACGGTCGGCGCGCTGGCGGGGACCGGGGAGGGCATGGGACCACCTCAAGAGGGTCTTGTTGAGAATGATTCCTCAACATATGACCCTCGTCAAGGGTGGTCGGGCGCTCGTGTCAGCGCACGACCGCAGCGCAGACCAGCGCGACGGCGTCAGGTGCCAGAGTCGCGAGGCGGGGTCGTGTCGTCCGGCTGCGGCGATTCCGGCGGCAGGGCCCGCTTCTCCGTGAGCACGCGCGTGATGAAGCGCTGTCCCTCCGCGAGCCGCTCCACCTCCTGAGCCATGGACTCCATGGCGTCGCGCATCGCATCGGCGTCCGGCGTGAGTGGCTCCAGCGGCTCCAGCGACTGACGCGGCGTTTCGGTGCTGCGCGGGTACAACGTCCCAGGATTGATCCCGCGCTCGATCAGCCGACGAGTCCACCATGCCCGTTCCTGCAGGCGTCCGTACCAGGCGCCGGCGGTCACGGCGATCGCGAGCAGAGCGACAACAAGAATCAGCAGCATGGTCGCGTCGGTGAAGGTGAGCCTGTCGCACGATAGCAAGCCAGCGCGCGGCTGCCTACCCATGCCGCGTCACAAAGCACTGGTAATGATGGTGTATTATCAGTACTATCACAGGCTTACAAGATGAGATGTCGCCCATTGCCTCCGCCTGCCGCTCGTCGGCTGCTGGCGGCCGTCGCCCTGCTGGCGGCGGCTCCGCTGGGGGCGTCCGAGCACCGCACCGCCGCCGCGTCCGTCCTGACGATTGCGGCAGCCCGTCCGCTCCGGGCACAGCTGCGACCCGCGCCGGTCAACCGCCACATTCATGGCGTCGTGGAGGACGCCGGCACCGGTCAGCCCGTGGTCGGTGCCACGATCAGCGTCACGTGGACCGATGCCGGCGGCACGCAGCAGCGGCAGGGTCGCAGCGATCGCCATGGGCACGTGGACTTCCGAGACCTGCCCCCCACTCGGGTCGTGCTGCGCGCCCGCATGCTGGGCTATGCCCCCTTCGAACGCACGCTCGACCTGACCGAAGACGATGTGCTGCTCAAGGTCCGCCTCGAACTCGCCGTGGTGCAGCTGAGCCAGGTCGCCGTCACGGCCGACACCACCGTGGACGCCCTCGAACAGGTGGTCTCGCTCACGAGCCTCGACCGCGCCGCGCTCGACAAGACCCGCGGACAGACGCTCGGCGAAACGCTCAAGCAGCTGCCGGGCATGGCGGTGATTCAGCTGGGGCCGAGCATCGCGAAGCCGGTGATCCGCGGACTGAACTCACAGCGCGTGCTCGTGCTCAACGCCGGCCTCAGGCAGGAAGACCAGCAGTGGGGCACGGAGCACGCGCCCAATCTCGACAGCTTCGATGCCGACGCCGTGACTGTGGTGCGCGGGGCGGGCACCGTGCTCTACGGTGCCGATGCACTGGGCGGTGTGGTACGTGTCGATCACGCGCCGGTGGCGGACAGCGGCCCGATGCGCGGCGACGTCGCGCTCAACACCTTCACCAACAGTCGACAGGGCGCGCTGTCGGTGGCGGTGCAGGGCGGCGGTCTCGCCGTGCCACTGATCGGCCGCACGGGATACCGGCTTCGCCTCACATCACGCGTTGCGGGCAACGGCGGTGCGCCGGACTACTATCTGTCGAACACGGGATTCCGAGAGCTCAATGGCAGCGCCACGTTCGGCGTGCAGCGCGAGTGGGGACGGAGCGAGCTGCTGATCAGCCGCTTCGGCACCGAACTCGGCGTGTTGCGGCAGGCGCATGCGGGCAACTTCGATGATCTGCAGCGCGCCATGACCGCGCCGCCACGCGACTCCGCATTCACCTACGACATCGATCGTCCGAATCAGCGCGTCTCGCACAACACGCTGCGGTGGACGACCACGCGTCTGCTCGATGATGCCAGCGAACTCGAGCTGGTATACGGCCTGCAGTACAACCATCGCCGAGAGTACGACAACCACGGTCCGTTGCGGTTTCGCGATGAGCCGGCGTTCAACCTCAAGCTGTACACGAACTCGCTCGATGTGCGTTGGAAGCACGCGCCGTGGCGCGGGTTGTTCGGCACTGTGGGCGTGAGCGGCGTAATTCAAGGCAATCAGACGCTCGGCAAGGCGTTTCTCATTCCAGGCTTCGATCTGCAGCAGGGCGCGATCTACGCGCAGGAAGCGTGGGGGCGCGGGCGCTTCTCGCTGAGCGGTGGACTCCGCGCCGATGCGATTTCGCAAACCACACTCGCCTTTGCAGACGCCGGGATTCGGAGTCCGGCCGGTACGAAGTCATGGCGCGGCATCGCCGGTTCGTTTGGCGCCGCGTACCAGATCGTGGAGGGATGGGATGCGTCACTGCGCGTGGCACGTGCGTGGCGACCGCCCACGGTGAACGAGCGCTACGCCCAGGGCGTGCATCACGGCACCGCGCAATACGAGCTCGGTGATGCCACGCTCGATCAGGAGCGTTCCACCGGCGTGGAAGCGGGGCTGCGTTATGCCGGCGTGCGCGGCACACTCGATGTATCGGCGTACGACAACCGCATTGACGACTTCATCTTCCTTCGTCCGCGTGAACCGGTGTTCACGCTGCGCGGCGCGTTCCCCGCGTTCAACTACGCGCGCACCGACGCACGCATGCGGGGACTCGAACTCGCCGGCACCTGGAGTGTCACGCGCTGGCTCGCGCTGGTGGGCAACGCCACGGCGGTACGCGGGACCGACCGACTACGCGCGCAGCCGCTGTACGATATGCCGGCCGATCGGGCGCTCGTGCAGGCGCGCGTCACGGGTGAGCGCGCACGCCTCGGCGTGTGGTATGCAGGGGTTGGCACGCAGCTGGTGCGTGAACAGGACGGCGTGCCGGAGGGCACGATCTACACGCTGCCCACTGCGGGCTACGCACTGCTGCAGGCCGAGCTGGGCACGAGCGGTGCCTTGGTGTTCGGGCGTGCGCTGGATGTGTCGCTGAGTGTCTCGAATGCGCTCGATACGCGATATCGCGACTATCTCAGTCGCTATCGCCTGTTTGTGGATGATGCCGGTCGCGACATCGTGCTGCGCGTACGGGCGCCGTTGTGGTAGAAGCAGTGTGTCGAGGCGTTGCATGGCGCGGTTGCGTCTGCACGCCCGGTTGTTTGTCCTTCACTCGTTCTTGCAAGGAGCACTCATCATGATCGTTTCAACGCGTCGTTTCTTCACTGCATCCGGAGTCGTGGCTGCGGCATTCGCTCTGGCAGCCTGCGGTGAATCCTCAACCGCGCCCGGTGGTGAGCAGGAACTCATCACGCGCGTCACCGTGACGTTGACGCCGACCAGTGGATCGCCGATTGTCTCGTTCATCGATGACCCGGATGGCAACGGTCCGCTGGCGCCGTTGCCACAGTCGGGCGCCATCGCACTCACCGCCGGTGCGACCTATACGGGCACGGTGACGTTCGAGAACCGCCTCGAAAATCCGCCGGAAGACATCACCGAGGAAGTCGAGGAGGAAGATGACGAGCATCGCGTGTACTACACGGTGACAGGCGCCGGTGTGACGGTGACCACGCTCGATACCGATGGCGCTGGCCGTCCGCTGGGGTTGCAGTATCGCGTGGTCGCGGGCTCGACCGCGGGCGCGGGCGCGATGCGGCTCGTGCTGTGCCACTACGACGACAATCCGAAGGTGGCGTCGTCCACGTCCTGCCAGGGCGACACGGATATCGACGTGACGTTCAACTACACGATTGTGAACTGACGGGCGGTTGCTCGCACATACATGGTGGGTCCGGCCGCGTTTCGCGCGGCCGGACCCATGGTTGGAGACGTCGTCTCAGCCGATGAGCACGGTCGGGGCGCCAACCACGATTGTGCCTCCATGCGCCGTGCTGTCACCGAGGCGCGCGGCCGGCATACCGCAGATCAGCACCGTGCCGGACCCCTTGAGGATCGAGTCTGGCGGACCGACGCAGGTGCACATGTCGCCGACGGTGGCGGCCGGCATATTGCAAATGATGACGGTCGGCTTCCCGGGTGGCATGATTGGTCCGCCGACGTGCGGCACCGGTGGTGTGCCCGGCGTGACCATGGGGCAGACGTGCATGTCCCCGACGCGAGCGGCGGGCATGTTCATGGGTGCACTCCCGACGGCACGGGTCCGCCCGCGGCGGGTGGTGCGCTCGCCGGCGCGTGCGCGCGCTGCTGCGCGTCCAGCACCTGCCACGTGGCGGCAATCGCGGCATCCCACCCGCCCAGTTGCGTGATCACTGCCAGCCCCTGCGCCACGAACGCCTGATACGAGGCCGCGATTTCCTTTGGCGGACCGGTGACGGCGGCCAGAATCACCGACGTGCTCACGAGGGTGCCGCACACCCCAGGTGGCGGTGGAATCTCCATGGTTCCGGCAGGTGCAATGCTCCCCCCGCTCATGAAAACGGCGGCCGCGGCCGCGCCAGCCGGCGTTCCGGTGCCGAACGCATCGCCCGCGCTCCACGCCGCGCGGCGGCTCTCGTCACTCGGCGCATTGATCCATTTGTCCACCGCGTCGAGCGCGAGCTTGAGCAGCGGCGGAAAGGCCGAACCGTGCATCACCTGCGCCGTGTGCCGTGCCGACACGAACGCCCACCAGATACCTTCGCGCGGTGGCAAGGCGCTGGCGACACAGCGCACTGCTTCAGCCCCCTTCTCGCTGGACAGCAACGCGCTCACAAGTGCACCGGGCTCCGCGACGCTGGCCACGAGCGGCGCCAGATCGTCTCCAAGGTCGGCGCGTGCCGCAATCCACTGTACCGGCGTCAGGCCTGCACTCTGCGTGTCGGTCATGATGCGCTCCGGTCAGTTGATCTTGGTGAGGCCACCCGAGAGGGTCAGCATGGCCTTGCCGCTGATCTCCGTCATCGGTGATGCAATCTGCGCCTTCCCTTGCGCCTGCACCGCGACCTGCGGCGCCTTGATGGTAATGCCCGAGTTGTCGATGGTGATGGTGCTGCTCCCCACCTTGAGCTGAATCTTCTGTCCAGCCTCGATGGTAATCTCGCCGACGCTCGCCTTGGTGGCGATGTTCCCCTCTTTCACCGTCAGCTTGCTGTCGCCTTCCGACACCTCGATCGTCTGGTCCTTCGTGATCTTCGAGTCCTGGTTGCCCTCGACGGTCCACTTCTGGTCCGCATAGACAGTCGTGTCCTGATTGACCTGGATCTTGCTGATCTGATCCGTGCCGATGGTCACGAACTGGCTGCCTTTGGTGACCTCGTTCGTCTGATCACCCTTCGACACGGTGTGCGTGTCGTCCCCTTCCTTCACGGTGCGCGTATCGTGGCGGGTGATCGTCGTCGTGCGATCATTGAGCACCTCGCGCGTCTCGTTGTTCTTCACGAGCGTGTCGAGATCCTTCTGGGCCTGAATCCAGATCTGCTCCTCGCCCTTCTTGTCCTCGAAACGCAGCTCGTTGTGCTCATCGGAACCGCCGTTGAGCGTGCTGCGCGTGCGGAACCCCGATTGCGTCTTGTTTTCCGGGAGCGGCCACGGCGGCATGTTGTGGTCGCTGTACAGCTGTCCCACGATGACCGGGTTGTCCGGGTTGCCGTCGAGGAAATCCACGAGCACTTCGTGCCCGATGCGCGGCAGGAACACCGACCCGTAGTTGGGGCCGGCGAACACCTGCGCCATGCGAATCCAGCACGAGTGTTCGAGGTTCTGCTCGTAGTCGTCGTGAAAGCGGAAGCACACGTGCACCCGCCCGTACTTGTCCGGGTAGATCTCCTCGCCGCCTGGACCCACCACGACCCCCACGTGCGTACCGCCGACACGCGGCCACGGCGTCGCGCGCGCGGGACGGTACGGCACGTCAAAGGGCAGCGCTTCGAATCGATTTTCGTAGTCCGCGTTCGCGGCATCGCCGGCGAGATAGCTCCCGTTGTCACCGCGGTGGTGCACCGACAGCACCATCCACGCCTTGTTCACGGACGCCGAATCGTGGCGTGCCACGGTAACCTTCGCGCCGGCCGTCAGCCCTCGGTGGGTGGTGGTGCCGAACAAGCGCAGTCCCTGCGTCTCTTCTGCTTCCTGCCGCAGTCGGGCGTTGCGCTCGTTTTCGGGAAAGATGCGCTCGAGGTTGGCCGCGTCATCACCGCCACCGGGCGTGACGCCTTGGCGATGCGCGGCCAGCTGCTGATCGAACACGTACTCGAGCAGTGCGGCGGGTGGCTTGAAGCGCTTGGTGCCTCCGATCGCCGCGGCCTCCTCCCGCATGTTCTTCTGCGTGAGGAACTCGCTGTACGTGCGCGTCTGCGTCTTGCCGATGTACGGCGCGTGCACGAGCTGGGCATCGACCAGACGTTCTTCGATCTCCTCGGTGCGATTGGCGAGCAGCTCTGTCAGTCCCCACGCCACCCGCGCTGCGGAGTTGCCGCTCGCCATGACCAGCTTTGGCGGCGACGCAGTGTGGTCGAAGCGATACCAGATGCCCTCCTGCTCCATCAGCCGTGACGCGAACGCGAACTTCGTCTCGCGATACTGGAAGCAGTACTGCCGCTTTTCGTAGCTGTCGTTGAGTTCCTTCTCCACGTCGAAGCCGTCGAACACCTTGTCCAAGATCTCGGGGACCGGCTTCTCCTGGAAAATTTCGAACGTGCGCCCCACGCTGAGCATCCAGTGCGGTGGGACAATATCGAGATGATACGCCGTGTACCCGTACGGCGTGAGGCCGGCATTCACAAAGCGGGTCACGATGCCACCAATCGTGCGCGTCGCTCCTGCCGTCGGCAGCTCACAGATGAGCGACACCGGCTTGAGCAGCAGCTCCTGCACATCGATGTCGGGTTCCATGCTCCACGCCTCCACCGTGAACTGGTAGAGGCGCGACACGTGCTCCTCGCCGTGCCAGCGCACGAGCAGGAGCACATCCTTGCCGAGCGGTGTCTCGAGACGGAACGGCCGGCCGTCCTGCGTGGGAGTAGACATCGTGAGCTCCGTGAAATCAGAAAGTGCCCGGTGCGCGACGGGACGCGATCACGCGTCCACCGCGGCAGGCGCAGGGTTGTCGGAGGATGCGTGGTACTGGAACTCGCCCGACTCGTCGACCTTGACGTGCAGCTCCGTGGGCTTCTCGCCCTCGGCCATGGAGGCGAGCAGCAGACGCGACACTTCGGGGAGCAGCGTGTTGGTGAGAATGTTGTCCACGTTGCGTGCACCACTCTCCACTTCCGTGCAGCGCGCGGCCACCTGCTCCACGAGCGATTCGTCGAACTGCAGCTGCACGCGGTGAATCTCGCGCAGGCGCCGCTCGATCTTGCCGAGCTTGAGGCGAATGATCTGCTTGAGCGCCTCGTCACGCACCGGGTAGTACGGAATGATCACCATGCGGCCCAGGAACGCGGGCTTGAACACCGTGTCGAGCTCCGGCTTGAGCGCCTTGGACATGGCGTCGGGGAACGGCATGGTGTCGGGGTCGGCCGTGAGCTTCATGATCGTGTCCGTGCCCGCGTTGGTCGTGAGCAGGATGATCGTGTTCTTGAAGTCGATCTGGCGCCCTTCACCGTCATCCATGACGCCCTTGTCGAACACCTGAAAGAACAGCTCGAGCACGTCGGGGTGTGCCTTCTCCACTTCGTCGAGCAGCACCACACTGTACGGACGTCGCCGCACCGCTTCCGTGAGTACGCCACCCTCGCCGTAGCCCACGTAGCCAGGGGGTGAGCCCTTGAGCGTGGACACGGTGTGCGCTTCCTGGAACTCCGACATGTTGATCGTGATCAGGTTGCGCTCCCCGCCGTAGAGCAGATCGGCGAGCGTGATCGCGGTTTCCGTCTTGCCCACACCGGACGGGCCCACCAGCATGAACACGCCCTTGGGCTTGTTCGGGTCTTCGATGCCGGCCTTGGAGGTGCGAATGCGCCGCGACAGCTGTTCGAGCGCGTGCGCCTGTCCGATCACGCGGCCGCCGAGGTGCGATTCGAGCTGCAGCATGGTGCCGAGTTCGTCGCGCAGCATCTTGCCCACCGGAATACCGGTCCAGCCGGAGATCACTTCGCCAACGATCGACGCGTCAACGACCACACGCACGAGTGGCGTTTCGCCCTGCATGGTTTCGAGTTCGGTCGCCTTGGCGGTGAGTTCGGTGCGCAGCGCATCGGCGTCGGCGTCTCCACCGTTGCCATCGGCGTGCGCTTCGAGCTGCTCCCGGAGTGCGCGAATGGCATCGACCAGTGCGCGCTCCTGCTCCCACCGTCCCTCGAACTCGGCGAGACGCCCCTGCACGCGGTCGCGCAGCGCGGCGATGTTGGTGAGCCGCTCGTTGTGGTTCGCACCCGCGGCTTCCTCGCGCATGAGCACGCGCGACTGCACATCGAGATCGTTGATCTGACGACGCAGGTCTTCGACCGGCCCGGGCGTGGCACTCTGCCCGAGCGCGAGACGCGCACAGGCCGTGTCGAGCACACTCACGGCCTTGTCCGGAAGCTGCCGATCGGGGAGGTACCGATGCGAGAGACGCACGGCGGCATCGACACCGCTGTCGAGAATGCGCACGTTGTGATGCTTCTCGAGTGCCGGCACGACGGCACGCAGCATGAGCATGCACACGTCTTCCGTGGGCTCGTCCACCTTCACCACCTGGAAGCGGCGCGAGAGCGCCGGATCCTTCTCGAAGAACTTCTTGTACTCGCTCCACGTGGTCGCCGCGATCGTGCGCAACTCACCGCGCGCAAGCGCCGGCTTGAGCAGGTTCGCGGCGTCGTTCTGCCCCGCGGCGCCGCCGGCCCCGATCATGGTGTGCGCTTCGTCGATGAACAGAATGATCGGCGTGGGCGAGTTCTTCACTTCGGCGATGAGTCCCTTGAGGCGATTTTCGAACTCGCCTTTCACGCCGGCGCCCGCCTGCAGCATGGCGAGGTCGAGTGACCGCAGGGAGACATTGCGCAGCGGCGGCGGCACGTCGCCTTCGGCAATGCGTCGCGCAAAGCCCTCCACGACGGCCGTCTTGCCGACACCGGCCTCACCCACGAGGATCGGGTTGTTCTGGCGACGCCGTGTGAGGATGTCCACGACCTGTCGCACTTCCACGTCGCGCCCCAGCACGGGGTCGATCTTGCCCTGCCGTGCATTCTCGGTGAGATCGACCGTGTACTGATCGAGATTGGGCGTGCGTCCACCGGCCTTGCCGCCCGGTGCCGCGGCGGCCGCGGCCGACTCGCCAGCGCCGCCGTCATGTTTGATCTCTTCGGATGCTTCCGTGGACACGGACGTGATCGTCACGAAGTCCTTGCGCAGCGCATCGAGCGGAATCTTGCCGAACTCGCCGCTGATGTCGTTGGCGACACGCGCCAGCTCGTCGTTCGCGAGCAGCGCCAGCAGGCAGTGGCCGGTGCGCACGCGCGGGGCACCGTAGTCCACCGATCCCAGCACCCACGCTTCGCGCAGCATCTTCACGAGCTGCGGGCTCAGACTGGGGGTGCGCGCGTTGCCGCTCTTGAGGCGATCGAGCCCGCGCGCCAGATCATCGGCGAGTCGGGACCGATTGGCGCCATAGTGCTTGAGGATGGCCGCGACATCACCGTCGGACTGATCGAGCACCTTCATGAGGAAGTGCTCGATCTCGACGTCGTAGTGCGTGCGCGACAGACACAGGCCGGCGGCCGCTTCCACGTGACCGCGCGTGGCGGGATTGAGCTTTCCGATGAGGCCGCGAAGGTTCACCGACATGGACACTCCACTGGTGGGACGGAAGAAGGGAGACTGGCGATCGTCAGCACAGCAGCAGCACGGTTTCGTCCGGATCACGCTGCATGGGGCGCACGCGCAGCCAGGTGCCGAAACCGAGGGTGGGGACATTCTCGGCGCCCAGTTCGACGCCGGGGACTTCATCACGGGCGAGGACCAGCTGCGCTTCCACGCCCACCTGTTCGTCGGAATACAGTCGGGCCAACTCGGCGAGCGCGGTGTGCGCCGCACCACCCGGCAAAAACTCGTCGAACTGCGCGCGGGTGAGCGGGCCGAGGCGCAGGCGAACGCGTGCCTGCGGATCCCACACCGCGTCTCCGACGACGCCGAACCCGAGGCGGCCATCGTCATCGTCGGCTCCAACGTCAAAGCGACCGGTGTCACCGAGGGTGCGCCAGGTACCCACGAACTGCACCACGCTGGCGGTCACGGCGAAATAGTCGGCGATGAGCTGTGCCAGCCCGGCGGCGCTGCGCGGCCGGGCGGCAAAGAGGCCGGCGTAGTACGCAATCGCATCATCGCGCACGGACGAGCGATGCTGCACGCCCTCCGTGCCGAAACCGACGAGATCGAGCAGGTGATCCCGGAGACGATCGGGACGCCCCGTTTCGGCCGACTCCACCACGCGATGCCGCGCCCACGCACGATAGAAGAGCGAGATGAGGCGGTGGTGAAACAGGTCGAGAAAATCGCGCATGGCGGTATCGCGCGCGCGCGTTCGGTCGGCAATGTGCTGCGTGTACGGATGCGGCAGGACGCCCTGTGGACCGGTGAGCCCGAAGAAGGCGATGCCCATGCGCGCGGGGCGACCCTCTTCGAGTTCCTGCACGTCGAGCGCCGTGATCTCGGTGGGTGGAAAGCCCAGCGTGGGCGGCACGACGAACCGCGCAACCTCGCTCGCGGGATCGTGCCACTTGCCGATCGGGTTCCGCTCCGGGTGCAGCCGCGAGAGCACGTGCACGGCGCGAAAGAAGGCAAAGCCGCGCGGGCGATCGGCGAGCAGCTGTTGCATCGCGCGCCGCGCGACCGCGTCCGTGCGCTCGGCGGGCGCGGCCTCATCGCGTACGGCCTCGGGGGCGTCGAGCAGCTCACTCACACCAGCGTCCTCCACCCAGCGCGCGGCTCCCACTCGCGCACGGGGCGCCGCCGCTGACGCGAGGTCGCCACCAGCTGCGTGAAGCTGTTCATCGAGGCATACAACCCGAGGAATCGCTCGAGCACCGATGAAAACAGGTAAAGCCCGCCACCGGGGAATTGCTCTTCATCAAAGTCCAGCTGCACACGCCGACCATGCGCGAACGCGACGCCATGCGCCGATGCCACGCGGGCAAACGCCGGCTTGCTTTGCACCGCCACCAAGCCGTTGATCTGTCGCTCGGCGGACAGCGCATTGGCCGTATTGTGCAGCGTGAGCAGTTCACGCAGCGCGGCGACCCCTTCGTCCACCAGCGACAGGTGGTTGAGCGACATGGCGGAGATCAGTCGCCACAGCAGCGGTTTGCCGAGCGCGGGTTGTACCTGTGGCGTGGGTCGCACGAGACAGGCGATGCGCTTGATCGGACCACCGGCCGTGAGTTCGAAGTCGGACCGATCATCACTGCCGAAGGCGAGCCGCGCGGGAATGTCGCCGTTGCTGCACAAGGCGGTGGCTGACACGACCTCGGCATCGGGCACGCGCATGTTGCCCGACAGATCCGCGAACGAGAGAAACACATCGGTGCCGCCATCGGTACGCCAGCCACTTGGGCGACGTGTGGCGTGCCAGAAGAGCTGCCCGTCGCCACGCGAGCCACCGTGCCGGAAGCCGTACAGCGGGGCCATGGGCGTGGGACGTGACGCCCCCGGCTTGATGAGCGCGATGCGCTCGATCGACCAGACATTCACTTCCAGCCGTCGCCGCGTCTCGGCGACAACCGGGTATTCATACGTGCGTTCGGAGAGCAGAATCGGTTCGCACGTTTGCTCGAACAGATTCACGACGGGCGTGCACCCGAGTCGCAGGTTCTCGCGCGAGAGGCTGGTCTCGAGCGTCTGACGACGCTCGGCGCGTTCGAACGGACCAATGAGAAACGACAGCTCCGCGCGTGCGCCGGCACCGAGCGCGCGCATGGCGTCGCCAAGTCCGGTGACATCGACGAACGCGAATTTCTGCGGAAAGACGAACAGCTCCTGCAGCAGGCGATGGCCCACGAACGTGCGACCGGGATAGGGCAGCAGTCCCTGGTCTTCGTCGAAGCCTACCGCATGAATGGCGTTGCGCGGCAGTTCCACCGGGGCGCGGGACGGTTGATCCGGATCGCGCACCACCACACGCAAACAGCTGTTGAGGAGCAACTCGTAGAGCGTGTCACTCACCACGGCATCGCCAGCCACGTGCAGGCGCACGCGGTCGAGCGTGCATTCTTCCAGCCGCAGCCCATCGAATGCGCTCAGGTTCACGCGCACTGCGCCGACCGCATCGCCGGAGCGGGGACCGGCGGTGCCATCAGTAGCCGTCCAGCGCACCGACGTGATGTTGATCGGCCAGAGTGTGGTGTCGTAGGCGGTTCGAAAGCGACACGGCACACCCTGTACCGGCGGCGTGCGCAGTTCACTGCCGCGCGCCACGGCAAAGCCGCCGGGGATTGCACCTTGCAACGGATCAAGGTGCAGCTCGGCGATCGACAACGCGGGAACCGGGCGCACGTGCTGTGGATACAGCACTTCGAGAAACGCCTCGCTCAGCTCCGGGATGTCGTCGTCGATGCGGTGATGCACGCGGGCCGCGAGAAACGCAAAGCCCTCGAGCAATCGCTCCACGTGCGGGTCTTCGCACTTGCTCGGCTCGAGTTGCAGGCGTGAGGCAACCTTCGGGTAGCGCTCGGCGAACTGCGCCCCCATGCGGCGCAGGTACGCGAGCTCTCGCTCGTAGTACAGCAGCAGATCATCCTGCATGACGGACCTCCATCATGCGCCGTGCCCGAGATTCTCGCCGACGGCGTACTCACCGTTGACGGTGTCGAACACGGAATCGAACACCACCTGCTCCGGATTGGGGTCCATGCGCAGCAACGCCTCGATCACGAATCGCAGCTGCGGTGCGGATTTCTGGTCGGCGTTCACGAGCTTGACGCGCACGTTGGCCAGCCGCGGCTCGAAGCGCGCGATGGTATCCTCGATGCTCGTTTGCAGATTGCGACGTCCCTCCGCGCTGCCCACGAACAGCCCCGTGGTGTCGACCAGGCCGTATTCATAGGCCGACGCCCGCGATTCCGGAAAGCCGGACGGGGCGGCGTACATGGTGCGCCGCGTGTTGAGCAGCCACTCGAGATCGCGCTGCACCGACGCACGATACGCGCGTTCGGAGCCGTCGCGCGTGGTGGTCGGGTCGAGGCGTTCCTTGGGCGCGAGATCGGTGAGACGGTCAACCAGCGACGGTTGGACCGCGCGTTCGAGTTCGGTGCGAGCCATGGGGTGCTCCCGACGCCTCAGCTACGCCGCAGGCCGAGCGCCTGCAGCGGATCAAGCCGGCAGACCCGCAGGTAGAGCTCGTCGCGATCGTCTTCGCGCACTTCGAGCTTGTCGTATACGCGACAGAGCAGGGCCATGGGCTGCGCCACGAGCGGTCCCGACTCCCAATCCTCGAGCGACCGTTCGTCGATGATCTGCACCAGGCGTTCGAGCATGGGCCGTGCGACGTTTTCCAGCCCGGCTTCGACCATGAGATACGCCACTTGCGTCTGTCGGACGAAGCGGCCACGCGGTGAGCGTTCGCGTGCGTGCTGCGCGACCATGAGCTCGATCGCACGATTGGGGCGTCCCAGCGCGAGCTCGTTGCGCGCTGCGGCGAACGGATCGGCGCCGGCCGTGCGTGCACGAGCCCGTCGCACCGGGGCCTTGACGAAGCCGCCGTTCGACGCGGTCGCCTCTTCCTCGTCGAGGGCGTCCTCGAGCGCGTCGGTACCGTCATCGTTGGGCGTGTCCGCTTCGTCGTCGGCCCCGTCGGCCGCTGTCTCGTCGTGCGCGGCCGCGTCGGCAGCGGCCTCGGCGGTGATGCCCTCCGAGGTCAGCCACTCGCGCGTCTCGCCGTTGGCGGTGGGCGTGTCGTCCATGAGCGTCATGTGTGGCAACTGCGGAAGGGCGGCGAGCAGCGCGCGCAGTTCACTGCGCACAACGGCGGCCACGCCGTCGTAACTGTCGCCGAGGTTGGCACAGGCGGTGAGCGTGTAGCGCTGCAGGTCGAGCCAGCCGCGTCCTTGCGGCGTGGCCATGAGCGTTTCGCCCTGCTCGAGCAGCTCCTGCCAGCGCGCGTCGAGTAGCAGCCCCTTGAGGCGCGAGCGTGCCGCGGTGGGCGGCGCTTCGAGCAGACGCGGATCGAGATCGCCGGGGGTGGCTCGCAGTTCGCCCCACCGGAAACCGCGCAGCAGCAGATACGGGGCCGGACTGGCCGGGTTCTCCTTGCGCAGGAACCGTGCGGCGGCGGCGATGCGCGTTGACGCATCGCGCGCGCTGGTGACCTCGCTCGAGATCGTGCCATCGCCGGCGTCGGCCGCACCCTCGACTGGTGCGCCGTCGCCCTCGGGCACTTCATCGACCGGGTCCGGGTCGGTTTCCAGCTTGCGCGCGAGAATTCCCGTCAGGACGATACGGACTTCGTCGAGTGCCTTGCGGAGCGCGGTGAAGCCGGGTGCATCACGCCCGAAGCGCGCGTCGCTGGTGGCTTCCAACGAGGCCAACGCGGACATCGTGGCATCGACATCGGCGATCAGCGCACGATAGAAGGGCTTGCCGCACGCTTCCACGGCACTGTCCACCGCTTCGGGCGAGCGCTTGCCGGCGGCCAGGGCCTCGTCGCGGGCCGCCTTCTTGTCACTGTTGCCGTCGGCGTCCGACTCCGTTGGAATGCCGCGCGAGACGACAAAATCGAGTGTAGACACGCCGCCCGTGGCGATCGGGGCCTGCCGAACGGCCAAATCGAGGCGCGCCCCGATCCACTCGAGCGGACCGCTGCGCAGCTCGATGTCATCGTCTTCGAGCTGCGGATGCATCGAGTCCCAGAACTGCTGCAGCAGCCCGTCCACGGCGGCGAGTCCCGTGCACAGTCCGCCGATGCCGTCCTTGCGCAGCAGCGCCTCGGTCAGCCAGGCGGCGAGCTGCAGATCCTTGGTTTCGCTTTCGAGCAGCTGCGAGGCGAGCGCAACGGTCTGCGGCCAGTCTGCCAGCTTGCGCGGTCCGTCCAGCTCGCCCGCGGGCAGATCGGGATCTTCTCGCCGCGCTTCCTTGATGACGGCATAGCTCGGGGCATACCGCAGGTCCGCCCCGGCGGGGGCGTCACCAGGGATGGGTGTGAGCAGGCGGGCGAGCAACTCGGCGTTGACTGGCATGAACGACGGCGTCTGGGGAGTGACAAATGGTGAGGGGGCGTCTGCGCGCGAGGCCGATGCGCCGGAAGGCGGGTCAACGGGTCCGGCCCGCCTCCCCTGCGGGGTCAGGTGGCCGGATCGGGGGTGTCGGCATAGATCACGAGGTCGCGGACCTCGAGTACCGGCACTTCCGCGCCATCGACCAGCCACAGCTTGCTGCCCACGGGAACTTCAAGGCCGCGCTCATCGCGAACCCAGGCCGTGGATCGACCGAGCCGCACGGCGTCCTCATCATCGCGGTGTGCGGCCGGGGTCAGCACGGGGAGCAGCACTTCGCCAAGCTCCATGTCGCGAACCGTTGGGCCCGTGGCGATGCGCGCCGGCATCCAGTGCAGGTCGCGAAGGCGCGACGGGGGATCCATGTGGATCGTGGCGAGATGCGCGAACGGCAGCCAGAGGTAGCGACCACCGGCAATGACTTCCAGGCGCGCGCCGAGTCGCGGATCGGCATCTTCGATTGACGAGAACGGCGTGCCGTTGAGCGTCCCACGGACGGGTGCGGGTGCCGGTGTCACGGGATAGTCGCCGGTGTCGAACATGTGCTCGCGCACCCGCTCGGCCTCGATGGCGGCCCGATAGAGGAGCGTACCCGCCTCCGCCTGCGTGCCCTTCGTGGCCAGAATGTCCAGTTGCTTGCGCGCGCGATCGTACTGACCGGCGAAGGCGAGCAGTTCGAAGAGGAAGACGCGTCGCTGCGTGTCGTCGGGGTGATGGCGAAGCTCCACACCGAGCGCCTCGATCGCCCCGTCGAGCTGCCCGTCCGCGTACAGTTGTCGCGCGGACGGGAGGTGCGGGACCGTCACTTACTTGTCGCTGACGGTGGTCAGATCCCACGCCGCCTGACCGGCCGCGGTGAGCTTGCCATCCTTGCCCTGCTTCTTGTACTCGATCTCCATCTTGGCGAACGCCAGGGAGAGCGACTCGGTGGGCGTGTCATCACCGCCTGAGCTGCCGCTGGTCTGCAGCGAATCGACCATGACATCGTGCAGCGTGTAGATCAGGAAGCTTTCCTGCGCGTCACCGGTCTGCTTGCGGAAGGTGATCTTCGCCTTCGGGATGTGGGTGCCTTTGCAGCAGGCCTGGAAGAGCGGCACGCTGGAGGTGTCGAGCTGCTTCATCATGTTGAAGCTGGAGATCTGCACCTTGCTGGCGGAGATGCCACCCGTGTTGGCCCCAACCGTCGTGGCAGCGCTGCAGCCCCAGCTGATCGAGAAGATGCCGATCTGCCCTTCGTGTCCCTTGGCGGTGGCTTCACCCTTGATGCCATCGAGCTCGAGATAGACGTCGTACGCCATGAACCGCCTCCATTGAATTCGCCGCAGCGCGGCACGTTGTGCGGTTGGCAGGGCGCCATCCCGCGGGAACAGTGGTGGTGTGAGCCCGTGTGCATTCGGCTCGACTTGTAAAGCGACGTGCGACCTGCGATCCGATCACCGACGAGCAAGCTCGCGCGAATCCGCCGGTGATCGGGTGACGCAGGGGCTACTTGGCCGGTGCTGGCAACTCAGCCACCAGCCGCATGGAGACTGCCAGCTCGTCGAGCTGGAAGTGGGGCTTGAGGAACGCCACGGCGCGGTAGCACCCCGGCTTTCCTGGGACTTCGACCACGTCGATGCGTGCCTCGGAGAGCGGCCGCTTGGCCTTGATCGCCGAGGAGGCCGTCTCGACGGCGACGTAGTTCTGGATCCAGCGGTTGAGGAACGCGTCCACCTCATTGCGCGAGGTGTAGCCGCCGATCTTGTCGCGCATCATCACCTTGAGATAGTGCGCAAAGCGCGACGTGGCGAAGATGTACGGGAGCTGCGCGGAGAGACGGGCGCTGGCCGAGGCCTGCGGTGTGTCGTACACCTTGGGGCGCTGGCACGACTGCACACTGAAGAAGGCCGCGTTCGGTGTGCCCTTCTGATGTACCAGCGGCGCAAAGCCCAGGTCGGCGAGCTCCTTCTCGCGACGATCCGTGATCTGCACTTCGGTGGGGCACTTCATGACGAGGTCGCCGGCGTCGGTGCGGAAGTTGTGCACCGGCAGCCCTTCCACGAGACCGCCACTCTCCACGCCGCGGATGCTCGCGCACCAGCCGTACAGCGCGAACGCCTTGTTGATGTTGGCGGCCATGGCGAAGGCCGCGTTGCCCCACAGGTAGTTCTCGTGCACGCTGCCATCCACGCGCTCTTCGTAGTTGAAGGCCTCGATGGGCACCGTCGTGCTGCCGTAGGGCTCGCGCATGAGCACGCGCGGGGCGGTGAGCGCCACATAGCGCGAGTCTTCCGTGTTGCGGAAGGCCTTCCACTTCGCGTATTCGGTGCTGTCGAAGATCTTGCCCAGATCACGCGGCGAATCCAGCTCGGTGAAGCTCTCGAGGTTGAACATGCTGTTCGACGCCGCCGAGATGAACGGCGCGTGCGCGGCCGCCGCCACGTTCGAGATCTTCTCCAGCAGCTCCATGTCCTGACCGGTCTGGTCGAAGTAGTAGTCGCCGACCATGGCGCCGAACGGGGTGCCGCCGAAGACGCCGTACTCTTCCTCGTAGACCTTCTTGAAGAGTGCGCTCTGGTCGAACTCGGGGGCGCGCTGCAGATCGCGCAGCAGCTCCTTCTTCGACACGTTGAGCACCTTCACCTTGAGCATGGCGCTCGTCTCACTCTGCGCCAGCAGGTACTTGAGACCACGCCAGCTGGCTTCGAGCCGCTGGAACTCGGGGTGATGCAGGATCTCATTGAGCTGGAGCGACAGCAGATGATCGATCTGCGCAATGCGCGCGTTGATCATCGATTCCGTGTCGCGCGCGATGGTGATCGATCCTTCGAGCACTTCGGACACAAAGCGCTTGACCATATCCTTGCCGCGCGTCTTCGCGTCGGCGTCGCGCCCCATCTTGCCTTCTTCGACGATCTGGTCGAGCAGCCCCAGTTCGGTGACCTCGGCAGATGCGCCGGCAGCGGCAGCGGCTTGTGGCTCAGCCATTGCTCTCTCCTCCGTCCAGCCCGAGTTCGGACTTCAGCTTGGACATCTTGTCGGCGTCGCCGAGCGTCTCCTGCAGGACTTCGTCGAGCTTCTCGTTGGTCTGCAGGCTGGCGCGCAGATTGGCCAGCTCGGTGCGCAGCTCGAGCAGCTCGCGCAGCGGCTTGACCTGCTTGGCCACGGCATCGGGCGCAAAATCGTCCATGCTGCGAAAGTGGAGGTCGACGCCGAGCTTGGCGACGTTCGGATCCTCGCTGAGCTTGTTCTCGACGGTGAACCCGAGGTGCGGCTTCATGCTCGCCAGCACGTCGTCGAAGTTGTCGGGGGTGACCTCGACGAACTTGCGGTCCTTGAGCTTGGGCAGCGGTTCCGTGGCATGCCCGGTGAAATCCCCCATCACGCCCATGAGGAACGGGAGTTCCTTCATCTCGATGGCGCCACCGGTTTCCACTTCGTACGAAATGTTGATGCGCGGTGGGCGGACGCGTTCCAGTTTTTTCTGCGTGCTGCCGGACATGCGGAGGTCTCCTGCGAAGCGGAGGGAGGGGGACAGCGACCGACGCGGACGACCCCGAGCGGGATCGGATACGGCGCGTCGCCATCGGTGAGGCGGGCTACGAACAGCGGTCGTTGATGTGACGGTTCGTCGGCAGGCTGACGAACCGCATGACGAATCGGTGACACGTGTCCAGTCTGCCAACACTCCGACCTCGTGCTCGCGTTGTCAAGCGACGAAAGCGCACCAATCCGATCAAGACAGGCGTGATCGAACGTCGCAGGCGGACAAATGTGACCCTGATCATGCGCAAAACCGACCCATTGCCCGCCACGTGACAGACGGGCGGAGCGGACCGTCCGTCTCACGGCCCCCGGCGCGTTCCCGTCGTTCACCCGCTTCTGCCGCTGGCGCCACGCGCGCCGAGGCCTACGTTACGCACCATGCGCCAGCTCTCTCCCGTGCTTTGGACCAAGGGCGTCCTCCTCGCGCCGCAGCATCTGCAGGCGCAGGACCGCTATCACGACGACGCGCTCGCCCTGCAGGTGGGTGCGCTCGCCTTCTGCCCGTGGGGTTTCGCGGAACTCGCCTTCGATCGCGAAGCGCTCGCCGGCGGCACGCTCGTCGTGTCGACAGCGGCGGGTCGCTTTCCGGACGGGCTGCTGTTTGATGCGCCCCGCGGCGATCCGTCGCCGCCGCCGCGCACGATCGCGGAACTGTGGCGCCCTGATCAGCGCAGCATGCAGGTGCTGCTCGGCGTGCCCGAATATCGACCCGACGGGCGGAACATCGCCCCCGCCGCCTCAGCGTTGCCGACACGGTGGCGCACCGATGAGCTGTTGCAGCGCGATGAGACGAGCGGCCTCGCCGAACGCCCGATCCAGGTGGCGCGCAGCAACCTGCGGCTGCTGCTCGAGGGCGAGTCCACCGAGGGGTACACCACGATGCCGGTGGCGCGCCTGCAACGTTCCGACGCGGGCGCGGTCTCGCTCGATCATGCCTTCGTGCCGCCGTTGCTTGATCTGAAAGCGAGCGAGTATCTGCTCGGCATGGCGCGGCGACTCGTGGAAGTCGTCGCGGCCAAGAGTGGGACGCTGGCCGGTGGCCGACGCCAGCGGAATCAGGGGCTGGCCGACTTTTCGGTGGCCGATATCGCCGGCTTCTGGCTGCTGTACACCATGAACTGCCACGAAGGGTCACTCCGGCATCTCGCCGAGGTGCGTCGTGGGCACCCGTCGGCGCTGTGGGAGGCGATGCTCGCGTTCGCCGGCGCGCTGACCACGTTCCAGCCCGAGCAGACGGTGCGCACGCTGCCGGCGTACGACCACCTGCGGCTGGGGGAGTGTTTCGCGGCGCTCGAAGCGCGGCTGCTGGCGCTGCTGGACACGGCCGTACCGGACATCGCGGTGTCGTTGCCACTCCGCCCGGTGCGGCCGACGCTGCACGCCGTGGCGATCGAGCAGGGGGCCTGGCTGACGGCGCCGCATTGGTACCTCGCGGTGAGCGCCCCGCTCCGTCCCGCGGATCTGGTACACAAGGTGCTGAGCAGCTGCAAGGTGGGGTCGGCCGACGTGGTCGATACCCTGATCCGCCAGGCGCTTCCCGGGCTCGCGCTGGAGCACCTGCCGCAGCCACCGGGCGCGGTGCCGGTCAAGCTCGATCACCAATACTTCGGACTCCGCCGTGACGGGACAGCGTGGGAGGCGGTGGAGCGGGCGCGCAACCTGGCGGTCTACGTGCCGGCCGAGCTGGCGCAGGCCCGCTTCGAGCTGGTGATCGTCCTACGGTAATCTGCGGAGACGACGCCGACCACTCGGGGTCTGCACAACGCCCCCGATTGTTCTGTAGCGAACAATCGGGGGCGTTGGCGTCTCATGCCGATGGTCCCGGCGGTGCCACGACCGTTGGCGCGTCCGCGGGCGGGGGAGACACCGGTGCAGCCGGTGGCGTGGGGCGGAAGACGAAGTAGAGCACGAGCGCGATGGCGAGGATCAGGATCACGTTGAGGGCAATGATCAGCCCCACGGGCAGCCGCTTCTCCGTACCCTTGCCCTGCCGTTCGTCGGCGGCCGGTTTGGTGGCCGGCTTGGGCGGTGGAGGCGGCGCGGCTTTCTGGATCATCTGCGTGTACTCCGACGGGCCGGCGGCGTTCGCCCCCGGTGCGACCGGCGCACCCCCCGGTGGCTTTGGTGCACTGGCGGCAAAGACCGGGGGCGGAAGTAGCGGCGGTACGATTGGCGATCCGCTCGGCAACGGCGGCGGTGCCGACGGTGCGGACGGAGCCGGTGCTGGCGGCGCGGGCGCCGGGCTGTCGCTGAAAGCGAACGGAAGCGGCCCGCTGTTCGGACTGGGCGACATGGCCTGCAGCACGCCGGTGGCACCGCCCATGTTGTCCGACGATCTCGGCGACGGTGGCGGTGGAAGCGGCGTGGACGATGGCGGCGCGGCCGAGGGCAGATTCGGCGTGCGTCCGGGCGGGGCGCCCCACGGTGACGGGGGGAGGTTGCCGGACGCGGGCGCTGCTGATGGCATACCCGCACTCGGTCGCGGAGCGCTCGGCGTGGGCGGTAACGGTGCGCTGTACGACGACGCGCCCTGCGGTGGGTTGCCGGGCGTTGGAATGGATGCGCCGCCGTAGTTGGCCTGAAAGAGTTGTGTGAACTCGCCGGGGCCGGCCTGCGGGGGCGCGGCGGGCGCGGCGGGTGGCGGGGGTGGCGCGGGAGGTGCGGGTGGCGGCGACGGGGGTGCTGCCGGTGCGCCGAAGTTGGGCGGCGGCGGCATTTTCAGTGGCGTGAACGCGGCGGTGGCTTGCTGCGAAGGCGCGGGCGCGGCGGGTCGTGGCGTCGGCGCGGCCGGCGGAGGTACGAAGGAGACGGCAGGCGCGGCCGGCGGTGTGGCGGCTGGCGGCGGCACCACCGGAGGGGTGGCGGCTGAAGGCTGCGCAAACATGCGCGTGAACTCGCCGGGTGCCACTGGAGGCGCGCTCACGACCGGGGGCGCGATCGGCGGGGCTTCGGGCGGTGCAGGCGGCGGCGCGAAGAACGGCGCACTCGGTGCGGTTGCAGCCGGCGCGGGCGCGGGTGGCGCGGGCGCGGGTGGTGTGGGCGCGGGTGCAGCCGGCTGCGCGAACATGCGGGTGAACTCGCCCGGCGCCGAACTGGGGGGCGCCGAGCCGAGCTGAAGTTCGGGTGCGGGCGCCGGCATGCGCGGCATTTCCATCGTCGGATCGCTGCTCCCCATCGCTGGCGCGCTGGGTGCAGGTGGTTGCATGGGTGCGGGCGACGGCAACGGCGGCATCATGGCCACCGGGGCGGCGATCGGTGCCGGGGCCGATGTCACGGGTGGTGGCGCGCTCGGCGCTGACGCACTCACCCCGGGCGCCGCCGCGAGTCGACCGTCGAGCCACCGCGGGAACGAGGAGAACCCCGGCAAAAAGTCTGTCACGATCGCGAAGCCTGCCGTGAGCGTGGCGAGTTCGAGCACCCGCGTCTTGTCGGCGCTGGGCAGGCGATCGAGCTTGGCGCGCAATGTTTCGATCTCGCCCGGTCCGGCGTCGTCGAGCAGATGCACCATCACGACACGACCGGTGGCCAGCTCCTGCGCATTGTGCGATCGCACCTGCTCTTCGAGGGCCACGCACTTCAGCAGGCGATATCGGGACTGGAAGTCGTCGCTCATCTTCGGGAGGGTGAAGCGCACGAGCAACCCTTCCCCACGGAAGGATCGGCGCGCATCGTGAAGCGTATCCGTCTATTGTTCAACCGATATCGGGCGTGCGCAATCGGTTGCCTCGTGCAGCTCCTGCCTGACGCGCCGCTCGCCACTCGCGTCATTTCCGTGTCACGATCCCCGGACGCTTCATGATACGTCGTGCACCAGCTGCCGTCGCCCGCGTGGTGTGGGAAGAGGGCATGCACCTCGCTCCCCACCACTTTCAGCTGCATCGTCGGCATCTCGAG
Source organism: Gemmatimonas sp. (assembly GCA_011390935.1). Lineage (GTDB taxonomy): Bacteria > Gemmatimonadota > Gemmatimonadetes > Gemmatimonadales > Gemmatimonadaceae > JAABRT01. The sequence continues at coordinate 69,006 of JAABRL010000017.1, forward strand.
GCGACCGCCACGGCCGCGATCGACGTGCTGCACGCCTTTCCGTACGGCGTCGCCGCGTGCGAGATCGATGCCGACGCGTTGCGTAACGGCACGCTGTCGCTGCGACATGCGCGCGGCATGCTTCCCGATGGGACGCCCTTCGACATTCCCGATGGGGACCAGGCGCCGGCGCCCACCCCATTGGCTGCGCGCTTCTCCCCGACGCAGGATGCGCACCTCGTGCACCTCGCGCTGCCGGCGTGGCGCGGATCGGCGGCCAATGTCTGGAGTGACCAGCCGCCAATCGGCATGGAGCCCCCGCCCGCGCGCGAGACGCATCGGTTTCTGCGGGTGGAGCACGCCATCATCGACGAGACCTCGGGACAGGACCCCGCGTCGGTCACCTTTGCCGCGCGACAGTTTCGGCTCCTGCTCGACAGCGAAGTCACCCCGGAGATGATCACGCTGCCGATCGGCCGCGTGCGCCGTGACGGCGCGGGATCGTACATGCTCGATCCGTCGTTCATTCCCACCTGCGTCCATTTCGGGGCGAGCGCGTGGTTGCTGGAGTTCACGCATCGTCTGGTGGGCATGCTCGAAGCGAAGGGACAGGCGCTCGCGGCCACGCTCACACCCGTGGGCAGTGCGCCGGCCACCGGCGCGCCAGCGGCGTATGCCGGCAACGAGCTGGCGACGCGCTGGTTGCTGCACGCCGTGCGCACCGCGGAGGCGCCGTTGCGACACATGCTGCGCAGTCGGGAGGCGCATCCGGAGCAGCTGTGGCTGGAAGTGTTGCGACTCGCGGGGGCGTTGTGCACGTTCTCGCTCACCACGCAGGCGCGTGACTTGCCCGCGTACAACCACGACGCGCCCGAGGCGTGCTTTTCGGCACTCGAACGGTTCCTGCGCGAACAGTTGGATGTCGTGGTGTCGGTGCGCGCGGTGGTCACACCGCTCGTGCAGGTGGCGGACGTGCTCTACGGCGCGCCGATTGCCGATCCGCGCTGCTATGAACCCACGGCGCGCTGGTTCCTCGCGGTGCGCTCGTCGGCGGGTGTGCCCAACACGGTGGCCCTCGTACCGCAACTCACGAAGGTGTGTGCGACCAAGTTTGTGCTGGAACTGGTACGTCGCGCCTATCACGGCTTGCCGATGGAACATGTACCTTCGCCCCCGGTTGCTCTCGCGCCGCGGCCGGAGTTCGCCTACTTCGAACTCACGCTCGACGGGCCGTGCGCGAAGGCGCTGCGCGATACCCGCGAGCTGGGTGTTTATGTGCCCAATGGGCTGCCGGACATCGAACTGTTCGCGGCCGTGCTCGTTCCGGAATAGCGCCACGATTTCGCCTCTGTCGAGGGTGTCTGCCGCGCGGCGACACCCGATGGCGCGGCGCTCCCCAGCCCGCTTCCCCTCCACCGCCCCGCCGTATGTCGCCCTCCCCCGCCGGCCGACTCGCCCTGATTCTGCAGGAATCGCTCACTGCCGTGGTGCGTTTGCGCGCCAATCGCCAGCCGGTATCGGACGCCGCGGCGTTTCGTGCGCAAATGATGCAGCTGCTGGCGCGCGGTGAGCAGGACGCACGCGCCGCCGGCTTCGGCGAGCAGGATGCTCGGCTCGCCGTGTTCGCGGTGGTGGCCTTTCTCGATGAGTCCGTGCTGAACACGCGCCAACCCGCGCTGGCCGATTGGGCGCGCAAGCCGCTGCAGGACGAGCTGTACGGTGGGCATATGGGTGGTGAGTGGTTCTTTCAGCACATCGACCAACTGCTCACGCGCACGGACGATGGACACCTCGCGGATATTCTCGAGGTGTATCAGCTGTGTCTGCTGATGGGGTTCAAGGGACGGTACGGCGCTGGGGACCCCGGCCCACTGCACGCGGTGACGACGCGCGTGGGTGAGCGCATCAACCGGCTGCGCGGTGCGCCCGGTGACCTCGCGCCCTCGTGGCGGCCGCCCGATGACGGCGTCGTGGAGCGTGACCCGTGGCTGCGGCGTCTGACCATTGGCGCGATCGCCTCGGCCGTACTCGCGGTGGTGCTGTGGGGCACGTACGCCTTCCTGCTGCAGGGGGCACGCAACGATGTGCGCGCGCTTGTCGTGGCGTCGGCGTCGGAGGTGTCGCGATGAAGAAGCTCGAGAAGCGGTTTCTGGCCGCGGGCGCCGCGTTGGTCCTGTTTCTGGTGGCCGCGTGGGTGGCCAGTGCGACGATGACGCTGTCGCCGACCGAACGCTGGGTGCTGCGCATCGTGCTTGCGGTGCTGGGTCTGTTGGCCGCCGGTCTCATTCTCTGGTTCATGCGTCCGAAGTCCACCGACGACGGGGCCGTGGATACCAGCGGTGACGACGCGCTCGCCACGATCAGTGCGGCGCGCAAGCGTCTGCCACGTGGCACCTTCGACCAGCGGCCGCTCGTGCTGCTGCTCGGCGCGACCGGCAGCTGCAAGACCACCGTGGTCACGCGCAGTGGTCTCGATCCGGAGCTGTTGGCGGGTGAAGCCACCGGCGACGACGCTGCCACACACGCGGTGAATCTGTGGGCGGTGCGTGATGCCGTGCTCGCGGAAGCCGGTGGCCCGCTGCTTACGGACAGCACGCGCTGGCAGCGGGTGGTGCGGGCGCTCCGTCCGCCGCGTGTGGCGGCCGCCGTGGGGCGCGGTGAGGTGGCCCCACGGGCCGCTGTGCTGTGTGTGAGCTGCGACCTGTTCTACAGCGGGGGCGCGGGCGAACAGCTCGAGCAACTCGCGCAGCTCGTGCGCCAGCGACTCGCCGAAACCTCGCGCGAGTTCGGGCTCAAGCTGCCGGTGTATGTGCTGTTCACCAAGGCCGATCGCATTCCGCACTACGAAGCGTGGGCGGCGACGTTCACGCGCGACGAAGTACGCGCCCCGCTTGGCGCCGCGCTGCCCTTCGATGCGGCCGATGCCGCGGGTGCACACGCCGAACGACTCACGCCGCGCTTGTCGGCGGCGTTCGACGAGATCACGCAATCGCTCGCCCTGCGCCGCCTGGAGCTGCTGGGCCGAGAGGCGGTGGGGGAGAAACGACTGTCGTCGTACGAGCTGCCGCGCGAGTTCCGCAAGCTGGCGATTGCAGCGTCGAAGTTTCTGGTGGAAGTGACGCGCCCGATGCAGCTGGGCGTGAGCCCGCAGCTGCGCGGCTTCTATTTCGTGGGGGCGCGCCCGGTGCTGGTGCGCGATGTGGCGCAGGCGTCGGCGCCGCGTGCGGCGCAGGCCCCGAAGGCGTCCGATGCGACGGCCGTGTTCTCACGCTTCGAACAGCCGGCCGCGCCGGCCGCCGCCGCAGCGAGTGGTCCGGCGCGCAAGGTGCCCGAGTGGATGTTCCTGGATCGCTTCTTCACGGACGTGGTGCTGGCCGATCGCGGGGCGTCGTCGGCGGCGAGCGGCGGTGTGCGGGTGCATCGCTTGCGGCGCGCGCTGCTGGGCACGGCGATTGGTGTGGCGGCGGTGGCGAGTTTGCTGTTCACGGTGTCGTGGGCGAGGAACGCCGCACTGACGGGACGCGTGGAGGATGCCGCGAGGGCGGTGGCGGCGCTGCCGCAGATCACGGCACCCGTGGGCACGATCGTCTTCCCGCCCCCCGAAGCGTTGCGACGGTTGGACGACCTGCGCGTGTTGCTCGACACGGTGCGCGGGTACACCGCGGAGGGCGCCCCCCTGAGTATGCGCATGGGACTGTGGAGCGGGCCGGCGCTCCTCGAATCGGCGACGCCGGTCTGGTTGCAGGGCTTCCGGCAGCAGCTCTACACCGACGCGTGGAAGGCGCTCACGGATTCGCTGAAGGCGTTGCCCGAGGCCCCGTCGCCCGATGACGACTACGGGCTCGTGTACAGTCGACTCAAGGCCTACCTCATCACCACCGACGAGCATGCGCGCAGCACGTCGGACTTTCTCGCGCCGGTGCTGCTCTCCTCCTGGCAGCGCGGACAGGAGCTCGATGCCGATGTGGTGGGGTTGTCGCGCCTGCAGTTCGAGTTCTTCTCCACCGAGCTGGCCCGGGAGCATCCGTGGCCCACCGGTGCCGATGCGCGGCTGGTTGGTACAGCCCGCGGGTATCTCGGGCGCTTCACCGGTGCGGAACCCATTTATCAGTCCATGCTGGCCGAAGCCGGCGAGGCCAACCCGTCGATTCGACTCGCGCAGGCGGTACCGAACTCCGTCGGGGTGCTGGCGTCGTCCGGCGAGGTGGCGGGTGCGTTCAGCGCCGGTGGCTGGACGTTCATGCAGGACGCGTTCCGTAATGCGGATCGCTATTTCCAGGGAGAGCAGTGGGTCGTGGGGGACGCCACGGCGGCGTTGGCGCAGGATCGGGATCGCATCATTGCCGAACTGCGCGGGCGGTATCGTGACGACTACATCAATCAGTGGCGTCTGTTCGTGCGCTCGACTGCTGTGATGCCGCCGGGGACGACGCGTGACGCCGCGCAGAAGCTCGGGATCCTTGGCGGGGCGCAATCGCCGCTGCTCGGCCTGTTCGCGCTGGTGGCGCGCAACACCGACACCGATTCGGCCATTACGGCCGCCTTCCAGCCGGTGCACGCCGTCACGCCGCCCGCGGTGAAGGACAAGCTGGTGTCCGAGCCGAACCAGCCGTATGCGAACGGTCTGCTCAATCTGCAGGGCGCGCTCGAGCTGGTGGCGAACATGCCGCCGGTGGTGGACACGGCGAGTGCACAGTCCGTCGCCGAACAGGCGCGCTCGGCGCAGATGGAAGCCACGAAGGCGAAGGTGGCGGCACGTCAGGTGGCGCAAAACTTTGCCGTGGACGCGCAGGCCTCGCAGGTGGGACCGGTGGTGTCGGCGCTGCTCGAGGCGCCGATTTCCGGCGCCGAGGGGGTGCTGCGGGGCGCGGCGTCCACGCGGGCGCCGACGCCGCGAGTGGCACGCGCACCAGCGCCGGCGCCGGCCGCGGGCGGCGGCGGCGGTGCCTCACCAGCGGACGTCCTCAACGCGGCCGGCGCGCAGTTCTGCCAGGAACTGCGTGGCATCACCACCAAGTACCCCTTCAATGCGTCGGTCACATCCGAGGCCAGCGTCTCCGACCTGTTGCTCCTGTTTCAGCCGGAGTCGGGTCTGCTGTCCCAGCTGCAGGCACGCCTCGAGCCGCACCTGACGCAGCGGGGCACGCGATGGGTGCCGAGCCCGAGTGCCACGCTGGCGATCAACGAACCGTTTCTCACATTCTTCAACAACGCGAGCGGCATCGCGAACGCGTTCTTCCCCAACGGTGCGACCGAGCCACGCGTGCGGGTGGACGCAAAGACGACGCCGGCGGGCGAGGTGCGGCGCGTCATTCTGACGCACGGTGGCAAGGTGGCGCAGTTCGATGAGCGCACCCCGGCGAACGTGCTCGAGTGGCCGATCCCTGCCGGCAGCGCTCAGTCCGCGAAGCTGGAGGCGGAGGTCTCGGCCCGTTTCGGACGCACCAATCGGGCGACGCTGGCCGACGAGAACGGAGAGTGGGCGCTGTTCCGCCTGATCGGCAAGGGAGCGGGTACCTGGGGGAACGGCGAGCTCAAGGTGACCTACACCGAGGGCGACCGCACGGTGGTGGTGGGGTACACGTTCGCCGGCGGGTTGCCGCTGATGCAGCGCGGCTGGCTGGGGCAGGCGCTCACCTGTCCGTCGCCGGTGGTAAAGCCGTAACGATAAAGTGTCGCGTCAATGCATCCCTCATGTGTCGATACTGACACATGAGGGGTGCTTCGTTTAGCAGAACGGCGACAGGTTCGTGTGCGCGTTGCGCTGCGCCTGCGTCCGCAGCAGCGGGAGCGCGGTAGCGAGCGTCAGGCACGCCGACCGCCGGTCTTCCATGAGGAACTGCGCCTCGGCCTGACGGATATAGCCCCACGCGGAGTCCTCGGCGGTGGCGAGGCGCGGCATCAGATCGCGCAACACGATGAGCGAGCGCCGACCGTCCGCCGCCGTCGCCGTCGCCATATCGACGGACAGACGAATGGAGTCGAGCGTGAAGAGCGCTGCGGCCGAGGTGCGCCGAGGCTCGACGGTGGGAGGGGCTGCCGCGAGCGGTGCCGGATCGGCGGTTGCCGTTTGTGCCGGACGCTGTGCCGAGGCGGTCGGCCCAGTGCTCCCCGCCGGCGATGGTGGCGTCCCGACATCCTCGCCCGCGACGACCCGATCCGGCGATTCGCTTGGCGTACCCGACACCTCGGCATCGGCGGTGCGATTCTGGTCCGCAGGCTGTTGCGTCACCGCCGGCAGCCCCCCGGAGACGCTCGGCACGCTGGCCTCCTCCCCGCCCCGCAGCAGCACGAACGCCAGCGCGGCGATGCCCACCACGACCGCGCCGCCGATCAGGACGCCGCGGTTCGATCCTTCACGTCGCGCCTCGCTGGGGACGGTCGGTCGGGCCACCGAGGGCGCACTCGCTCGGTCGTTTGTGCCCGAACTGGTGACGCTTCTGTTCGGTGGGGGAGACGCTGCCGCCTTCCCCGTCGTCCACGCCTCGACTGCCTCGGCCAGCGCTCGCGCGAAGGCGCCCGCACTGTCATGCCGCGCCTCACGATCCCTCGCCAACCCCTTGTCGAACACCGCCTGCACCGCCGCCGGCCACGCCACCTCCGGTCGCACCACCGAGAGCCCCTGCGGCGACTCCGTCAGCCGCGCGGTCATGGTGCGTTCGGGGGTGCTCGTATCGAACGGCAGCGAACCGGTGAGACACTGGTAGGCGACGAGCGCCAAGGCGTACACATCGCTGCGGTGGTCGA
>JAABRL010000017.1:75889-77568 GCA_011390935.1 Gemmatimonas sp.
ACCATCACGTTGTCCGGCTTGAGGTCGCGGTGCACGATCCCCAGGCGATGCGCGGCGTCCAGCGCGTCGGCGACCTGGCGCGCGATCGTGGCAGTTCGCGTGGGCGACAGGGCGCCATCGGCCGCAATGATCTGCTTGAGCGTGCGGCCGGGCACGAACTCCATGGCCAGATACACTGTACCGTCGCTGGTCTCGCCGAAGTCGAACACGCGAGCGATGCGTTCGTGCTCGATGCGGCTGGCGTTGGCGGCCTCGCGATTGAATCGGGCCACCGCGCCGGCGTCGCGCACCATCTCCGGCCGCAGCACCTTGATCGCCGCGCGCTGGGGCAGTCGCACATGCTGGGCGAGATAGACCGTGCCCATGCCGCCGGCGCCCAGCAGATCGGTCACGAGGTAGCGGTCGGCGACCACCGTGCCGATCAGATCACTCGCCGATTCCGCCGCGTGCAGCGTGGAGCCGTCGGCAGGGCAGAAAATATTGGCGTCAGTGTACGACGTGCTGCAGACAGGGCAGACCTTGGGCATGGCGCAGTGCTGTGGGACGTTCCGCAGGCGGGCCGACGAGGGCGAACCAACAAAAAGGTATACTGCATATTGACGATTCAGCCGGAGCGAGGCGACGTTCCGACGGATCGTTCTCTCGTTCCCGCTCGTGACGCCACACCGGAGCGCGCCGTCTGATGCCCATCGCGGGCCTCATCCCGTCGCCTCGCATGAGCCTCTCTCGGAGATGCCGGACATGCCGCACGCCTTCGCGCACCGCACCCCCCGCCACGCCTCGTTCACTCCGTCCGGCCGCCGCCGCGGAACCCGCGGTCGCATGGCGCGCACGATCGCGCTGCTGTTCGCGAGCACCGCGGCCGCGCTGACTGCCCCCGCAGAGTCGGCGGCCCAGGACGCGCCGCGTCCCACGGTGGCCGTGATGTATTTCACCAACAGCGCACTCGTCGGCAACGCCGACTATCAGCCGCTCAGCAAAGGCATGGCCGAGCTGCTCATTACTGAACTCTCGCGCAACGCGAACATTCGCGTAGTGGAACGGGACCGCTTGCAGGAGCTGCTCGCCGAGCAGAACCTCTCGAGCGGGGACCGCGTGGACAAGGAAACGGCCGTGCGCATGGGCAAGGTGCTCGGCGCCGGTCACATGCTCATGGGCACGTTCGTGATCGATCCGCGCGAGAACATGCGCATTGACGTGCGTGCGGTGAACACGGAGACGTCGGAGATCGAGTACGTGGAGAGCATCGAGGGCAAAGCGAGCAAGCTGCTGTCCATGGTGAGTGAACTGGGCAGCAAGGTGAATGGCGGACTGAAGCTGCCGCCGCGTCCGGCAGACGCCACGAAGTTCAGCGATGCCGGTGGCAAGAACCCCAACCAGTTTCGTGCGATGCTGCTCATGAGTCGCGCGATCGAAGAGCAGGATCGCAAGAACGTGCCCGCGGCCGTTGCGCTCTACAAGCAGGCGATCGAGGCCAACCCGGACTTCGAGCGGGCCAAGGTGCTGCTCGCCACGCTCGAGCGCGGCACGCCGGAAGACTGACCGGCGCGAGCGGTCCCGGTGCGCTGTTTTGCGGCGTACCGGGACCACGGCGATCAGTCGGCGGCGATCCACCCGCCGCGGCGCATGCCGCCGCGCATCGGATGGTGACGAGCCTCGAACACCGACGACGTGGTGAA
>JAABRL010000018.1:0-56331 GCA_011390935.1 Gemmatimonas sp.
AAGAAGCGGAAGGGGCCGGACGCGGATCAGCCGCACCGCATCAAGTACAAGAAGTTGGTGCGGTAGCGGGTGCCGAGCCCCGGGCCTGCCCGCACGCGCTCAACGGCTTCGCCGACAGCGCGTGCGGGCGGGCCCGGGGCTCGGCCCTCGGCGGGTGGGGCGGCCGGGGGACTGCCGAGTGGGTCCGCGGGCGTGCTCGATCTGCCTTTATCCCGGCACTACCCGCCAGAGTTCGCCCCCGTCGGTCGCAATCCAGAGCGCGCCGTCCGGGGCCTGCACCAACGACCGATACCGAGCCGACGGGAGATCCACGCGCGACGTGGTGGTGGTCATGCCGGCGGCATCGAGCGTGAGCAGTTCAAGTCGCTGGCCGCCCATGATGCCCACGAGCAGGCGACCATTCCACGCGCGCCATGCGGTTCCGGTGAGGAACGTGGCGGGCCCCATGCCCTGTGAGGCGCCGTTGTTCTGCCATGACGGGCGTAGTGCGTCGGGGAATCGCGTGAGGTCCGTCATCGGCATCGTGGTCGCCGAGCCCGCGTACCCACAGTAGCCGCCCGGGCAGGTGAGGCCGCTGCGGTTTTGCGGGTCCCACCCCCCGTTGCCGCCGGCCACGAGCGGGGTGACTTCATCGCTGTGATTGGGACCATGCTCGGCGATGAACGGCTGCCCGCTCCCGGGACGGAAGGTGAGCCCCTGCACGTTGCGAAAACCGTACGCGTAGATGCGCGGGTCGAAGCCGGCCGGCGCGTTGTTGCCAGGCGCCGCGCCGCCGGTTGCGGTGAGACGCAGCACCTTGCCGCCAAGTCGCGTGGGATGCTGCGGCAGCGGGCCATCGTGGTTGTCGCCGGTGGTGACGTACAACAGGCCATCCGGGCCGAAGCGCACGCGTCCGCCGCTGTGCGCACCCGCTCCACCATTGGGCGTCGCGGCATCCTTGAAGGCAATGTCGTCCACCAGATCGAGCCGCGCGTTTGCCGTTGTGAACGTCTCGTTCACCGTGACGCGCACCACACGGTTGGTGCGCGGATTCGTGCGCTGGTTCGACGTCATCATCACGTACACGAATCGGTTCGTGGCGAACGCCGGATCGAGCGCCACGCCCATCATGCCGCTCTGCCCCTGACAGACGAGATCAGTGGCCAACAACGCGGAGCCGCTCGTGCCGAAGAGTCGCGTGACGGTGCCATCGGAGCGACGCACCGACAAGCCGCGGCACCGTTCCGTGAAGAAGAGCGTGCCGTCGGCGGTGAAGGCCAGATCCCACGGGTTGGCGAGACTGGTGGTGACGACGGTGCGCTGCAACGTCGGGGCGGCCGCTGACGACGTGTCGGTAGGCGGCGGCGTGGTTGGCGGTGGCGTGGTTGGCGGTGCGTTGCCGCTCTCACTGGGGCTGCTTGTGCAGGCGGCCAGCAGGATGGTGAACGACGCCGTGAGGGCGCGGGACGCGAGCATACGCTTGAAAAGGATCATGGACATGCAACACGCCACACCCGGCGCAGGGTCCGCATCGTGATCCGTGACACGGGCGGCCGGATGTTCCGGACGCCCGACGTGTTCTTCGAACGCGCGGTGACTATTCCGGCCAGCCGGTCTGCGGCACGCGCGGCATGATGCGTAGCGCATTCTTGTAATACACCTTCTTCAGGACGTCGTCCGGCAGGTCGATGCCGTACAGCTTCCAGAAGGCGTGATAGTCGCGATAGTAGTCGAAGTAATCGTCGTCGGTCTCGAAGACCCGCCAGTAGTACGGGTACTCGACCGGCTGGTAGGAATCCTTGCCGAAGAGAATGCGGTCCTGGTACTTGAGGAAAAACTTCCGCGCCGCGCGTGGCTGCCGGCCGATGTCGTAGAGCACTGCGCCCATCTCGCCGTACAGGTTCGGCAGCTCGTCGAAGAGCGCGCCGAGCTTGTCGAGTTCGTGCGCGTGCCAGCCGAGATGCGCCGTCACGAATGTCGTCTTCGGATGCCGACGGAACAGGTTGTTGCGCTCTTCGACGAGCTGCTCGAAGCTGGGATACTCGTCGGCCGGATAGCGGCGATTGGGGAAGAGCGCGAGCTCGAGCCACCGCTCGTTTCGATAGTCGATCGGCTGCCAGAACTCCTGCGGATCGCCCGTGTGAATGAACACCGGCAGGTTCAGTCGCGCGCAGGCTTCCCAGATCGGGTCGAGCGCCGGATCATCGATGCGCAGGCGTGAGCCATCGGGCTTCTTGATCGTGAGCCCGAAGCTCTTCGAGATCTCGCCCACACCGACGGCGCCGGCCGCCACGTCGGCCTCGAGCTGCTTGACCGCGCGCTCCGCCCATCCCGGGCCCACGTTGCTGAAGTTGATGCCGGTGAGCACGCGCACGCGGTCCTTCATCGTGGGCGACGCGTTGATGAGCGCCATGGCGCGCTGCAGCCGCTCCCCCGACATGTTTTCGGCGGCGATCATCATGCGCACATTCAGCGCGTCGAGTTCGCCCTCCATCTTCTTCATCGCTTCCGGCGAGCCGAGATTGCCGCCGGGGTGTCCATGAAAATCGATGACCGGATACTTGGCGCGCGGCACCGTGTGTTCCGGCACCACCAGCGTGTTGCGCGGGCGATAGTCGAGAATGCTCGGCGCCGCCGATTCGGGGGCCATGCAGGTGCGCGGCCGGATCTCTGTAGTGCCGGGCGGACATGACTCGTTCGGCCCGATCGTGGTACTGCCGCGAAAGCCGCCGGGCTGGGCGGTGGCAGAAGCGGCGGCCACAAAGGTGGCCAGCAGGGCGCTAGTAGCGATTCGAAGGGGCACAGACACATCCGGGCAAGGGGGGGGAATGCTGGGAATCTGTCAGCCGGAGCGGCCGAGCGGGATACCGACCCGCCAGTTGGCGCGCCTGCACTCGCCTCACCACCCGATGCAATACGTTGCACGCGCGCATACGTTCCGGGCATGACGGATCCTTCAGCGGCGGCCAAGGGGCGGCGGGGTGTCAGCCACTTTCGTGCGGCGTTCGGCTATTCGCTCGCCGGGTTCCGGCACGCGCTGCGGCATGAGGAGTCGGTGCGCCAGGAGCTGGCGGCGTTCACGCTGCTCGTGCCGGTGGCGATCCTGCTGCCGGTCGACGTGCTGGCCCGGCTGGTACTCGTGTTTTCCATGGGGCTCGTCCTCGTGGTCGAACTGCTGAACTCGGCCATCGAAGCCACGGTGGATCGCATCTCGCTGGAGCGACACCCGCTTGCCGGCCGCGCGAAGGATCTGGGCAGCGCGGCCGTCTTCACGGCGATCGGGATGTCGGCGCTGTGCTGGGGTGTGATCGCGGGGCCGGTGCTGGTGCAGTGGCTCAGCGAGACGCGATGAGCCGCAGTGCTGCGACGAGCTTGTCCGCGTCGGCCGGCGTATTGTAGAGCGCGGGCGTCACACGCACACAGTCACCACGTGCCACGCCGTTGCGCGCCACGGTGAAGATGCCGAACTCATCGTGCAGCGTGCGCACGATCGCCTGATTCGCTTCGCGCGACCCGTTGCCGCGAAGACGGAACGAGGTGAGCGCACCCACGAGATCCGGATCGTCGGGTGTGAGGATGTCCACACCGGGGATCGAGCGTGCCGCCGTGACCCATCGATCGCGCAGGTAGCGCAGGCGCGCGGCCTTGTTCGGAATGCCGATCGTCTCCTGGAAGGCGAGCGCATCGGGCACCGTCATGGTGGTCGCGAAGTCGGTCGTGCCCGTGTGCAGGCGGCTGTCGATGCGCGCAAGTGATCCTTCATCGCCATGTGCACGATCGATCGCGTCGAGTCGGCTCTCACGGATGTACATCACGCCGGCCCCAACGGGTGCGCCCACCCACTTGTGCAGGTTCACCCCCACGAAGTCGGCGCCGAGATCGGGAATCGATAGCGGCACTTGCCCGAATGAGTGCGCCGCGTCCACCACGACATCCACGTTGCGGGCCTTCGCGAGCGCGGCGATGTCGCGCACCGGATGGATGAGTCCCGTCTTGTTGTTGCAGTGTGTGAGCAGCAGCAGCCGAGTGCGGGGATGCGCATCGAGCGCCGTCGCATAGGCCGCCACGATCGCCTCGCGCGACGCGGGTTCCGGCAGATCGAGGCGAGCCACGGTGGCCCCCTGTCGTTCGGCCAGCGCGTTCATGCTCCACTGCATGGCCGTGTAATCGAGATCGGCATACATCACCGTGTCGCCGCTGCGCACCCGATTGTACTGCCCAATGATCGCCTGCAAGGCTTCGGTGGCGCCGCGCGAGAAGGCGATCTCCGCGGGAGCCACGCCGAGCGCCTGGGCGACTTGCGTTCGTGCCTGCTGAAGCAGCGCCGGATACTCGCGCCGCGCAAACCAGGAACTCTCGCGATTCACACGATCGATGTGTCGATGGTAGGCCGCGAGCACCGGCTGCGCCATCATGCCGAAGAAGCCGGCCTCCAGGTTGGTGGCCCGGTCGGTGATCGCGTACTGCCGCGCGATGCGCAGCCAGTAGGTCTCGTCCTGCGCGATCACTTCGGGTGGCGCGACGGGTGGCATGAGCGAATCCGGCGCAGGCGTGGGCGCGGAGAGCTGCGCGATCAGCTCCGTCGGACTGCCAAGCGTGAACGACGCGGCGGAGGCGAGCGACGCCTGCGTGAGGAAGTGGCGGCGAGAAGTCATGTCTTGACGCTACCCCACCGCGCCATGTTCGGCAAACGGTGACCCGTGGTCGGCGCCGCCACACTGTGCGCCGAGGCACCGCACGGGCCATCCGCCGTCCGCGAGAAACGTCGTGGAAGGGTCGGATCGCGCTGGGGCGCTGGCGGCCCGATCCGTTCCTCGATGTGGAGGTCTCGCGTGCGTGTTCGCAGTTCATCTCGCTTCGTATCGTTCGGACTCGTACCTTTGGCGGTCACCTCGCTCACGAGTCACACGGCGAGTCGCACGGATGGGCCGCGCGCGACGCCGACAGACGACATCGTCATGATCCGCGTGCGGTAGTCCCACACGGTTGGTGCGTGCATCTTTCGGCGCATGAACAGCTGCCCCTGCACCGAAACCCACGATGGCTGCCGCGTGGTCCTCACCGGCGGCCCCGGCGCCGGCAAATCGGCCGTGCTCGAACTGGCCAAGCTCTTCTTCTGCGCGCACGTGCGTACGCTGCCCGAAGCTGCCGGGATCATTTTTGGTGGTGGGTTTCCGCGCCACGAGGCCGTGCGCACACGACGGGCGGCGCAGCAGGCGATCTTCCATGTGCAGCATGCCCTCGAGGCAACCACCGAGGCGTCGCAGTCCGCGTTGGTGCTGTGCGATCGTGGTACGCCCGACGGCTCTGCGTACTGGCTGGGCGAGGGCGACCTGTGGTCGGCCGTCGGAACCACGCGCGAAGCCGAGTTGGCGCGGTACGACGCCGTCATTCACCTGCGCACACCGTCCGATTCCTCGCACTACAACTACGACAATCCGCTGCGTATCGAGACGCACCTCGAAGCGCAGGCCATCGATGCACGCATCGCGGAGGCATGGGCCGGGCATTCGCGGTACTACAATGTGCCGCCCACGAATGACTTCCTTGGCAAGGCGGCGCAGGCCCTCGACATTCTGCGTGACCTCATGCCGCCCTGCTGTCGAGCGCAGGTGCGTCCGTTTCTCTGGCGCAGCTAAGTCGGGCACGGTGGTGGCGCGAGGCCGCTGACGACCCTACTGCGTCGTTGGCGGTGGGCCTCTACGTCATTCCGCGATGCCGCATGCGCTGCTCGACGCATGGGATGACGTGGCGGGGACTCCCATTGTAGGTGGGCGCGGATCAGCCGCGTATCCCACCACCTTCGCAGGAGGTTCCCATGTCCCCCCGATATCGCGCACTGTCGGCCATTCTGTCCGCCGCCGTTGTGATCACGGCCTGCTCCGATGCGCCGCCGACGAGCCCCGTGGCGACGCTTGGCATCAATGAGACGCGCGCGCCCGCGCCTCAGGGGCTGTTTCACCGCTTCGTGTCCATCGGCACGAGCGTCAGCATGGGGTGGCAGTCCGACGGGGCGATTGCCGCGACACAGTCCGAGTCGTGGAATGCCCAACTCGCGCGCCTCGCCGGCCGGAGTCAGTCGGCGCCGTTGATCAGCGGCACGGGCTGTCGGTCGCCGCTGATGGCGCCGCTTGCCAGCGGCGTCCGTCTGTCGGGCGAGTCGGCGGCCGCGCAGACCTTTTCCTGCGCGCCACTCGAGGCGGGCATGCGCGTGCCCTCGCAGAACGTCGCGATCGCGGCGGCCAAGACGCGGGACGCGCTGCTCACCACGCCAGAGACACAGGCCGACGCTTTCTACAAGAAGCTGTACCCGCAGATCCTGCCGCCGCACACCACCCAGGTGCAGGCTGGGCTGGCGCAGAAGCCGAAGTTCGTGTCGGTGGAGCTGGGCGCGAACGATGTGCTCGATGCGCGCATCGGCATCGCCATTCCTGGTGCGACGATCACGCCCTTCGCGGATTGGGCCACGGACTACGATCGGGTCATCGAGGCCGTCTCGCGGGAGGTGCGTCACGGGCTGCTGGTCGGCCTGATCAAGGATGCGGCCGATTTCCCGAGCTTCCGGCGCGGTGCAGAGATCTGGGCTGACGCGCAGACGCTGCTGTACGGATTTCACGTGGCGGTGCAGGCGGACTGTGGCGACGTGAACAGGGACAATCTGCTCTTCGTGCCGGTGCTGGTCCCCACCGCGATCCAGGCGGGTTTGACGGCGAAGGCGCAGGGGGGCAACCCGGTCCCGCTCTCCTGTGCCGGCGCCGGCCCGACGACCAGAGACTTCATTCTCACGCCCGGTGAAGTTGCCATCGTGAACAGCCAGATGGCGCAGATGAACGCGTACATCAAGGCCACGGCGAAACGGATCGGGTTTGCGCACATGGAACTCGAGGCCCTCTACGGCCTACCCGATCTCAAGCCCACGTTCAGTGCCGCTGAGCTGATGACGTCGCAGACACCATACGGCGCGCTGATCAGCCTCGATGGCATTCACCCGAGCACAATGGGACACGCGGTCATCGCGTCCGCGGCTGCTCGCGCCATCAATCAGCGCTACGGCCTCCGGGTACCCACCGCGCGCGCGTGGATGGCGTTCCGTTGACCCAACCCGTCGTGGGCCACGACACCGACGCGTTCGTGGCCCCGACGGCACGCGGCGCACGCCATTCAGGAAACCTGAAACTGTGGATCGTCGCGCACGCGATCGGCGAGCGCGCCGCGCGAATCGATCCCCAGCTTCTGAAAGATGTTCGAGAGATGCGTACTGACCGTGCGCGCCGAAATGTCGAGTGTCGCGCCGATCTGTTTGTTCGACAGGCGATTGGCGACGGCGCGTGCGATTTCGAGTTCGCGCCCGGTGAGGGCGCCCACCCCCGAGGTCGCCGTGCGCGGTGGGAGTCGCACGCCAAGCGAGCGCAGCTGACTGCGCGTTTCGCGCAGCTCGCGTTCGGCGCCGATACGAGCGAACACGTCGTGCGCTTTGCGCAGCTCGCGCACCGCCGCATCGACGTCACCATCGGCTTCGAGCAGCTGCGCAGCGTTGCGACGCAGTCGGGCGGCATGCAAGACGAACGGTACGGCCTCGAGATCGTCCGCCGCTTCGAGAATCTGTCGCGCCGCGTCGGGATGGTGGTCACGGAGTCGCGCAACGAGCGCGTCGGCCGCCTTGGCCCACGCGAGGCCGAGCCGATGGTTGAACGCAGCCGACTGCGTGCGCAGCCGCTCGGCGAGCTCGGTCACGCGGTCGTACTGCTGCAGCCAGAGGCCGGCTTCGAGAATCAGCGGAATCAGACGATGGATGGCCCACGCGATGTAGCCATACCGATCGGCGATCGTCAGCCCACGTTCGCCGTACGTGAGGGCGCGCTGCCAGGCGCCGCGCGCCAACCAGTAGTGGCCCATGCCGGTGTGGGCGAGAATCGCGTTGTGCACATTCGCCAGCTCCAGTCCCGAGCGTCCGAGTCCTTCCACCGCGTGTTCCGCATCGGCTAGTCGCCACGCTTCATCGAAGAGTGCGCGCGCCCGCTCGGTCTCATCGCGCGCCAGGACCATCAGCCCCGTCCAGACGAGCAGTCGCGGCAGCAGCGATTGCGGCGCGATCACGCGGGCTACAGGAATGACCTGCTCGGCCAGTGCGAGTCCCTCATCCCAGCGCCCGATCACGGACGCGTGTTCGATCGTGATCTCGGCCGTCATGGCGAGCAGCAACGGTGACGACAGCGATTCCGCCAGCTGGGTTGCCTGCCGTTGATGTCGTTCGGCGCCCGAGGCGTCACCCGTGAAGCCCGCCAGCATGGCCATCGCCCAGTGGGTGGCCCATGCGACTTCCACATCGCCACCGGAGTCCGTCAGCGCCAGCGCACGCTCGCCGTGTGCTCGCGCCTCCTCCACCGGTCCCGTCCAGCTCTGCAGCTGCAGCAGCAGCTGGTGCACCCGTGCCTCGAGTTCGTGATCGCCGAGCGACTGTGCCAGCGTGAGCGTCTCGTACGCACCGCTGATGGCAAGCGCGTGGCGTCCGAGCGCCTGGAGCGTTTTGGCGCGCGCCACGCGCACCTTGATCTCGAGGTCGGGCCGAGCCGCGCGTCGCGCGGCCGCTTCGGCCCGATCCAGTTGCTCGAGTCCTTCATGCGCGTCGCCGGCGCGCGCCGATTCCTGTCCGAGCCGATACAGCAGTCGCGCGCTCGCGTCGAGGTCCGAGGCGGACTCGGCGGCGGTCAGCGCGTGTGCCCACTCACGAATTGCGGCGCTGGTGTCGCCGGTGCGCTGGAACGCGATACCGACCTCTTCGTGCAATGTGCGCAGCGCCTGCGCATCGCCGAGGCGTTCGGCGACCGCTCGCGCTTCACCGAGCCAGCGAACGGCTTCGACATCAGCGCGGCGCTGCAGGGCATCACGACCTGCGGCGGAGAGGTAGCGCAGGGCCCGTTCATCGCCCCCGAGTTCATGACCCCGCACGAGATGGCGCGCGATTTCGCTGGCACGCGCGTCACCGGCCGTGCCATGCATCGCTTCGAGGGCGGCGGCGATGCGTGCGTGCAGCGCGCGCTCACGCGCGGCCGACAGCTCCTCCCGCACCAGGGCCTGCAAGATCGGGTGGCCGAAGGCGTAGTGCCCCGAGCCATCGGTCTTCTCTTCGACGAAGATGCGCTTGTGCACCAACTCGTCGATCGCATCGGCCAGCGGTTCGGGGTCGAGTGCGCTCGTGCGCGCCAGCAGCGCGAGGGAGGCGGTACCGTCGACGAGCGATGCGAACTCGGCGAGCCGGCGCGCGGGAGCAGAAAGGGCTTCCACTCGGGCGCGAACGGCGTCACGCACCGTTGCGGGGAGGTGTTCCGGGATCGCCTCCTCGATGATCCACGTGTCGCCGCGGAGCCGAATCCGTCCGGCCGCCACCAATGCCTTCAGCGTCTCCTCCACAAAGAACGGATTGCCGTTTGTATGGCGGAAGAGCACGGCCGCATGCGCCTGTGCGTCCGCGTGCGCGATCGCGAACGTTCGCTGCAACAGTTCAGCCAGATCCTGTTGCGTGAGCGGTTCAATGCGTCGGTGCGTAGCCTGTCGCGCCGCCAGTAGCGACCGGATCACCTCCTGCAGCACGGCGCGCGGCTCGATCGCGTCATCGGCGTACGTGAGCACCAGCAGGAGCGGCACACGCTCGATCTGGCGCGCGATGAAGTGCAGCAGTTCGAGCGACGACGGATCGGCCCACTGCGCATTGTCGAGCACGAGCAGCAATGGTTGCCGCGTTGCCAAACGCGTGAGAAACTGGGTGACGATCCAGAGCAGACGCGCCTTGCCGTCGCCATCGGCCCCGGTGCGGTGTCGCGCGTCGGCGCGGACTCCGGGGAGGGCGGGCATGATCGCGCGCAGGTCCTCCTCGGTGCCGCGGGCGAGCACCGTGAGGGCGCCGGGTTCGAGCGCCTGCAGTGGGGCGGCCAACGCGTCGGCGAAGGCACCGTAGGGCACGCCAGACTCTACGCTGAACCCGCGTCCGGCCGCCACCTGCATCCGCCGTCCGCGCGCCTCCTGCTCAAGGAGCGCGAGCAGGCGTGACTTGCCCACGCCGGGCTCGCCCGTCAGCAGCAGCGTGCGCCCGCGCCCTTCCAGCGCATCGTCCAGCGCCATCCGCAGGGCGCCGATGTCGGCGCGCCGTCCGACCAGCGGCAGCTCCTTGCCCCAGCTGGTGTGACCCGCATCGTGCGCGTGTGAAGCCATGCGGCAGCCTACCGGGCAGGCGAGGGGAGAGGCGACCAAGGTCGAGGGACGACGCGGGGCGCTGCGCCGCGGCGCGTCCCCGCTCCTCGATTCTGCACCAATCCGGGGCAATCGGATAGGGGGCGCGGCGCTGCGTGGCGCCCGCGATCCCGATAGACTCCGGCAGCTCGCGCTCTCCCCGCTCTCTCTCACGCGCCCATGGCCCTCTCTTCCACGCTCTACACGCTCGAGATCGCCCTGTCGCATGTGGATCGACACGTATACGAGACGTTCTCGCTCCGCGTGCCCATGCATCCGTCCGAGTCGCCGGAATATTTCGTGACGCGTGTGCTCGCGTACTGTCTCGAGTACACGGACGGCATCACCTTTTCGCGCGGCATCTCCGATCCCGATGAGCCGACGCTGGCCGTGCGTGATCTCACCGGCGCGCTGCACGCATGGTTCGAAATCGGTGCGCCCGATGCGGCGCGTGTGCACAAGGCGAGCAAGGCGGCCCCACGCGTGGCGATCTATACGCATCGCGACCCCGGGCAGGTGTGCAAGGCGTTCATTGGCGAGCGCATTCATCGCGCGGCTGACATCCCCGTGCAGGCGATCGATCGGGAGCTCGTGGCGGCCATCGCGGAGCGACTGGTACGGCGCATGACGCTCGACGTTGCCGTCACGGAGGGCATGTTGTATGTCACCATCGATGGCGCGGTGCTGTCGGGAGCGGTGGTGTCGCATCCGTTGCAGCGCGTCGACTGACGGTTCACCGCCATCTGTGCTCGCCGTCACCAACTCGACGCACTTTGCAGGCGTTGGAGTAGAAGAGTGATGTGCTGTGCCATCGATATCGTGCGATGTGCAGTCGTCGTTTTCATCTCTTCCGAGGTTCTTCATGTTGCATTCCTCACGCTTGAGCGCCACCCTGCTCCTGGGCACCTTGCTCACCATCGGTGCCGTGCCCGCGCACGCACAGACGGAGTTCGGCGTCATGGGCGGCGCCACTTTCAGCACCCTGCGCGGCATCGATGTCGATGACCGCACCGGGACGCTCGTAGGCGCGTATCTGCTCCGCCCGTTCGTGGGTCCGCTGCAGTGGCAGATCGAAGGACTCGCCAGCAGCCGAGGCGCCACGCCGCGTAACGGAGGCACGGGCAGCGCGCTCGAACTGCGTTATTTCGAAGTTCCGGTCATGCTGCGCCTCTCCCTCGCGCGCGGAAGCCGCCTCAATCCGCACGTGTATGCGGGCCCCTACGCAGGGGTACGCATCAACTGCACCGTCGAAGGGACCAGCGGAGACTGCGACGACCTGCCTGGCATCAGCACGAAGTCCGTCGATCTCGGCGGGATCGCCGGCGGTGGCGTGAGCTACGATCTGGGTGGCCTCATGCTCACCGGCGGGGCGCGCTACAGCTTCGGCGTCTCGAACATTGCAGAGTTCCAGCGGGACAATGTGCGCGAAGCGGCGAGGCATGGTGGGTACGCGATCTACGCTGGGCTTGGGCTCCGCCTCGGTCGATAGCGGCGGGGAGGCAGCCCCGCCGTTGACCCAGCGGCGAGTGGCCTGCATCGTGCCTGCATCGTGCTCACGAACCTCATCGGCGGGATCGGCCTCTTCCTCATCGGCATGGTGCTCCTCACGGAGGGGCTCAAGTCGGCGGCGGGTGATGGACTCAAGCGGGCACTCGTTCGATTCACGGGTGGTCCGGTACGATCGCTGCTGGCTGGCGCTGGCGTCACCGCGCTGGTGCAGTCATCGAGTGCGACCACGCTCACCACCATCGGATTCGTGAGTGCCGGCCTGCTCACGTTTCCGCAGGCGGTCGGCGTCATCTTTGGCGCGAACCTTGGCACCACGAGTACGGCGTGGCTGGTGGCGGTATTCGGGCTCAAAATGAGCGTGTTGCCGGCGGCGCTGCCCATGGTCGGCATGGGCGCGCTGCTGCGGTTGCTCGGTCGCGGACGGATCGCCCACGGCGGCCTCGCGTTGGCCGGCTTCGGGCTGATCTTCGTGGGCATCGACACGCTGCAGGTCGGCATGGCGGGGCTCGCCACGCAGATCGGGCCGGATCGGTTTCCGGGCAGCACAGTTTCCGGGCGCGTATTGCTCGTGCTCGTGGGGATTGTGATGACCGTGGTCATGCAGTCCTCGAGCGCCGCGGTGGCGACGACCCTTACGGCGCTCAGCACCGGCACGATTGATGTGGCGCAAGCCGGGGCACTCGTCATCGGGCAGAACGTCGGCACCACGGTGACCGCAGGCCTGGCCGCGATCGGGGCGTCGGTGCCCGCAAAGCGCACCGCGCTGGCGCACGTGTTGTTCAACACCAGCACGGCGGTGGTCGCCCTGGCGCTGC
This sequence comes from Gemmatimonas sp., assembly GCA_011390935.1. Taxonomy (GTDB): domain Bacteria; phylum Gemmatimonadota; class Gemmatimonadetes; order Gemmatimonadales; family Gemmatimonadaceae; genus JAABRT01. Next base: position 12,531 of record JAABRL010000018.1, read on the forward strand.
TGCCGGGATTGCCACTGCTCGCGCGTTGGTTGACCACCCACGTTGGTCCCACGCACGACGCGCTCTTCCTTGCCGGATTCCAGACCGGCTTCAATCTGCTCGGCGTGTTGATGCTGTTACCCGTGCTCGATGCGTTCTCTCGACTGGTGACACGACTCGTGCCGGATCGTGGCTCATCGCTTACGCGCTATCTCGATCGCAGCGTGACGCGCCTGCCGGCCGTGGCGGTGGAGACGGCGCATCGCACGTTGCGCGAAGTGTTGGCCGGCGTGCTCGATGCCACCGACTTCGCGGCGCGCCCCGCGGGCGAGCGCCGCGCCGTGGCACTTCGCGACGCGCTCGCCGAGACGCGACAGTTTCTGGCGGCGGTGCACCCTGAACCGGAGAGTGCGGCCGTGCACGCACGGCATGTCGCCGCGCTGCACGCGCTCGATCATCTCGAGCAGCTCGCGGGTTTGGCGGCGCAGGTGGTGCCGCGCGACACTCGCGACGATGTCGCGCTGGCGGAGCAACGTGCACACGTGCAGGCGATCATGGCGCTGGCGCGCGCACTGATCGCGCAGCAGTCCGACGTGCCTGTGGATGCCTCAGATTCTGCGCTGGCAGCGCTGCGTGAGGTCACTCGGCGCGATCGCGTGCGGGCCATCGATGCCGCGGCCGCAGGCCGGGCCTCCCCCGATCATGTGCTCGCGCAGCTCGAGGCCATGCGCTGGATGGACGCGGTCGCGTACCATCTGCATCGTGCACTGCACCACCTGCGCGATGACACGTCCGACCCATGGGGCGAAGCCCCCGTGGACACGGGGGCGATCGCGACGCAGTCCGTACCTGTGCCTTCGTGACGGACGCCCACCTGGTGATGTGACCGAAGGGAGGGCGCGGCACACTCCCGACGCTCAAGTTCTGGAGGCGAGCAGTCGAGATTCTCTGCTGCTCGGCGTATCACGCACCGCCCTCCCTCCCCAGCTCCCGATGAGCCACGCCACCCTCGGCGCGAAGCGCCGACTGATTCGCTTCCCCGGTGATCCCCTCGACTTCGCGCTGATCGATTTCGGGCCGGACGACCGTCCTTTCGCGCCGCAGCTGGTCGCGCTGATCGTCGAGGAGTCCCCCATGGGCGGTTGCAGTCTCGCCGTGAGTGCGGGTGGCGACCATCTCGCGGAAGGACGCGGCTGCCGCGTCAAAGTTGGGCGCATGGCTCCGGTGCGCGCCGAAATCCGCTGGATTCGGACGCTCGATGATCGGGTTATGCGCGTCGGGCTGCAGTTTCTCGAGTAGGTCCGCAGACGAGACCGGCTGCCGACGTCACTCCGTCGGCAGCCCGGTGCACTGTGCGGTGAGATCCCACAGCCGTCGGCCAAGTGCTTCATCGCTGGCACGGGCTGTCAGCGGCTGCGCGAATGCAGCACGTCCGGCGCGTTGGCGGTTGCCCCAACTCCAGTGAACGCCGGACTGCGTGAACTCCGGGTCTGCGACCACCTGCGCGAGCCGGTCACCCGCGAGCTCCTGCGTGACGTAGCCCTTGGTGATGTTCTTCTGAAACCACGGGAAGATCACCTGAAACGCGCGCGGTGTGTGCCGGAACAATGGCGTGTCCGCCACGCACCCCGGGTATAGCGTATTGAACACGACGCCCGTGCGCGCATGAAAACGGCGATGCAGCTCGCGACTGGTGATCATGTTGCACAGCTTGCTGTCCTTGTACGCCTTGCCGGCTTTGAAGGCCCCACCATCGATCATGGTGACGGGATCACGGAAGCCCGCTTCGAGCCCCGCGAGCTCACCCAGATTGGCCGGCGCCGGAATCGGAATCTTGCCGCCGAACTCCGCGGCATTCGCGGTGACGGTGCCCAGAATGATCAGGCGCCGAGACGGATGGCTGGAGCGCTCGAGCGACGGTAGCAGCAGGTTGGCGAGCAGGAAATGCCCGAAGTGGTTCGTGGCGACGCTGATTTCGTAGCCTTCGGGAGAACGCATCGGCTGCTTGAGTCGCGGCAGATACACCGCGGCGTTGCACACGAGTGCGTCGAGCGACCGACCGGTGGCCGCGAAGGCGTCCACAAAGGCGCGTACGCTCGCCTGCACACCCAGATCGATCGGCATCACGGTGTAGCGCTCGGGGGACATCCCCAAGGCGGCGGCCGCCCGCTCGCCCTTGGCGACGTCTCGGCAGGCCATGATCACGAACCATCCCCGCGCCGCGAGCGCCTTGGCGCCATAGAGCCCAACCCCCGACGAGGCGCCGGTGATGATGACGGTGGGCGCGGCCGTGTGCGCGGCGGAGGCGATGGGCGTGGCGTGGGTCATGCGCGAGGGGACGACGCGAGGGGAGCGGCAATCGGGAGAGGAACGTTCGGCAATATATCGTACCGCGCTCGGTCGCAAAGAGGCACTGCGGACGCGCGGCGCTGGGGCGTCAGCTGTCGCTCGGCATGGCGCGATGCGACAGGACGTCCATCGCGTCACCGACCACCAACTCTCCTGCCGCCGCGTGGGTGGCGTTCATGCCGAACATCACGCCACCGCCGTCTCCGCGCCGGTACTGCGCCAGGGTGCGCAACGGCTCGACCCCCTGCACCAACGTCTGCGGATCGATCGTGGTCACCACGCAGCGCGGGCAGGGGCTGCCGACGCCGATGTCCACCGTCCCGAGACGTATGCGCTCCCACGTGTCCTCCTCGTGGGGGGCGGTGGTGGCAAGCACGATGTTGGGGCGGAAGCGCTCGACCGGGAGCGTGGCGTGACCGGCGGCCGCCAGACGTACGTTGAGCGCGTCGAGACTGGCCGAGCCGAGCAGCAGGAGCGGCGCCCCGTCTGTGATCGTGACGTGCCGCTCGCCGTTCGGCAGCACGCCGGCATACTTCGCGGCGAGCGGACGACGTGAGGCATCTGTCCAGTGCATGAGTCGGCAGGGCACGTCGATGGCACGCGATACCCACTCCGCGGCCGCCTCACCTGCATCGGCCAGCTGCACGACGTCATCCCACACGCGGACCGCGTGCAAGGCGGCCGACGGGGCCGCGGGCGGCACCACGATCGCATTGAGACCAGGCGTCTCGAGCGTCAGCGGTGCATCGCGCTCGATGGCGCCGTCGCGAACGGGAAGCGTGGCAACAAGTTGTGCGAGGGCGGGTATGTCACGCGGCGTGATGGCGGAGCCGTGGGCATCCACCAGCACCCATCGTCGATCTCCCACGGCACCGAGCGCATCGAGACGCATGCGGTGGACCCGCATGGGCGCGGCTCCCTTGAGGGGGTGCACGAAGAGGTCGGTGATGCGAGCCATGCGCGTAAGGGTAGAAGTCGGTAGGGTACGAGGCGACGATGGCTGGCCATCGGCGGTTGCCGCGTGGCACATTGCTCAGCGAACCGGCGCTCGATCGCGCCGATGTTTCCATCCGTGGAGTGCCATGGCAGAGAATATCGCGTCGAACGACGCTGCGCATGCATCGAAAGCGGAAAGACGCTCAGGGCGTTGGGCGGTCCGAGCGCGCGTGACGTGGGCCGTGTGCTCGATCGTCGTCACGGAGTGCCTCATCCTCGGACTCGCGGTGCTTCCGGCCGTGTCGTTCTGGACATGGGTAGCCGACTGGCGCATGGTGCCCGACTGGGCGCAGGCGCTCGTGATGGCCATGGCGTTCGTGCCGGCCTACGTGCTGTTCGCGCTCAGCGTGCTGCTCTACTCCGCGTTTGCGGCGTGGCTGTTCGGCTGGCGCACCAAACCCGGTCTGGAGCTGCGCCTCGCCGACATGACGTGGCCGGTGCTCGATTGGGGGCGGTACCTCATGACCATTCACGTGGCGCGCACCTTTGCTGGTGCGGTGTTCCGCTCGACGCCGGTGTGGGCGATGTATCTGCGACTGAACGGCGCCACGCTCGGTCGTGGCTGCTGGGTGAACAGTCTCAAGCTCATGGACCACAGTCTGCTCGAGTTCGGGGATCACGTGGTCATCGGCTCTGATGCGAGCGTCTCCGGACATATCATCGAACGCGGACTGCTGAAGACGGCGCCGGTGCGCCTCGGTCGGCACGTCACGATCGGCATCAACAGTGTGGTGGGCATTGGCACCACGATCGGCGATGGGACGCAGGTGGGCGCGCTCAGCGTCGTGGCGAAGTATTCCGTGCTCGAACCGAATGCCGTGTACGCAGGGGCGCCGGCGCGTCGCCTTGAACGCACGGCGCGGTCGCCGGTAGCTCCGGCAGAGTAGGCGCGCGCTCCGATTCAGCGCGCCTGCGTCATCGCGCCTGCGTCATCGCGCGCGCGCCAGCGCCGCGTGCACGCTCACGAACTCGCCCACGTTCTCCATGGTGAGCAGCCCCACGAGTTCGCCGCGCACCACGACCGGCATGGTACGCACGGTGGACTGCTGCAGTCGTTGCAGCGCGCCATCGAGCATCTCCAGCGGGTCGGCGCTCGGCACATCGCGATTCATGGCATCCACCACGCGCAAATGATCCGTGCGGCGCGCGAGCGCGGTCAGCAGTGCCTGTCGCGTGAGGATGCCGACGACGCGCCCCTCGTCTGCCACCGGAAAATCCTGTTGGCTGCCGGCCAGCAGCAGCTCGACCGCACGCGACAACGGATCGACGGGCGACAGCGTGCGAAAGTCGGTGATCATGGCGTGTGACACCGGAATGCCATCGAGTGCGCCCTTCATCTGCGCCGCCGCCGATTCCTGCGAGGCCCCGATCCACACGAACAGCGCGATCAGCATGAGGAACGGATTCGTGAAGAAGCCCACGATGGCGAACAGCGCGGCGAACAGTTTGCCGACCGTGGCGGCGCGCGCGGTGGCCAGCGGATACGGCATGCGCATGGCCAGGAGCGCGCGCAGCACGCGTCCCCCGTCCATGGGAAACGCCGGCAGCATGTTGAACACCACCAGCATGATGTTCACGGCGAGCAGGCGCTCGAGAAAGGCCGGGCCGGCAATGCCCGCGTCAGCCACGATCGCTTCGGGGCTGAACGGGCGCCCGAGCAGCGCGAGTGTGATGGCAATCCCGATCGCAATGACGATGTTCACGGCCGGTCCCGCGACCGCGACCAACAGCTCCTGTCGCGGCTTGTCGGGCATGCGTTCGAGGCGCGCCACCCCGCCGATGGGGAGCAACGTGATGTCACGCGTCTGCACACCGAAGCGACGCGCGGTGAGCGCGTGTCCGAACTCGTGCAGCAGCACACACAGGAACAGGGCGAGAATGAAGCCCACACCGGTGAGCGCGGCCAGTACGCTCTGCTGGGATGACCACACCGAAAGGCCGATCCACACCAGCAGCGCAACGAACGTGACATGCATCTGGACCGGGATGCCGGCGTAGCGTCCAACCGGAATCGACCATTTCATGGCGTGCGTCCGAAGCGGGAAATCCGTCTGTCCGAGGCGCGGCGGCGCGCCGCGCGAGCTCGTCGCAATCTACCGGAGCCGCCGGTACATTGCGACGATGCGACCTGAGTCTTTGCCGTACTGTCGCGCATGAAGCGACGCACGTTTCTGCTGGCTGGCCTGGGAGCAGGCGGCGCCGTGCTCTTCGGGTGGAGTGTGATGCCCCCGCGGCAGCGACTGCGCACGTCGGCCCTGCTCCCTGCGGACGGTGGACGCGTGGTCCTCAACGGCTGGGTCGCGGTCGACCCGGACGACCAGGTGACGCTCTTCCTCCCCAAGTCCGAGATGGGGCAGGGCATTCACACGGCGCTGGCCATGGTGCTGGCTGACGAACTCGAGTGCGCCCTCGCACAAGTGCAGATCGTGCACCCGACAATCGATGCCATCTATCACAATCTGGTGGTGGGACACGACGCGCTCCCGTTCGCACCAGATGACAGCGGGCGCGTGCAGCGCGTGGCCACCTGGTACACCGACAAGCTGCTGCGCGAAATCGGTGTGATGGTGACGGGTGGCTCCACCAGCGTGCGAGACACGTGGGCACCGTTGCGCGATGCTGGCGCGATGGCGCGCGAGACGTTGCGCGCGGCGGCCGCGACGACGTGGGGCGCTGGCGCCGACGCGTGCGTCGTGCGCGACGGGGCCGTGCATTGTGCGGGACGCACACTGCGCTTCGGCGAGATCGTGCAGCAGGGCACACCGCTCGCGCCGGCGCGACAGTGGCACTGGAAAGCGCCCCACGAGTTTCGGCTCATCGGCCAATCACCGCCACGACTCGACGCGGCAGCGAAGGCCGATGGCCGTGCAACCTTCGGCATCGACGTGCGACGTCCGGGCATGCTGGTGGCTGCCGTCGCCATGGCCCCGACCATCGGTGGGTCGCTGCGCTCGCACAACGATGCACCCGCTCGGGCGATCACCGGTGTGCGCGACGTCGTACTGCTGCGCGGCGTCAACGGCAGCGCGCCCGGAATTGCGGTGATCGCCACCAGCTGGCCCGTCGCTCGCAACGCGCTCGACGCCCTGTCGCTGCAGTGGGAGGCTGGGCCGCATGCCGAACTCTCGTCGGCCGTACTGCTCGACGAGCTGCGCACTCACGCCACGCGCTCCGGCGGGCGCGTCTTTCGACGCGAGGGTGATGCCGTGGACCGCATAGCCGCCGCGCAGACATCCGAAGGCGCTACGCGGACGCTGACCGCTGACTACGACGTGCCGTACCTCGCGCACACCACGATGGAGCCACCGAACTGCACGGTGCATGTGCACGACACCGGCGCCGAGGTGTGGGTTGGAACGCAGGTCCCCCAACAGGCGCGCAGCGCCGTGGCACGCGTGCTCGGCATTGCGGATGCGCGTGTCACCGTGCACGTGCCGTACCTCGGGGGCGGATTCGGTCGGCGACTCGAAGTGGATTTCATTGGGCAGGCGGCGGAGGTCGCGCGCGCGGTGTCCGGCACACCGGTGCAGGTGATCTGGAGCCGGGAGGATGACGTCCGACACGACTTCTATCGTCCGGCGTGTGCAGCCCGCCTCTCGGCGGCGCTCGATGTGACGGGCGCCGTGACCGCGTTTTCGGCAACGGTCGCGAGTCAGGAGATCGTGCGCCCCTATGGTGCACGCGCGAATGCACTGCCGGCGCGCTTCGATGTGCGCAAAGCCACGGTGGAGGGGCTGTTCGATCAACCGTACATGTTCGGGAGCGTGCGAGTGGCGCACCGCCTCGTGTCGAGTCCGGTGCCGGTCGGCTACTGGCGCGCGGTGGGGCATTCGCACAACGGCTTCTTCATGGAGTGCTTCATCGACGAACTCGCCGCGCTGGCCCAGGTTGATCCGATCGCCTTTCGTGCACGGTTGCTGGCATCACATCCGCGTGCGCTCGCCGTGCTGCAACTGGCGGCTGCGGCGAGCGGCTGGGAGCAACCACCGGCTGCTGCGGCGGATGGCGCACGCATCGCGCGTGGCGTGGCGCTGCACCGATCGTTCGGGAGCATCGTGGCGCAGGTGGCGGAGGTCTCGCTGTCGCCTTCGCGTACCATTCGAGTGCATCGCGTGGTGTGCGCCGTGGACTGCGGCTTGGCGATTCATCCGGAGGGTGTCGCGCAGCAGATGGAGAGCGCCGTGGTGTTCGGTCTCTCCGCCGCGCTGTTCGGTGAGATCACCATCGAAGCGGGGCGCGTGGTGCAAGGCAACTTCGATCGGTATCCCGCGCTGCGCATGGCCGACACTCCCGAAGTGATGACGCATCTCGTGCCGAGCAATGCGCCCCCGGAAGGCGTGGGGGAAATCGGTGTGCCGCCCATCGCGCCGGCCGTGGCCAACGCGCTGTTTGCACTCACCGGCATGCGGCTGCGTCGATTGCCGCTGCGACTTCCGCCGCTCAGCGGCGCACCGCGGACAGGCACGTGATCACGGTGCAGGTGAACGGGGAGATGGTCTCGGTTGATGTGCCGCCCGAGACGCCGCTGCTGTGGGTGATTCGGGAGCAACTGGCGCTCACGGGCACGAAGTTCGGCTGCGGCGTGGCGCTGTGTGGCGCGTGCACCGTCCACCTCGATGGTGTGCCGATTCGCAGTTGCACGACCTCGATCTCGGCAGCGTCGCGCGGTGCGATCACCACGATCGAGGGGGTGCGGACGGCGTCTGCCGACCCCGTCGACCCCGTGGTCGCGGCGGTGCTGCACGCGTGGGAGCGACACGGCGTCCCGCAGTGCGGCTACTGCCAGCCCGGCATGGTCATGGCCGTCGTGGCCCTGCTGCGTGCGCGCGGCGCGCCCACCGACGCGGAGATCGACACCGCGCTCGCCGGGCATCTGTGCCGATGCGGCAGCTACCAGCGGCTCCGCGCGGCGGTGCACGCGGCTGCGGCCCCGCTTGCGGAAGGGTGACGGGCGGCGGAAGATAGGGCGGACGTATTCCCGCCTTCTTTCCGGAGCTCCGTGTATGACTGCAGCGGTTGTGCGCCGTAGCGTCGCCCTCGTGGGCATGGTGGTTGCGACGCTCGTGCCGAGTGCGGCGCAGGCGCAGACGTCACGCGGCTTCACGCTCGAACAGGTGAAGGGGTACCCATACCCGACCGAGCTGACGGCGGCGCGTAGCGGGGAGCATCTGGCGTGGGCGTTCAACGAGCGTGGACTGCGCAACGTGTGGGTGGCCAGCGGTCCCACGTTCGCGGCGCGACAGCTCACCAGCTACATGCGCGATGACGGGCAGGAGTTGAACGCCGTGTCGGTGTCGAATGATGGGCGATGGGTCGTGTACATGCGCGGCGGCGACTTCGGCTCCAACTTCGACGACGCGCTGCCCGTCAATCCGCTCGGCATGCCCACGCCCACGCGCGTGGAGATCTGGTCTGTGCCGTTTGCTGGTGGTACGCCAGTCTCGCTAGGCGAAGGCGAGTCCCCCGTGATTGCGCCGTCCTCCGATGCGGTCGTGTTCGTGCGCGATCGACAGCTGTGGCGCGTGCCGATCGATGGTTCCTCGCCCGCGCGGCGCCTGTTCACGCTGCGCGGTAGCAGCAGCGACCCGCAGTTTTCGCCCGACGGATCGCGACTCGCCTTCGTCTCCGGGCGCGGCGATCACGCGTTCGTCGGGATCTACACCAATGACACGACGCCGATCACCTGGATGGCGCCCAGCGTGGATCGGGACTGGGCGCCGCGGTGGGCACCTGATGGGCGGCGGCTGGTCTTCGCGCGACGAGCAGGAAGTGGCGGCGCCCCGTCGGCGCCGTTGGTCGCGACGCCGTCCCCGTGGTCGCTGTGGGTGGGGGATGTCACCACGGGCGCGGCGTCGCGCGTATGGGCGAGTGATACCACACTGCGCGCGTCGGTGCCGAACACGCATGGTGGCATCAACCTGCACTGGGCGGCGAACGATCGTCTCGTCTTCATGCAGTACGCCGATGGCTGGCCGCATCTGTACTCCATGCCGGCGACGGGTGGCACGCCGCTGCTGATTACGCCGGGCGCGTACATGGCCGAGCACGTGCGGTTGTCGTCAGACGGACAGTCGGTGCTGTTCTCCGCAAACGCCGGCACGACCGATGGCGACATTGATCGTCGGCACATCGTGCGTGCGCCGATTGATCGCGCTGCCCCGGAGGTGCTCACCCCGGGCACCGGCCTGGAGTGGATGCCGATCATGCTCGGCAGCGGCCGCATCGCGGGGATCGGGGCAACGGCGCAGCGTCCGCCGCTGCCCATGGTGCTCGAGGACAACGCGCCGCGCTGGATCGCGGCCGAGCGTGTGCCCGACAGTTTTCCCGGTGCGCAACTGGTGACACCGACATCGGTGACGTACACGGCCTCGGACGGCGTACGAGTCCACGCGCAGCTGTTCCTGCCGCCTGGCGATCGTGCGGCCAGACGTCCCGCGATCGTGTATGTGCACGGCGGGCCGCCGCGGCAGATGCTGCTTGGCTGGCACTACGGCGACTACTACGCGAACGCCTACGCCATGAATCAGTATCTTGTGAGTCGCGGGTTTGTCGTGCTCTCGATCAACTATCGGCTGGGCATCGGCTACGGCTTCGACTTCCATCGACCGCCGAATGCCGGCGCGCAGGGTGCGTCCGAATATCTGGACGTGAAATCCGCTGGTGAGTGGTTGCGCACACGCGCCGATGTCGATGCCGCGCGCATTGGCATCTATGGCGGATCGTACGGCGGTTTTCTGACGGCGCTTGCGCTCGGACGGGACTCCGATCTCTTCGCGGTCGGCGTGGACATTCACGGCGTGCATGACTTCACCTCGGACGGCGGCAGTCGCTTTGGTGCCGGCACGTGGCGCTATGAACGTTCGGCCGCCGAGATTCAGCAGCTGGCCGACATCGCCTGGCGCTCGTCACCCGTATCATCGGTTGCCACTTGGCGTTCACCGGTGCTGCTCATTCACGCGGATGACGATCGCAACGTGCGCTTTGCGCAAACGGTGGATCTCGTGCAACGACTGCGTGCGCAGCGCGTTCCCTTCGAAGAGATCACCATTCCCGACGACACGCATCACTGGATGCGTTTCAGCAATCAGCTGCGCGTGAATCGGGAAACGGCCGCATACTTCGAACGCGTGCTGAAGCCATGATGTGGAACTGGCGCGCCTCGGTGATCGACCTTAACGTGGCGCGTGGTGCACCGTCTCCCTCACTGAAGCACGGCGGCTGACCGTGCAGCAGACACACCATTCGGTGAGGACGATTCGATGCGTACACTTCCTTTCGCAGCACTCGCGTTGGCGCTGAGCGCCAGCACGCTCATGGCACAACCCAACCGCAGTCCACGTGCCGATGGTCCGCGGGACCGCGTGGCACAGGGCCCGCGCGCTGGCGGTTCGCCGGCTGATGCATTGCTGCGGCAGCGTACGCAGCTGGCACTCACGGCCGATCAGGTGTCGAGGCTCGAAGCGCTGGCACAGTCGCAGCGTGCGGCGCGCACGGCGTCGCCGGGCGAAGCACTGCGCCTGCGTGCAGACCTCATGGACGCCATGGCGGGCGATGGCAACGTACAGGCCACGCGTTCCGCCCTCGACAAGCTCAGTGCGGCGCGCAACGAGCGTCTCATTGCCGGCATGCGTGCCCAGCAGGAGGTGCGCGCGGTGCTCACCCCCGAGCAGCGTGCCAAGGTCGAGGCCGCGCGTGGCATGCGGACTCGTTTGGCGATGCAGGGCGGCGCACGTCGCGGCCCCGGTGAGGCACGTGGAGCGCGTGGTCCGCAGGGACGCGGCGGCATGGTACAGCCCAATCGTGCACCGGGCGGCAACCGCGGGGGCATGCCCGGCCGCCGTCCGGCGCGTCCTGACGGTTCGCTCAACGGCGACTGAAGTCTGACACGGCCCGCGGTGAGCGCTCGTTACGGGGCGCGCACCACGGTGCCGCGTTGTATCACGGTGTGTACGGCACGGAGCGCGCGAATGTCCGCCGATGGATCGCCGCGTACAATCAGCAGGTCGGCGGGGGCACCTACCCGCACCGCACCCAGATCGGCCGGTCGCTGCAACACGCGACCGGCCGTTGTCGTGGCCGCCACGATCGCCTGCATGGGCGTCAATCCGTAGTCCACCAGCAACTCGAGTTCGCGCACGTTGTCCCCGTGCGCGAAGACTCCCACATCGCTGCCGTTCGCGAGCTGCACACCGGCCTCGAGCGCGAGCTGCACCGAGGCGCGCTTCGCCCGCACGCGCGTGGGTTCCGGTCCGTTCCCGGGTCTCCACCCCCCGTATTGCGCAATGGCGTGGCCGGCCGCGACCGTGGGCACGAGGGTCACGTTGCGCTCGCGCATGAGCGCGAACACCTCGGCGGTGCCGCCGTCACCATGTTCGATCGTCTGCACGCCGGCCAGTGCGGCGCGACGCATGCCCTCTGCACTCGACGCGTGCGCCACGAGCGGACGCCCGCTCGAGTTCGCGATCTCGACCGCCGCCCGCAGCTCCTCCACCGTGAACGCGGGTTGTGCACTGCCATCGGGGCCCCAGCGATAATCGGCGTACACTTTGATCAGATCCGCGCCGCGTGCAATCTGTCCGCGTACTGCGGCCACGAGTTCCGGCAGGTTCCCCGCTTCTTCCGCCGCGATGGGTATGCGGTGCTCCGGCGCAAACCCGCGCGGCGCATAGCTGCCGCGCATCACGATCGCCTGCTCAGCCACGACCAGCCGTGGGCCGCGAATCACGCCTTTTTCGAGCGCGGCGCGCAGTCCGACGTCAGCGCTGGCCGCTCCTTCGGTGCCAAGATCACGCAGTGTGGTGAACCCCGCATCGAGCGTGCGCGCCAGATGCACCGTCGCGCGCGCCGTGCGTTCGCCGAGCCCTTCGCGGAGGACCTGGTCCTCCCACGGCACCTCGTTGTACGGGTGCAGCAGCACGTGACTGTGCAGGTCGATGAGCCCGGGGAGCAACGTTGTGCCTGGGAGTTCGAGCACGCGTGTGCCCGCTGGCAGTCGGATGCTACCGCGCGGTGCAACCACGATGATGCGTCCGCTGTCGACGAGGACCGCGAGGTTCGCCTGTGCGGGTGCCCCGGTGCCATCGAGGACTCGGTCGGGCACGAGCAGGAGCGGCGGTGGAGCGGACTGCGCGGAGAGCGACGAAGCCGCACACAAGAACGAGGCGAGGAGCAGGCGCATGGTGTGGGGTGGGAGACGCCCAAACATGGTCTCCTCGGCACTGAACTGTCCATCGATCGCTCCATGCGCTGGACGCGGCGTGGTTTCGTGCGCACCTTGCACGAACGTTCGTGTTCGCCCCGTCCACCTGGAGCCCTTCCCCCAATGTCCCCGGACCCGTCCGAGCTCGAGCCGGTCCTCGATCCGCGCGTCAAGCCGCGGGACGATGAGATTGACGTGCACGGGCTCACGCACCCGGGCAAGGTGCGCGCGAACAACCAGGATCATTTCCTGCTCGCGTCGATTCACAAACGCGTGCAGGTCATGCAGACGAGTCTCTCGGCGCAGCAGCGCCTGCCGCTGGCCGATGAGCGTCTGGCCTTCATCGCGATGATCGCGGACGGCGTGGGTGGTGGTGAGGGAGGCGAGCGGGCCAGTGCGACCGCGCTCGAGGTCGCCACGCAGTACGTCACCGCAAGTACCGACTGCTATTTCCGCGAGGCGGCGGGCGACGAACCGTTCCTGCACGTGCTGCAGGACGCGGCGTTGCAGTGTCATCAGGCCGTGCTGGCGCAGGCGGAGCACGAGGGACACGGGCGCACCATGGCGACCACGCTCACGCTCTGGATGGGCGTGTGGCCGTGGTACTACCTGCTGCAGGTGGGTGACTCGCGTTACTACCTCTACCGCGAGGGTACGCTCACGCAGCTCACACGCGACCAGACGATGGCGCAGGATCTGGTGGACGAAGGTGTCTTCACGCGCGCCATGGCCGAACGGTCGCGCTATTCGCACGTGCTCTCCAGTGCGATCGGGGGTCAGCAGGCCTCGCCGGTGGTCACCCGACTGCGTGCCGACTGGCACAACGTGCACCTGCTGTGCACCGATGGCCTGACCAAGCACGTATCCGACGAGCAGATCCGCGATCGGTTATCCACCATGACGTCAGCGCGTCAAGTGTGCGAGCAGCTGCTCGAGGATGCGCTCGAGGCCGGCGGGTCCGACAATATCTCCATCATTGTCGGACGCGCCGTCCCGAGAGGCTGAACTCAGACGTTCGCCGGTTCGCCGGTGAGCCACGCAATGACATCGTACGCCGCGTACTGGCTGCGTCCGGCCGCCACCGCGGCGACGCCCGCAAGGTCATCGCCACTCGTAATCAGCGAGGGCTCCTCACGGTCGCCGCGCAGCTGCGCCAGACCGACATCCGCGAGCAAGCCGTTGCACAGGCACTGCCGCCCCACCGTATCGGCTTCCTCTCCACCTTTGGCCACATACTGCGCCTCCGGCTCGGACGCGCACCGGTAAATGACGCGCCCCTCCTCGGTGTGCACCGGCTGCCGCAGATAGCCGAGGTCGCAGATGCGCTCGCGTGCGGCCAGCGCGTCCTGATGCTCGGGAACGAGCAGTCGCTTGAACGGATAGCCCGTCGGCGAAGCGAGCGGGTCGGTGAACACCGCCGCCTGATCATGCGACACGGCGTGCAGAATGCGCGACCGCAGCTCGGGGGTGATCCCCGACTCGTTGCAATAGGCGAAGAGCGTCCCCACCTGAATGCCGGCGGCCCCTTCGGTGAGCGCCACCTGGAGCCGTTCTGGGGTCCCATACCCGCCGGCAAGCCAGAAGGGCACACCGAGCGCGCGCATGGCCTCGAGATCGACCACATCACGCGGGCCGTAGATCGGTTCGCCGCGTTCGTTGAGCTGCATCGCCCCACGAGGCGGCGCATTGTGGCCGCCGGCCGTCGGTCCTTCCACGATGAAGCCATCCACGCGCCCATTCGACTTGCGCAGCAGCGTGGTCGCCAGCGAGGAGGCGGACACGATGGGGAAGAACAGCGGTCGTGTGAGCGGCGGCAGTGCGTCGCCGCCAATGGACGCCGGATCGAAGGTGAGCTGGAAGGGCTCCGGCGCCTTCGGGCCTTCGATGTCCAGCCGAAGCGCCGCTTCGGCGTGCATCGCCAGCGCGTCGAGCGCGCCCGGGATCTCGCGCGGAATGCCCGCGCCCATGATGACCACGTCCACCCCCGCCAGCATTGCCCCGTAGAGCGACGGCAGCGTGGGCATCTGCACCTTGGTGAGCAGATTGAGCCCGACGGGCGCGCTGTGCCCCTCCTTGGCGAGGAACACTTCCACGAAGTTGGCCATCACCGTGACCAGCTGCCGCTCCGGCGTCATGGTCCGGCGATACACCGGCAGCAGGCGATACGGCTGATCGGGGGCGCGACCCTCCGGCAGGAACCATGCGTCCAGCAGCGTATTCGCCGCGCCCGCGAGCGGGAAGTGCGCCAGGGCGCGGCGCATGTGCCCGCCGGGATCGCCATCCTGCAGGCGGCGCACGAGCACCGTATCGATGGCGGTCCCGGAGACGACGCCGAGCTGTCCAGCGCGCGACACGGCGTTGGCCAACTGCCAGTTGGACACGGCAATGCCCATGCCGCCTTGAATGATTCGGGGCAGTGCGATCGAGTCGGTCATGACGAGAGGCAAAGTGAAATGAAGGGTCGGGAGATCAGTCGGCGATCAGGTCTCGCAGTCGGCGCCGCTCACGGGTGAGGTCGGCCAGCGTATAGCGATCGAGCACCGCGAGAAACGCCTGCAGTGCCTCGTCCAGCGCCGGGGCCAGCCCGCACGCCGGCGCGATCGGGCAGCCGCCGTCGCCCGTCTCGAAGCAGGCCACGAGGGCAAAACTCTGCTCCGTCTGACGAACCACCTCACCCACCACGATCGATTCGGGGGGCTGCGCCAGGCGCACGCCGCCCTTCCAGCCACGAATCGTCTCGACGTAGCCGAGCTGAGTGAGCCGCTGCACGACCTTCACCAGATGGTCGGCCGACATGCCCATGCGCTGGGCAATTTCGCGCGCGGTGTTCAGCTCATCGGCGCTAAGCGCGAGGAACGTGAGGCATCGCAGGGCATTGTCGGTGAACTGGGTCAGACGCATGGAGGTGACGAAGCGTGGCGGTCGGCGGCAATTTGATCCGAACGTTGTGGAGCAGCCTGCGCTGGACACTGAGCATCGGCGCTGTCGCCGCGCGAGCGTCGCCACACCACTCCACGAATGAACGGGACCACTCCGCCGGACGTTGGCGGGGAATCCCCGACACGGCGACAGGGAAACTCCCGTTGGTCATCTGTCCCGTCGGTCGCAGCACACAAACGGCCGCTGCTTTTCGAAGCAGCGGCCGTTCGTACTTCACAGGCTTCGACCGCGCCCTACGGACGTCGCCGATCGTCCGCGATGGAGCGATAGTATTCCTCGACGAGCGCCCGATACTCCGGAGGCACCGACGCGCGCGCGCCGAGTGCCGGCTGCTGCCCTTCGCCGCCCAGGCCAAAGGTACGGAACAGCGCAAACTCGAACGTCTTCAGTCCGTCGATGACGGAGGCCTGCAACTCGGCGAGTCCCTTCGGATCGCCCATGGCGCGCCCTCCTTCGAGTTCGCGCAGCTCGCGAATGGCCCGATCGAGGTCGCGCACGTCCACGCCCTGCTCGACAAGCTCGCGTCGCAGCGCTTCGGCGTTCTGCCGACGCAGGCGGAACTCGCCACGTGCCTGCGACGCATCACCACTGGGACCACGGTCATCCACCCGACCGCCCTGATTGAGCTGCTGCGAACCGCCGCGGCCACCTTGCGCTTGCTGGCCTTGCTGGCCTTGCTGGCCTTGCTGGCCTTGCTGGCCTTGCTGGCCTTGCTGGCCTTGCTGGCCCTGCTGTCCTTGCTGTCCTTGCTGTCCTTGCTGCCCCTGCTGGCCTTGCTGCCCCTGCTGGCCTTGCTGGCCCTGCTGGCCTTGCTGGCCCTGCTGGCCTTGCTGTCCTTGCTGGCCCTGCTGGCCTTGCTGACCCTGTTCGCCCTGCTGCCCTTGCCCCTGCTGCCCCTGCTGCCCCTGCTGGCCCTGCTGCTCCGCGAGGCGATCGCGCAGCGACTCCAATCCGCGCACGAGATCGCGCGCCCGCTCGAGCGCCCGTTCCTGTTGACGCGATGCCGACTCGGAGGAAAGGGCGCGCTCCGCAGATCCCAGCTGCTCTGTGGTCGCACCGAGCGCTTCCGTGATCTGCTGCTCGAACGCGTTGGCGTACTCGCCGGAGCCGCTACGAATGACACCGCGTGAATACTGAATGCGGTCCCGGACACGCTGCTCGCGCATTGTTTCGGCGGCCTCACTGAGTTCACGCGCGGCGCCCGGCTGTTCACGTCGCGCCTCGCGTGCGAGACGCTCCGTCTCCGCCTCGAGTCGCTCCACGTCACTCGCGAGCGTCTCCTTGCGTTCATCCAGTCGGCGGATCTGCTCGCCACGTTCGGGGGACGCGGCACTTGGCAACGACCGCACCGCGTCTTCCATGGCCTGCTGTCGTTCCTGCAGCTCACGCGCCTGCTGCGCGAGCTTCTTGATGCCGTCATTCAACCCGCTCGACTTGGCCTGCTCGAGCTCACGCGTCGCGCGTGAGAGCTCCTCGAGCGCTGCGTTGCCCTGTGCCGCCGAACCGGCTGCGGCACGTCGCATATTGTCCGCGGCCTGCTGCATCCGACGCGCGGCGTCGGCCAGCTCGGGCGAGTTCTGCTCGCGTGAGAGCCGTTCGAGGCGACGCGCTTCCTCTTCGGCCTGACGCGCCATCTCGCGCTGTGCGTTGCCGCCACCGCCGGCGCTCCCCGCCTGCTGGCCGAGTCGCTCGCTCAACTCCTGCTGCATGCGCTGCAAGCGTTCGTTCTCCTGCTGCTGACGGCTCGCCAGCTGCTTGAGACGCTCCAGCGTTTCGTCCACTTCCTGCTGGGCCGACTGCTGCGCTGACTGCTGCACCGATTCATACTGGTTGCGCAGCTTGTCCGTCTGCAGTTCGAAGAGATCGGCGAGATCTTCGGCATTGGGGCTACCGCCACCGCCACCACCACCCTGCTGCTGACCGCCCATCTGCACCTGCACATCGCGATAGAGCGCCTGCGCACGTTGGGCGTGCTGCAGCGCCTTCTGCTCGGCGGGCAACGCCTCGCTCCCCTTGCCGCGACCGAGCAGCTCCTCGGCCTCCTTCATGGCGTTCGATGCCGCAACGAGCTCGGTCTGAATCAGACGGAAGGTGGTGTCGGCCGTGCTCACACCACGCTCCTGCATCTGCGACGCGAGCGTGTTCACATCGGTACGCAGGCGCCCCTGCGCGATCGTGAGCGTCGTCAGATCGGCGCTGCGCTGCCGTGCCGTTCGTGAGGCGCTGTCACGCTGCCAGTTGAAGGTGCCGGCCACGATCTCACGCTGACGCGCCACGAAGCCGTCGGGCGAGTCGCCACCACCGCCACCACCACCGCCGCCACCGCCGCCTTCTTCAGCCTGGCGATAGTTGCGCGAGAACGGACGCACCTCGAGGAAGTACACGTCGCTCGTGCCCTCGTTGCCCGCGCCATCGCGCGCCACGACGTGATACGCAATGAGGTCGCCGGCCTCCAGTTCGTACTCCTCGAGAAAGAGCGTATGCGCGGCTCGTTCGTCTCGCGCGTCACGGCGAGCGGTCTGCATGAGCGACGCGCGCTGTTCCTCGCCGCCGTTCACGCGGAAACGCAACTCCATGCGGGTCACCCCGAAATCGTCTTCGGCGGCTGCCGCAATGGTTACCTCTTCGAGCGACGTGACCTTGGTATCACGGCCAGGCTCTTCGATGCGTACCACGGGCGCGCGATCGGGGATGGCATCGACGGCATACTGCACATTGCCCGGCACCGCTCGTCCGTCAGCCGCCACAAGGTCAATGCGATAGAAGCCCGTTTTGGCGACCTTGAACGTGCCGCCCAGCGCACCGGCGCTGTCGGCGTCGAGCGCCACCTGGTCACCGCCATCGAAGCGCAACGAACCACCCTTCACCGTTCTCGTAAGCGCCGGCAACACGCGGACGGTCGTACCCACGACGGCCACCACATCCCCACTGCTGCTCTCGATGATCTCCGGTGCGAGCCCCGTGTACGCCGGGTAGCGCAGTTCGAGCGTGATGGCACGCACCGTTGGCAGGTCGTTCACCGTGAGCGTGTACACCGGCGACCGCACGCCATCGGACTCCACGTAGTACTCCGTGCGTCCAAGCACATCGAACAGTCGCGACGTGAACGCGCCGGCGCTGGAGAAGCTGTCCGCCGACGCCTCGCGCTGCATGGGAATGCGTACCCACTCGCTCGCCGAATCGGCGCGGAAGACCAGATCCGCCGCATCGGCATTGAAGTTCACGAGCGCAGCCTGCACATCGAGGGCACCGCCGCGTGGAACCGCGGCGTTGCCGGGCTCCACTTGTACCGCGCGTTCAATCGACGCGGCCTCGGCGGTGGTCCACGGCACGAAGAGCAGGCGCGCCATGTCCCGCACGCTGCCAGGCCCGAACAGCAGCAACACGGCCGCGGCCACCGACACACCGCCGGCGACGCGCAGCGCCCGTCGCGTCGGGACGCGTTCGAGACGCCGCTCGCGTTCGATCGGGCGCAACGTGGCGAGCACCTGCGCGGCCAGGCGCGCGGTCAGCGCCGACGAGCTGCGTTCGGTTTCGGGGCGCGTGACTTCCGAAAGTGCTGACACCAGCGACTGCCGCAGCTCGGGTGCGCGTTCCTCGACGTACAGCGCGAATCGTGCGTCGTCGGTGCGGCGCGTCAGCGGCCACACCACGAAGCGGGCGGCGATACCCAGCATGAGCAGCCAACCGCCCACTCGCACCAACGTCACGGTGGAGGATCCGGGGCCGAGGACGCGGAAGAGGACCCATCCCACCGCCACGGCGAGCACCAGGCCGATCACCAGCGCAGCCAGCGCTTCGAGCAGTTGGCGCTGGCGCCACTGCCGGCGCAGCTGATGCAGCGCCGCGAGAAGTTGCACGTCGGGAGTCATGAGGCGCTCGTCTCCGATCCGGTAAGAGGTCCTGCGACAGTGAGGCGCGCGGCTCGACCGCGCCATCCCCGATTGGCCAATACGGTTTCGGCGATCAGCAGCACCGCCGCGGCGGCCAACAGCCACCGCCACCAGCCTTGCCGTTTCTCGCGTTCCATTTCGCCGGCCGGCCCGGCCACGGCCGCACCGTCGGCGTCCGTCATGGCCACGCCAACCAACAGCTCACGTGCGTCAACTGCGGTGAGGTCGCTTTCGGAGGCGGGCGTGTTCACGGCAACCGTGGACACGGGATCCCCCGATACGACCCCGCTGTGCGCGGTATAGATCCCACGCTCGGTCAACGCGACGGCGGCCCCGACCGAGTCACTTGCCGCCGGACGCACCAGATCCCCCGACGGCGTCGTAATCACGGCATCCCGAATCGTGCGCGAAAGCGCCCAGCTCTGACCGCGCTCCTGCCAGAGCGGCGCCGCCTCATGCCCCGAGGCGTGCAGCACGAGGCGACGCATCAGCGGCAGGAAGGCGGGCTGGAGCGGGAAATCGCCAGTTCGCGTATCGAGCGGCACGAACGAGGTAATGATTCGCCCGGCGCCTCGGCGCGTCTCGAGCATCGCCGGCAGGCCGTCGTCAAAGCGGGCCAGGATATCGCTGCCCACGCCGGGCGTCGCGCGTGCATAGCGCAGGAACCGCGCGCCGGTGAGTGCCGACGGCGTCTCGCGGAACGCGGCGAACAACGGGTGCTCGCTGCGCAGCTCGCCGAACGAACCGCCGCGATCGGCAAAACGATCGGCCGTACCATCGACCGATGCGACCGACAGCGGAATGCTCGCCCCGCTGGCGCTCAACCGGCGCCCGACCACCACCAAGGCACCGCCTCCGGCCTGCACGAACGCCTCCACGGCGCTCGCTTCGCTGCTCGCGAGCGGTGTATCCCACACCACGATCAGTCCGGCTCCCTCCAACGCGGCGGCGCCGAGCGAGCCGGGGCGCTGTCGCGTGACGCGCACGGTGGGTGCCCGCCCGATCACCAGCGCGCGCTCCGTGAAGAGCGTTTCGTCGCGCAGCGCGTCATCGGGTGCGAGCAACACCACCGGCAGTGCATCCTCGCCGGCCAGGGCAAAGTGGAACGTATCGTCAGCCGCGAGCCGATCAGCGTCGAGGACCACGCGTCCGCGTACGCGACCCGCCGGAAGCGGCACGGCGTCGAACGACACCATGCGCTCTCCCTCAGCCGGCACCGTCACCTCCTGCTCACCGCTGGCGCGTCCATCGATCTCCAGACGCGCGCGCAGCGTCCGTGGTTCCGTACCGTCGCGCGCCACGGCGCGCGCCTGCACGGCGAGTCGCGTGCGTTCGGCATCGGCAACGCGTCGGACGTCCACACCCGCCACCGACACATTGGCCCGGTTGGTGGCCACCACCGGCACCGCGCGCACCGTGATGCGCGACGGCAGCTCGAGGCCCACGAGACCGGCCACACCCGTGCGCTGCAAGTCGGTAATGACGACCACATCCGCCGGAATGTTCGGTGCGTCGAGCAGCACCGAACGCGCGACGCGCAGCGCGGAGACATAGCGTGTGCCACCCGTGCCGGGCTTTGCGGCGGCGAGCGCGGCTTCAACGGCTGCACGATCGGACGTGAGCGGTTGCGCAATCTCCGCGTCGTCATCGAAGTACACGAGCGCAACGCGATCTTCGGGGCCGAGCTCGCTCACGATCCGTCGCGCCGAATCGAGCGCGGCCGGCCACACCTCGGCGTGCCCCATGCTGAGCGATCGGTCGAGCAGCAATACGACCGCCTTCTCGGCGGCCATGCCATCCTGTGCGGCGCTGCCAACGGCGAACGGACGTGAGAAGGCGAGCACAACGAGCGCGAGTGCCAGCGCCCGCAGCGCCAGCAGCGGCCAGTCGGTGATACGCTGCCGCTTGCTCGTGCGAATCGCCAACTGCTCCAGGAACATGAGCGAGGGAAAGCGCACCGGTTGCCCCTTCTCGCGATGCCGCAGATGCATCGCGATCGGAATGGCAAGGGCGGCGAGGCCGGCGAGGAAGGCAGGGACAAGGAAGTTCATCAGCGCCCCGGATGGCGCATGGCGCGCATGTCGAGGTACGCGTGCAACGCGCGATCAAGCGGTTCGGATGTGTCGAGCGGCACGTAGTCGGCGCCAGCCGCCGCGATGCGCGCCGTGAGTGCGGTCCGGTGCGCGGCGAACGCGTCGCGATACTTGCTGCGCAGTTCATCGGGGCGCAGCGGCAGGCGCATCCCGCTCTCGGCGTCTTCGAGCGTGAGCGGCACGGTGAACGACAGCTCCCTCTCCCCCGGATCGATGGGATGAAAGACGATCACGTCATGCCCGCGTGCGCGAAGCGTATCCAGCGCACGTCCCAGCTGGTCCGGCGGTTCGTAGCAGTCGGTGACCACCACCACCACACCGGCGCGTGTCGTGACATGCGCGACGCGCTCCAGCGTGGCGAGCAGCTGTCCACGCCCCGACGCCTGCGTGCGACCCAGTGTGTGCAGAATGCGCTGCAGGTGACGCGCCGATGGCGGGATCACTTCGCCCAGATCGTCACCCATGGTGACGAGGCCGACCCGATCTCCCTGCTGCTTGCTGAGCCACGCGAGCGACGCTACGAGAAAGCGCGCGTAGTCGAACTTGGTCACACCACTCGTGCTGAAGTCCATGGACGCCGACGTATCGAGGGCAAACCACGCACTCACGTTCGTATCGGCTTCGTACTGCTTCACGTAGTAGCGATCGGTGCGCGCGAACAGCCGCCAGTCGATGCGCCGCAGGTCGTCGCCGGGCTGATACGCGCGGTGTTCGGCGAAGTCGAGTGATGATCCCTTGCGGGCCGAACGGTGCACGCCGTGCATGAAGCCATCCACCACCGTGCGCGCCAGCAGCTCGAGATCCGAGATGCGGGCCAGGAGGGCCGGGTCGAGAAATGCAGTCGGCGCGACGCGGGTGCTCATGACGCGTCCGGCAGCAGGTGGTGGCGGGGGGCGCGCATCAGCGCTCCGAGCGGGGCACGGGATTGGCGCTTACGAGCTGCTCCACGATGCGGTCGGTGGTGACCTTCTCCGACTGCGCCTGGAAGTTGGCGAGAATGCGGTGCCGGAGCACGGGTCGCGCGAGCGCGCGAATGTCGTCGAGGCTCACGTGACTGCGTCCCTGCAGCAGCGCACGCGCCTTGCCGCCGAGCACGAGCGCCTGCGCGGCGCGCACGCTGGCGCCGTACGAGACCCACTGCTTCACGAAATCGGGGGCATGCACGTCGCTGGGGCGCGACATGCGCACGAGCCGCACCGCCCAGCGGGTGACCATGTCCGCTACCGGGACGCGGCGCACGAGCTGCTGAAAGGCGAGAATCTCCGCCTTCGAGATCACCGACGTGATTGCCTTGGGGGACACCGACGTCGTGGACTGCACCACGTTCACTTCGTCATCCTCGGGCAGATAGTCGAGCATGACCTCGAGCATGAAGCGGTCGAGCTGCGCTTCGGGTAGCGGATAGGTGCCTTCGAGTTCGATCGGGTTCTGCGTGGCGAACACGAAGAACGGCGGATCGAGCTCGTACGTGCGCCCTTGCACGGTCACGCGCTTCTCCTGCATCGCCTCGAGCAGCGCGGCCTGCGTCTTGGGCGGCGTGCGATTGATTTCGTCGGCCAGCAGCACATTCGCGAACACCGGGCCCGGCATGAACGACAGCTGGCGACGTCCGGTCTCCGCGTTGTCCTGGATCACGTCGGTGCCCGTGACATCGGAGGGCATGAGATCCGGCGTGAACTGAATGCGGTTGAACTTGAGATCCAGCGCGCGCGCCAGCGACGAGACGAGCAGCGTCTTGGCGAGCCCCGGGACACCCACGAGCAGGCAGTTGCCGCCCGCGAAGAGCGCAATGAGCGCCTGCTCCACGACGGCGTCCTGCCCCACGATCACCTTGCGCAGTTCGGTGGTGATGCGGCCACCGGCGCTGTGCAGCCGGTCGGCGAGGGCGGCGTCGTCGAGCGAGAGCAGCTCGGAATCGGGCGGAAGGGTCGGTGCAGTCACGCGAAGGCCTCGGGGTCAGCGGCTGAGAGCGTACACGATGTAGTTGATGCCGAGCTTGAACGATTCGTTCGACAGTTCGATGGGGAAGAAGCCGGTATCCGCGAACTCCCAGTAATCCCCGATGTCGTTGTTGTAGTTCGCGATCATGAGCAGGCGCTTGGTCGGATCGTTGTCCTCGAAGATGCCGTAGTAGACGGACGGCGATCCGTTCAGGGGATGGGTCTGATTCAGGTCGGCGATGCGGTAGAACGAATCGAAGATGGGGTGCGTCGCGTCGAGCTGCACGAGGCGTGCGCCCGGCAAGACGCGCTGAATCTGCGATTCGAAGTTGAACCAGTGATTGCCGGTGAAATCGTCGAAGATGAGGAACCCGCCCTTCTGGAACCACGACCGCAGTCCGGTGACTTCGGCCTCACTCGGGCGCCAGAAGCCAGGCTCGGCCATGTAGGCAACGGGAAAGCGGAACAGCTCGGGGTTGTCAGTGCTGATGATGGTGCTGGCATCGGTGCGCGGGCGCACCGTGGAGAGTTCGTCGAGAATCTTCAGGAAGTTGCGCTCGGCTCGCGGGTAGTCGTGACTCCACGGCGCGCCACCACCACGAAAGCCGAAGCTCTCTGGTATGCTGTAGCTGATGCGCACGAACACGAATCGGCCGTCATACTCGGCGTTGGGAAACTCCTCGGCCGCGCTTCGCCCGCGGCCTCGTCCCTGAGCGAGTGCGATCGAGACGGCACTGAGGACGAGCAGCATGGCGGTCAGCCAAGGACGCAGACGCATCATCGCACACCTCCGGGAGGTGACCGCAGTTCGAGCAGCAATGCCTGCGCCTTCTCGAAGCCGGGCGCGGACTCCAGAATACCGAGCACTTCTCGCCGGGCGGCACTCGTTTCCCCAGCGACGAAGAGCGCGCGCGCCAACTGATACCGCGCCTCGAGCGGGTCGGCCGGCCCGGTGGCAAGCACCGCGCGGCGCTCGCGCACCGCGATCGTGTGCGCCCCAACTCGAGTCGCGGCGTCAGCGAGACGCACGTGCACGTCCGCGTCGTACGGCGACGTCCAGATGATGCGCTCGAGCGCCATCATCAGCGCGCGATCGTCGCCTCGCGCCTCGTGCAGCTCGGCTTCGAGCTGGTTGGGGGCGAGCGCGGACTCGTGCGTGTTCGTGATGCGCGCGAGATGTCCGAGTGCGGTCGTGGTGTCGGAGGATTCGAGCGCGATGCGCGCGAGGTACCACGACGGGCCATTCACTGGTTCCACACCAGGCAGCGCGGCCTGCGCCGCCTCGAGCGCTCGCTTTGCCTCAGCGGAGCGACCGGCCTCGAGATGGCCCGACGCCGTGCGCATGGCTTCCACGAACGGACCGCGCACATCGCCGGGGCGCTCACCCGCCTCGATACCCGCCAAGGCCGCACCAAAGCGCGATGTCATGTAGCGCGTGAACCGTGCATCGATGGAATCAATCGGCACGCCGGTGGCGCGCGCAAATGCCTCCGGTGTGTCCAGTCCCTCGCGATACCCGCGCATGAGGGCGGGAAACACGGCCGCACCAAACTCCTGCTCCAGCATCTCGCTCACCAGCGAGGCCAGATAGTAGCTGAACTGCACTTCGGCCGCATACCGCGGTCGCACGAAGCCATCGTTGAGCGTGCTCACCGGGCGCAGCTGACCGGCCTTGTATGCGGCGAGGAACTCCGGGGATGCACTCGCCCCCCAACCGGCGCGCGCCCGGCGCTCCTCGAGCACCGACAACCCTTCGCTCAGCCAGCGCGGCACGGCGTGGCCGCTCGAGCCGAGCGTGAAGGTGTGCGCGAGTTCATGCCACGCGGTGGAGCCCCAGTTGAACGAGCCGGGTTCGCGCGCCGAGGGCGCATCCATGGCGAGTACGTCGCCAAAGCTCACACCCAACGCGCCAAGGCCCGTCAGACCCACGGAGCGCACAGAGAAATCGGCGTGCCGCCGAAAGATCTCGAAGCGCACGGGCCGTTCCGGCTTCCACTCGTAGCGCGGAGCGAGTGAATCGAACGCTTCTTCCAACATCGGCAGCAGGTACAGCTCCATCAGCGCGGCGTCTTCGGGCGACACGACCAACCGGAACCGCCCGCGCTCGATCGTGGTGAAGCCATTCATCTGATCGAGCAGATCGAGCGTGTTCTTGTGCCACAGGTTGTACGGATCGATTGCAAAGGCGCGTTCGAGGGTGGCGCGACCCTCGGTCATGGCGCCGGTGCGCAGCTGGTTGGTGCCCAGCACACCAAGCGCGCGTACCGACAGGGAATCGAGCGCCGCGGCTTGCGATGCGTAGCGCACGCCATCGGCGTACCGCCGGTGACGCACCGCCGACTCAGCTAGAATGGAGAAGAAGTCGGCCGGTCGCGGATGCAACGCCTCGGCGGCCGTGCGTGACGCGCGATAGGTGAGCGAGTCGCCAGTGAAGAACGCGACCGCCGCACGAAGCGCCCAGGCGTCCATGGCCGTGGAATCGATCGCGAGCGCGCGATCGGTCGCCACGCGCGCGGAATCATACGCCTCGGCCTCCAGATGCAGTCGCGCGAGCATCGTGTGCGCCGACACGAGCGCCGGATTCGCTTCGAGACTCTTGCGCACCATGGTCATGGCTTCGCCGCGCCCTTCGAACTCCTGCACGCGGGCCATGCCAAGCATCGCGCCCGGGTGTGCATCATTCACGGCCAGCACATCACTGTACGAACTCTTCGCATCGGGCGCGTTGTACTTCTCGAGCAGCAGGTCGCCAGCGCGCACACGCGCGTCGAGCAACGTATTGTCGGCCGCCCACGCCGCATCGAACGCGGCGAGTGCCTGTCTGGCGAGGCGTGCATCACGTCGGCCCAGCAGCACGTACGCGCGGCCCGCCGCCATATGATCTTCGGCGGCCCAGCCTGTGCGGCTCGACTCATATTCACTCACGAATCGATCCGCAGCACGGAGCGCGTTCGTGAGATCACCCCGTCTCGCCATCAGCTCGGCCTGCGCCACGCGCGCCACGCGCACCGGGGCGTGCCCAGCGGCGATCGCGGCCGCGTACGCCGAGTCGGCGGCCGCCAAACGGCCGCGCAACACCAGCACGTCGCCAAGGGTGACCGCCAGCGCATCGCCTGCCGTACGCGCCGCGGACTCGGCCTCCTCGAGCTTGCCGGCCTCCGCCAGCGCCAGAATGGAACGGCGATCGGTCGCATCCATGCACCACGCGCCGAGCAGCGGCATGCACGCCGTGATCAACGCCGTGAGGCGCAACGCGCGTGGCGTCTTCATGGCGCGCCTCCGGCGGCGCGAATCGCCTGCGTCTTTTCGGCGACGGCGATGAGCAAGCGTTCGAGTTCGCGCTCGTACGCGTCCTCGCTCATGGTCGCCTTCTTCGCACGCAGCGCGGCGACCTGTTCTTCGAGAGCCTGACGCTCCGCGACCAGCGCCGCGACGCGCGGATTGGTGGAGGTGGTACGCCCGCCGAGCGCCGTGGTGGATGCCAGCGTGGAGTCGGAGAGCACCGCATGCTCGGTCAGCATGCGGCTGTCGGTTTCGTACTCGCGCTCCACGGCGCGGCGCGCGTAGTCGAACGCCTCGAGCACCGTGGTGCGTCCGTCCTTGTTGGCGTCGGCTTCATCTGTCTCGAGGCCGCGCACGAAGTGACCGGCGAAGCGCGTATCGTTGCGTTCCACACTGCTCTTGGTGGCCGTGAGCACGATCCGACGTGGACCCGCGAGCACCCGCACGAAATCACCGCTCGCACTGGCGGCATTCACGAACACCACCGTCTGCTGCGTGAACCCGCTGAGCCACGTGGCGAAATCGGCGGCCGACGGGTCGGGGCCCGGCAGGTTCACGCGCGACTCGGCAGCCTGTCCACTGCCGTGCCCGTGCAGAAACACTATCACGACATCGCCCGCCTTCACGCGCTGTGACATCGACAGAAACGCCTCGCCGACCGCCTCCTTGGTAGAGCGCCCGCGAAAACGTACCGGGTCGCGAGCGGGGGCCTCGGTGAGCACGATTACGTTCGCCGCGGGGACATTCCACTTTGTCGTGGCCACCGTATGCAGTCGCGCGGCCACGTCGAGGAAGGCCGTGCGATACGCCGCCTCACCGCCGAGTCCCGTGACCACGAGGACATGCTGCTGCTGCGCCTTGAGGCACAGCGGTAACGAAAACGTCAGGGCGAACAGTGCAATCGCGGTTCGCGTGCAGCGGGTACGCAGCATCAGGCCAATCCTCGCGCTCGGCGCCAGATCCACTCGGCGCCCAGGCAGAGCGCTACGAAAAGGAATACCGCCGGCATGTCCCAGAGGTCCCGCGCTTCGCGCACCACCACACCACTCTCCGTGTACTGCACGTCGTCGATCAGGCTCGCGGCATC
Source organism: Gemmatimonas sp. (assembly GCA_011390935.1). GTDB lineage: Bacteria > Gemmatimonadota > Gemmatimonadetes > Gemmatimonadales > Gemmatimonadaceae > JAABRT01. Next base: position 40,289 of record JAABRL010000018.1, read on the forward strand.
CGCGAGCGGCACGTAGCGTCCGCCGGTCTCCTGTGCCACGCGACGCAGCAGCGCTTCGCGCTGCTCGGGCTGCGTCACGTCCGCATCGGCGTCGTCCACGAGCAAGGTGCCTGTGGTCGTGCGCGTGGTATCACGCCCACGCACCACCTGCGTAGCGAGCGTATGCACGCCGGTTTCCGTGGGGACGAATCGGCCCGTGTAGACGCCATCCGCGCGAACCGACCAATCGAGCGGCACGTCGATTGGTGCGCCGCTTGGCGCGATCACGGTCGTGGTGATCGATGCGTCGTTGACATCGAGGAACGCCGGATCGGCCACCTGTGCACGAAGCGTGACCGGCTCGTTGGTGCCGAGGCGATCGGGCGACGCGGACACGATGGTGCGGTCAGGCGCCCCCTCCGCGAGCCAGCGCAACAGCTGCCGCCAGAAGACCAGATGCGTGAGATCGTCAACCGCAACATCCGCGTGCATGCGCCACAACCACGAATCCTGTACGCCGAACACGGCACCGATACCACGCCCGTAGCGATGCCACGCGAGCAACGGCTGGTCGGTGGTGCTTTCCGGCGCACGACCGGTGAGCAGGGCGCTCGCGCCGGGGCGCAGCGCACCGAGCGCGTTCACGCCGGTGAGCGGCGGCATGTTCGCCCACTTGGCCGTGGACGTCTGGTCGGTCTCGGCGATCTGGAGCGCGGCGTGTGCGAGCCCCGCGGACGTGGGGCGCACCGTGTAGGTGACGGGGGCGCCCGCAGTGTCGCGCGGCGCGCGATCGAGCGCGATCGGCAACACGTCGGACATCGGCGTGCCGCGATACCCGCCCTCGGTGAGCGCACTGCGTCCACCCAGTGCAAGCAGTCCACCACCGCGCACATTCACGAAATCGGCGAGCATGCGCAGCTGGTCCCCACTGAAGAACGACGCTTCGATGCTGCCCACGATGATGGCGCGATACGAGAACAGCTCCTCGCGCGTCGTGGGGAAACCCGTGAGCAGCTCGAGACTGTCGCGCACGCCCAGTCGCAGAAACTTGCCCTCGGCGCTGCGCAACAGACCCACCAGTTGCAGTCCGCTATCCGCCGCGATGGCGCGGCGCAGGAATGCAAACTCCGGCCGCGGTTCGCCTTCGATGTACAGCACACGGTCCGGACCGCTGCGCACCTGCAGCACCGTGTGCGCCACATTGTTCTCGGGCACCATTTCGTTCGGTAGCGCAGATGCGCGCACCGTGAGGCGGTACGTGCCTGCCGGCAGCGGCGGCACGCGGAGCCGCACCGTTGCCACCTCGCCGTTCTTCGGAGCGCGCACCTGCTCCGTCGCCACGATGCGACCATCGGCTTCCGCCGTGACGGTCACGGGATCATTGCCTGCACCGCGCAGCCGCACCGACGCATCGACCAACACGGTGCCGCCGGCCAGTACGGTGCTCGTGGCGTTCACGCGCTCCACGGCGACATCACGATCGAAGCGCACTTGGCCAACGCCCACGGTATACACGGGGACTTTTCGCGCGCGCAGGCCGAGCAGCGCCGCGTCGAGATCACCGCCGCTGTTGTCGGCGCCGTCGGTGACCACAATCACACCGGCGAGCGGCACGCCGGTCAGCTCCTGGCGCGTGGCGTCGAGCGCCTGCGCGAGATCGGTGCGCGTACTGGTGGCTTGCAGAGACCCCACACTGTCTACGGGGCGTGTCTCAGCGCCAAACCGGATGCGGCGCACCGCAAACCGCTCTTCGAGCGCCGACAGCAAGGCGCCCGAATCGGCGAACGTGCGCTGCACGGCGCTCAGCCGCGTGGCGCCGTCCACATCGACGATGCGCTGACTGCGCGAATCATCGAAGAGCACCGCGAGCACATTGCGTTGCGGCACGGCCGAGGCGATCACCAGGGCGGGGCGGAGCAGGCACGCGATCAGAATGAGCACCGCCAGCGCCCGCAACGTGCCCAGCACGACGCGGTCCATCGCGGACACGCCCTGCAGTCCGCGATAGAGCCACGCGACCACACCAACCGACAGCAGGGCCACTACGCCGAGCACGAGTGGCGGCACGACGGGCGTGAGCACAAACTCGCCGCGTTCGAACACACGCGGCGAATACTTGAACAGGAACGTGAGCAGAGAATCGAGGTAGGTGGGCACGACACCTCAATACGGGCGACGAAGCGTTCGCGCTGGCGCGCGAGACGAAAAGGCGGGATATCGCAACCTACGATGCAGCGCGCACGGCCGTGCCCAAGCGGGACCAAACGCTACAGGCGGGGACGTGTGCACGGTGCGTCCTTGCTCAGACTCGCGGGACCGCGGTTCGTTAAGGGAACCGGACGCTCGCTCAACCGTACAGTGATGAAGGCGGGGGCGCGCGGCGGGTTCCCGACCGCTGTTCCGCTGGTTCGGCCTCTGCTCGGGGGCCTCGCCGCGTGTTCCGGCTGGCGCGGGCGCGTTCCTCGGTGTCGATTTGTCTGTTGGTTCGTGCCCGATCCCACCCCGTCCCTCCCCCCGCCTTGTGAGGTATGCCGTGCAGCCTGTCTCCCGCCGCCAATGGCTTCGCACCACCGGACTCGGCCTCGGCGCCACCGTGGCGCTCCCCGGACTCTTGCCCGCGTCGGACATGGCGCGTGCACTGGGCGGTGATGTCAGCTATGACGACATGCTGGCGCAGATGGAGCGGGACGTGACCGAGGCGCGTCGCGTCGCCGGCCCGATCCGCCTCTGCTTCAATGAGAATCCGTTCGGCATGTCCCCCAAGGCGAAGGACGCGTTGATGGAGGGGTGGGCGCAGCATACGTGGTATCAGCCGCCGATTCGCGAGACCATTCGCGAGACGTTCGCCAAACACGTGGGCGTGCCGGCCGATCATGTGCTCGTCACGCAGGGCTCGAGCGAAGTGCTGTCCATCCTCGCCATGGCGTACAGTTTGGATGGTGGCGAGATCGTGGCGCCGTGGCCGACGTTCGAGGATCTGCCACGGTGGGGCGACACACTGCGCGCCACGGTGCACAAGGTGCCGCTCGACGCCGAACTCGGACACGACCTCGATCGCATGACGGACGCGGTCGGTCGCCGCACCAAGCTCGTGTTCGTGTGCAATCCCAATAATCCCACCTCGAACCTGGCCAACGACTCGGAGTTGCGTGCCTTCGTGTCGTCTGCCGCTCGGCGGGCGCCCGTGATTGTCGATGAGGCGTATTACGACTTCGTGGATGCACCCGGCCACAAGTCAATGGTCGATCTTGTCCTCAAGGGCGAGCAGGTGATCGTGTCGCGGACCGCGAGCAAGCTGTACGGGCTCGCCGGGCTGCGCTGCGGCTTTGCCGTGGCCCGTCCGGACATCGTGGCGAAGCTGCAGCAGTACGTCACCGGTGATCCGAATGTGTTCGGATTGCACGCGGCGAATGCGGCGCTGCTCGACACGGCGTATCAGCAGTTCGCGCAGCAGAAGAACCGCGAGGGGCGCACGCTCCTGCTCGATACGCTGAACCGACTGGGCCGTCGAGCCGCGCCGTCGCAGACCAACTTCGTGTTCTTTCACGCCGGCAAGCCGGTGGAACAGCTGCAGCGCTACTTCACGGAGCGCGGATTCCTGATCGGTCGCCCGTTCCCGCCGTTCTCCGATTGGGCGCGCGTGAGCATCGGCACGCCCGCCGAGATGCAACAGTTCGTTGACCTGCTGCCGGGGGCGCTCTCCGCGTAACCCGCGATGATTTCCAATCTGGCAGGGCTCGCTACGCTCTTCATGTTCGCGCTGTCGTTCAGCGTGGCGCCTCGCGTCGCGCGCGCGCAGTTGGCGCTCGTCGGACGCGTCACGACGGAGGCGGGCACCCCCATCTCCGGCGCGGAGGTGCGCGTGAGCGGGCGTCGCGGCCGTGTCACATCGGACGCGCGCGGTTACTTCACCACACCCGGACAGCGTTCGGATCTGGTCTTCTTCGGCGTGCGCCGATCCGGGTACGTGCCGATCTCCGAGCTCGTGCGTGTGCGCGAGGGGGATACCGTCGACGTCGTACTCGAGCGGATCAGCCCCGAGCTCGATACGGTGGTGGTGCAGGCCAAGCTCGACGAGACCTGGGAGCGGGCGCTGCGGCGCTACGGTGTGATGCTCGAAGACGCCCGGTTCGGCTCCGTGATCACGTCGGTCGACATCGCCGAGCGCGAGCCGCAGTGGCTCTCCGACATGCTGTACGGACAGGTGGGCTTCACGGTGATCGGGAACGGATCGACCGCCGAAGTGATAGGAAGGGCGCGGTGCCGCCCGAACGTCTTCATCGATGGCATGTTCGCGCGCGGTTTCCAGATGAACAACATGCAGCCGCAGATCATCAAGATGATGATCCTGTACCGCAACTTCACCGCGCTGCCCACGCAGCTGCAGGTGCCGGACGCCGATCGGCGGTGCGGCGGGATCGTGATCTACACGAACTAGCCAAGGAGGTCGTCGTGCGCCTGCGAACGCTGCGTGCCATGCTTCTGCTGGCGGGTGGCCTCACGCCGGCGCTCGTCGGCGCACAGGGGCTCGTGGGCCGCGTCACCGACGACGCGGGGGCTCCCGTCAGCGGCGCCGACGTGCGCGTGGGCGGCGTCGGCACCATTGGCCGCACCGACGGCAACGGCTGGTTCCGCGTGGCCGACGCACCACTCGGCCTCATGTACTTTGGCGTGCGCCGCCTCGGCTATCGGCCGGTCGCCGAACTCGTGCGGCTGTCGGCGGGCGATACGGTCGATGTGGTGCTCGAGACGTTGCGCTTCGAACTCGACACGGTGCGCGTGCAGGCGCGTGCCGACGCGGCGTGGGAGCGCGAGCTTCGGCGCTACGATCTCGCCATCGAGAGTTCGCGCTTCGGCACCGTGGTGACCGAGTCGGACATCGCCAAACGCCGGCCGGTCTGGACGAGTGACCTGTTCCTCGCCATGGGCGGGTTTTCCGTGCGCGGGACCGGACCTGGGGCCCGCGTACTCGGGCGCGGCGGCTGCGTGCCAACCATCGTGCTTGACGGGCTGCCCGCGCCGGGCTTCAACGTGAACGACATTCCCCCCACGGCCGTGCGCCTGCTCGTGGCCTATCGCACCTTCACGCTCATGCCCATGCAGTGGCAGGGGCCGAACAGCAATCCGAACTGCGGGGCGATTGCAATCTTCACGCTGTAAATCCTCGAACTGCGAGGGCGCCCGTCTATCGCGTTCGTGGCACGAGCCCGATCACGCTCACACCGGCGCCGCGTGCGGAGTCCACGGCGGTCATGACATCGCCATAACTCACACCCGTCGTCCCCTTCACGAACAGCACGCGGCGCACGCGTTTCGCAAAGACCTCGCGTATCGTGCGACCCAATGCCGGCGTTTCAACGGCGACCGCGTTCAGCGCGTACCGCGGGCCCGGGGTGACTTCGAGCACCAGCTGGTCGAGCGTCTCCGTTGTGGCGGTCGTCGGCGGGTCCGTCGCGGGGAGCTGCACGTCGAGTCCCTTGCGAAGCGCCGGCTGAATCACGAGAAAGATGATCAGTAGCGACATCATCACGTCGATCATGGACGTGATGCTGATCTCGGGCGCGCGACCGGGTTCCGCGCTCGGTTTGCGTCGATGGCGTCGGCGTGCCACGCGTCAGCGCCCAGGTTGGCGTGTGGACGCGACGTGCTCATCGCGCATTGCGGGGGGGATGTCCGCCGGGACGTCGGACTCGAGGGGCTCCACGATGGCGCCGATCGTGCGCACGCCTGCCTGGCGAGCGGCTTCGATCGCATCGAGCACCGCACCAAAGTCCGCGCCGTGATCTGCCCAGAGATACGCGAGATGATCACCCGGTCGCTGTTCGTAGAGCGTGCGCAGACGAGCGCCGAACTCGGAGGGCGGCACGGCGTCCTCGCCGATGAAGAGGACGCCGGTACGCGTCACACCAAGCTTGACGGCGTCGTCGAGGGGCTCCGGGGCATGATTGAGGGCGCTTGGCAGCACGGCACCGTAGCTCGTGAGCACCGGTGTGACCACCATGAAAATGATGAGCAGCGACATCATCACGTCGATCATCGGCGTGATGCTGATATCCGGCGCGTCGTTGCCGCGAAAGCCGTTCGGGCGCGGAATCGCGGAGCCGGCATGGGCGCGGCGGCGGGGCCTCATGCGGGGACCATCGAACCAGCCGCGGGAGCTTGCGGCGGTAGGTGTCGCGTCTGGCGCGATTCATCCGCCACACCGGCGGCGGAGTTGCCATCTCGTTCCGCCAGCGCAACCTCGGGCTGGCTATGCACCAGAATCCACTCGATCACCTCCTGCAACGCGAAGTCGAGCTCCGAGAACAGGCGGTCGAGTCGGCCGTTCAGCCACGTGTACAACCACACGGCGGGAATCGCGACCAGCAATCCGATCGCCGTGGTCAGCAGCGCCTCGCCAATGCCGGCCGCGATCGCATCGATTGATCCGCCACCGGCGCGCGCCATTGCCGTGAACGCATTCATGATGCCCACCACGGTCCCCAGCAATCCGAGCAGCGTTGCAGTCGCGCCGATGGTGGCCAGCGGCCCGAGACCGCGTCGCAGGAGTGACGACAGCCGCGTCTGTTCGCGCTCGGCAGCCACCTCGGCGACCGACGCCGCGTACTCCGCCCGCTCCGGCGATTGCAGGAACGGCTTGGCGGCCCGCACGGCCGCGCCGAGCACCCGCGCGACCTGGCTCTGATCATGTACCGCGGCATGGCGTATCGCGTCATCGGGCGCCGAGCGGAGGAGCGCATCGCGGAATCCGGTCGCGAACGCGCGGGTCGCCGCCGCCCGCATGCGGAGCTCGCGCCACTTGAGGACCGCGATGGTGAACACGATGACGCTCATCAGCACGTGCACCACGGTGATACCGGTCGCCACCGGACCAAACTGCTCCAGCGCTTGCGTCCACTGGTTTTCCATTGAGACCTCACTCCTCGCGATGACGCCGCGATGTTGCAGCTGCAGTGCGCTGTCGGTCACGCGCGTCGGCGCGCGTGATCGCCGAGCTAGCGCAACGTCCAGTTCAACGGCATGGTGGTCCGCACCCGCACCGGTTGCAGCGTCCCGTCCCAGAGCATGCGCCCCGGTCGGAAGCGCATGGTGCGCACTGCCCGTCGGGTCGCGTCGGCGAGCAGCGGATGTTCGGCCTGTACGATCAGAATCGTCGAGGGGTCCACGCGTCCGTTTTCCAGCACCATGAAGTGCGCGATGACCGTGCCACCGAGTCGCATGTCGAGCAACGCGCGCGGATACAGTTCCGCCATCTGTTGCGACACGCGCTCCACGTCGAGCAGCACCGGTGGTTCCGTCACGAAAGCATCGTCCACTACGAGCGGTCGTCGCTCCTCGGTGCGGAGCTCGCTTGCGGAGGTTGCGACCGGACCGTTTCCACGCACACCGTCCGCCACACCGCCCACGGCGCCGCGGCCTGCGAAGTCGGCGGCACGCACCGAATCCGTCGCGACTTCATCGGGAATGCCCACGACTTCCGGTGGCACCTCGAGCTCCTGGAAGCCGGCCGGTCGTTCTTCGGGCGGCGGTTCCGGCGGTGGCTCGGGGGTGAACTCCGGCTCCGGTGGCGGGGCGGGTGGCTCAGGTTCGGGCGGGAGCGGCTCCGGCTCCATCGCCTCGAGCTCGAGATACGTGACCTCAGGCGGCGTCTGCGCCGTCGAGGTGTCGAAGCCTACCCACCCTGCGAGCAGCACGGCCACAAGCACGCAGTGCGTAAGCGTGGTCGCACCGGCCCACGGCGCGATTCGTCGCCAGCCGTCGCGCGGCGGCGCTGAGTCGAAAAGCTCGGAGAGCATGCGTCGAAGCTGCGGTTCCTCAGCATGGGCAGCAATGGCAGTCGCCGTACCGTGACGAACGTGACAGTCCGCCACCGATCGATTCGTCGCTTGGCCTGCACGTGTCCGTGCTGCATCTTGCGGAGGAACGCCTGTTCCAAAGCGGGCACTCACTGGCGCGGAACACTGCGCCGCTCCCCAGCACCCCGGACCCTCCCCGTCATGGCGAAGATCAAGGTGGTCAATCCCGTCGTCGAAATGGACGGCGACGAGATGACCCGCATCATCTGGCAGTTCATCAAGGACAAGCTCGTGCTGCCGTATCTCGACGTGCAGCTCGAGTACTACGACCTGAGCATCGAGCACCGCGATGCCACCAACGACCAGGTCACCATCGACTCCGCCAACGCCACGAAGAAGCACGGCGTGGCGGTGAAGTGCGCCACCATCACGCCCGATGAAGCGCGCGTGGAGGAGTTCGGCCTTAAGAAGATGTGGCGTAGCCCCAACGGCACCATCCGCAACATCCTCGGCGGCGTGATCTTCCGCGAGCCGATCATCATGCGGAACATCCCCAAGCTCGTGCCGGGGTGGACCAAGCCGATCGTCGTGGGACGCCATGCGCACGGCGACCAGTACAAGGCCACCGACTTCAAGGTGGCGGGGCCGGGCACGCTCACCATGACGTACACGCCGAAGGACGGCAGCGAGCCGATGCAGTTTGAAGTTGCACAGTTCGGCGCCGATGGTGGTGTGGCGATGGGCATGTACAACTACAACGACTCCATTCGCGATTTCGCGCGCGCGAGCTTCCGCTACGGTCTCGCCCGCAACTACCCGGTGTACCTGAGCACCAAGAACACGATCCTCAAGGCCTACGACGGCGCGTTCAAGGATCTGTTCCAGCAGGTGTTCGACGCCGAGTTCAAGGCCGACTTCGACGCGCGCGGACTCACGTACGAACATCGCCTCATTGACGACATGGTCGCCGCCGCGCTCAAGTGGGAAGGCGGCTACGTGTGGGCGTGCAAGAACTACGACGGCGACGTGCAGTCGGACATCGTGGCGCAGGGCTTCGGCTCACTCGGCCTCATGACGAGCGTGCTCATGACGCCCGATGGCAAGACGCTCGAGGCCGAAGCGGCGCACGGCACCGTCACGCGTCACTACCGCGAGCATCAGAAGGGGCGCGCCACGAGCACCAATCCGATCGCGAGCATCTTCGCGTGGACGCGTGGCCTGGCGCACCGCGGCCGACTCGATGGCACGCCCGAGGTGGTGGCGTTCGCCGAGTCGCTCGAGGCCGTGTGCATCGAGGCGGTGGAGAGTGGCGAGATGACCAAGGATCTCGCGCTGCTCATCGGCAAGGATGCGCCGTGGCTGACGACGGAGCAGTTCCTGGATGCGCTGGATCGGCGGTTGCAGGCGAAGATGGCGTAGTTGCTTGCGTGCAGGTGCGGGCTCGGGGCCGACGCCGGGATACGCGTCCGGCGCGTCAACTGCCGCTGCGCGGCAGACACGCGCCGCTCGCGCACCCCGGCGCCGGCCCTGCGGGCGGCTGCGCGAGCGACGGAAGTATGATCGGTCAGATAGGTCCAAGTAGATGGCACGCCGACAGTCCGCGCTTGTCGGCATCCGCGCGCCGTGCGTTACTCGAGGCACCGGAACGCGCGATCTATGTCAGCGTTGCCAGCGCTTTCGAAATCTCCACCAAGGTCCGGCTCGGCACGCTGACCGTACCACCGGCGCTCCTGAACGACTTCGCGTACGTGCTGGAGGCAGATGGATTCCGCCTGCTCGAGATCGACACGGACTCCGCGATCCGTGCGGGGCAGCTCGCGAGTTTTCATCGAGATCCCTTTGATCGACTGATTGCGGCCCAGGCACGCATGATCAAGGGCGCCGTGGTCACGAACGACAGCGCCTTCCACGAGCTGGACGTCGAGGTGTTCTGGTAGCAGGCGTGCGGCCGCACGCGATCGCACGTGGTGCTGCTATGCGGACGTCAACGTTGTGTCACCGCCCAGACAATCGCCGCGATGCTTGCCACCGCCACCACCGCCCCCGCAATCTTCCAGACACTCCACGGGCGGTCGCCCTTTACCACGCCCGTCTGTCCGTTCACCACCACCGCGAAGCTCTTGCCGCCAAAGCGGTAGCTGGCGATCCACACCGGCATCAGCACGTGCTTGAAGGTCACGCGCCCGTAGTGCGTGTTCACGCTCGACACGCGCTGCTGGTCGCCGCCGATGTCCCGGCGTACCGCACTGTCGATCACGCGCGCAAAGCGCTGCTGCGCTTCGGCAAACGCGGGCTCGAGCGCCACCTGATACGCCTCCACGGTGAAGCCCGCGAGGTACGCTTCCGATGGTGGCACCAGCCGCGTTATGTCCCAGCCGCTGAGCACGTCTTCCAGGTGCGCCGGCACACTATGCGACGCGAGCACGGTTTCGTCGTCGAACGCCACGCGCACGCGCCCCGATGCGAAGTACCAGTCGGTGACAATGCGTGTGACCGGCACCTCACGCCCCTCGGCGTTGCGCTGCATCACGGTGACCGTGCGATTGATGCCGCGCTGCCCCGTGTAGTCGCTCTCCGTCTCGGCGTCGAACGTCCAGCAGGGCACGTACACGCCGCGCACGCCGTCGGCGGTCTTCACGGTGTCCTTGAGCGCGTTCGGGGCGAACCAGCGCCCCTCGATCCACTTCCGAAAGCGCTCCTGCGCCACCTTGGCTTCGAGCACGAAGGGCACGAGCCCGCGCGGCCGGATGCGGCGTGATGCGTGCGCGGTGACCGACACGAGCGGCGCCGCGCAGAACGCACAGTGCGATGCAACCACGTGCGGGTCGAACACTGTCTGTGCGCCGCACTGCGGACAGGTGACGATCTGCTGCTCGATTGCGCCTTCGTTGCCCGCCTGCTGCTGCAGCGCCTCGCGGTAGTCGAGCTCTTCGAAGGCCTCCGCGCGCTCCGTGTCGGAGACGGTGGGGAGGTCGTTGACGGTGCCGCAGGTGGTGCAGGCGAGCCGGCCCACGCCGGGGGCGAACGCGAGGGACGCCCCGCACTGGGTGCAGGGGAACGCGCGGGCGGCGGTGGGGGTGGGGAGCGGGTCGTTCGGATCGCGCATGGCTGCCTCAAAATAGCAGCGACGGGGGTGGGTGCTCGGGGCCGGCGCCGGGATACGCGAGCGGCGCGTCAACTGCCGCTGCGCGGCAGACACGCGCCGCTCGCGCACCCCGGCGCCGGCCCTACGGGCGGCGGGAGGGCGCAGGACTGGGGGCGTCGTGGAGTCGTGTGTACTCCGCAGGCACGCGCGAAGGCGAAGGCGCGGGCCCTTCCGCGGCCGCTGCGTCAGAGTGCAGACTGAAGTAATGTGCCACGCCCGCGCCACGGCGCGCAGTCAGCCGATCGCCGTTGCCATGAAGAGATCGCCTGGCGCACCGAAGAACTATGGTCTTGAGCTCGGAGCCATCTACATGACCGCAGTGCACGACACCAGTCACGCGAGAAGGTGTGCGTCCCATGCAACGCCCGCGTGGTGCCTCCGAGTGGCCTTGACGTGCCTGGCGTTGGGTGCCTGTGAAGGCGCACCGAACGAGCGTTCCGGCGCTGCGGATCCGCAGCGCGACATCCCGGAGATGACCGTCTCCGACACGGCGCTGGTCGAAATCGGCGTGTACGCCGAGCGTCCGGGCCACGACCTCGGGTATGTGATCGGTGTCGCGCTGCTTGACGATGGCGCCGTCGTAGTGGCCGATGCCAGCGGCCAGGAGCTGCGGATCTTCGATGCGAAAGGGAATCTGCAAACGAAGGCCGGCCGGCCGGGCGACGGACCGGGGGATCTGGCCTTTCTGGCCGGCGTGAACGGCTGCACGGACGGACAGCTCGTCGCGAGGCAGCCGCGGCGAGCGACGGTGTTCTCGCGCGATGGAGCGGTGCAGCAGGTGATCGCGGCGCCCGATCCGACCGCCGTGTATGGCCAGGATGCTGTCGGCGTGAATGCGGCGTGCGATCAGCTGCTGTGGCTCACACGCGGTCAGTTGCCGTTCGACACGACGGGCTTTGTGCAGCAGCCATGGTTTCTCCGGTGGACGAACGCGCGAGATACCATCGATGTGCTCGCCTTCACCGGCCTCGAGCGTTTCCGCACGGAGGTGAACGGTGAGCCGGCCATGATCGCGCTACCATGGCAGCCGGAACCGTCATGGGCCACGTTCGATTCGACGGTGGTGTTCACGTCGGGTGTCAACGACACGCTGCGCATCTGGCACGCCGCGCGCGGATGGCGAGATGTTCCGATCCCACTCACCGCCCGAGATATCCGTGCTGCGGATCGGGCGGGCTATGTGGCCTATCGTGACGTCGCAATCGCCATGGAACCGCGCGAGGCCAGATCGCTCATGGCCCTCGACGCGCTGCCCTCGGTACCGTCGGTCGCCCCCGTGGTCGCCGAGCTGCTGGGTGATGGGGTCTCTCGTGTCTGGATTCGTCCATATCCCGACTCGTCGTCGGGCTACAAGGAAGCCGGAACCCCGGCGCGCACTGGCGGCGAGCGCTGGCTCACGTTCGACATCAACAGCCGACAGATGTCGTGGGTCCGCGTGCCCGAAGGGCTCGCGCTGATGGCCGTGCGTGGGAATCGCATCGCCGGCGTGCGTGAAGCGGACGACGGCGCCCAGCAGGTGATGGTGTACGAGCTCCGCGCCACAGCGCAGCCCTGAGACTCGCGTTACCGCCCCACCATCTCCGACTTCCAGAACGCAATCCCGCTCGCCTGCTGCGCGACATCCACCGTGGCCACCACGCGCCGCGCGCGCAGGTCCACCACGTCCACCTTGCCCGGCGCCGCGCCCACGCCCTCGCTGCTCACGAACGCATAGCGCGAGTCATCGCTGATCGTCACGCCATGCGCGACCGTGGTGGACGTGCGCAGCACCGCGACGCTCGTGCCCGTGCTCAGATCGAACAGCTCGATGCCATGTCCTTGCTTGAGCGTGGCCACCAGCATCGAACCATCGGGCGTGGTCGCGAGATTGTACACACCGCGCCCTGTGGGCATGCGCGCGACCACCGTCCACGACGCGCGATCGATGGCCAGAATCTCGTCGGCCTTGTTGCACGCCACATACACCACGCGCCCATCCACACTCGGCTGCGCCCACGTGGGGGAGCAGGTGTTCGGCGTCATGTCGTGCTTCATGCCGAGTGCGGCTGCGCCCAGCTGCGCGGGATCCACCGGTGCCGTCACCGGCTTGGGTGCCGCACCATGTGCCGCATGCATGTCGTGCGCCGCGTGTTCGTCCATGGCCATGCCCACCATGGTCACCGACTTCTCGAGCGGCCCCTCCTTGCCCTTGGCCAACAGAAAGCGACGCGACACCTCGAACGTGCGTGTATCGATCTCCACGAGCTGATCATCCATCATGCACGCGGAGTAGTGAAACAGCCCGTCGGGGGTGATGCGACTGCCGTGCGGCATCACGCACGTGACCGGACGCGCGACCTCGGTGTTGGTGGGCGTGTACACCACCGACATCGTGGACGGCACCATGTCGCCGTGCAGATTGAAGTTCGCGGAGAACGCGTACAGCCCGTCAGGCGTCACGTCGATGGACGCGGGAAAGTTGCCCAGCAGCGTGCCGGGGCCCACGAGCGTGTCGGGGCCGAGTTCGTAGCGCCAGTACTTGCCGTCGGGGAAGCCGTGTCCCGTGGTGAGGTGCAGATGGCGGCCGTCCGGCGAAATCGCGAGACCGTGCGGCCCCTCCATTTCGGCCGCGAGCTCGCCCACCGGAATGGTCTTCTCCACCACCGCGCCACTCGGCCCGAACCGAATGCGGTGCATCACATCGGCCGACTCGGCGCCCACGTACACCCAGTAGGTGCGCGTGGGCGGTGTCGCGCGAGGGGCCGCCGCCGTCGCGCGAGTGCGAGCGGCTTGTGCGTGCAACGGGAGACTGCCCGCGAGCGCGATGCCCGCCACCAAGACGGCAGCGAGCACGTGCGTGCGAGCGCCAATCTGCTTGCGGGCGTGCTTTCCAGGCTGCATGATGCGGCACTCCGGCCAGCGCACGGCCGGCCCCACGATGTGAACCTGCGCGTCGTCCCACCGCTCTCCTCTGCCACCGCGATCGCGGGGTCTCCGCTCATGAACATACCGCGAACACGCCGAGGTGCCACGCTCGGCCTCCTGCTGCGCCTGCTCCCCACCGTCGCCGTCTCCGCGCTCGTGCCCGCCACCACCGCGTCAGCGCAGGCGCCGGCGGTGGTCACGCGGCTGGTCGCCGAGCCGGCGCGGGTGACCATCCAGGCCGGCCAGACGCAGCCGTTCAAGGTCACGGCCTACGACGCCGCCGGTCGCGAAGTGCCCGACGCCGTGGTGCGCGTGGGCGGACCGCGTGGCGCGGTGTTCTTCGGCGGCGGTGAAGTGCGCGCGTTTCAGGCCGGTTCCTACACGGCCAACGCCACGGCCAGCAATCCCCCGGGCACGCCGCCCATTACGCTCGAGATTCCGGTGCTCATCACGTGGCCCACGCTCACGCGCGTGGAGATCGCCGCCGCATCTGGTCGGTTGGTGGAAGGGGTGATGCTCGCGCACACCGCCAAGGGCTTTCACGCTGATGGCACCGAGCGCCCGGGGCTCAAGGTGACCTGGCGCAGCTCCGACGACGCCGTGGCCACGGTGGACCGCTTCGGCAACGTGACGGCGCGCAAAGCCGGTGCGGTGACCATCACTGCCGACGCCGAGGGCACCACCGCGACCACGCGGTACACGGTGACCGCCAACCCGGTGACCACCATCGCGCTCGACATTCCGAACACGTCGATCGTGACGGGTGATGTGGTGCACCTCAAGGGCACCGCGCGCAACACCCGCGGCGACGCGGTGCCCGATGCGCAGATCACGTGGAGCTACACGTATACGCCCGATGATACGACGGTGGCGCCTGGTGGCCCCGGCATCATTGACGACGGCCTCTTCGCCGCCAACGCGCCGGGGCTGTTCACGATCATGGCCACCTCCGGCAATGTGGTGGCGCGCACCGTGCTCGACGTCGCGCCGCGCGATGTGCGTCGACGCTTCACGGTGACGAGCCGCGGACCGATCACCACCACGGCCACTTCGGATCTGTGGCCATGGACGGGCAAGGACGGACGCGACTACGCGCTCGTGGGCACGTGGGGCGGCGATGGCTACGGCCTCGTCTTCGACATCACCGACATGAACAACATCGTGCGCACCGATTCCATCAAGATCGATGCGCGTACGATCAACGACGTGACGGTGAGCCCGGATGGTCGCTACGGCGTGCTGGCGCGTGAGGGGGCGTCGACCCGCCGCAACGGCGTGGTGATTCTCGACCTCGCCAATCCGGCGCACCCGGTGATCGCGTCGTCATTCGAAGAGGAGCTTACCGGTGGCGTGCACAACATGTTCGCCACCAACGACTATCTCTTTGCGATTTCCGGCGGCCAGAAGTACGTCATCATCGATGTGCGCGACATTTACAAGCCGAAGTACGTGAGCGAGTACCAGCACCCCAACGCGCGCATTCACGATCTCTGGGTGCACGATGGTATTGCCTACAGCGCGCAAGGCGGCGTGGGCGCCGTCGCGGTGGATGTCGGCAACGGCAAGTATGGCGGCACGATCGAGAAGCCCAAGCTCATCAACGTGTTCCGCATCAACTCGGGACACGAGATCTACCCGTACTTCCAGAAGGCCACCGGCAAGACGTACCTGTTCCTCGGCGACGAGGAGATGAATCGCGAAGGACGCGTGTGGGAGGGCACCAACTACCGCCCCACGCTGGGTTCGGCGGGTGGTGTGGCGCAGACGTCGGGCGGGTACGTGCACATCGTGGACTTCACCGACCCCATGAATCCGAAGAAGGTTGGGCGCTACCACCTCGAGGATTACGGCGCACACGACATCATCGTGGAAGACGACATTCTCTACCAGGCGTACTACGACGGCGGCGTGCGCATCGTCGATGTGAGCGGCGAGCTGCTCGGCAACCTCGCTGATCAGGGGCGCGAGATCGCGGTATTCAAGCCGTACGACCCACAGGCGCTGACCGCCAACGCTCCGTTCGTGATGAACGTCATGCCATGGAAGGGGCAGATCCTCTTCACCGATTTCAACTCCGGCCTGTGGGGCGCCAAGCTCGAACCGCGCCGCCCGGTCACGCCGTAAACCCGCCCACTCCCCCATGACCACCACCCTCCGCACTCCCTGGCGCTTTCCGTCGCAACGCGTGGCGTCGAGCGTCCTCGCTGGCGCCGTCACCA
>JAABRL010000018.1:56710-71738 GCA_011390935.1 Gemmatimonas sp.
CGCGCTCGCGCACGAGAAGTATGGGTCGGCCGCCTGGCGCGATCTGGTGGAGCCGTCGGTGCGGCTGGCGAGTGACGGGTTCGTGATTCCCACCGGTCTCGCGAACTCGCTCTCGGGTGCGTTGCGCAAGCTCGGGCGCTATCCGGCGTCGGTGGCGGCGTACTACAAGAACGACAGCACGCCGTACGCCGAAGGCGAGACGCTCGTGCTGGCCGACCTCGGCCGCACACTCGAGCGCATTCGCGACAACGGACGCGACGGCTTCTACACCGGCGAGACGGCGCGCCTGATCGCCGAGGAGATGAAGAACGGTGGCGGGCTGATCACCGAAGCCGATCTGGCGGCGTATCAGGCCGCGGAACGCGAGGCGGTGACAGGCACGTATCGCGGCTACGACATCATCTCGATGCCGCCGCCGAGCTCCGGTGGCATTGCCATGGTGGAGATGCTCAACATCCTTGAAGGGTTCGACCTGGCGGCCGGCGGGCACAACGGCACGCGTCACGTGCATCTGGTGGCCGAAAGCATGCGTCGCGCGTTCCGCGATCGCGCGCAGCACATCGGCGATCCCGACTTCGTCACGGTGCCCGTCGCGAAGCTCACGAGCAAGGAGTACGCCGCCGAGTTGCGTGCCACGATCGACAGCACGCGGGCCACGGTGTCGGCGGTGACGGACCTGGTCGCGGATTGGGAGAGCGACGAGACCACGCACTATTCGGTGGTGGACAAAAACGGCATGGCCGTGTCGGTGACGTACACGCTCGAAGCCGGTTACGGCATGGGCGCGGTGGTGGCGGGCGCCGGCTTCCTGATGAACAACGAAATGGGCGACTTCAACGGCAAGCCGGGCTACACCGACAGCACGGGGCTGATCGGCACGGCGGCCAATGTCGCACGTCCCGGCAAGCGCATGCTCTCGAGCATGTCGCCGGCGATCGTGGCCAAGGACGGCAACGTGATCGCGGTGGTGGGCAGCCCGGGTGGACGCACGATCATCAACACGGTGTTGCAGGTGATCATCAACCTGATCGACTTCAACATGCCGATTCAGGCGGCGGTCGATGCGCCGCGCTTTCATCATCAGTGGTTGCCGGACCGGTTGAGCATTGAGGCTGATGGTGTGACGCCGGAGGTGCTGAGTGCGCTGGAAGGGATGGGTCACACGGTGCGCATGGGCGGACGGCAGGGTACGGCGCATTCGCTGTCGGTGGACCCGGCCACGGGTGTGCGCACGGGCGCGCCGGACAAGCGCGATCGCGATGCGGGGGCGGCGGGGCGGTAAGGGGGAGGGGTTACCGCGCCGCCGCACACTCTGGCCATGACGCGTACACCTTGCCGTTTTTCGGCGACACAAACGCCATATCCATGCCTCGTGCGTCGCCAGGGGGAAGCCGCTCAAGTCGTCGCTTCCCCTGCTTGACCACCACACAGCCGTGCTGCATCCCGAATGTTGCATAAAAATCGGAGTCCCAGTCCACCTTGTAGAAGGTCACCCCTGCGTCCGGCTGTCCAACGCCCGCGATCTCGAAGTGCAGGCCGACGCCGATTTTGTAGGAGCAGTCCATCTGGGATGAGTTGCGCTGCTGCTTGCAGGACATTGCTCCCGCCACCGTGTTCGCGACGCTTTGCTCAGGCTGAGCTGTGATGGCAGAGGGGACGAAGATCAGTAGGGCTAGCGTCAGATTGTGCATGCTGGAGTGCGTGCGAAAGATGAACGCGCGGCAGCGCACCTGCGTCATGTGGCAGATGCGTCGTCGATTCGGTGGAACGCACCCGGAAGTGTACGCCAGCGCTCGAGCTTCGGCAGCCATGAGACATCAGGAAACCTCGTGAATGACGTGGGCTGCGGTTGCAAGGAAGTGCTCACCGGCCAGCTTAAGGAGCACCCCGGAACCCCAGAACTCTGGCTGGGCTCGTCCTGTCACGACGCAGATTGGTCTGACGGACGGCTTGAGCAGTGTGCTGGCCTCGCGCGCCTGTTGGCTCGCTTCTTGTGAGAGAGTGATCAGCCGCCTCGGATCGGACGGTTCATGCATCGCTTGGTCGCCTTTGGAATGATGCAGCGGAGCACATCGTGTCAAGCTGAAGCGACGCGGTCGACAACGCGAGATGCATCGACGGCGCCTACGACGCAGCGAGAAGCGCGTGGCGCGCTACCGAAAGGCTCCCGGAGGCACGTGCACGATGCACGTGAGTTCCAGTATTCAGGTCGACGTCAGTGGTGTGCGACCGCCAGCACGCGGACACTTCCATCGCTCGCGACACGATAGACAACGGCGTAGGGAAACCGATGAGACAGCCAGCGTCTTCGCGCGTGCGCCATCCGCGCTCCGGCGTCAGGGCGAAGCGCAATGAGTGCGGTGGCGCGGCGAACCTTGGCGACGAAATCGTCGCCCAACTGCGGGAGGCGTACCGCAGAGTACCGTGTCGCTTCGCGGAACTCCGCCAGCGCCGCCCGATCAAACACCGGCGACCTCGCTGCTCCACTCAGCCGACAGCCTCAGTCCGAGCGGCCCGCTGCGCGGCCAAGTCCACCTCGAGTACGCGAAACACTTCTGCGGCGGGGATTCCGGTGCTTGGATCGTTCTCTAGTTGCGCCTCACGGCGATCGAGCTCTGTGTCCCACTCGCTGGCGACGGCCACCGCCGACACAGCAGGTACGTCCGGCTCAAGGCTGGCCAAGAGCCGGGTTGCCAGGACTGCGCGCGCCGCGTCGGGCAACCGGAGTACCGTGTCCGCCAACTGCTGCAGATCGAGATCCATCCCAAGCTCCACGAAAACGTCTGAGTGAAGTTCAGCAAGCCGCTCAGCCGTCGCCACACCGGCGGGCGGCACCACGTCACCCGCACACGATAGCGACACCTTACTCCGCAAACAGCGCCGCCAGCTCGACCACGAGCGGCGCTGAGACATTCGCGGGATGCCACCGCAGTACCTCGCGCTCAATGCGCGGCGCGAGCGCGTCCGGCGTCCACACTTCGGCGATGCGCGCGTCTGCATCGAGAATCCAGTACGTGGGCACGCCCACGTCGCGATAAGCCAGCCGCTTGTTGAACCGGTCGTAGCGCGCGGTGGAAGGGCTCAGCACTTCGGCAACCAGTGGTACGTAGCGCACATCCGTCCACTCGGCGCCGCTGCGGTACTCCGGCGGCAGCACGAACACATCGGGCTGCGTGAGTACATCCGTGCGGCCCCACGAGAGATCCGCCGGCACGGCGAACACCTCGACGACTCCCTCCCGCTCGCAGTACGGCCTCAGCGCGTCGGCGAGCCGATTCACCACACGCTGATGCCGCAGACGCGGCGTCGGACTCACCAGCAACTCACCGAACACCAGTTCGTACCGATTCCCGTCGTCGGGGAACGCGAGGACTTCGTCCACCGTGAGGTAACTGGCGGCTTCCGGCATGACCATAGTGTCGTCTCGGCGGTGACAGCGGCGCAAGGGGTTCGGGCAGAGCGGTTCGGCATGGCGCAGCTTGCACACCACTCCCCGAAAGCTCATCATCATTCGATTGCGGCTGCAAGCAACAGCACTCGTGACCTTACAACCGGAATGTCCATGTGGAAGGAGCTGCTTCACTACGCCATGGACCACTACCGCTTCGGCACGATCGCTCGGGAGGTATCCCCAGAGCCCGCGGGTGAGACGAGTCCGGTGCTGTTGTGGATGCACGGCGCCATGGCCAGCTACAGCGGCGATTCGGCAGCCAGTCTCGTGGACCACGAGCTGCGCACGCAGGATCAGGGCGCGCGCCGTGCGCTGATCGCGATGCTGCGCGACACGATGCCGGCAGAGGTGCAGTGTGCGCAGGACGAGCTCGTGGCGCGCTGGATGGCGCGGGGGGACGAGCCGACGTTCTGGCGGAGCAACACGGTGGGCCCGTTGAAGGACGCACTCGCCGATGCGCGACGCGCGATCGCGTCCGTCAAGCACCCGCCCCATGGAGAAATGGAGCTCGGCATGGTGTACACCGTGGTGCTCGAGTTCGCCGCGCGCGCCCACGATGATCCGGAGCTTCGATCGCGCATGGGACTGCGGGGGGACTTTCCGCGCAAGCCGCGAAACGGGCTCACCGTGCCCACGATGGCGCTCCGCACAATGCGGACATAGCCATCGTGGCCGTCCCCGCGTCCCGCCGTCTGCGACGCCCTCCGACTGTGACACCACTCGGCGCCCTGCTGATCGTCACCGTGGGCTGCGGTGCGCCAAGCGTCGACCGCCCCGCAGCGCACGCAGAGGCGGGTACCCCGCGCTCATCGTCGTTCACGACATCGTCGAATGGCGACGTGCTACTGGATCCTGCACAGCCCGCGGTGACCACACGCCTGCTGCAACGCTACGGCCCTCAGGCCTCCGACGGCTGGTTCTTCTCGTACATCCGCGACGTCGCCGTTGACGCGCATGGCCATGTGTACGTGCTCGATGACGGCGAGCAGCGCATTCGTGTCTTCGCTTCCGACGGTGCTCCGCTCCGCAGCATGGGTCGGCTCGGCTCCGGACCGGCGGAATTTCGGCGCGCGCACTGGCTGCGCGTGCTCGGCGACACGCTCTGGGTGCACGACCCCATGAATGCGAGACTGACCGCGTTCAGCACAGCCGATGGTGCGCTGCGCGAGAACACGCGTGCTGGCGCCACGCCGATGCGGCTCGATGACATTTCGCCCGTTGGCCACTACGAGACGAGTGTCTCGCACGAGGATCGGCCGAGTGTCGTCAATCCGCTCATGGTGAGGATCCTGCACGCCGAATCCGGCGGCGAACGCCGAGAACTGCTGCGATACGCACGCTCGAGAGCGTGGCTCTCAATCCATGCCTACGCGCATGGTAAGCCATTTTCCGCCAGTTCTCGACTCGGCCAGTTGAACATGCGGCAGCCGTTTGACGACGAGCCGCTGTGGCGAGTCGGGCCGGCCGGCCGATCGCTGGTCGTGGTGTTGCGGGATGAGGGGACGTCAGGCAGTACCGAGAATCCGTTCGGCGCAGGTCGCGGAACGCAATCGATTCGACTCCTGTCGCTCGGGTTCGACGGCGATACGCTCTTCAATCAACGCTTCGTGTCACCTGCGATTCCCGTCACCGATGCACATGTGCGCGCGATCGTCGATTCCATGGCGAATCCCCCTGACGCGCTGCGAGCCGGGGGCAAGCGCATCGCCGGCGACCCCCACGAGATCCGTGATTCCCTGTACGTACCGCGCGTGTGGCCTGCGGTGACCGAACTTTTCGTAGGTGACGACGGCACCTACTGGCTGCGGCAACCGCAGCCGCCTGCACCGTTCGCGACGTTCTGGCGATTCACGCACAGCGGCGAGCGACTGCCGCCCGTGCGGGTTGCAGCGGGCCTGCGGCTCGTCCGCGTCACCGCCACTCGCGTCTGGGCCGTTCGCGAGGACGACGACGGCGTGCCAGTGGTCGAGATGCACGAAGTCGCTCCGTCACCATAGCCTCCTACCTCCGCTCCATGCCTCGTCTCGCACTCGTGCTCGCTTGCACCGCGGCGTGCCTCGCACCACAACACGCGCAGGCGCAGGGTACGCCGCCCACGCTCACACTCTCGCGTCCCACGTGGACCGCCGCCGAGCCGTTCACCCACATCACGGCGGTACGTGAACTCGCGAGCGGGGCGGTGCTGCTCGCCGATATCGTGGACCGTCGAGTGCACTTCGTCACCGCCGGTGGGCGAACCATGCGCACCATCGGACGCACCGGCGGGGGGCCGCGCGAGTTCAGCGTGCCGGCGGCGCTCGTCGCACTGCGCGGCGACTCCACGCTGCTGCTCGACCGCGACCAGCGACGCTTTCTCATCGTCACGCCAACCGGCGAACTGCTCGATGCGCGTCGCTTTCCCGAGGCGCTGCAGCAGGGGGCGGAGTTCGTGCGCGGCGCCGACGCGTCCGGTCGCCTCTACTTCCAGGCCAGCGGATTGCCGGCGAACGAGTTGTCACCGTTTGTGGCGCTCAAGCGCTGGGACCGGCGCAGCGGACAGATCGACAGCGTGGCTGCGGTACTTATGCCCAATCCGATGCCGGTGCGCATGGAGGTCTCCCCCAGCATGAAGGAGGCGGGCTTCACCGGCACCGCGACCGTGCGCCGCATCATGCCGTACTCACCCGAAGATGCATGGGCCGTCGCGCCGAGCGGGCGACTGGTGATCGTGCGCACGAATCCGTACCGCGTGGAATGGGTTGAGACGACGGGTCGCATCGTGCGTGGTGCCCCGGTAACGGTGGCGCCCGTGCCCGTGGTGGACGCCGATCATCGGGCGTTTGAACCGCCGGGCATGCGCATCAAGCTCACCTATCCCGCCGTGAAGACGCCGTTCCGTGGTGATCCGGTGATCGATGCGGACGATAACGTGTGGGTGCGCCGCGAGACGGCCGCCGGGGCGACGGTGCAGCCGTGGGACGTATTCGGCGCCGATGGGACACATCGCGGTGTGGTGAGCGTACCCATGCACAAGCTGATCGTGGCCATCACGAAGCGATTCGTGTATGTATCCCGCACCGACCGGGACGACCTGCAATGGCTGGAGGCCTACGCGCGGTGAGGTGCGCTGTTGCACCGCCGTGATGAAGGAAGCCGCCGCGCCGGTCGGGTCCGCCGCCACGCACGGGCAACGACGTGCTACGCCGGCATGTTCGGTCTCGACGTCGCTCACGCTCTCTGGCATGCGGGCGGAGCGATCGAGCACGAACCACTGCCGTCCTGCGCGAGGGGCCACCAGCACTCCGAGCAGGCGTGAAATCGTTCCGTGCGGCACGTACCTTTCCTGCATGACCGCGCCGCCGCCCGACACCAATGCGTTCGCTCGTGCCCTCGACGGGCAGTACGCGCTCGAGCGCGAGATCGGGCGCGGTGGCATGGGCATCGTGTATCTCGCGCGCGATCTCAAGCTGGCGCGCGCGGTGGCGATCAAGACGCTGCCGTACCACCTCATGCGCGACGCCACGGTTCGGGAGCGCTTTCTACGCGAGGCCCGCACCGCGGCCGCCCTGAACCATCCGGGGATCGTCCCCATTCATCGCGCCGATGAACTCGACGAGATCGTGTTCTTCGTGATGGGCTACGTCGATGGGCCGTCCATGGCGCAGCACGTGCGTGCACACGGCCCCTACCGGCCCGCCGAGCTCGTGCCACTGCTGCGCGATGTGGCGGCGGCGCTCGGCTACGCTCACGCGCACGGCGTGGTGCATCGTGACGTGAAGGCGGAGAACATTCTGCTCGACGCGTCGGGCCGACGTGCCATGGTGACCGATTTCGGCATCGCGCGCCTCGCGGAATCGACGGCGTTCACGCAGTCCGGCACGGTACTGGGCACCGTGCACTACATGAGCCCGGAACAGGTCGCCGGCGAACCGCTCGACGGACGCAGCGATCTCTATGCGGTGGGTGTCCTGGCGTTCTTCGCGCTGACGGGCCGTTTCCCCTTCGAGAGCGACACGCCCTCGGCCGTGCTGCTGGCGCATGTGACACAACCCGCACCGCCAATCCGATCGCTGGCGCCCGAGGTGCCGACAGCGCTCGCGACGATCGTGGATCGGTTGCTCGCCAAGGACCGCGACGCACGATTCGAGCATGCCGACGCCCTGGTGGTTGCACTCACGGCGGCCGCGCGTGAGATCCCGGAGCACGCGCCGGCCGCGTCGCCCGTGGTGCTCTCCTCCGCCGAAGCCAACGCCGTGTGGGGCCGTGCGGCGCTGCTGCAGGCCATGACGGGGCAGGTCGCACCGCCGCCCGAGGCGCTCGTGCGCGATGCGGCACTCGCCTCCAGCGGCACCACTGGCTACTCCGTGACCGATGTTCGAGCGGCGGCGCTTGATGCCGGCATCGACGACAAGTACGTGGAGCGCGCGCTCGCGGAACGGGCGCAGGCCGGTGCGCACTCGGCGGTGCATGACCTCGTGGTTCCCGGCGGTGCGATGGCGGTGCCGATCAATCCGCTGGCCGGCGCGCGCACCAAGCTCGAGTTCGAGGCGATCGTGCCGGGCGAGCTGAGTGAGCTCGACCTGGAAGAGGTGGCCGACGAAATCGCCTATCGCATTGGCGATGTGGGCACCATGAGCCGCAGCGGACGCAGTGCCACGTGGACCTCGCTCGCGTCGCCCGGAAGCCAGCGCAAGCTGCAGCTGCTGGTATCGGTGCGAAACGGACGGACGGTGATTCGCGGTTTCGAGGATCTGTCGCAGCTTTCGGGCGGCATCTTCGGTGGCATCACCGGTGGTGCCGGCTTCGGCTTCGGTGGCGCGACCTTCGGTATCACGATGGGCGCGACGCAGGGGGCATTGCTCATTGCCGCGCCCGCGTTTGCGGCCGTGCTGGCCGGCGCGTACGGGACGGCACGATTGATCTTCGGGCGCATGTCGCGCAACCGCGAACGGGCGCTTCGCACGGTGGTGGAGCACGTTGCGGCGCGCGTGCAGGAGTGCATCGTGGCACGCGAGGGACCTCCCCCGGAGCCTCGGCGATTGGGACGGTAGTCGATTATCTTTCGATGGCAGGTGGGGACGGCGCACTGCGCCTACCGCAGGTTCGAGCCATGCGCTCCCATTCATCTCCACACGTGCGGATGGTACCTCCACATGTCCGACACATCGCGTACTCATCGTATCATCCCCTTCCTCGTCGCGGCATCGATGCTGACGTTCAGCGTGTCGTGCGCAACCGAGCCACAGCCACGCGTGGCCCGTTTGGAGCTTGCGGTGAGCCAGGCGACGTCGATGCACCGCGACACGGTCAGGATCGTGGCCACGAACTACGAAACATTCTCGGTGCTCATCGACCCTGGCTCACAAGAGCTGCAGCAGCGGGTCGGGAACCGCTGGCAACGCGTCGTCGGCATAGAAGGGGAAAGCAATCCGACGGTCGACCGGAACTTCGGCGTTGCGCCCGGTGCCTCTCGCGAATGGCCGGTGGTGCTTTCAAACGAGGTAGGTTCTGGCGAGTACCGAATCGCGGTCGACGTGTACACCGAAAGTCTCGAGACGACGCCGGGAACCGTTACCACCGCAGCTTTCTCGGTGTCGCGCTAGTCGACCGCGAGTTCAGAGGCGCCGCGTGCTCCGCCGTACCCTCCCTTCCTCCTGTGCGTCGCCTCGCGCACGAATACCGCGAGGCGACGCACTCGGAGACGGGACGCGCCTACACCGCGTCCGAAAGACTCGCGAAGTTGAAGTCCGACGCGCGCATCGACGGCATCACGCGCCCAGAGCCGATCGGCTCGGCACGACCAAGCTCCTGAATCTTGTTGAGCAGGATCAGCGGGCTCTCCATCCAGCGGAAGTTCTTGAGCGCGCGCGTGACCTTGCCGTTCTCGATGAGGAACGTGCCATCACGCGTGAGCCCACTCAACATCACCGTGCGCGCATCCACCGCGTTGATGTAGAAGAAGTGCGTCACCAGAATGCCACGCTCCGTGTCGGCGATCAGATCGGCGGTGCTCTTGGTGCCACCCATGAACTTCACGCCACCGCCGCCGCCTCCACCGCCGCCCCCGCCGCCACCACCACCGGTGGGCGTCTTGCCCTGCTTCTGCGCCCAGTAGCGATCGTACGAGAACTCCTTCAGGATGCCGTTCTCGATGAATGTCACGCGACGCACCGGTGTCCCGTCGGGCGCGAACGGCGCCGCGAGCAGTTCGGGGTCGGTGGGATCGGTGTACATGGTGACGCGCGAGTCGGCGATCTTCTCGCCGAGCTTGGTGCCACCACCGGGCTTGCTGAAGGTGCCACGCCCTTCGTCGTTGGCGCGCGCGTTGAACGTGCCCACGAGGCGACCCATGATGTCACCCACCGCAGCCGGCTCGAGCACCACGTTGTAAAATCCCGGCTCGATCGCCGTGGGCTTCTGGCTCGCCACCGCCTTTTCTGCAGCGACACGCCCGAGTGCGGCGGCGTCGATCACGCCCCAGTCGCGCGCGCCACGATTCGCCCAACCGGAGCCGGTGGCATCGGGTGTACGCGCGGTGATGCCGAGCCCGACGTCGGTGTCGCGGTGATAGGCGAACAGGCCGCGGCTGGTGGCCACAACACGCGCCGTGGCGTTGGCCTGCAGGAAGCCGGCCACGAAGATGGTGCCCACCGACCGCCCTGCGCTCTCGGCCGCGTCGATCGCCTGCTTCGTGGCCCGCGCACGCACTTCGGGATCGAGATTCGCCGTGGCCTCGAAGAAGCTGTTCACCTGCGCGTAGTCCTGCGGGCCGAGCTCCGGAATGAACTCCGGATTTTCGGGGCTCAGCCGGGCGAGCGACTCGGCGAATTCCACCGTGCGCTTGAGACTCGCATCGTCGAGCACATTCGTTTCGGCCGACGCGCGACGACGACCGATGGTGGAGGTGACGGTGACTGTGGTATCGGTGATGCCACCACTCGTGGTGATCTCGTTGCCGGCAAAACGAGTGTTGCCGTTCCAGCCGCTGTTGATGTTCACGCGCGTTTCATCGGCCTTTGCAAACCCGAGCACACGATCGGCGAGCGCCTTGGCGTCGTCGCGCGAGAGATACTCGGCGTTTCGGCGGTAGAGAGACTTGGGAGCGTGTGACATCAGACTTCGCCTCCGGTGTTCACCACGTTCACGCCGCGGAAGCGCGCCGGCGGACAGCCGTGGCTAACCGAGTTGGATTGGCCAGGTTGTCCCTTGCCGTCGCTGAACGACCCGCCCAGCCAGTACGAGCGCTCGCCGCCGATCATGTCCATGGAGTTCCAGAATACCGGCGTGTTGGACTGGTAGGCCACGTCCTTGAGCATGCCGGTGATCTTGCCGCCGCGCACTTCGTAGTACGCCTGCCCCGAGAACTGGAAGTTGTAGCGCTGATGATCGATGGACCACGATCCGCGATTCTTGATCACGATGCCGCGATCGGTGGCCGCGATGATGTCGTCGAGGTCGATGTCCTGCTCGCCCGGCATGAGCGAGATGTTGGGCATGCGCTGGAACTGCACCGAACTCCACGAGTCGGCGAACGAACAGCCGTGCGAACGATTCACGCCGGTGAGCTTGCTGATCCAGAGCGCCTGCTCGCGCGTGGTCTGGTAGTCCACGAACATGCCCTTCTCGATGATGGGCCACGAATCGGCGGCCACGCCTTCGTCATCCCACGCGCAGCGGCCGAGTGAACCTTCCTGCGTGCGATCACCGCGCACGTTCATGAGGGGCAGGCCGTACTTGAGCTTGCCGATGTGCGCTTCGGGCGGTGCGATGAAGCTGGTACCGGCGTAGTTGGCCTCGTAGCCCATGGCGCGATCGAGTTCGGTGGGGTGGCCGATGGACTCGTGAATGGTGAGCCAGAGATTCTGCGGCGTGATGATCAGGTCGTAGCGCCCCGGATCGACCGAACGTGCGCCGAGCTTCTCCACCGCGAACTCGGCCCACTGCGCCGCGTTGCCGGGCAGATCGAGTGACGTGACGTACTCCCACCCCGCGCCGCGCGGCGAGAGCTCTTCGCCGTACTGCTGAAAGCCGGCGTTGCCGACCGCAGTAGCCGAGAATGAGGGGCCGACGCGATAAAACGTCTGCGAGGTGCGCGAGCCCTCTGAGTTGGCGTACTCCTTGATCTCGCGCAGCAGCTGCAGCCCGGAGTTCACGAAGCGGATGCCATTCACCTTAAGCGCCGCTTCGTTGGCCGCGAAGAGCAGGGCCACCTTGTCCTCGATGGCCACTTCGAGCGGGTCGATCGTGATGGGCGTCTGCCAGGTGCCGGTGACCACGGGTGCGGGCGCGAGCTCTACGGGGCGCTTCTGCGCACCGCTGGCGGCGCGGGAGAGTCGGGCGGCTTCGCGAGCGACCTTGGCTACGCCATCGGTCGTGAGCACGCTGGTGGCGGCAAAGCCCCACGCGCCGTTCACCAGCGTGCGCACGCCCATGCCATACGACTCGCCGTCGGAGACGCCGGTGATCTGACGCTCGCGCGTGTTGATGTTCTGGCTGCGATAGCGCCCGATACGCACGTCGGCGTAGGTGGCGCCGGCATCACGCGCGGCGGCGAGCGCATCGGCCATGAGATCGTCGGCGAGCGGCTCGGCCCATCGTGCGGGTAACTGCGGTGACGCGACGGCAAGCCGCGGCACGGCCACCACGAGCGCTGCGGCAGCACCCGTTTTCAGAAAGTCTCTGCGGTTGGCCTTGGGAGACATCGGGGTCCTCTGTTGGGGCGGGACGCCGATATGGTCGGCGTGGGGAGGCGTACTCCCTAGAGTACTCCCCGGGCCACGCTTTCGCTGGCGATCGGGCGGCCCCCCGATCGTCGTGTGTCGCGCTTCAGTTCACGAACGGAAGTGTTCTGCTCGCCGTGGTCTCGCGAATGAAGAGCAGATGGTCGTAGTGATCGGGCAGCTGTCGCACCCCGAAGTTCGTGAGTTCGGCCGAGGGATTGTAGGCCGAGCCGATGTATCGCAGCGTCACCGGGCCGCGAAAGGGGATGCCATCGGCGTTGCCGGGTTGCCTGAGCTGCCGGGCGTCGAACAGGAGATGCGAGCCGCCCACCTGCCGGAACGCCGCCTCCATTGAGCCGGGTGGTGTGATCGTCGCGCTGAAGGTGCGAAGCCCCGTGCCAATCGGAATGGCCTGCGCCGTGAAGCTCCCCGAACCGAAGAGCAGCCCCACGGCGCGATAGTCGTCACCATAGCGTTCGCGCAGGTGATTGCCCATCCACGGCGCGCGCGTGCTCACGTGGCCATTGTGAGCCCAGAGCATGATGCCGGCACCGGATGGTGTCTGTGATCGCAGCCATGAGACGTTGTCGGCCATCGCCAAGCCGCGCTCCACAGTGACGCGCGTGCTGGTCGCCGACGCCACGCGTTCCCACTGCTGCAGCACGCGCGCACTCTGTTGCACGTTGGCCGCCGATTCCGTGCCGCTGTATGTCTCGAGCAATGCAGCGATCCTGGCGAGATCGGCTCGGCAGGCCGTGCGCGCGGCGGCGCCGAGTGCGAGATACTCAGTCATGGGACGCGGTGTGCTGCCGTCGATGCGGCGGAATGGACGCAGGCACTCCAACCACGCGCGCACCGAGTCGGCGGACGTCGGCATCGCGCGTGTGACGAACGCGTCCACCGTATCGGCCGGCAGCGAGGCGAACTGCATGTCGAACCCGAGAAAGCGGACCTGCTGCGACGGCGACGCGGTGGTATTCCACGCGCGCATCCATTCGATCAGTGCGAGCACCTCTTCGGTGTTCCACGTCCAGAAGCCGAGACGGGAGAGCAGCCGCCGCGCATCGCCCTCTCCCGTGCGCACATAGTGATCGATCTCGTTCGCCTCGGCCCACGACCCTTCGATGGCGAAGTGCGTGAATCCCTTGTGGCGTACGAGGTACTCGAACACGCGATGCTTCAGCTGAAAGAACTCGCGCGTTCCGTGGGTGGATTCACCCAGCGCCACGAGTCGAGCTGCGTCGAGCATCGTGCCGAGTGGGGCGAGGTCCGTGTCGTCACCGCCGGGCTCCGCCGTCCGGAAGGGTGAGGTCGTGCGTGCGAGCCATGCCATGGCCGAGGCGTTGGTGGTCGTCGTGCTGGAGCCCTCGAAATCGAGATTGACGAGCACCGTGGCGGAGGGGATACCGACGGCCGGTGCCGCTGGTCGATCTGATGGCGCAACGCCCGCGAGCTGATCCGTCACGGGCACGTCTGCGCCGACGATTTCGAGCGCGGCGTCATCGATCAGCAGCTCGCCGGCGCCGGTCAGGAGCGTGCCGACCGTCAGCACCATCGCGCTGTCGGGGATGTCGACGACCACCTCGGCTTCGGTCCAGTCCGCCGTGCCACGTACGGCGCGGGTGGCCATGTTGTCGAAGGCGAGAATGCGACCGAATCCGTCGACCCGAAGCCAGGCGCCCGCCCACCCGGTCACCTGAATCGGGCGCAGCCACATGCGCCACCGCACCCGTAACCCGCGATACGGAATCGCGGACACGCTCTGGCTCAAGCCGCCGAACTCGCTCGAGGTCACCGGTCGGGTCTGCGCCACGTACGCGGCCGCGCCGCCGCGCCGCGGCGTGGAATAGTCGACGCCGACGACATACGGCCGCGAGAATTCGGCGGTGCCCGCGGTGCCGGCCTGCTGCCATCCGAGCGGCGCATTGAGGGTGCGCGCAGGCGGCGCGAGGTCGGGTTCACTCACATCGCCCAGACACCCACCGAGTGCGAGCAGCAGCGTGACCAACACCGATCGGCGTGGTGCGAGGGGCGGGAGCAGGCGCATGGAGGGCGAGGCGGCGGGGGGCACGAACTGCGTAGCTGACCGCGCTACACCGCACCGCGCCACCGGGTTCCGAGGCGCTCGCTGCACGGCGCACCACAGGCCCCCGATGCGACGTGCACCGGGGGCCTCTCGCTCCGCCACGTCCGGCGCGGCTACGCGTCGCGCCGCTGCCGGCGTGCTGCCAGCAGCAGCAACGGCACAGCCACGAGCAGGAGCGTCGACGGTTCCGGTACGGGCGCAACCACTGGCGCTTCCGCGAGCACCAGATCGTTCGCCGTTGCAAAGAACGGGTCTCCCATCGGTTCATTGACCGCGACGATGCGCAGCGACAGGATCGGGTTGTCGAACAGCACTCCGAAGAACGCATCCGTGCTTTGCGACGACAGCATGCGTTCCACAATGTTGTCCTCCGAATCTTCGGCGATGAAGATCAGATCCGTGCCACTCAGGAACCCATCCAGATCGGTGGCGAAGAAGCGGCCACCCACCGCTCGCACCTCGGACCCGAAACCGGTGAACGTCATGCTGGCATCCGCATCCTCCGTGGAGAGCCACGTGTCACCGCCGTTGTCGGGGTTCGCCAACGGAAAGAACAGGGGGCTGCCGGAGCCGTTCGCCGCAACGGAGTAGTTGTAGCTGCCGGCTTGGCGATCGAGCGGTCCTTCGATCGGTTCGGAGTCGGTCAGATCATCGAAGCTGTCCACGCCGTACGGCCCGACCGCTGCCAGAAAATCGGTGAAGCTGGTGAACGTGGTTTGTGCACGCGCCGCGGTGGGTGCCAGCACGGCCAGCACGGCCGCCGTTGCGAGTGTGGAGCGCAGGAACGCAAAC
>JAABRL010000018.1:72074-73257 GCA_011390935.1 Gemmatimonas sp.
GGGATCGCGATGCGCGACGGCCTGCACGAAATCGGCCACCATGCGCCAGTCGCCGCCGCCATGTCCCGACTGGGCATCGTCGGTGGGTTCGACCACATCACTCACCCAGGTCGTGATCGCGCCGGTGCGGAAGTCGTGCGCTTCGAGGTGCTGCATGTCACCGTCGAGATACCCGTGCGATCCCATCACACGCGTGCGTCGCCCCGACATGGGGGTGAACGCGTCCATGCTGAAGGTGGCCGTGATGTCGTCCTCGTAGCGCAGGTTCACGGTGTAATGATCACACTGGTCGTTGTCCATGCGATACACACACCGTCCGTAGTCGGTGGTCTCGAGTGCGCGCAGGATGTCCTCGCCGCGCGCGGGTTCCTCGTCGGCCAGCGGAAATACGTAGAGTCGCTGCCGCTGCTCATGGTAGATGCGACGGGCCGAGTACGGACACGTGGGCTCTACGGCGCAGCCACCCGTGCACCGCTCCGTACTGCCGGCCGGCGCGTTGGCGGCCCGGAACCACGAGCGGGCACCGAACGCCTGTACCTGCCGCGTGGGACGATCGGTGAGCCAGCGCAGAATGTCGAGATCGTGGCTGGACTTCGCAAGAATGATCGGACTGGTCAGATCGGCGCGCCGCCAGTTGCCGCGCACGTACGAGTGCGCCATATGCACATGACCGATCGGCTCCATGTGCTGAATGCTGATCAGTCGCCCGATCGCACCCGAGCGGATCAGCGCCCGCATGCGCACGAAATACGGTGCATAGCGCAGCACGTGGCACACGGCGACAATGCGATCGGTTGCTGCAGCGGCCGCGAGTACAGTGCGACATTCCGCTTCCGTCGGGGCGATCGGCTTTTCGAGCAACACGTCGTAGCCCGCCGCCAGCGCCGCGAGGCACGGCTGCACATGCAGATGATCGGGCGTGCTCACAATGACCGCATCGGCCATGCGCGGGCGCGCCAGCAGCTCCTCCCAACTCACCATCGTATGTTCCGGTGCCACGCCGTGCAACGCCGCATAGCGTGCACGGCGCGCCGCATCGGGCTCGGCGACGCCGACAATGCGCAGGTGCTCGGGGTAGGCGAGCGCAAAGCTGCCATATACGTGCCCGCGTGCACCCGCGCCCAGCGTCACGGCCGTGATCGGACGCGGCGGGGGCGCCAACTGCCCCGCATCGGGCAAGTAC
>JAABRL010000018.1:73423-76462 GCA_011390935.1 Gemmatimonas sp.
TGAATCGAGTCCCGGAAACCAGCGCTGCAGATACGCGTTGCCCTGCCGAAGGATGCGCGAGGGATTCGGCTCTTCCCGGTATTCGCTGTAGAGCGAATCCACTGCGGCCATCCCGTCCACCACCCGACCCAGTGGTGCGAACACCCGCTGTCCATCGAGCGCTCGTTCATTGTTGCCGGTGCTGACGAACAGCTGCGTGGCGCGCGTGTTCGGACCCGCGGCGGCGAAGGTGAGCGTGCCTCGGGCGTTCGGCACACGACGCGGATCGTCGGGAATCGTGGCCTTCGACCAGGCGGCGTTCACCGCCGGATCCCCGTGAATGCCGAACTGCACGATGAAGCCCGGCATCATGCGAAAGAAGCGCACGCCCGAGAAGTAGCCGATCGTGACGAGCTCATGGAGTCGATCCACGCCGTGTGGCGCGTTCGCGCGGGTCACCGCGACAGTGAACGGCCCCTTGCTCGTCTCGAAGCGCACATGGAACTGATCGGGGCTGCGCATCGGCTCGGCGGCGGGACCGGGGATCATCGGGCCAGCCACCGCTTCGACCACCTCGCCCCGCGGCTCGCGCGGTTCGCCGCCGCACCCCAGCATGGCCGCAGCTCCCGCCAGTGCAGCGCCGATACGCGCGGTGCGTCGATACATGAGGCGCTGCATCAGCGCCCCTCGACACGCATGCGGGCCATACGATCACCTTCGAGGATGCCATCGATCACGTCGATGCCGTCGATGACTTCAGCGAAGACCGTGTAGTCGCGATCGAGGCGCTGATTGTCGCGCAGATTCACGAACCACTGCGCGTCGCCGGTATCGTGTCCACGCGTGCTCATGCCCACGGTTCCGCGCAGATGGGAGACCGTGCCGAGTTCATCGCGCAGAAACGTGTGCCAGCCATCGTATTCATTTCCGCTGGGACTGCCGCCCTGAATCACGAAGTCGTGTTCCACGCGGTGCCAGGTCAGTCCATCGTAGTATCCGGCGTCCACGAGATCGGCTATGCGTGCCCCCATCAGCGGCGCGACATCGCCACGCAGGCGCACGAGAAAGGTGCCGCCGCCGTACGCATCATCCATGGTCACACGCACGCGCACCTCGGCGCCGAGCGCGAGCGCGATCGCGCGTTCGAGGGTCGCCGGCGCCAGTGTGCGCGCGTGTCGCAGATCGGCTTCCTCCGCCGGGTCGCGACCGGCAGCCTTGAGCAACGCCTGCCGCACGTCGCGCTCCGAGTCCACGGTGTGGTGCTTCCAGCGCTGATCGTACGCCTCGCCTGCGCTCCGCTGCAGGTCGGCGCGCTCGGTGCCGGCGAGGGCGACGGCTGCGGCACGCACCACCTGCGGCGCGGTGTCCGAGGACACGAGCGAGGCGTAGAGTGCATCGTTGGCGCGACCGGTCAGGCGTCCGAGCGCCTCGATGGCGTTGGCGCGCACATTCGCGTCGGCGTCGGTCACGAACGCGAGCAACTGCGCGGTGTCGCCAAGTTGCGCCGCCGCACGCACGACGTACGCGCGCAGCGGTGCCGACGGGTGCGTGGCGAGACGCCGCATGCGCGAGCGTGTGTCATTGGGGGTGAGGCGCGCGAGCGCAACGATCGCGTGTGCCGCGCCGTGCCAGGACACGCCGCCCGTCTGTCGGCGCGTGGTATTGCGCGGCAGCGCATCCACCCACTGCTGCAGCGTGGCGACCACGGTGGGTGTGCCGGCGCACGGCGCGGCGAGCAGATCGGCCGCCCGCAGTCGCACGGGCCACGAGTCATCGCGCAACGCGCCGGCGAGGGCGGCGCAGTTGGCGCGCTGCGCCGTGAGGCCGCGCAGCCGGAGTCGCCACGCGGGGTCGGTGTAGGTGGGCGGGGCCGGTAGCGGCTCTGCCCCGGGGAGTGAATCGCGCAGGCCGAACGCTGGATCGGCGATGCGCGCCTGGGCCCGGGCGGCCAGCTGTCGCACGCGTGGATCGCGGTGCTGCAGTCCCTCCGCGAGCGCCGCGTCATCAGCGCGGTGCGCGTCCTCTGCGAGCAGGACGCGTCCCACCAGCGCGGAATCAGCAGCGGTGAGGGACGGCGACTGGGCGCGACCTGCGGAGGGCGTCAGCAGCAGAACGGCGAGTGCGACGGCTGCGCGGGCGGCAGAAGAGCTGGGCATGTGCAGGACACAGAGCGGAAGGAGGCCGCCGGCGGCGGCCGACGGCGGGCATGTGGAGGCCTCGGTGGGAGCGGAGGAGAGCCTTCGCCAATATGGGACCCGCCACCCAATACGCCACTCCCGACCGCCCGCGGGCATTCCGGGCGTGTCGTTGGCGGACGGAGGGCTCGTGCGTGGCCACGGATGGTCGAATCCGGTGATCCGTGTCACGAAACCTGCGTTGTCTTTCGCCTTGCGAGAGATTCCGGTGTAGCATCCGCCGTCCACTCGCCGCGCACGCTGCACCTGCGCCGCCTGACTGCGTGCCTGACCGGCTCGTGTTCCCACAATCGTGGTCCATGCTGACACACCCGCTCCGACGCCTTCGCGTCGCCGTCCTGCTGTGCCTGCCCATCATGACCATCGCCACGCCGCTGCGCGCGCAGGCGCGCAAGGAAGTTTTCAACACACAGTCGCTGTGGTCGAAGCTGGAGATCAACGACTTTCAGGACCGGGGGCCCTGGGGCTGGGGGCTCGACGGCATTCTGCGTCGCAAGAATGAGCTCGGACGCGGCAGCATCGTGCAAAGTCCCATGCGCGAGAGCGTGCGGCCGTGGGTGCACTACAACTTTTCGCCCATGGCGCGACTCTCGATCTCGCCGATCGGCTACATGAACACCACAGAGTACGTAGGCGTGCCGGAGGACCGCGATCGCGATCCGTATCACGAGCTGCGCACCACGTTCCAGTTCTTTCATCACCATAAGCAGCTGAACGGGCGCCTCATGCACACGTGGCGGTATCGCTACGAGTTGCGGTGGCAGGAGCGACCGGGACAGGACGCGTATCGCTACAGCAATCGGATCCGTTTCCGATATCGCGCGCGCCTCGGACTGAATTCCAACGATTTCTATCGGGACAAGAC
>JAABRL010000001.1 GCA_011390935.1 Gemmatimonas sp.
AGCGCCACGACGTGGTGCCGCTGTGCGAGCAGCACCGCGTTGGAGAGGCCCACATACCCGGCGCCAACGACTGTGATCTGCATGCCGGTGCTCACTGCCGCAGCGCCGAGCGGTAGTCGTCGAACAGCGTGTCCCATACACTCGACCAGCCACGACGCAGGGCTTCGGCGCGGCCCGCGTTTGCAAGGCGCGCGCGCAGCGACGGATCGTCGAGCAGCGTGCGAACGGCCGACGTGATCGCGCTCGGTGATTGCACGTCCACGGGCATCGCGGTGCCCGTGTGGGCAAACTCGGTGGTTGGGCCGTCGTGATGCGACACGACGGCGAGCCCCGAGGCCATGGCTTCGAGCACCACGTTCCCGAAGGTCTCCGTGGTGGACGGAAAGAGGAACACGTCAGCCGAGGCGTAGGCTTCCGCGAGCGCGGCGCCCTCGCGCCGTCCGGCGAAGACCACGCCTTCGGGGGCCTCGGCCCGCAGTCGCGTCTCCGCGGGTCCGTCACCGACGACGAGGAAGCGCACGCGCGACGGCTCGGCCGCCAGCAACGGCGCCATGGCGGCGATGGCGGTGTCGATGCCCTTCTCAGGCGCGAGACGCCCCACATAGGCCACGAGACAGGTGTCGGGCCCGCAGCCGAGGGACGCGCGCAGCGCCTCGGAGCGGTGGGACGGCGAGAACCGCGTGGTGTCGATGCCACGTCCCCACACGCGCACGCCGTGGAATCCGCGCTCGGTGAGTTCGTTGGCTACGATGCGCGTGGGGGCGTACGTGTGCCGCCCGCCATTGTGGAACCAGCGCAGCGATGGCCACGAGATGGTGTCGAGGGCCTGCAGGCGATAGTGACGCAGGTAGGCCGTGAAGTGCGTGTGATACGACGTCACGAGCGGCAAGCCGAGTGAGCGCGCCGCGCG
The DNA here is from genome assembly GCA_011390935.1 of Gemmatimonas sp. Taxonomy (GTDB): domain Bacteria; phylum Gemmatimonadota; class Gemmatimonadetes; order Gemmatimonadales; family Gemmatimonadaceae; genus JAABRT01. The sequence goes on from JAABRL010000001.1 coordinate 911, forward strand.
ACGACCGGAGAGCCCCACACCGAATGGCGTCGCGAGGTGCACGAGCGACGGACGAAACTGCTCGAGCAGTCGAACCGCGCGACTCGGGGAGGGGGTGGACATGCGCAGCTGCGGATAGGCCCAGAAGGCGCGGCTCGGCCAGCGCGTCACGCCCGGTGTCGTGTCACCGGCGTCGGCGTCTTCCGGTGTGATGACCATGGTCTCGATGCCACGGGCGTGGCATTCCGTGACCAACCGGTCGAGCGTGCGGGCCACGCCGTTGACTTGCGGGACCCAGGTGTCGGTGAAGAGAGCGAGTCGTTGCAGTGGCGTGTCGAGCGGTCGCGTGCGAACCGAGGCGTCGTGCGGTGTGGCCGTCAGCGGCATGCCAGCACCAGCAATCCGGTGCCCATGGCCAGCGCCTGGCCAGCGATCACGTCGCCCGGGTAGTGGACCCCGAGTCGCACGCGACTGAAGCCCACGAGCACGGCGAGTACGAGCATCGGCATGGCGACCGATGGCACGGCGAGACTGTAGGCGAAGGCTACCGACATCGCAGCGCATGAATGGCCCGACGGAAACGAAAACTCGTCCGGGGCCGCCACATGCCAGTGCAATCCTTCGCGAACGGCGGGACGCGGACGCGTGGTGTGCCGCTTGGCGACTTGCACAAGCAGATGTGACAGCAGCAGCGTCCACGCCGCGAGCACGGCGCCGTCATGCCACGCCCCCTGCGCGGTGAAGAGCGGGATCAGCACCAGGAGAATCGCGATCGTGGCGCCACCGAGGTGCGTCAGTCCCGTCCACCAGAGGCGTGAGTGCAGGCGCGCGTTTTGCGCGAGCAACAGCCACTGGTACAGCGCACGATCGTGCGAGTCGAGCCGAGCGAGCAGAGGCACCATGGGAGCCGATCCGTCCGTGGGTGACACCGCACGCGGAAGGGTACCCCGAGCGGCATGCACGGAGAATGCGTGTGTCGTGCCACGACGCGTCCCGGATCTCGTCGCCGATACGTCACGGTTCAGGGCTCAACTCGTCCCACCTGGTGATGCTGCGCGTGACCTGATTGTCGTGCAATCGTGATGTGTCGCGCGGCCGAGTGACCTACTGCAGGCGAAAGAGCCAGCTCAGTTTGGTGAAGAATACGTCGCTCGTGCGGCGCAACCGGTCGGGGCCGAGCGGCTGATCGGCACGCAGCAGATCGCCGTAGCCGGCGTACAGCACTGTGCCCGGCGTTGGCAGCCATGACAGGAGTACGTCAATGCGAGCCGTCTGTCGCTGGAATGCGGTCGCGGGGCGCAGCGATCCGTCGCTCGACGCGAGATACACCGGCAGCTCCGTGCGCGTGTCGTCGCGCAGGTCATCCTGTTCGAGTACCGTGTGCTCGGCGATGACGCGCACGAAGGTGATGCGCGTGATCTGATACTCGGCGCGTAGTCGCTTGGTGTTGCGCAGCTGTACGCGCGTGCCATCACTCCACCGCTTGAACTCGTCCTGATTGAAGGTGAGGCCGAGTCGTAGCTGTTCGGTCGGTCGGAGGTTGAGTGTGCCGGACAGATTGCCGATGCGTGCCGAACTCCACTCGGGGAAGTTCTCGTCGCGGCCAAGAATGGCCACCCCGTTGAATGAGAAGCGGCGGAACTCCGGTGTGCCCACCGACATCACCCAGTCAACATTCGGCAGGCGCGGCGTGCCGGCGTAGCGTGTGGTGTCCACACCGCCGTCGTTTCGGGGGACCAGCAATCGATAGTTGGTGTAGAGCGATGGATCGTAGCCGAACTGTTCGAGCAGCAGCTGCCCGCCGAACTGCCAACCGCCACGGAAGCGTGTGTTGCTGCGCAGATGCAGTTGTATGTCCTGCGCACTCTGGCGGCGCACGATGTCGGTGTACTGCCAACGGCCCAGCATGTACACCTCGGGCACGAATGCTTCGACGAGCGCGCCCGGGGCGCCGAAGCGGGTGTAGCGGTGCGTGGCCTGCAGGTTGGAGATGCCGGGGCGGGCAATGAATCCGGCTTGGGCGTCGAAGTCGGGGCTGATGCCATTGAAGGCGTAGCGCGCGTAGAAGCGCTGGCTCGTGACGTTGGCCGAGAGGTCCCACAGTGGAGCGCGTTCGGTGGCGCCATCGTCGCCGGTGAAGCTGCCGGCCACCTGTCCCTGTGCACTGAACATGCCTCGGGCGAACCGACCATCCACGCCGAGCACCCGATTCCACCGATTGCCGTCGATCTTGTCGGTGTAGACCACGCCCATGCGACTGTTGCTGGCGACGTCGCGCTGCAGGCGCACGATGTTGAAGAACGGCGACTCGCGACCGGTTGCTGACGCCTCGCGACTGTCGATGGCGGAGAGCACGCCGATGTCGAAGCCACCGTGCTTCCCGGTCAGCTTGGTGGCCGCCATGGGCTGCACGATGCGGCGCGTGTAGATGAGTCGATTGGGCGCCGTGAATTGCTCCTGACTCTCCAGAAAGAACGGCCGACGTTCGGCAAAGAAGATCGCAACGCGCGGGTCGTACGCGAACTGCGTGGCGTCGGCCTCCACCTGCGAGAAGTCGGGGTTGGCAGTGCCGGCGAGTGTGAGGTTGCTGGTGATGCCCCAGCGGGCGCTGCCGCCGATGTCGGGGCGCGCGCTGGCGTAGTTCCACGCGTTCCCATCGGGCGCCCGACTGCCGAACGCGTTGGCGGTGACGGTGGGAATGAGGTCGACCGTGAGTCCGCGACGCAGTTCGCGCAGGCCGGTGAGCATGCCGGCTTGTGCGAGAAAGCTGGCCCGCGCGCGCGACGCCGGCACCCAACTCTGTTCATGTCCGGTGGCCTGTACGGTGCGCACCACATGCAGTTGCCACTGCTGTTCATCGCCGGCGCGATAGCGCAGACTCTTGAACGGAATTGCGATTTCGACGTCGTACCCCTGTTCGGTGAGGCGCCCCTTGCTCTGCCACACATAGTCGGGCGCGAGGTCCGCCGTCTCGCGGGAGCGGGGGGTACCACCGCCGAAGCCGCCGCCGGTGGCTGCACCGGTCTCCGTGAGCACGCCGTCGGACTGGATGCCGAACGGATTCACCCCAAAGACGAGCGCCTGCCGACCGTCGTTGTAGGTGCCGAGGAAGAACTGAATATTGTCGTCCTGCGCGATGCGGTCGCGATCGGCCAACGTCGCGCGCACGGAGCCGCTCGGCGCAAACGCGCGCACCGCAATGTGCAGCGCGGTGGGCGAATACCAGATGCGCACTTCCGTGCTGTCGGCGGCAGCGACGCCGTCGTTGGGGAAGTACTGCGAGAATCCGGTGAGCACGGCGGCGTCACGCCAGGCGGGGTCGTCGAGCAGTCCGTCTACCGTGACGGTTGCCTCGAGGCGCGGGGTGATGACGGTGGTGTGGCCACAGCGTCCGTCGAATACCGGGCCAGGTGGGGGAGGAGTGGCCGTCGCAGGGGCTCCCGCAAGTGCAGCACAGAGGAGCTGAGCGACGGCCACGCGATCAGAAGCCCCAGCCGATGGCCAAGCGCAGGCTTGGCAGAATCGTTCGGAAGGTGTCGCTCTCGGTGGTGAAGAACAATCGCGACGCGCCGAGACCGGCCACGAGGGAGAGGCGCTCCTCGGGTCCCACGAGCCACTGGCGTTCGGCGCCAAAGCCGATCGACATGGCCGTGCTCGTTTCGTCCGTTTCGTCGGCGCTCATGGACACGACGCCCAGGGACGCGGATACGGCGACACCGTCAAAGGCGCGGCCGCTGAGGTAGTAGCGTGCCCGCCCTTCGACCGTGAGGTAGTTGGCCTTGCTGAGGTCGAAGGAGGCAACGGAGAGGCCAAGCGAGACGCTGGGCGCCACACGCTGCTCGAAATCGGCGCTGATGTTGCCAAGGAAGACCAGCAGCAGCGGGTTGATGGAGACGATGCGGCTGTACGGGACCGGGGGCAACTCGGCAGCGCCGCCAAGGGTCTGGGCGGCGGCGGGCGCGGCGGTCAGCGTGACGCCAAGCGCGGCGAAGGTCGCGAGGCGACGAATCGAGGCGCGGAGTCGGAAGCGGCGTGAAAGAGTCGGCATGATCGCGGGAAAAGTAGTGTGTCGGTCGTCCCGCCGCCGGATGCGTCGGGGCTGGCGCTGCGATCCGTTCGTGGACTTCTTGCAGCATGTTCGTCCGTACACCGAAAGTGCGCCATGGGTGACAGGCCGCCCGAGACATCGCCCCCCGCCTCCCCGCGCGGCTGGCGTCGCTGGCTCACGTGGTCGAACGTGCTGCTGGCGGCGATTCTCGCGTGGTCCGCGCCACGCTTGCTGCCGCACGTCGGAGCGCTCGTGGGAGTCTCGGAGCGCGCGGCGCGTCAGCCAACGTATGCGGTGCAGACCCGGGACGGGCGGGTGCTCACGGCAGACAGTCTGCGGGGGCGCGTGGTGTTGGTGAATGTCTGGGCGACGTGGTGTGCGCCCTGTCGCGTGGAAATGCCGGCGCTGCAGCAGCTCGCCGATGCGTATGCCGCCGACAGCGTGGTCGTGCTCGGTCTGTCGGTGGATCGCGGACCGGCCGCCGACGTGGACGCGTTTCTGGCAGAACGGGAGATCACCTACCCGGTGGCCATCGTCGATGATCGTACGGTCGCCGCATTTGGTGGTGTGCGTGGTTATCCCACCAGTCTGCTGCTCGACCGCGACGGCATCGTGCGGCACTCGGTCGTTGGGCCCATCGGTCCGCTCACACTCAGGCCTGCGCTGCGACGGCTGCTGGCGGACACGCTGCGGCCGTGATGGTTGCCGCGAGCCCGAGGCCCCACGATCGCGATGGTGATGAGTCGCCCTGGCGACGACTCACGCTGCTCGCGGTCGCGGTGTTGGTGCTCGTGCTGATCGCGAGCGCCGATTCGCTGCATGGGCTGCTGGTGTCGCTCACCGATCGTGCCACACCGCTCATGCAATCGCGGCCGACACTGGGCGCGGTGCTGTTCGTGCTCGTGTCGGCGCTGTCCGCGATGGTTGCGTTCTTCTCGAGTGCCGTGCTCGTTCCGGTGGCCGTGCAGGTGTGGGGGACGTGGGGCACCATCGCACTGTTGTGGCTCGGCTGGATCGTGGGCGGCATTCTGGCGTATACGATTGCGCGCACCGCAGGACGGCCGATGGTGGCACGGCTCATGAACGCCGAGCTACTCGCGCGCTATGAGGCACGTGTTTCGGATCACGCACCGTGGGGACTGGTGCTGCTCTTTCAACTCGGCCTCCCGTCGGAGATTCCCGGCTACCTGCTCGGCCTCGCGCGGTATGCTCCGCATCGCTACTTGCTGGCGCTCGCCATCGCTGAGCTGCCGTGGGCCATTGTGACGGTGCTGCTCGGCAACACCTTGATGGAGCGTCGCGTGCCCGTGCTGATCGCGCTCGGCGCGCTTGCCGCCGCGTTGAGCGGTTTGGCGCTCGTGGCGCTCAACCGCCGCCTTCGCGCGGCTGACGCGCGGAAGCGCGCATGACGGTCGTCACGCCTTCGGCGCGGTTGCTCGCCGACGAGTTGCAGGTGGATACAGGCGCGGTCGTGGTGTATCTGCATCCGTCGTCCCCGCATGCGGTGCTCTCGGTGGCGCGCTCCGGCAAACCGTCCTCGGTGTGGGCCGTGCATCGGCGGCTCCCAATCGTGCAGGCGATCGCGGGGGACGCAGCGCGCGAGTCGCTCGCGACCGTCTCCGTATCGCACGCGCACGGTCGCATGGGGGTACCCAGCGATGTACAGGCCGATCTCGTGGTCATCGAAGTGCCGGTGGAGAAGGCGGCGGCGCATCTGCTGCTGCACGATGCGGCGCTGCTGCTTCGCACCGGTGGTCGATGCGTACTCGCTGGTGGTACGACCGAGGGGATCAAGCCGGCGGTGCGAGTGCTGGAGTCGATTTTCGGGAATATGCGCACGCTCGCGGTGGGCGGCGGGCATCGTGTGGTGGAGGCACGGCGTGGCGCAACGGTGGCGTTCGATTCGGTACAGTCGCTCGTTGCGCCCTATCATGAGCCCGAGGCGTTTCGCGAGGACTCGTATCTCGTGGCAGGGCTGCCGACTCGCGTATTCACGCGCCCCGGGGTGTTCTCGTGGGACCATCTCGACGAGGCCTCGGCGCTGCTGGCAGAGTCGATGACCGTGCCGGCGGACGGCCACGTGCTCGATCTGGGCTGTGGCGCGGGCGTGCTGGGGGCGGCGGTGGCGGCGCGTGCGCCGAGAGTCGACATCACGCTGGTGGATGCGGACTGTGAGGCCGTGCGTTGTGCGCGCCAGACGATGACCGCGACGGGGCATGGCGTGTGGCGGGCGCTGGCCAGCGATGTGACCAGTGCGGTGGCGGATTCGCGCTTCGATCTGGTGGTGAGCAACCCACCGTTTCACACGGGCAAGTCTACTGATTTGCAGCTGCCGCGTCGGTTCATCGCCGAGTCGCACGCGGTGCTGCGTGCTGGGGGCCGGTTGCAGCTCGTGGCCAATCGCACGCTCCCGTACGAAGCCGAACTCGAGCGGGTGTTCGGCAATCGACGCACCGTACACGACGGCGCGCGATTCAAGGTGCTCGAGGCGATTCGGCGCTAGCTGGTGGCTGCGAGCCGTCAGCGCTGCGCGGCGCGGGCCACACGGACGGCCTCGTCGAGTTGCTCCCGCTCGTCGTCGCTGAGCAGGCGCCACGCCCCCTCGGCCAGCGAACCGAGGGTGATCGGCCCCATGGCCTCGCGGTGCAGCGCCACGACGTGATTGCCCACGGCGGCGAACATGCGGCGTACCTGGTGGTATCGCCCCTCGCTGATCGTGAGCGCCGCTTCACGCTCGCCGAGTGGTTCGAAGATGGCGGGGCGAAGCGGGGTGCGCTCGCCATCGAGCAGCAGCGTCCCCTCCGCCAATCGCGCGGCTTCGTGGCCCTGCAGCGGTGACGCGAGCGTCGCCCGGTAGCGCTTGGGCAGGTGCGACTTCGGGGACGTGAGGCGGTGCAGGAGCGGGCCGTCGTCGGTGAGCAGCAGGAGGCCGGTGGTGTCCTTGTCGAGGCGACCAACGGGCGCGACCACGGGGGAGCGCAGGCGGAGGCGAGGGGGCAGCAGATCGTACACCAGCGGCGCCGCGTCGCTGGTGGAGCACACCAGGCCGGCCGGCTTGTGCAGGAGGAACACGCTCCCGGGGGGGGCATCCAGCGGCTGGCCGTCTACCCGGATCAGGTCGTGCGGGGAAGTGGCGAGCGTGTCGGTCTCCCGGAGTGTCGCACCATCGGCGCTGGTAACGCGCCCGAACGCAAACATCGGCTCGACCTCGCGTCGGGTGCCGTAGCCGAGGAGCATGAGGTACTTGGGGAGCAGCAGCGGGGCGGGTGACATGGAGGCAAGATACTGGCGAGGGGCGAGGACCAGCACTCGCGGCGTCCGGGACGTAAACTGAGGGGTGCCGCTGGCACGCCGTGTTTTCTTGTTCCCAGTCCTTTTCCCGCCGCCATGACCCGTCCCCCGCGTATTTGCCGGACGCCGACTCGCCTTGCCGCGCGCCATCTGCTCGCCGCGGCGCTTGCCGCGCCGCTGCTGGCCGCACCGCTCGTCGCGCAGTCGCGCCCCACGTCGCCGCAGCAATTCTTCGGACACACGATCGGCGCTGATTATCAGCTGCCCAACTACACGCGTCTGCACGCGTACTTCGCCAAGGTGGCGAGTGAAAGCGACCGCGTCGTGCTCGACACGATCGGCATGTCGGAGGAAGGACGGCCGCAGATCATGGCGATCGTCACCAGCCCGGCCAATCATCGCAACCTGGCGCGCTACAAGGACATCTCGCGTCGGATCGCGCTCGCCGAGGGCGTGGACAGCACCGAAGCCCGTCGTCTGGCGAAGGAAGGCAAGGCGATCGTGTGGATCGACGGCGGTTTGCACGCCACCGAAGTGCTCGGCGCCCAGCAGCTGATCGAGACCTTCTGGCAGCTGTCGAGCATGACCGACGACGAGACGATGCGTTTCCTCGACGAGGCGATCATCCTCATGGCCCACGCCAATCCGGACGGCATGGAGCTCGTGTCCGACTGGTACATGCGGTCACCGGACAGCCTGCAGCGCAGCACGGGCGGTCTGCCGCGACTGTACCAGAAGTACGCGGGGCATGACAACAATCGTGACTCGTACATGAATGCGCTCGCCGAGACCACGAACATGAGCCGGCAGCTGTTCATGGAGTGGCACCCCGTGATCATGTACAACCATCACCAGACCGGCCCGCAGGGCACGGTGATGTTTGCGCCGCCGTTCCGCGATCCGGCCAACTACAACTTCCATCCGCTCATCATCACCGGTCTCGATATCGTGGGCTCGGCGATGCACAATCGGTTCGTGACCGAGGAGAAGGGCGGCACGGTGATGCGCAGCGGTGCCAACTACTCCACGTGGTGGAACGGTGGCCTGCGCACCACGGTCTACTTCCACAACATGATCGGCCTGCTCACGGAAACGATCGGCAATCCCACGCCGATGCGCATTCCGCTGGTGCCCAATCGGCAGCTGCGCAGTGGCGATCAGCCACTCCCGATCGATCCGCAGGTGTGGCACTTCCGGCAGTCGATCGACTACTCGGTCACGGCCAATCGTGCGGTGCTCGACGTGGCGACGCGCAACAAGGAGCAGTTCCTCTTCAATCGCTGGAAGATGGGACGCGATCAGATCGCCGCGGGTACCAAGGACACGTGGACCGTGTGGCCCACGCGTGTCGCCAAGCTGAACGATTCGCTTGCCAAGCTGCGCAGCGCGTCGGCGGTCTCGGCGCCTGGTAGCACCGATGCCCTGTTCAGCATGCTGCGTCGCCCCGAGGATCGTGATCCGAAGGCGTATATCCTCTCCAGCGCGCAGCCGGACTTCCCGACGGCCACGAAGTTCGTGCGCGCGTTGCAGAAGTCGGGAGTAGTGGTGCATCGCGCCACGGCGTCGTTCAGCGCCGGTGGCAAGCAGTATCCGGCCGGTTCGTGGGTGTTCCAGATGGGACAGGCGTTCCGGGCGCATCTGCTCGATATGTTCGAGCCGCAGGATCATCCGAACGATTTCCGTTTCCCGGGTGGCCCGCCGATTCCGCCGTACGACAATGCCGGCTGGACGCTCGCCATGCAGATGGGCATTCAGTACGATCGCATCCTCGAGCCGGTGACCGGTCCGTTCGAGAAGGTCGCGGACGTGACGCCCATGGTGGCGGGCACGGTGGCCAAGGGGCGCGCGGGTTACCTCGTGCACGCGTCGGTGAACGACGGGCTCACCGTGGCCAACCGTCTCACCAAGCGCAACGCGGCGGTGTTCCGCACCACGGCTGCGACGACGGTTGGTGGCACGAGCTACCCGAAGGGCAGCTGGTTCATTCCCGCCGGCGGTGCGGCCGATCAGATCGTGACGCAGTCGGCGCGTGACCTCGGCGTGTCGTTCGCGGCGGCCGATGTGCGCCCCACGGTGGAGCGCGTGCGGCCGCTGCGCGTTGGCGTGTGGGATCGGTACGGCGGCGCCATGCCGGCCGGTTGGACGCGCCTGATCCTCGAGCAGTTCGAAATGCCGTTCACCACGGTCTACGCGAAGGAGCTCGACGCGGGCAACCTGAACCGCAAGTATGACGTGCTGCTGTTCGTGGACGGCGGGATTCCGGCCCTGCGAGGCGGTCGGGGTGGTTTCGCGGGCGGCGGCTCGTCCGCGGCCGACTCCACGCTGATCCCGCGCGAGTTCTGGCCCGCGCTCGGCAACGTGAGCCTCGAGCGCACGATCCCGCAGCTCAAGTCGTTCATGGAAGCGGGTGGCAAGGTGATCACCATTGGCGGCAGCACGGCGCTCGCACAGCACCTCGGCCTGCCCATCGAAAATCACCTGCTCGACAACGGTCGTCCGCTCACCAATGAGCAGTACTACATCCCTGGTTCGCTGCTCGAAGTCGCAGTGGACACGAGCCACGCCGCCGCCCGCGGCATGGGCACGCGGGCAGTGGTGATGTTCGACAACAGCCCGGTCATGAAGCTGGGCCCCGATGCTGCGGCCAAGGGGGTGCGCGCGCTCGCCACCTTCGATACGCCGACGCCGCTGCGTAGCGGCTGGGCGTGGGGGCAGGAGCGCCTGCAGGGTGGGGTCGCGATGGCCGAGGCCACCGTGGGCAAGGGGTCGCTGCTGTTGCTCGGACCCGAAGTGCTCTTCCGCTCGCAGCCGCACGGCACGTTCAAGCTGGTGTTCAACGCCTTCTACGGCGGAGCGAACTGACGCAGCACATGCGCGCATCGTCGCACACGATTGCACGCAGCACGGGTGCGCTGCTCGGAGACCGGCTACCGGCCTCCGGGTGGCGCACCCGCTTTGCGCCGGCGCCTACCGGTTACCTGCATCTCGGGCATCTGGTGAACGCGATCCATGTGTGGGGCATCGCACGTGCGTTCGGCGGATCGGTGCTGCTCCGGGTGGAAGATCACGATCGCACGCGCTGCAAGCCGGAGTACGAGAACGCGCTCCTCGAAGATCTCGAGTGGTTGGGCTTCGCGCCCGACGAAGGATCGGTGGCCGAGTTTCGCACCGGCGTCACGCGCCATCGGCAGTCCGACAACGGGGACGCGTACGAGCGTGCGTTGGCCGGGCTGGAGCGCGCCGGGCGCGTGTATCCGTGCACGTGCTCGCGGCGTGATGTGTTGCGCGTCGTTGGCGATGTGCCGGCCGGTGAAGAGCCATGCTATCCGGGCACCTGTCGGTTGGCGCAGCGCGACCCAGACGCCACGCGCGCTCGCCGCGTGCAGCTGGATGCCGAGAGCGTGCGATTCGATGACCTCCTGCTGGGCGCACAGGAGCAGCGACCAGCTGCGCAGTGTGGCGACGTACTCGTGCGCGATCGTTTCGGGCACTGGACGTATCAGTTCGGCGTCGTCGTAGACGATTTCGACCAGCAGGTGGACGTTGTGATACGTGGTGAGGATCTGCTGAACAGCACCGGGCGTCAGGTACTGCTCGGTCGGTTACTCGGACGCGACAAGCCGCCGCAGTACTTGCACCATCCGCTGCTGCGGACCGCCGAGGGGCGGAAGCTCAGCAAGGCCGACGCCGACACGTCGCTTCGAGAATTGCGCCTGGGTGGGGCGACGGCCGCCGCGCTGATCGGCGAAGCGGCGGCCCAATGCGGCCTGATCGCGCAGGCGCGACCGATCGACGCAGCGCACGTCGCGACGTTGTTCGCGTCGTAGCACCGCGCCGTCCGTCGACCGCAGGAGCGGATGCTCCGCCGCGGAACGCGGGCGCGTCGCGCGACCGACTACATCGCCGGTCCGCGCACGCCGAGATAGGTGCTCACGAGCAGCAGAATCCACTGCGGCCCTTTGAAGCCGTCCGTGCGATCGTCGTACGATTCCTCGAGCGAATGCGCGCCGCGGCCCACACCGCCCCCGTCCACGGTGATGGCGGGAATCCCCAAGCTGATGGGCAGGTTGCTGTCGGTGCTCGAGGCGTTGAGCGGCGCGTAGAGCCCGAGCGCATCCGCCGCGGCCTTCGCCGAGCGCACCACACGCACCGAGTCGGCGGTGGTGCCGGCAGGACGAATGCCGATCGTGTCCACCTTGAGCGTGAGCGTGGCGCGCGAGTTGGGCCAGCGCGCCTGCTCCTCGGCGACGGCCCTGGTCACGATCGCCTGGACCTTGGCGTCGAGTTCCATGAGGGTGGCCATGCTCTCGCTGCGCATGTCGAGGTCGAACGAGGCCGAGGGGGAGATCGTGTTGACCGACGTACCTCCCGAGATGATGCCCACGTTGAACGTGGTGCGCGGCTCACGCGGCACCTCCAGATCGCCGATCGCGGCGATGGCGCGTCCGAGCGCGTGGATGGGGTTCGCCATGCCGAACGCGCCGTAGCTGTGTCCTCCCGGGCCGATCACGGTGAACCGATACCGGGCGCTGCCCACGGCACCGTTCGTGATGGCGATGCCGGTGCCGTCGATGCTGATGAACGCGTCAACGGAATCTTTGAGCGGACTGGCAAACAGTGCGCGCACGCCACGCAGATTGCCGGGCCCTTCTTCGCCCACCGTGGCCACCACGAGCAGGCGCCCGTCGAATGGCACCTTCGATTCCTTCATGGCACGCGTGACCGCGAGCATCGCGGCCAGTCCGCGGCAGTCATCGCCAATGCCGGGGCCACGCAGCAGCGTGCCCTCACGCGTGACCTTCACATCGGTGCCTTCGGGAAACACGGTGTCGAGGTGACTGCTCAGCATCAGCGTGGGGCCGGGGCGGCCGCTACGCAGCTCGCCGATCACGTTCCCCTCGGCGTCGGTGCGTACCTGCTCGAGGCCGAGCGCGGTGAAGCGCTCCCGCACGTAGGCGCCGCGGGCCTGCTCCATGAAGGGCGGGGCGGGGATTTCGCACACGGCCACCTGCTGGTCGATCGTCCACGCATTTTCGCGCTCGAGCATGGCGAGCGCCTGCTTCACAGCCGGATGCTGCATCGGCGGCGCGACGGGCTGGGCAGAGGCGACCGAGTTGACGGAGAGCGCGAGGGCGAGCGAGGCGACGGCCGGGGCGGCGCGGAATTGAGGCATGGGCACGGGGGTGGGAACGGAGCGGAGACGGGCGGAGCGATCGGAAAGATGGCACAGTGCCCCCGTGAGCACGAACCTGAGGCGTCAGACGCAGCCCGTGGGCTTGTTCTCGGCTCGCGCAGCGTCGATTGTGCACCGTCCCCCTAGCCGGAGCCGTATGACCACGACTGACCCGCTGGCTTTGCTCCCCGATCTCGCCACGCTGCGAGATGCCCAAACGATCGTGCAGCGCTCGTTCGCGTCCACGCCGCAGTACCGCTGGCCGCTGCTTGAAGCCCGCGCCGGGGGACCGGTGTGGGTGAAGCATGAGAATCACACGCCGGTGGGCGCCTTCAAGGTGCGCGGCGGGCTCGTGTACCTCGAGCGACTGCGCGCCACGCACCCGGACGTGCCCGGGTTGGTGTCGGCCACGCGTGGCAACCACGGGCAGTCGCTGGCCTTCGCGGCACGTGGCATCGGGCTTCCGGTTGCGATCGTGGTCCCCGAAGGAAACAGTCGCGAGAAGAATGCCGCCATGCGCGCGTTGGGCGCGGAGGTCATTGAGACCGGCGAGGACTTTCAGGCGGCGGTGGAGGCGTCGATTGCGCTGGCGACCCACCGTGCTTGGCTGCGCGTCCCCAGCTTCCATCTCGATCTGGTGGCCGGTGTGGGGACGTGGGCGCTCGAACTGCTCGAGGCCGCGCCCGAGCTGCAGCGGCTGTACGTCCCCATCGGACTGGGCAGTGGCGTATGCGGTGCCATTGCGGCGCAGCGCGCCCTCGGGCACTCGGCGGAAGTCGTGGGGGTGAGTTCGATGCACGCGCCCGCCTATGCGCGATCACTGGCCACGGGCACGCTCACGTCCTGCGTGGCAAGCACGCAGCTTGCCGACGGCATGGCCGTGCGCACGCCCGACCCGTCGGCATTGAGCATCATGCACGCGTACGGACTGCGTGTGCTGTCGGTCGATGATGCGCAGGTTGCCGATGCCATGCGTGCGTTTTTTGCCGACACGCACAACGTGGCCGAAGGGGCAGGGGCCGCCGGACTCGCCGCGCTGCTCGCCGACCCGATGCGGGGGGCCGGCGAGTGCGTGGGCACGGTGCTGTGTGGTGGGAACGTGGACACGGAACTGTTCGCGCGCGTGCTGTCGGGCTTCAACGGGACTCAGCGACCGAACCAGTAGCTCGCCTTCACCAGGAACGTGTTGTCGGGCGCGGTGGCAAAGAGGTTGCCAACGTCTCGCGAGAGATCGAACGATCCCGCGTCGATTCCCGCCTGCGAGCGACCCTGCTGCCACACGAAGAACAGCGTGCTGCCGGGTCGATACTCCCAGCGCGCTACCACATTCGAGCGGAACTCCTTCACATTGAATCCGCCCGGAGCGCCAGCGTATGGCATGAAGCGCTCGTCGTAGTCGGTGGCGCGCGGGGCGGCGAGCTGTCGCCAGTTCGTGAATCGGCCCGTGGTGATGAACGGCTGCGCATAGACCTGCAGCGACAACGTGGGTGACGCGGTGATGTCGAAGCGCGCGGTGAGACTGTGCGTGTGCTGGTTGAGCCGCGCGAACGTGTAGGCGGTGCCCACGTTCCGCACCCATTGCCAGTCGCGTATCGCGCGCGACGTGTTCACCGACACGCTGCCCTGCGCACGGCTCGAGCCGCGGAACTGCACGCGGGGTCCGACAGTCAGGTTCCATGAGCGTCCGCCGTCACCGATGCCCCAGTTGAAGTTGGCGCCGGGCACGATGGGCCGACGACCGTCCGTCTCGATGCCGGACCAGCCAAACATGGCCGCGTTCTGCCGCACCGCAGGCCCACCGCGTGCGGCGCGATCGTCGAACGCGGGCAGCAGATTCTCCACGCCCACGCCGGCGTACACGTTCCAGAAGTTCGACAGCTCGGCATTACCGTTCACGTTGCCGCCGTGATCGAGTGGCAGACCTGCGGTGGTCCAGCTCGCCCACTGGTTCACGTTCATGCCAAAGCGACGAAAGTATTTCGTCGGCTTGAGCGAAAACAGCTGCCCCCACGCGTACTGCGACTGGATGTCACTGCGGGTGAGGAATCCGATGTCATTGATTTCGAAGCCCGCACCTTTGCGCTGATACCCCATCGCGAATCGCGTGCGCCCCCCGCCGACCTTGCGCACCGACAGTTCTCCCGCTGTGCCGCCGAGGCTCGTGCGACGCTCGTTTACGGTGAGTGCGCCATCGGGACGCATGTAGGCGTGCACCAGGCTACGCTGCGTGCGGGTGATGGCGGCAGTGTCGCCGCGCACGTGGCTGGCCGCCACGAATCCCGAGACCTCGAATCGATTGCCCGAGAACCGATGACGCGCATCGAGTCCCCCGGACCACGCGCTGCTGCGCAGAAAGGGCGTACTCCAATCATCGAGGGCGCGCTGCACCCCGGTGCCCATCACACCCAGCACGCTGTTGCCGCCACGAAACTCTTGCACGAGCCGGGCAACCGTGTAGTTGGTCTGTGGTTCCACGGTGCGCCCTTCCGCGCCGTTCGTGCGTCCCGTGACGGCATCGAGCAGCCCGATCGACAAACCGCTCGGCAACCGGCCAGTCATCTTTGCCGCGCCCAGGATCGGCGAGAAGAGTGGCGTGGCACTGTTGCCGTGCACGCCGGCCAGCTGCGGCGCACGACCGATGCGTCGCGGATAGAACAGACCGGTACACTGCCCGTCATTGCAGTCGATGTCGTATCGAAAGATGCCCACGCCTTCGATGAAAAACGGGCGACGCTCCTGAAAGAACTGTTCGAAGGCCGACAGGTTCAGCACGGCCGGATCGGCTTCCACCTGCCCGAAGTCGGGATTCACCGTGGCATCGATCGTGAAGTTGGCGCCGAGTCCGTACTTCACATCGAGTCCCGCAGCGTGTTCCTGGGCGCGTCCCGCAGTGCGAAGCGGACCGGTGCCTCGCCGCTGGGACACATTGCGCTCTACGAGGTAGGGCCGGATTTCGAGGCGACGTGACGCCGGCAATCCCGCGAACCCGCCTAGTTCGGCAAACTGCGACACCAGTCCCACCTGTGACCGGCGCAGCAGCGGCCACGCGTAGCGCTCGCCGCGTCGTTGCACCTCACGCATCACCAGTACGCCGAACGTATGCTCGGGCTGGTCGGGGAAGCGCAGCTGGTTGAGCGGTATGCGAAACTCCGCTTGCCACCCGAGGCTGTCGACGATCGTTTTCGCATCCCATACAGCATCCCACGTGAGATCTTCGATCCCGTCGTTGTACACGTACCAGTCGCGCTGCACCCCGGTGGGGTTGACCATGAACGCATACCCCGTGCGGCGGTCGTGGTACGAATCGATCATGATGGAGATGTAGTCCGAGGGCGTGCGTTGGTCCCGTCGGCTGAGTAGCCCCACGATCGAGTCGGGGTGTGGATCGAAGGCCCGGATGTGGAGGTACAAGGCTTTGTCGTCGTAGACAATGCGTGCCTCGGTCGCAAAGGCCGGCGCGCCATCCTCCACTGGCTGAAACTCGCGGAACGCATCGATGCGTGGTGCGTTCTGCCATACGGCCTCGTCGGCGCGTCCGTCGAGCTCGATCGGCATGGTGGTGCGCAGCGCCCTCACCGACCGCGCCGCCGCCTCCGGGGGACCGGCTTCTGGCCATCGAGGGTCGATAGACTCCGCGTCCACGGGGCGCGTGAGTTGGGCGTACAGGCGTACCGGCGCGAGCAGCAGGGCAAGGCCGACGATCGACCGGAGCATGGCGTGTCGGGCGCCGCGCGCGAGATCACACGTTGGAGAAGAATCCATGAGAGATGGGATGACCGCGGCGTCGCGGTGGTTCGTGAGAGTCGGTGCGCAGTGTCCGTGATGACTGTCACGCAGTCCGACGGCACGAGTCGCCAAAGGGTTTGTCTGCTGACCTGCGCGTGGCGAGAAGCGATGACGTGCGTGAGATTGCAAGGGTGACGGCCCCCACGAATCCAGCACATCAATCCGCGACCGCCTCGCGATCCGGGCAGCGCGCGCACGTGTCGCGCGCGACGGCGTGGGCGGCGCGCGTCGCCTGCGCCGCGATGGCGTTCATCCCGTATACGTCCCTCTGGGCCCAGCGCGCGATCCGTTGTGATGACCGGGAGCAGGTGCGCGAGATCTCGGTATCCGGGTCGGAGATCCGCTCCGACGAGCTGGTCACGGTGCTGGCGACGCAAGGTCCATCGCTGGCGAATCGATTGCTGCGCATCGGCTCGGCCGCGTGCGCGGATTCCTTGGAACTGCTGCAGGACGCGCTTCGAATCGCGGTCCTGCACCGACAACGCGGCTGGTTCACGGCGCAGGTGCGACCGGTGCTCTCCCCGCATCCGCGCGGGGTGCGGGTCACGTTCGAGGTGACGCCTGGTCCGCTCGCACGCATTGGCAGCGTGCGTGTCGACGGGTTGCCCAGCGAGCCGGACTATGCCGCCCCGATTCGTGCCCTCGAAGGCGAAGTGTTCGATCGCGTGCGCGTGCAGACCATCAGTGACCGCGTGGTCACCGCTTTGCAGGATGATGGACGAGCGCGCACCACGCAGCCGGTCACCAACGTCACCATCGATACGACCGCCGCGCTGGCCGAACTATCCTTCACGTTCGAGCCCGGCGAGTCGCTCCGTGTCGGCAACATCATGGTGGACGTCACCCCCGTCCCGCGCCGCGAGGTGCACCTCGATTCCGCCGAGGTGCTGGAGTTGTCGGGGCTGCGCTCCGGGGTGCGCTATCGCGCCACCGACGTGCTGGCGGCGCAGCGTTCGCTCTATCGGACCGAGGCCTTTCGCCTGGTCCTGATCGATACGGTAACCGCCACCGGGCCGCAGGCCGACAGCACGATCGACCTCCGCATCAGCGTGGCCGAAGCGCGCACACGCTCGTCGCGCGTCGGCGCTGGCTGGGGTACTCTCGAATGCGGGCGCGTGCAGGGGCGCATCACCGACCGCGGTTTTCTCGGACCGGGCCGACGCGTTGAACTCACGGCACGGGCGTCACGACTCGGCATTGGGAGCCCGATCGACCAGTTCCCCGGCATCTGTCCGCAGTTCCTGCGCAACGATCCGTACAGCCAGGAGTTGAACTACTATCTCGGCGTTTCGCTCACGAACGAGACCCTCTTCGGATTGCCGGTTTCGCCGACGATGGACGTCTACAGCGAGCGACGCGGCGAGTACAACGCGTTTCAGCAGGAGACCGACATCGGTGTCGGCGTGGCGCTGTCGCGCGCGCTTTCTCAACGCACACTCGTGAGTCTGGGCGCCGATTTCGAGTCGGGGCGCACCGTGACGGATGCGGTGTTGGCCTGTGTACGATTCGCGCTGTGCCAACCTGCCGACTTCGCTCTCGCGCGCCGCGGCAATACGACGCGGGCCGTGAACCTGACGTGGCTCCACGATCGCGTTGGCAACGTCGCCGACCCGCGTCACGGTCTTCGGCTTCGGTTCGACGGTCGGCTTGGCAATACGAGCTTCGGCGGACTGGGTGCCGCCGGCGACAGCGGGGTGACGTACGCCTTCTATCGCCCCACCGTGGAGGCGACCGGCTTCACGCAGCTGTGGAACGGCACGGTCGCGGTCCGCCTGCAGTGGTCGCGCGTGTACGCACCGAACGCGTTCGCCGTCGGCGGTGTACCGTTTCTGCCACCGCAGGAACGGCTCTTCTCCGGCGGGCAGAACACGGTGCGTGGCTATCAGCAGAACCTGCTGGGTCCCGTCGTCTATCGGGTCGATCGGGCCGATGTCGATTCGGTGCCGTTCGGCGGCTCCTACCAACTGGTGGTGCAGCCGGATGCCGCGGTGCGACTGCCCTCGCCGGAGGGTGGCACCGGTACGATCGTGGCCAACCTCGAGTATCGCCGACGCTTTGGCTGGCCCACGCGCGACTTGCAGTGGGTGCTGTTCCTCGATGCCGGGACCGTGTGGGCCACCGGGATCGCGGCCTTCTCGCGACAGGAAGTGCGCTCCACCCCCGGTGTCGGCGTGCGCCTCGATACGCCGTTGGGGCCGTTCCGCATCGACATCGGCTACAACCCGCGCCGCGCCGATGCGGGCAAGGCCTTCCTGTTCGACAACCTGGCCACCCGCGAAGGGCAGCCCTCCACGCCCTTCGTCATCTGCGTAAGCCCAGGTCAGGAGGTGAGCTTCGAAGAACAACTCGAGGCCGGTGGCTTTGGCTGCCCGCGCACCTTCCGTCCGGGCGCCGGCCGCAGTGCGCTCTCCCGTCTGGTCTTTCACTTCAGCCTCGGGCAGGCGTTCTGATGTCGCCCCACGTCGATCCGAGCGCTGAGCGACCGCCGTCGAGAAGCCGACGTCGCGTGGTCAAGCGCGTGTCGATCGGGCTGGCGGTCAGCGTGCTCGCACTGCTCGTGCTCGTAGCCGGTGGCGTGTGGTGGCTCACCGGCACCGACGCCGGACGCGGCCGTGTGCTCCCCACGCTGCTGCGCGTCGCGAACGGTGCGTTCGATGGACGCGGGCGGCTTGAGGTTGGTCGGCTCGTGTCCGCCACGCCGCGCAACCTGGTGCTCGCCGATGTGCAGTTGGTCGATTCGGTCGGCGTGCCGATCGTGCGGGCGCAGACTGTGCGCGGTGCGGTGTCGGTGCGCGACCTGTGGGCGGGGGTGGTGCGCCTGCAGCGGCTGGAACTCGACAGTGTGCACCTCGACCTGCACCAGGGTGCGGCGGGTCCGTTCAACTTGCAGTATCTGCTCATGGGCGATACCGCGGATCGCACGCCACCGGTGCCTGGGCGTCGGTTGGGTGATGATGTGCGCATTGATGAACTCGTCCTTCGCAATGGCACCGTGGACGTTCGCTATCCGTGGGAGCCCCACCCGCTCTTCGTGACGGACGCTGAGCGCGACAGCGTGACGGCGTACCGCGATAGCCTGCACGACCTCATTCGTGTCGGTGACCAGCTGTTCGAGCGCCGCGTCATCACGATCGCGGCGCTGCGCGCGCACGAGGTGTTCCTTATCACCCCCGACGGATCCCCTGGCTCTTTGGTGCTCGACACCGCGGCACTGGCCGTCAGTGATCCGCCGGTGTCCGTACGACAGGTTCGTGGCGACGTGTTCTGGTATCCCGATTCGCTCACCTTCGATGCGACGTCGGTGCAGCTTCCGGATTCGCGACTCACGGCGCTCGGCGTGATCTCGTGGGCGCTGCCGGGGCCGGTACGCTACGATGTGGTGATCGACGGGACCGATGTCGCGCTCTCCGACATTCAGTGGACGTGGCCCGTGTTGCCGGACGATGGTCGCGCGCGTGCGCGCGTGCGTCTGCGCACGCTCGAGAATCCGGATCATCTCGAGGTCACACTCACGGAGCTTGAGGCGTCCGCCATGTCGTCACGCATTACCGGCGAGATCGCCATGACCGCCGAAGTGCGCGACTTCATGCTGCACGATGTCGCGCTTGCCTTCGACCCGCTCACCACGGCGCTGGCCGCGCGGCTCTCGGAAGACGCACTGCCGCCCGAGCTCAACGGCAACATCACCGGTCGCTTCGTGGCGAAGGACGGTGGGTCACTCGACGCGCTGCGCATCGATACGCTGCAGTTCACGTTCGACGACGCCACGGTGCGTGGTGCGCGCTCTCGGCTGCGTGCGAGCGGCACTGTGGCAATTGGCGTGAACCCGACCGCCACCGACATGCAGGTCGCGGATGTCTCCGTCGACTTGCGGAGCGTGCGCACGATATTGCCGGACCTCTCGCCCCTCGTGAACGGCACCGTATCCGGCACGGCACGCATTGCGTCCGCTTCGCTCGATGCCGCCGACGTGCGTGATCTCGCACTCGACTGGACCGACGACGAAGGCCATGTGTCCTCGGTATCGGGACGCAGTGCCGTGCGCTGGGCCGGTGGGGCACGCGCCGCGGATCTGTCGCTGGTCTTCGGACAGCTCGACCTCGCTGCCCTGGCGCGTCACGACACGGCGTTCACCTTGCGCGGGCGCCTCAACGGTACGCTCGAGGCCAACGGCGTGCTCGATTCACTGCCGTTCGCGGTGATGCTGGCGCATGACGCGGAGTTCGCCGGCCGTCTGCGCGCCGAGGGATGGGTCGGCGTCGGTGATCTCGAAGCGGACTCTGTGGCATGGCGCACGGGGGCGGTGCTGCACGCCGATACGCTCGACGTCCAGCCGTGGATGCTCGAGGGCATGGCGCCATCCACCCGCCTTATCGGCGATCTCCAGCTGTCCGCACGTGGTCTCGGCGCCGAGGTCGATACTGCGCGACTCTCCGTGGCGCTCGGACAGCCGGCGTCGGCATCGCGCACACCCTTCTCGCTTTTCGGGGCGGGCAGTTGGGGCAGCACGGCGATGCTGGTGGACTCCGTGCTCGCGGAGGCACCAGGTGCGGTGTTCGAAGCCAGCGGAGGACTGTCTCGCGACTCGGCGGGCCGCGAATCGTTTCGTGCCTCACTCCGCATGGACTCGCTGTCACTCGTGCGCGCAGAGTTGCCGCGCCTCGCGGGCATGCTCGCGCAGGTTGACACGGCCATCGCGGGCAGTGTCCTGCGGCTCGCCGAGGACACGCTCACCGGCGATGTGAATACCTCGGTGTATGGCGAAGGATCGTTCGCGGACTACATGGTGAGTGTCGCGTTGGCCGGTCAGCAGGTCCGCGTCGGCGACGTCGTCGTAGGGCGGGTCTTCGGGTCCACACGCGCCGACAACCTGCCGGGGCGCGCACGCTTCGTCGCCGCCGCGTCACTCGATTCGGTCGAAGGCCTCGGGGCGTTGCGTATCGCGACGGTGAACTTCGGCGTGGACAGCGCCTCGGCGTCCACCGGCAGCTTGCGCTTCGACGCGCTGGCACGTGACACCTCGCGACTTCGCATGCGTGGCCAGTTCGCTCGCGGCGACGACACGCTGATCGTGCGCGTGGACACGGTGCGCTTTTCGTATGACGAGGTGGCGTGGACCAACGAGAGCCCGCTGCGGCTGCGCGACCGGCCGTCCGGATTCGCCATCGATTCGTTCGTGCTGTCGTCCAACCGCGGCGGCAGTCTGCAGCTCGGTGCCAACGTACCGCTCGACGATCCGATTCATGCGTTCCTGCGCTTCGATCAGTTTCCGGCCGGAGAGCTCGCGGCCTTCGCGCTCGGTACGGAGCGCTTGCCTGGACTGGTGACGGGCAGCGCCGAGCTGTCCGGCGTGCGTGGTGATCCCACGCTGCGCGCGCGCCTCGTGGCCGATTCCCTCGGCTCGGCGGCGGCGACCATCAGCGGGGTGCGCATCGAGGCCGACTACGCGGCGCAGCAGCTCGAGGCGCGTGTCCTGCTCGCCGATACCGCCGGACGTGCGCTGCGCGGTGAACTCACGCTTCCCGCCGATCTCCGCTTGCAGTCGGTGGTAGGCGATCGCATCTACACCGAAGCGCTGCAGGGCGCGATCGTGGCCGACTCGCTGCGGCTGCGCGACCTGCCGCTTCGCCTCACCGACATTCGTGACCTCGACGGGCTCGTGCACGGACGCATTGCGCTCGGTGGCACCTTCGATGTGCCGACGATCGACGGCACCATGCGTCTGGAGCAGGGCACGCTGTTCAGCGATATCCTGCGCATTCGCCCGCAGGACGCCGCGCTCGATTTTGTCGCTGGCGGCGACTCGCTGCACATCGCACGCTTTCGGTTTCGCAGCGGCGAACGGGCAGCGGATACGCTGCACCTCACCGCCACGGTGCGGCGGCCGCTGCGCGACAATCCCGGCGTGTCGCTCGTGGCCAGCATGAACAATCTGCAGCTCTCTCGACAGCGCGACGGCACCGATCTGGACTTGAGCGGCAGCGTGCAGTTGGCCGGTCAGCTCAAGCGACCGACGCTGACCGCGGACCTGTTCGTGCCGCGTGCCAATCTCGTCCTCGACCTTACGGAAGCGCGCACGGTGCTCGATCTGAACTCCGCCGAGGCGCAAGCGCTGCTGTCCCCCGACGAGTTGCCGGTCGTCACGACGGCCAGCGAGAGCTTCAGCGCACTGGGTGCGTATCTCGAGGCACGCGGTGTGCGGGTGCAACTGGGGGATGACGTATGGGTGCGCACGCGTGAGGCGTCGGTGAAGCTCGCGGGTGGCGTGACCGTGCTCGAAGCGGCCGGCCAGCAGCTGTCGGTCGAGGGCGAAGTGCAGGTCGAGCGCGGGACCTACCGACTGGACCTCGGCGTGGTGAACCGACCGTTCGTGGTGGATAGCGGGCGCGTGCGATTCTTCCCGCAGGATGCGCTCAATCCCACGCTCGATGTGCACGCGCGCCACGTGGTGCGCGGCGTGGACGGCCGCGACGTGGCGATCGATGTGGCGATCCGCGGCACGCTCGACGAGCCCGCGCTGTCCCTCGGCACGCAGGATGACGCGTATGCCAGCGCGCCGGAGTCGGAGTTCATTTCGCTGCTGGTGTTCGGCGCGCCCACGTTCGCGCTCGACGGGCAGAGTCAGCAGACGGTGCGTGCAGTCACCGGTGTGCTCGTGCCCACGCTTAGCGGGGCCGTCGAGGGGTCACTGCAGCGACTGCTGCCGGTGTTCAACACGGTGCAGGTGAGCACCGCCGGCGGACAGACCGCTGAGGAGCTCGGGACGCTTTCGTCCCTGCTCGGCAATTTGAGCGTCACAGCGGGCAAGCAGATCGGACGGCGCACGTACCTGCGGCTCGACACGGGCGTTTGTCGAGGACTCAATGCTGGAGCGGGCGGTGGCTCGCTCAACCTGTGGTATGGCATTGCCGCCGAGTATCGAATCTCGCAGGGGCTCACCGCGCAGGTGGGCGTCGATCCGGGGCCCAGTCCGTGCGGCGCGCGGCTCGGCGGTGGCGCACCGCGCATGCAGATCGGTTTCGATCTCTTCAAGGGGTGGGTGTTCTGATTCAGGTTCGTACCTGGGGCGACCCGTGCGAGGGCGTTCGTGAGGTGGCGATCGTGGTGGCGAGACCGCATGTGGTGTTGCGCGCCTGCAACAGTGTGCGCATCAGGGGGCGGGAATCAGGCGGCCGGACGTCACACCTGGCGCACATTTTTCGGCTGGACGAGGGCTGCTGCTTCACAGCACGTGCGATTCCTCCGCCGTCGACCGCCTTGGCACCAGCTTTGCACGGTGTGATACGTATGACAGCGTGGTAGCTTGTGTTACCTCCATTCCCTGCGCCATGAAAAGACTTCTCAGCACGATCGCCCTGCTCGCCGTCACGTCGAGCGTGCTACCCGCCCAAGACAGCTGGACCGGCACCTTCGCCGCTGGCCCCGGCCCGGTGTTTCAGTATTCCCACGGCGGGCTCGGTGTTGGCGCCTACCGCGGCACCCTGTCAGCCAATGGGGCCCCGCTCCCTACCTCGCAGTACAACGGCTTTGATTTCTGGTGCGTGGACGCGAACGGCATCTATGGCGGTGGCGAAGTGACAGTGCGCCGCATGAGTAGCCTCGACGTCGGTCCACTTCGGAGTAGCCTGGCGCAGGCGGCCTACCTGACCACGCTGCGTGGCACCCACACAACAGGCGCTCAGATGAGCGCGCTGCATGGGGCCATCTGGAGCGTGACCGGTGGCTTGCCGGCCAGGTGGAATCCACAAAGCACGCCGGCTATGGATGCGCTCATTGACGAGGCGCGGGCGAACTACGCCTCGGTCAATCTCGAGAACTTCTACTACATCGAGTTCGCCGGCGATCCCTCTCGCCAGCAGGAGCTGATCTTTCAGGGCGAGGGCTCGCCGTTCACCGTGCCGGAGCCGACGGGTGTGGCGTTGCTCGGGATGGCGGGAGCCGTACTCGTCATTGGGCGCCTCCGTCGGCGGTGCTGAAGTCGGTCGGGCTCCCGGCGCAGTGAGGCGCTAGTTAGTGCGGGAGTGGGTGAACCTCATCAACCTCACGGCAGTTCGGTGTTTAGAGAGTCGGCCGCTACGGTCGACTCTCTTTCGTTGTTGAGTGCCCGTCCGACGAGCGTGAGCAAATCGCGCGCGCCTCGCTCGCGCCACCACGTCACGGCGGTCCCCGTCAGGAGCCCCAACCCGCGCGCCGCTGCGACCAGCCCGTCCTCGCCCTTGTCTGCGCCGAAAACCGTGCGCATGATCTCGCCGCGCATGCGCAGCACCACCGGCGACGCCACCGCGATGCTGTTGAACGACGCGTCGTACCGCGCGCCCACGCCTTCTATGAGCGCCGCGGTTCGCGCGAAGTACACCAGTTCGCCCGGCAGCACGATCGGCCAGTCGAACAGCTCGCGCATCACACGATCGGCCAGCACCTGCGCGCGTTCGGCGGTCGTTCCACTGCCATAGGCAATCTCGAGCAGCGTCTCGGCCAGCGCTTCCATGGTTTCCACCGGCGTGCCTGGCGTCACCAGCCCAAGACTGTAGAAGCCCGCCACGGTGCGTGGCACGTCGCGCCGAATCGCTGCGAGCACGGTATCGAAGAGCGCGCGACGCGTCGCCGTGTCGACATCGACCACCATCCCGAAGTCGAGCAGGACGAGCGCCCCGTCGTCGGCCACGAGCAGGTTGCCCGGGTGCGGGTCGGCATGAAACACGCCGTCACGCAGCATCATACGTGCGTACGTCTCGATCAGCGTTTCCGCGAGCTGTCGCGGATTCACGCGGCCATCGGCAACCGCCGCGTCGAGTCCGTCAATACGCGTGCCCGCCAGAAACTCCAGCACGAGCGTGCGCTGGCGAGTGAGCGCCGCCTCCACGCGCGGAATGCGAATGCGACGGTCATCGCGAAACCGATCGCGCATACGCGTGCACTGCATGGCTTCGCGACGGAAATCCATCTCCTCTTCCACGCGCCGCTGAAACTCCACCAGCACCACCTTCACGCCGTGCACATGATGATGCGGAAAGCGTGCGTAGATGCGATCGGTGAGACGAATGGCAATCGCCGCATCACGCCGCACGACCTCCTCCACGCCTGGGCGCAGCACCTTCACCACCACGTCGCGCCCCTGCACGCGTGCGCGATGCACTTGCCCCAGCGAACCAGCCGCCAGCGGCGCTTGGTCGATGTGTTCGAACAGTGTGTTGCGTTCCGCGCCGTACGCATCGGTCAGCACGCGGTCCACCGCCGCCCACGACACGGGTGCCACGCGGTCCGTGAGCGTGGCGAGTTCCGACACGTAGGGTTCGGGTACCAGATCCGCGCGGGCGGCGAAGATCTGCGCCAGCTTCACGAACGCCGGCCCCAGTTCAGTGACGCTGTGCACCAGCTGGCGTGCACGTCGACGGTGAAACGCCGCGTCGCGCACCGCTGGGCCACCCCACCAGATGTAGCGGCGTACATCGCGGCGAAATGACACGAGCAACGGGAGGGCGTGCCACGTGATCACCGCCGTGCGCCACAGATCGCGCACCGACTCCCTCATGCGCGACACCCGGCGAGCGGGGTCTCCAGCCCAGCCAGCTCGAGCGATCGCGTCCACAATGCGTCGGCGAGCGCCGTGTCACGCGCCACCGCCGACGGTTCGATCTGCGCGCGCTGCACCCAGTAGCCACCGCTGCTGCTCCCGCCTTCAGGACTCGCGAGCAACCACGCGGCCGTGTCGGAGCCCGCCGCGTTGGAGATGGAAAACCAGTTCATGACCTGCCGCGTGATGCGACCCATGCGCCCGTTGTTAGCCGCGAAGCGCGACGCAACCAGCCCCGGGTGGATTGCGTGCACGCACAGGCAGCGGGACTCGACACGCGCGGCGAGCGCGCGCGTGAACAGAATGTTGGCGAGCTTCGACGCACCGTAGGCACGCCATCCGGCAAGCGGCCAGTCACCGCGCAGGTCGGTCAGCGAGAGTTTGACGCCCACGTGCGCTCGCGACGCCACGTTCACCACGCGGGCCGGGCCCTGCTCACCCGCCGCCGCCAGCAGGCTCGGCAGCAGGCGCAGCGTGAGCTGCACATAGGCGAGATGATTGAGCGCGAAGGTGCGCTCAAGACCATCACGCGTCAGCGACCGCTCGAGGAAGAGGGCGCCGGCGTTGTTCACCAGCGCGTGTATCACCGGGTGGGCGGCGCGCAGTCGCTCGGCGAGCGCCACCTGCTCGTCCACATACAGCAGATCGGCAATCTCGTAGGACACGGTCTCGGAACCGGTCCGGCTCATCAGCTCCGAGGCCACGTGACGGGTTTTCGCCTCGTTGCGCCCCACGAGGACCACGCGCGCCCCGGCCCGTGTGCAGCGCTCGGCCAGCGCACGACCGATCCCGTCGCTGGCACCCGTAATGATCACCGTCTGCGCGCGCAGGGCGTCGGGAGCGAGGGCAGGCGAACTGAACGTGGGATCTGAGCGCACAACACACCGTGTGAGGAAGCGAACCGGGGGCGGCGCGAGACACGCGACACCCCGATATCTACCCCAATGCCTGCGTCGCGGTGTCAGGTCCCAGTCGCGCTGAGAATGATCGGAGCCAGGTTGAGCGCGGTGGCTTGCACATTCTGCAAGCCGGGCTGATTGCCGAGCGTCCAGCGGAAGGTGATCTCGCCGGCCGTGTTGGTGGTGGCCGACGCGGGGTTGAGGCTGCCCCCGCCCGAGGTGACGGCCAGCGTGACGGCAATGCCGGGGATCGGCGTGTTGTTCGCGCCCACGATGCGCAGCACGATCTGCACCGGAAGCGCCGCACCGGCCTTGGCCGTCTGGTTGTTCCCTTGCGCTACGATCAGATCCGTCGGGATGATTCCGGTGGCCGTGATCGTGACCGGATCCACGCCCGGCACGCTGGTAAGCAGCTCGTGCGCGTCCTGATTGCCGCCGAGCATCCAGCGGGTCTGCACTTCGCCGTTGGCATCGCTCATGGCGGTGGCCGGGGTCACGGTGCCATTGCCCACCAGCACGGAGAAGCTCACCGGAACGCCCTCCACCGGCGATCCGTCCGTGGCGCGTACGCGCACCACGATGGGCGTGGGCAGCATCGTGCCGGCGGCCGCGGACTGTCGGTTTCCCTGAACGACGATCAGACCGGAGGCGGAGAGCGGCTCGGTGACCTTCTCACAGCCGAGTGCGACGGCCAGCGTGAAAGCGAGCAGCGCCGGACGGGCTCGGCGGCGGAGGGTGCGCCGAGTGGACGCGTTGACGGATACCAGCGACATGCGGGGCTTCCAGGGAAAGGACGAAGGGCCGCGAAACGGACGACACCTGAAGGTTTCGGCAGCGGTGCAGGCAAGGTTGAGCCAGACAATGCTGGGCCGGTGACGCCGAACACCCCGAAGCGGCGCCACTGGCCCCGTTTGGATATCTTTGATGGATGACGTCAGCCAGCAGGCCCACGCCGGCCCACGCCCTTCGCCCCGTCGCATTGCACACCGACCGCCCCCCTCGGGTCGATGCCATCGGTGAGCACCCCGCGCGCAATCCGGGCTCGGCGCTCGATCTCGAGGTGGTGGCCGCCACGCACGTGAATCGCAGCGCCGCTGAACGACGCGCCGCCACCTTGCCCGCGCGTCGCACCGTGAAAAAGGAGTGGCAGGCGGCGTGGTTGTTGCGCGCCATCTCCTGTATGGATCTCACCACGCTCGCCGGCGACGACACCGCAGGCAATGTGAAGCGTCTGTGTGCCAAGGCGCGCCACCCGGTGCGTGCCGATCTGCTCGAGGCGCTCGGCGTCGCCGATCTCGGGCTCACGGTGGGAGCGGTGTGTGTCTATCACGCACACGTGGCCACGGCTGTGGACGCCTTGGTCGGCAGCGGGATTCCCGTAGCCGCCGTCTCCACGGGGTTTCCGGCGGGATTGTCTCCTATGCCGCAGCGCCTCGCGGAGATTCGTGCGTCCGTCGCGGCCGGCGCCACGGAAATCGATGTGGTGATCACGCGCGGCCATGTGCTGCGCGGCGACTGGCAGGCGCTCTACGACGAAGTGCGCGCGTTTCGCGAGGCCTGTGGTGACGCGCACCTCAAGACCATCCTCGGGGTGGGCGAACTCGGCACGCTCACCAACGTCGCGCGCGCCAGTCAGGTGGCCATGATGGCCGGATCCGATGTCATCAAGACCTCGACCGGCAAGGAAACGAGCAACGCCACGCTGCCCGTTGGCCTGATCATGGTGCGACAGATTCGCGACTACCTCGAGCGGACGGGGCACGTCGTGGGCTTCAAGCCCGCGGGCGGTATTCGCACGGCCAAGCAATCGCTCGACTGGCTCATCTTGATCAAGGAAGAACTCGGCGATCGCTGGTTGCGCCCCGATCTGTTCCGCTTTGGCGCCAGCGGTTTGCTCACCGATATCGAGCGGCAACTCGAACACTTCGTGACGGGTCGCTATTCCGCGGCCCATCGCCACCCTATGGTTTGAGCCCGCGATGACGACGATTCCCACTCCACCGCCCAGCCCGTCGGTGCGCGCGCTGTTCGACTCCATGGAGTACGGTCCGGCACCCGAGACCGATGCGCCGGTTCGTGCATGGTTGGCCGCGCACGGTCATCGTTTCCATCACGTCATCAACGGACAGTCCGTCGCGCCGTCGGAGAATGCGTACTTCGAAGTGCTGGAGCCTGGTACGGGGCAGCGGCTGGCCGAAGTGGCGCAGGGTAGCGCGAGCGACGTCAATACCGCGGTCGAGGCAGCACGCGAGGCGCTGCCGGCGTGGCGTGCGTTGAGCAGTCATGCACGGGCGCGCCATCTGTACGCACTGGCGCGCGCGGTGCAGCGTCATGCGCGTCAGCTCGCAGTGCTCGAGTCGCTGGACAACGGCAAGCCGATACGCGAAACGCGCGATCTCGACATTCCGCTCGTGGTCCGGCACTTCTACCACCACGCGGGCTGGGCGCAGCTGTTCGACACGGAGTTCGCCGGCTACGGGCCCGTGGGCGTGGTGGGACAGATCATTCCGTGGAACTTCCCGCTGCTGATGCTGGCGTGGAAGGTGGCGCCCGCACTCGCCGCCGGAAACACGGTGGTGCTCAAGCCAGCCGAGTTCACGCCGCTCACCGCGCTGCGCTTCGCCGAGATCGTGCGCGAAGCGGGACTGCCGAACGGCGTCTTCAATCTGGTCACGGGTGACGGTAGCACCGGCGCAGCGCTCGTGGAGCACCCTGGTGTCGACAAGCTCGCGTTCACCGGCTCCACCGAAGTGGGGCGCCGGTTGCGCACGGCGACGGCCGGCACCGGTAAAGCGCTCTCGCTCGAGCTCGGTGGCAAGAGTCCGTTCATCGTCTTCGCCGACGCCGATCTCGACAGCGTGGTGGAAGGGGTGGTCGATGCGATCTGGTTCAATCAGGGACAGGTGTGCTGCGCCGGCTCGCGTCTGCTGGTGCAGGAAGGCGTCGCCGACCGCCTGATCGACAAGCTCAAGGCGCGCATGGAACGACTGCGCGTGGGGTCACCGCTCGACAAGGCCGTGGACATGGGCGCCATCGTCGCGCCCGTGCAGCTCGACCGCATTCGCGAACTCGTGGCGCAGGGGGTGCAGGAAGGCGCACACTGCTGGCAGCCCACCTGGGCCGAACCAACCGATGGCTGGTTTCATCCGCCCACGCTGTTCACGAACGTGGAGCCGGCGTCCGCGATCGCGCAGGTAGAGATCTTCGGGCCGGTGCTCGTCACACACACCTTTCGAACGCCCGACGAAGCGGTGCAGGTGGCCAACAACACGCCATACGGCCTGGCAGCCAGCGTGTGGAGCGACGACATCAACGTCGCGCTCGACATCGCCCCGCGTCTCAAGTGCGGCGTGGTGTGGGTGAACAGCACCAATCTCTTCGATGCCGCCGCCGGCTTTGGCGGCTATCGTGAGTCCGGGTTCGGGCGCGAAGGTGGCCGTGAAGGCATGTGGGAGTACGTCCGCCCGATGCGTGTGCGAACCGCCGACGCCGCCGCCGCGCCGGGCGCCCGGACGGAGACGGACGCCGAGCCCGCCAGCATCGATCGCACCCCCAAGCTCTATATCGGGGGCAAGCAGGCACGCCCCGATTCGGGGTACAGCCTGCCAGTGCTCGCGCCGGACGGTCGCCGGCTTGGCGAAGTGGGCGAAGGGAGTCGCAAGGACATCCGCAACGCCGTCGAGGCGGCCCACGCCGCCTCAGCCTGGGGGCGCAGTACCGGTCACGCGCGGGCACAGATTCTGTACTACCTCGCCGAAAACCTCTCAGCGCGCGCTGACGAGTTCGCGGCGCGCCTCGCCACGCTCACCGGGGGTGACCGCTCGGCGGGTCGGCAGGAGGTCGAGGCCTCACTGTCGCGCCTCTTCACGTACGCGGCCTGGGCCGACAAGTACGACGGGGCGGTGCACAACGTGCCGATCCGTGGCGTGGCACTGGCCATGCACGAGCCGATCGGCGTCGTTGGTGCGGTGTGCCCGACCACGCACCCGCTGCTCGGCCTGGTGTCGCTCGTGGCGCCGCTGGTGGCCACCGGCAACACGGTCGTGGCGGTCCCCAGCGAATCTGCGCCGCTGGCCGCGACCGACCTGTACAGCGTGCTCGACACCTCCGATGTACCGGCGGGCGTGATCAACATCGTCACCGGGCGGGCCGACGCGCTCGCCCGCGTCCTTGCCGAGCACGATGACGTGGACGCGTTGTGGTACGTCGGGAGTCAATCGGGAGCGGCCACGGTGGAGCGCGCCTCCGTCGGCAACCTGAAGCGGACTTGGACCGAGTGGGTTCCACGCGACTGGACCAACCCCCTGATCGGTGAAGGGCGCGAGTTCCTGCGCCGCGCGGTGCAGGTGAAGAACATCTGGATTCCGTATGGCGCGTGACGTTCGCTTGACGCTCCATCGTTGTATTGTGTGATCGGGGTCGTCGTGCCCCGCTGCTTCCTCCCTCCGCCGACTTCATGATCGCCCTTCCCGAGTCTCCGGTCGCCTTCGCCGACGCCGCCTGGTCGGACATCGTCCCGTATTACGAGGCCTTGGTCAATACGCCGCTGGCCTCGCCGCCGGTCGCCGACGAGATCGAGCGGTGGCTGGCGACCTGGTCGCGGCTCGATACGCTCGTGGGGGAGGCGGGCACGCTGGCCATGATCGCCTATACCGCCAACACGGCGGACGAGGCCGCGGAGCGCGCCTACCTGCGCTTCTCCATGGAGATCTTTCCGCTGCTCGAGGAGCAGCAGGTCCGTCTGGCGCAGCGTCTGGTCGAGACGGGTTGGTCGCGTCCCGACCTCGAGACCACGATCCGGCGCTTCCGCTCCGACATCGAGATCTTTCGCGAGGCCAACGTGGCGCGTTTCGCCAGTCTCGAAGAGCTGTCCGCGGCCTACCAGAAGCGCACGGGTGGCCTGTCGGTGGAGTGGGAGGGGGAAACGAAGACGATTCCGCAGCTCGCGCCGTACCTCAAGGCGGCGGAGCGGGACGTGCGTGAGCGGTCATTCCGTGTAGGCGCGCAGGCGTATCTCGCGCATCGCGACGAGCTGGCCACGCTCTTCGATCGCATGCTGGTGCTGCGACAGGACGTGGCGCGCGAGGCGGGCTTTCCGGACTTTCAGCGATACGCGTTCGCGGCCAAGCACCGCTTCGACTACACCCCCGAAGACTGCGCGGGCTTCCACGAGGCCGTGGCGGAAGCCGTGGTGCCGGCCGTCGCGCGTTTGTACGAGCACCGCCGAGAGCGATTGGGCGTCGACACACTGCGCCCGTGGGATCTTGCCGTGGAGCTCGATGCCACCACGCCGCTGGTGCCGTTCCGGGATACCGCAGAGTTCGTCGCGGGTGCGCGTCGGGTGTTCGAGCGGGTCGACCCGGAGCTGGGCGGTTACTTCGACATCATGGCGCAGGAAAATCTGCTCGACCTCGAAAGCCGTCCCGGCAAGGCTCCCGGCGGGTACTGCACCGACCTCGCCTTCCGCGGCCGCCCCTTCATTTTCATGAACTCCGTAGGCGTGCCCGACGACGTGCAGACGCTGGTGCACGAGGCCGGACACTGCTTCCACGACTTTGCCACGCACAAACTGCCGTACGCCTGGCAGCGTCGTACGGGGCACGAGGCGGCCGAGTTGGCGTCGATGTCCATGGAGCTGCTCGCCATGCCGTATCTGGTGCAGCCCGATGGGTACTACACACCCGAAGAAGCGCGCGTGGCGTGGTTGGAGCACTTCGAAGACGTGCTCACCTCGCTCACGCACATTGCGAGCGTGGACGCGTTCCAGGCGTGGATCTATACGCACCCCGAGGGCGCCGACGCGGCCGCTCGAGATGCCGCATGGCTCGAGATCCGCGCCCGCTTCGAGCCCGTGGTTGACTGGTCGGGACTCGAGGCCGAGCGCGTGGCGCGCTGGTACCGACAGCTGCACATCTTCGAGCTGCCGTTCTACTACATCGAGTACGGTCTTGCACAGCTCGGCGCTCTGCAGGTCTTCCGCAACGCCGTGCGCAACGGCCCCGACGCGATCGAAGCGTACAAGCGCTTTCTCTCGCTTGGCGGCACGCGTCCGCTGCCGGAGCTCTACGCCGAGGCCGGCGTGAAGCTCGTGTTTGACACAGCCACCATGCAGGAACTCGTCGCGTTCGTCGAAGAGCGTATTCTCGAGCTGCGCGGAGGGACCTCCACGCCCTTCGGCAACGCCGTCGCCTCGCGTCGTCCGTACACGGCGAACGTCAGCTGACCGTTTTTCAGCGGGCGGACGAGGCGGGCCCGCTCCCCGCGTCCGCCTGCTGCGACGACAGGCCGGCCACGCCGCCGGAGACGATGAACGCCATGATGTCGGAGCTCGCCTTTTCCAGCCGTTCAATGCGCGCCGCTGCCACCACGACGAGCTGCCCGGAAAAGTTGTAGGAGTGCGGGCAGTACACGCTCACGTAGCCACTCAATCCGAGCGTGTCGAGCGATTCCTGCGTCACAAAGCCGAAGAGCCGGACCTGGCCGGCCTCGTCGAGGCGTACCGATACCGGCTGGTCGAACCGGCGCTTCTCTCCCACGAACGCGTTGAGCACGTCGCGCACGGCGCCGTACAGCAGGCGCACGAACGGAAGCTTGTCGAACAGCCGGTCGAACACCTCGATCGCACTCCGTGTGATCAGGTTCGAGCCGAGGAACCCCACGAAGACGACAATCGCGATGGCGAGCGCGAAACCAACGCCTGGCGTTTCCAGGGCGAACAGGGAATCCACCGTGGTGACGACCCAGAAAAACACCGCGACCGTGATCGCGATGGGGGCGAGCAGCACGAGGCCGCGTCCGAAGTAGCCGAGCAGTCGTCCCACGAAAATTCCTGACGCTTGAGCGGCCGGGCGGCCGATTGGTGCGGTGGGGGCCGCGCCACAGTGCGCAACACCCTCGGCGCCCGGCACGTAGCCGATACGGTGTCGCGCATGCAAGTTGGTGGAGTCGTTCGTCGGGAACCACCCCGACCACTCCGGCGCGTCCGATCGCGGCGTGCGGCCCGAGCCCCCGGTAGCAGGCGGGGCTCGCACCCCGAGCTGTCCTCTTACCCGTCCGACTCATGCTCTCTCGATCTGCTCTGAGGCTCTTCCGCCGCCCGGACGCCCCGACGTCGCGGTTCCGGCTGCCCCGATTCGCGATGGTGCCAGCGCTGGCCTCGGTGTTGGCACTTACCGCCCCCGCGACCGAGCTCGCCGCGCAGGGTGGCAAGCCCATCACGCAGGATGTCTACGACATCTG
The DNA here is from genome assembly GCA_011390935.1 of Gemmatimonas sp. Taxonomy (GTDB): domain Bacteria; phylum Gemmatimonadota; class Gemmatimonadetes; order Gemmatimonadales; family Gemmatimonadaceae; genus JAABRT01. Next base: position 34,900 of record JAABRL010000001.1, read on the forward strand.
GCGCGGCATTCTCTCGCCCACGATGTCGCGTGACGGGGGCTGGGTGGCCTACACCAACTCCCCCACGATTGGCGACGGGACCATGGTCGTGCGCGCCACGAACGGCTCGCAGGAGTTCACGCTCCCGCGCGGCTTCACCGGCCGCCCCAACGATCGACCCAGCGGCAGCGGCGGCTTCAACCCCGCAGCGCCCGTGTTCAGCGCCGACGCGCGGTTCGTCGCCGCGCTCGTGTACCCCACGCAGTCGGTCGTCGAAGCGGCACGCCGCGACCGTCGTCGCGCCGCCGAAGCAACCCGCACGTCGCTCGCCCTGATGTCGCTCCCCTCGGGCGAGGTCACGACGCTGCCGCGCGTGCGCAGCTTCCGTCTGGCGCGCGATGGTGGCAAGGTGCTCGTGTACCCGCTGGAAGCCGACAGCGCCCGTGCCAACGGCGACTCGACATCGCGCGCGGCCGCCGCGCGTCCGGCCGCCGGTGACTCGTCGCGTCCCCGTGCGCCGCGCCCGGAGACCGGCTCCACGCTGGTCGTGCGCACTCTTGCCACCGGTGCGGAGCTGCGCATCGACGATGTCACCAGCTTCACGCTCGATGACACCGAGCGCTGGCTCGCATATGCGGTGGGCGAAGCCGACAGCACCAAGAGCGGGTTGTACCTGCGCGACCTGTCGAGCAACACGCTGCACGCCATGCGGACCGGCAAGGCGCGCTACCGCAATCTCACCTTCGATCGCGAGGCCACGCAGTTTGCGTTCCTCGAAGCCGTGGCGGATTCCGTGCCGGCGCCGCGCGCGTCGTACACAATCATGCACGCCGCCCTCGTCACGCGTCGCAACGCGCCACCCGTTGCTGCCGCGGTTGTGCGTCCGGCAGATGCTGGCGACGGCATGCTGATCCCCGAGCGCAGTCGTCTCGACTTCACGCGCGACGGGTCGGCGCTGCAGTTCGCCGTGGCCATGCCGCCCGCAGACTCCATTCCGGCCGATTCGCTCGCCGACAAGGCGGTGTACGATCTGTGGCACTGGCAGGACACACGCCTCCAGCCCACGCAGCTCAAGCAGGCCGGACAGGATCGCAATCGCACCTTCGCGGCCATCTACCACCCGGCACTCAAGCGCGTGGTGCGACTGGCTAGCGATTCCATGCCGCAGGTGCAGGTGAGCGACAACGGCAAGCTCGCGCTCGCGGTCACCTCGGTACCGTATGAAATCGAAGCCATGTGGGGAGAGGGTGGCAACGATGTGTACATCATCGACGCCACCACCGGCGCGCGCACGCTTGTGGCGCAGAAGCTCGAAGGGCGCGCCCAGCTCTCGCCCGATGCACGCTTCGTGTACTGGTTCGACAAGGAGCAGTGGCACGCCTACGAAATCGGCACGAAGCAGCAGCGCGTGATCAGTGAGAAGATCACGGGCGTCCGCCTGAGTCAGGAGACGTGGAGCACGCCGAGCACGCCGTCGGCGTGGGGCATTTCGGGGTGGACGGCGAACGATCGGCAGGTGCTGATCAACGACCGGTATGACATCTGGGTGGTGGACCCGCGTGGCGCGACGGCGCCGCGCCGTCTCACCGGTGGCGTTGGCCGCGCACAGCAGCATGTGTTCCGCGTGGTCAATCTCGACCCCGAGGACCGCGCCATCGATCCGTCCAAGCCGGTGCTGCTGTCGGCGTTCAACGATGTCACGAAGGAGTCGGGCTGGTTCCTCGGCAGCTTCAGCGACTCCACGCCGTCGTCCGTGCTCATGGCACCCAAGCGGTTCGGTGGGCTCACCAAGGCGCGTGACGCCGAGCGCTACATGGTCACGCGCTCCGACTACCGCGAGTTTCCCGACATCTGGGCGGGCGGCGCGCTCACCTCGCTCACGAAGATCTCCGATGCGATGCCGCAGCAGGCCGAGTACGCGCGCGGCAACGTGCGTCTGCATTCGTGGATCGACGCCGACGGGGATTCGCTGGCGGGCCTGCTCTACACGCCGGACGGCTTCGATCCGTCGAAGAAGTACCCGATGGTGGTGTACTTCTACGAGTCGCACTCCGACGGCCTCTTCGGTTACGTGCGCCCCGCCGGCCGCAACATCATCAACCCCACGGTCTACAACTCGCTCGGCTACATCGTGTTCATGCCGGACATCAAGTACACCGAGGGTTTCCCAGGCCCCAGCGCGTACAAGTCGATCGTGCCTGGTGTGCAGTCGCTCATTCAGGCCGGCTTCGTGAACAAGGATGCGATCGGCATCGGCGGCCAGTCGTGGGGCGGCTACCAGACCGCGTATCTCGTCACGCAGACGAATCTGTTCAAGGCGGCCGTGCCGAATGCGACCGTGGTGAACATGACGAGTGCCTATGGCGGCATTCGCTGGGGCACGGGCATCTCGCGCAGCTTCCAGTACGAGCGTGGGCAGAGCCGCATCGGTGGTTCGCTGTGGGAGTACCCGGAGCGCTTCATCGAGAACTCGCCGCTCTTCTTCGCCGATCGCATTCAGACGCCGCTGCTGTTCATGGCGAATGACAACGACGGGGCGGTGCCGTGGTATCAGGGCATCGAGTTCTTTGTCGCGCTGCGTCGCCTCGGCAAGGAGGCCTACATGGTCAACTACAACGGCGACGAGCATAACCCCACGAAGCGCGCCAATCAGCTCGATATCGACAAGAAGCAGCTCGAGTTCTTCGGACACCATCTGCGTGGTGAGGCACGGCCGGCGTGGATGGAGCGCGGCATTCCGTTCCTGGAGAAGGGGCGCGATCAGCTGCGGTTGACCGCACCGACGAGGGCCGCCGAGATGGCGCCCAACTCGGGCACGGGCCGATCGCGCTGAGCGAACGAACACGTCAGGCGCCGGTGGCGCGATTCTGACGTCACAGACGGGTCACGGCCGCCTCGCGTTCGCGCGGGGCGGCCGTTTTCGATGCGGCCAGCCGATACCCTCAGCGCGCATGGGGGTCTAGTTTTCGCGCATGGCTACCCGTATCGCTCCGACCGCTGCGCCCGATCTCACGCCGGCGGCCCCCTGGACCATCGACGACGCCCGCGCCCTCTACAACATCGAGGGGTGGGGTGCTGGCTATTTCGACATCAATGAACAGGGGAACGTCATCGTACGCCCCGATCCCGATCGGCCGGAGTCCACGGTCGATCTGCGGGATCTCGCGCGCGACCTCGAAGAGCAGGGCATTCAGCTGCCCGTGCTGCTGCGCTTCTCCGATATTCTGCGCTCGCGCGTCGTCACGCTCAGCGAACGGTTTGCCGCGGCGATGAAGGAGTTCGAGTACACCGGTGAGTACACCACCGTGTACCCGATCAAGGTCAATCAGCAGCGCCACGTCGTCGAAGAGATCGTGCGCTACGGCAACGCCCATGGCGTGGGGCTCGAATGCGGCTCCAAGCCCGAGCTGCAGGCCGTGCTCGGCCTCGTCGAAGGCACCGATCAGATCATCGTGTGCAACGGGTACAAGGACCACGAGTTCATGCGACTGGCCCTCATGGGGCAGAAGCTTGGCCATCGGGTCTTCATCGTGCTCGAACAGCTCAGCGAACTCGATGTGCTGCTCGAGGTGGCCGACGAACTGGGCGTCACGCCCATGGCGGGTGTGCGCATCAAGCTCGCGTCCGAAGGCGCGGGTCGCTGGGCGCAGAGCGGTGGCGAAAAGAGCAAGTTTGGTCTGTCGTCCGCTGAGCTGGTGAAGCTCATTGACAAGCTCACCGATGCCGGCCGCCTCGAGATCGTGAAGCTCATTCACTTCCACCTCGGCAGCCAGATCACCGACATTCGCTTCATCAAGTCGGGGCTCGCCGAAGTTGCGCGCTTCTACGCCGAGCTGCGCAACATGGGCGTGGACATCACGCACGTAGATGTGGGCGGCGGCCTGGGCGTGGACTACGATGGCACCACGTCCACGAACAACGCCAGCGTGAACTACACGCTGCAGGAGTACGCCAACGACGTGGTGTACACCATCGCCGAAGCGTGCCGCGAGCAGGAGCTGCCCATGCCACACCTCATCAGCGAGTCGGGGCGCGCGCTCACGGCGCACCACGCCATGCTGCTGGTGAAGGTGATCGATGTGGAGTCGCAGATGGCGCGTGCCATCCCGGCACTGTCCGACGAGGATCACTCGCTGCTGCACGAGATGTACGAAGACTACCGCACCATCAGCGAGCGCTCGCCGCGCCCGCGCAAGGTGCTCGAGGTCTTCCACGACGCCTCGTTCGACAAGGAGCGTGCGCGCCAGTACTTCAACTCGGGCGTGCTCACGCTGCGGCAGCTGGCCACCGCCGAGCTGATCTGGCTCGCGACCATGAACGCGATCTACCCGATCGTCAACCGCGATCCCGATACGTTCGCCGATATCGTGCGCGAGCTGCAGGGCACGTTGGTGGATCGCTACTTCCTCAACTTCTCGCTCTTCCAGTCGCTCCCCGACTCGTGGGCCATCGATCAGCTGTTCCCGATCATGCCCGTGCATCGGCTCGATGAGGAGCCGCTGCGTCACGGTACGCTGCAGGACGTGACGTGCGACTCCGATGGCAAGATCGATCGGTTCGTCGGGGACAAGAACGGGCGCCCGTCACTCGAGCTGCACGAGTTCCGGGACGGAGAAGACTACATCCTCGGCATCTTCCTCACCGGTGCGTATCAGGAAATCCTCGGTGACCTGCACAACCTCTTCGGCGATACGAACGCGGTGCACGTGCTGCTCACCGACAATGGGCGCTACGAAATCAACGACCTGGTCGAGGGTGACACGGTCACTGAAGTGCTCAACTACGTGCAGTTCGGGGCGTCGCAACTTCTGGCCACGTTCCGCCGTAAGGTGAACGCCGCCAAGGGGCTGTCGCGTGAGGAGGCCAACGCCTTCATCGCCGATTACGTGGCGGGACTCGAGGGCTACACCTACCTCGAGGGCGAGGCGGCGCGCTGAGACGCGGGGCCTCGCCGGACGACGCGGTCATCCCACACAGGAGCACGTGATGAACGAAACGGGAGTCGGTGAGGCGAAGAGCGGAGTGTTCGACGATCTCGTGGAGATCTTCGTGGCGCCGTCGAATGTGTTCGAGCGGCGCCGGAACGTTGGGTACGGCGTGCTGCTGCTGCTGCTCATGGGGCTCACGTTGGTGATCATGGTGGCCACCATGGGCGTGAGCGCCCCCTTCTGGGATGCGCAGTTCGACCTGACCATGCGGCTGGCAGCGCAGAAGGGTCAGGCGCTGCCACCTGAGGCGTCCGGTGAGGCGGCGCGTGCGATCGGTCGCTGGATGGGCACCATTGGTGGCGTCATCTTCGTCCCCATCTTCGTGTGGATCGGCGCGTTGTTCGTCATGCTGGGCGCCAAGGTGGCGGGCACCTCCCTGAGCTTCCGGCAGGGCGCCACGATCTTCACGCTCGCGGGCGTTCCGCGGCTCATCTCGCCGATCGCCATGGCCGTGCAGGGGCTGCTGTTGCCCCCGTCACAGATCACGAGCATTTACAGCGCATCGCTCGGTCCCGCACGCTTCGCCGATCCGATGACCACGTCGCCGGCGATCATGAGTGTGCTCTCCAACTTCGATGTCGTGAATCTGTGGGCATTCGCTCTCATCGGGCTCGGTATCAGCGTGATGGGGCGTGTCTCGCGCAGCAACGGATACATGGGCATGGCGGTGGTGTTCGCGGCCATGCTGGCACTCTCGCTGCTTCCGGCGGCGTTCGGCTGAGGTCACCTCGCCTCGGCAACGCACAACGCCCCCGATGACCAGCTGGTCACCGGGGGCGTTCTGTTTGGGCGCGTCAGCCTCAGCCCTTGCTCGCGGCGAAGTGCTTGGCGACCTCGCCCCAGTTCACCACGTTCCACCACGCGCCCACGTAGTCGGCGCGCCGGTTCTGGTAGTGCAGATAGTAGGCGTGCTCCCACACGTCGAGGCCGAGAATGGCCGTCTTGCCTTCCATGAGCGGGTTGTCCTGATTGGGCGTGCTCATGATCGACAGCGTGCCGTTGTCGGACACCAACCAGGCCCAGCCGGAGCCGAAGCGCGTCATCGCCGCCGCCTGAAACTGCTCACGGAACGTCGCGAAGCTGCCGAAGGCACTCGTGATCGCTGCGGTGAGATCACCGTTGGGCTCGCCGCCGCCGTTCGGCGCCATGAGCGTCCAGAACAGCGCGTGATTCCAGTGGCCGCCGCCGTTGTTGCGGACGGCGCCGCGGATGGACTCGGGCACCTTGGACAGGTCGCCGAGCAGCTGCTCAAGCGAAACGTCGGCGAGCTCCGGCGCCTTTTCGAGCGCGGCGTTCAGGTTGGTGACGTAGGCCTGATGATGCTTGCCATGATGAATCTCCATGGTGCGGGCATCGATGTGCGGTTCGAGCGCGTCGAACGCGTACGGCAGGGCGGGCAGCGTATGGGCCATTGTGAGGCAGCCTCGGGGAAAGGGAGTGCTAAGGAGCAACGCACCACGACCTCGCGGGCGTTGTACAACAATCGGTCAGGCGGCGGACGATCCCGCGCGGGAGCGCTCGCGCAGCCAGGCAATGATGCCGGGCAGAATGGAGAGGAAGATCACCACGAGAATGACCTTCTCGATGTGCTGGTCGATCCCCGGCACCCAGCGGCCAAGGAAGTACCCGGTAAACAACATGCTCCACACCCAGAGCACACCGCCCACCACGTTGTAGGCGAGAAAGGAGCGGTAGCGCATTTGCCCCACACCGGCGACCACAGGGGCAAAGGTGCGAATGATCGGCACGAACCGGGCAATGATGATCGTCTTGCCGCCGTGCTTCTCGTAGAACGCCTGCGCCTTGAGCAGATGTGCCCGCCGAAAGAGAAACGACTCTTCGCGGGTGAAAATGCGTGGGCCTGTCACCTGACCAATCTTGTACCCCACCGTGTCGCCAACGATCGCGGCCGTGGTCAGCAGCAGGCCGAGGATGTACACGTTGAGCCCGAACTCGGGCTGCGAGCAGAGCAGGCCGGCCGTCACCAGCAGCGAGTCGCCCGGAAGAAAGAACCCGATCAGCAACCCGGTTTCGGTGAAGATGATCGCAGTCAGGCCCACATAGCCGGCCCACTGCACCAGCGCGGGCAGGTCGCGCAGGCGCTCGATGAAATCTTTGAGAAAATCCACGGGGAGGGTATCGGGGACGAACCAATCGCAATCCCGAAAGCTCTCCGTCCTGCCGGTGTGGGTCAACCGAGTGCGGCCGTCCCGTTGGCTCGGTAGCTTGCCCGAATGCCTGCCTCGACCCGCGAGTCCCTGTCGGTGATCCTCCTTGCCCACACGCACTGGGACCGGGAGTGGTATCGACCGGCCCCCCAGTTCCGGCAGCGCCTGGTGGCCCTCGTCGAGGCGCTGCTGCACAACGGCACTGACCCTGCACGTCCCTTTCTGCTCGACGGGCAGGCCGTGGTTCTCGAGGACGTACTCGCCGTACGCCCGGAGCTGCGCGAGCCGCTCACCCACGCGCTCCGCACGAGGGCGATCGAGGCCGGTCCCTGGTACGTGCTCGCCGATGAACTCATCCCATCGGGGGAGGCGCTCGTGCGCAACCTGCTCGCCGGACGGCGTGTACTCGCCGCGTTTGGCGCCACCGCGCCGCCAGTGTGCTACTCCCCCGACGCCTTCGGCCACTCGGCGGCGCTCCCCGCGCTGGCCACCGGCTTCGGACTCTCGGTGGCCGTACTCTGGCGCGGCTACGGTGGCGCGCGGTGGCCCGGCGGCGACACCGTCCATTGGCGGACGCCCAATGGGGACGCGCTACTCGTGTGGCATCTGCCGACCGATGGCTACGAGTACGGCAGCGCACTACCCACGGAGAGCAACGCGGCCGCGGCCCGCTGGCTCGCGATCGAGCATGAGGTCGCCCCGCGTGCACGCACCGGTGTTGTGCTGCTCACCAACGGCGCCGATCATCACGCACGCCAATATGGGCTGGAAGACGCCGTCACGGCGCTTACCGCGGCGGCGGCGCAGCGGGGCCATACGGTGCAGCGTGGTTCGCTTCGCGCATGGGCCGAGCGGTTCGCGAATGCGGCGCGGACGTGCACACTCCCCGAGGTGCGCGGTGAACTGCGTGATTCGTACGGGTACACGTGGACGCTGCAGGGCACCTTCGCCACGCGCGCGCAGCAGAAGCGCGCCGTGGCGCGCGCGGATCGCCTCCTGCGCGCCGATGTGGAGCCGTGGCTGGCCCTGGCCGCGCTGCGCGCTCGTGAAGACGGCGTCAACGCTGCGGAGACCGCGCTACAGACGGTGCTCGAGCGCAGTTGGCGCACCTTTCTGCGCACGTTGCCGCACGATACGCTGTGCGGCTGTTCAGTAGACGCCGTCGCCCGCGCGCTCGATCATCGGCTCGACGTGGTGCGGCAGGAGGCGCAGGCTTGCCGCGACAGCGCGCTCGACCTGCTGCTCGGGCATGATGTGGTGCGCGCGCGCGCCCGATCTCGCGACAAGTGGACGCCCCGGCTCGTGCTGCGCAATCGCGTGGCGCGCACTCGAAGTGGTATTGCCGAGGTCGAATTGGTACGCACGCTTCGCGATGTAGCGGTGGGCCCCTCGTCTGCGAGCGCGCACAGTGCGGTCGAGACGTCACGCATGGCGTCACTGCGCCCGCAGGGGCTGTCGGTGCAGGCGCTGCGCGTGAGCCGCCGTTTCGAACGTCGCGAGTCGCCGCAGCACTATCCGGACAACGATCTCGTGGAGGTCACGCGCGCTCTGGTGTGGCTGCCGAAGGCGCAGTCGGTCTCGGGTCATGGTGTGCGCACGGTACCGCTGCGCGAAACCGCTGCGCACGGCGCCGCGGAGGCGGAGTCCACGCCCCGCGTTCGCCTTCGTCGCCGAGGCCACTCGGCCACGATCGAGAACGACGCATTGCAGCTGCGCGTCACGCGAGAGGGCATCACACTCCACGATCGTGCACGCGGCGTGCGTATTGACGATCTGGTGCAGCTCACCTGGCAGGCCGACCATGGCGACACGTACACCGCCGCCCCACGCGGCGCCGTGCGTCGCCTTCGGGGAGTGCGCGCACGAGTGGTGGCTCGCGGACCGCTGCGCGCCGCGGTGACCGTCACCTATGCAGTGCGCGTACCGCGACGAAACGCCCCCGACGAACGATACGAGCCGAGCCGCATCACGCCTGGCGGCACGCGACGCATCGTGGTGTACGTCACGTATACCCTCGATGCCGGTGCCAAGCATGTCGCACTGCATATGCACGGTACCGATCATGCTGGTGATCATCGGCTGCGCATCTCGATCGCCACCGGCATCGCGAACGCTCGTGTCATGGCCGATGCAGCGATCTGGCCCGTTGAGCGCACGCCCCTCGCGGTGCCCGCGCACGATCAGGTGCGAGAACATGTGGCACACGCCGCACCGCTGCATCGATGGGTCGCCATGCACAACGCGGACCGCGTGCTCACGATCGTGTCCGACGGGCTGGCCGAGTACGAGCCGCTTGACGAATCGCGGCTGGCCGTCACCCTCGTGCGCGCCACCGGCGAGCTGTCGCGCGCCACGTTACCGGAACGGCCGGGGCACGCCGGCTGGCCCGCGCGTGTGCCCGCAGCGCAGGGCCCGGGGGCGTTTCGCGCACTGCTCGCGATCGCGCCCGGCGGGGCGTTCGATGCCGCCGCCGCGCACGTCCTCGCGGACGAGGTGCTGCTGCCGCTGATCGGCACCACGTGGCGTGATGCAACAACGGCTGCGCCCGGCATGGTCCACGGCATCACCTTCGAACAGGCGCTCGGCGTGGTGCCGCTCGCCGTGAAGCCCGCCGACGATGGGGATGGCGCCGTGTTGCGCTGTGTGAACCTGCACGCCGCACCGCGACGGGCCCGCTGGGTCATTCCTGTGCCCAACGTCCGCGTTGACATCGTGCGGCTCGACGAAACGCCGAGTCACGGCGAGGCGGAACGCTCGAGCATCACCACGCGTCACTCCGCCAAGCGCACCGTCGTGTCGTGCACGCTCGCACCGTTCCAGCTGCTCACGCTGCGCGTGCGCTGATCGCAACGCACGCGCACTGTGCGCGGCGCGCGCTGCCATTGTCCACAGAGCATCAGCGCGGCGGCTTCACCGATTGGCCTCGCGCGGCGCCGATCGCGTCACCAATGAGCGTGCTCCCCACCACGGTGAGCACCAGCGCGACACCCGGCGCAAGTGCGATCCACGGTGCCGTCAGCAACCAGTCCCGTCCGCCCGCAATCATGTTGCCCCAACTCGGTGACGGAGGCTGAATGCCGAGCCCCAGAAACGACAGACCGCTCTCCAGCACGATCGCGCTTCCCACGCCCAGCGTGACGGCCACCGTGGCCGACCCAAGCGCATTCGGCAGCACATGGCGCAACAGCAACCGCGTTGGTGCCACCCCCAACGCGCGCGCCGCCTCCACGTAGGGCAGGGCGCGTACGCCGAGCACCTCGGCGCGCACGAGACGCGCCACGCCCATCCAGCCGGTGAGGGCCAGCACGGTCACCACCGTGGGAAGCCCCGGCCCCCACAGCGCCGCGATCACCAGCAGCAGCACCAGTCGCGGCACGGCCAGCAACGTATCGCCGAGCGCCAGCAGAACCCGGTCCACCCACCCGCCGGCCCACGCGCCCACCGCACCCACCATCACACCAAGCGCGGCTGCCAGTAGCGAGCCGGCCACGCCCACGCCTATCGACAGACGCGCTGCCAGCAACAGCCGCCCAAGCACATCGCGCCCGAATGCGTCCGTTCCCAGCAGATGCAGCGACCCGTCTACCGAGCGACTGAACGGTGACAACAATCGCGTCTGCATCACATCGCCGATGCCGATGGGGTCACCAGGGGTAAGCCACGGACCGATCACCGCGCCGATCGCCAGCAGACCGAGGATCGTGGCGCCGGCCACGAGACGTTTGTCCACACGCCGACGCGATACGCGCGTCGGGGCTGCCAGCGCAGGTAAAACCGGCGAGGTCTCTGCAGCCGCGCCCATCAGGTGCGCCGCCGCGGATCGAGTCGCAGCAGCACGAGATCGGCCGCGAGATTCGCCGAGATCACGACCGCGGCGTACAGCAGCGTGAGACCGAGCACCACCGGATAGTCACGCGAGGCAATCGCGCCGAGCATGGTGCGACCGAGACCAGGCCAGGCGAACACCTGTTCCACGAACACGCTGCCGGCCACAACGCCCGGCAATGACAACCCCACCAGCACCACGATCGGGGCGAGCGCGTTGCGCAGCACGTATCGTCGTTGCACGTCACTCGGTGCAATGCCGCGCGCCACGGCCGTGGTCACATGCGGTGCGCCCCACGCCTCCGCCAGCGACGCGCGCGCGTACCGCGCGATACCGGCCGCCCCGGTGAGCGTGAGCACCAGCAGCGGCAATACGCTGTGGCGCAGCAGGTCCGAAAAGGCGGCCCAGCCTGACAGCTCCAGCGCCGGTGTTGCCGCTCCGAACGCGGGCAATCGCGCCCACGCCGGCAGCCCCAGCACCGACGCGCCCGTGGTCGCCAACACCACGAGGCCCAGCGCTAGCCAGAAGTGCGGCGCCGCGTACACCACCGTGCCCAGCACGGTCAGCGTAACGTCGGTGCGGCTCCCCGCGCGGCGCGCCTGCCACCCGCCCACCAGCACCCCGAACAGCACACTGCCGGCCAGCGACATGCCGCCGAGCCACAGCGAATACGGCAGCGCTTCGGCAATCACGGTGCGCACCGGTTGCGCCCGCGAGAGGCTCATGCCGAGGTCGCCCCGCAGCACCGCGCCGAGCCAGCGGCCATATTGCGCGGGCAGTGATCCGTCGAGGCCAAACGCCACGCGCTGGCGCCCGATCACCTCGGCGCTCGCGTCAGGGGCGACGAGCATCGTGGTCGGATCGCCGGGCGCGAGGCGCACGAGCAGGAAGGTCAGGGTCGCCACCAGCCAGAGCAGCACCAGGGCGTCGGACAACCGGGAGAGAGGACGTCGCACGACGGGATGATGCGCACGGAACGGCTCAGGTCAACCACTCGGGGAGTTTGGCGACGCCTGCAGGGCGCCGTGCGCTGTGCCGCGCGCGCCGTGCGTTCGGGGCGTGCCACGATGGCCGTGTGTCTGCTCGGGGTCGCGTGCACCGGGTCACCGCGCCCCCATGACACCATCGTGATGGCGTCTGGCAGCGACCTGGAATCGGCCAACCCGGTGGTCACGCTGCACCCCATGAGCCGGCAGATGCAGCGGCACATGCTCTTCGTGCCGCTCGTCCACCTCGACAGCGTCCTGCAACCCGTGCCCGCGCTGGCCCGCTCGTGGGCCTGGTCGGACAGCGGACGTGTGCTCACCTTCTCGTTGCGCACCGATGTGTCGTGGCACGACGGCGTGCCAACGACAGCGGACGACGTACGCTTCACCTTCGAGGCCGTGCGCGATCCCGACGTGGGCGCGCCTCGCGCCGGTGACCTGCGCGACGTCCTGACCCTCGAGGCGCCTGACGACAGTACCGTCGTGGTGCGGTTTCGCATCGCGCCTCCGCGGCTGCCACTCGTATTCGCAGAGCTGCCGCCGGTACCCGCCCATCTGCTGCGCGACGTACCTGCAGACGGATGGCGCGCGGCGGCATTCTCCACCGTACCGGTGGGCAACGGCCCCTTTCGCTTTGCCTCACGCACCCCCGGGGCACGCTGGCGTTTCGTACGCAATGAGCAGTTCCCGGTCGAACTCGGCGGTCCGCCGTGGGCGCGCGAGGTGGTGATCGCGGTGGTCGATGAACCGTCCACCAAGCTGGCAGGTCTCGTGAGTGGCGACCTCGATGTGGCCGGCATTTCGCCCAGCATGGCGGAGTTGGTGGCGCGCGATCCGCTGCTGCATCTCGAAACGCCGCCAGTGCTCTTTTCGAGCATTCTCGCTTTCAACACCACGGCCGCACCCTTCAACGATGTGCGCGTGCGACGCGCTGTCTCGCTGGCCATCGATCGCGATCGGCTGGTGCAGGCAGCCGTGGCTGGCTTTGGCGTGCCTACGCGTCGCGTCATTCCACCCGGCGTCTTCCCGCAGAACGGCGCGGCGCTCCCCCCGCCGCACGCCGATACGATCGCCGCCGCGCAACTGCTCGACGCCGCCGGATACCCCCGCGCCGCGAATGGCATGCGCGCCCGAAATGGCGTGCCGCTGGCCATCACGCTGCTCACCGCCGGCAGTGGTGAACTCGCCGCCGAACAGCTGTTGCAGGATGACCTGCGGCGCATCGGCATCGCGCTCACCATTCGCACCGCCGAGCTGGCCACCTTTCTGAGCACGCTGCGCGCACCGCGCAAAACGTTTGACGTGGCCTACACCGGCATTCCCGGTGATCTCGCCCTGGGCCATCTGCGCGCGCTGCTCGATGGCCGCCAGCGGGGCGGGGGACTCGACTACACCGGCTTCGCGGACGCCACGCTCGACCGCGCGCTCGATGCGGCCTTTGCTGCGCCCGACCTCGACGCGCAACGCGAACGCTGGACCACCGTGGATTCACTCGTGGAGCGGAGTTCACCCATCGCGGTGCTCTACCATGCGCGTGGTGTGCAGGGACGCTCCGCTTCGCTCGACGGCGTGGTGATGGACCTGCGCGGCGAACTCGCCACGGTCACCCGCTGGCAGCGCCGGACCGTGCCATGACGTCTGACGCTCGTCCGATCACGCTGCTCGGCGTCTCGTTGCAAGACCGCTGGGCCGAACTCGATCCATCGCTGCGAGCGCTCGCTCAGGGGTTGGAGCAGGAACTCGGGCCACTTGTGCACACCCCGTTCCCGGTTCCGCTGCACAAGGCACGCCTCACGCGTGCTGGCGGGCGCTGCTCAGCGGACGGTACGCCCCTCACGTTCGAGCCATGGTCGCCCACAACGCACGTCTGCCCCACGTGTGGCGCGGCATACACGGGCCGCGAACACGACGACTGGTGGGCCATGGGGGCGCAACTGTGGAGTGCGGAGCGCGTGCTGCACAGCGTCATGCTTGGCACCATGCAGCGGCGCGATGACCTGCTCGCACTCGGCACGCGCGGTCTGGACGCGCTGACCGCCGCCTGGCCCACCTATCCCAACCGCGACAACGCGCTCGGCCCCACACGCCCGTTCTTCAGCACCTATCTCGAGAGCGTGTGGTTGCTCAATCTGTCGCTGGCGGCGCAGCTGCTGTCGCACTGGCCCACCGCCCGCCGCACGGTGCAGCACTTCTGCGACAGCGTGGCCGAGCCCAGTCGCGCCATCATTCGCTCCTTTCCCGAAGGACACTCCAACCGGCAAGCCTGGCACATTGCGGCGCGTCTCGCTGCGGGTTCGCTGCTCGGCGACGCGCGTGATGTGGAGGATGCGCTCGTGGGCGCGTCGGGGCTGCTCGAGCTGCTCGAACACGGCCTGCTCCCCGATGGTTCGTGGTATGAGGGAGAGAACTACCATCTCTTTGCGCATCGCGGTCTCTGGTACGGAATGATGGCGGCCGAGGCACAGGCACTCCCGCTGCCCGCTCACCTGACGGCACGCTTCAATGCAGGCTTTCGTACGCCGCTGCTTGGCATTCTGCCCGACGGCACATTCCCGTCGCGCCGGGATTCGCGATACGCCACGTCCGTGCACCAATGGCGATTCGCCGAGTGGTGTGAACTCGGACTCGCGCGCGAATACGATCCTGTGGTGGCTGCGTGGTTGCAGCGCCTCTACGGCCCAACGCACGCGCTCGGCGATACGGGACGCACACGCTCCACCGCCGACATCGAACGCGACGAGCCCCCCTGCGCACTCACGCGTGCGGATCTCGGATGGCGCACGCTGCTTTGTGCGCGGGCGCACGCGTGGCCCGCTCGTACAGATGTCGCCATGCCCAGCATCGTACTTGAAGCACAGGGACTCACCGTATTGCGCCACGATGCCGGCCGATTGTATGTCGCACTCGAAGGCGGACACACGGGCGGCGGGCACGGCCACCCCGATCGCCTTGCGCTCACGCTGCAGGACGGCGACCGGCGCGTGCTCGAAGATCCGGGCACCGGATCGTACGTGGAGCACACGTTGCACTGGTACCGCAGCACGCTTGCGCACAATGCGCCGATCATCGATGGCCGATCGCAGCAGCGCGTCGCCACGGAGCTGCTGGCCTTCGAGGCGCACGAGACCATGGGCTGGATACAGGCACGCGCCCGTGACATCGCACCCGGTGTGTCCATCACGCGCACGGTGGTCGTGTACGACGAGCATGTGGTGGATGTCGTGGTGTGGGACGCCGACCACGTCGTTGATCTTGCGTTGCCCATGCATGGTGACGCCGATGCGGTGTTCGAGCCAAGCGGACGTTCGCTGCCGTGGCATCCGGACTCTGCCCCGGGAGCGGGTGGACTCGAGGACGGGTTTGATTTCCTTCAGCACGTGCAGCGCGCACAGTGGCCGACCGGCGAAGCGGTACGCCTGGTGCGGCGCGACGTACCGCCGGCGCAGGCGTGGCTCCATGTGCACGGCGTGACCGAGCCGGCACTCTGGCGCGCGGTCAGCCCCGGCCCGCCGCGCCGCGCCGCGCGGTCGATGCATTGGGTGCAGGCACGTGGACGAATCGGCGCCATCACCACGGTGTGGTCGTTGCGTGGCGACGTTGCCAACGTGGAGTTCGCAGACGCGGCGCCCGGCGCCGTCAGCGTGCGTCTCACCAATGGCACGATGGTGCAGCACACGCCGGTCGCGCACGATTCGCCGACGTGGCAGCTGTCCATCATCAACGGCGCTTCCGCGCGCACGATCACGCTCGAAGGCGCGCGCACGCCGTCGCCCCCGACACACACCCGCAGAGCTACACACGAGACGATCGAAGCGCCGCCGATCGCGCTGCCGCTGCGTCGCGAGCTCGGCGCCGCGCACTACCGGCGATCCGAGCAGAGCTGGTTCGAGGCGGGGGAACCCACGGCCACCGTGTCGATCGCGATCGCATCCGACGGGCTGCGCATCGAGGTGCACGCCCGCACCGGTGTGCTCGCCGTTCCCCCTGCTGGCGCCACGAACGACCTGGACAATGAACGCGCCGACGTGAACGCCGACGGTGTCCAGTTGTACGTCGGCCGTCGGAACGAATCGGCGTGGGGCGCCGCGTGGCTGCTCGTACCGGAACGCGACACCCACCGGTTGCGCACCACACCGCTGGTCTCGGACACCGCGCCGGACGCACTCACAGGCCGTTGGCAGCCCACCGCGGACGGCTGGCACTGCAACCTGACGCTGTGCGCTGATCTCGTCGAGGCGTTCAGCGACGCAGAGGGCGTCTTGCGCGTCGACCTGATCGTGAATGAACGCCCCCCAGAGCGAGTGAGACGCCGCGGCCAGCTGCTGCTCTCCGGCTCCAATGGGGAGTTCGTGTATCTTCGGGGGGACCGGCATGAACCCGCTCGCGCGCTGCTCCTGCGCGTGGGAAGCCGGACCGACTCCATCACCACCTCAGCCCGTTCCGCATGACCGAGTCACGTCTCGCCGCCGTCAAGGTGGTGCTGTACGAAACGCAGGATCCCGTGAACCTCGGCGGCGTGATCCGCGCCATGAAGAACATGGGCGTGCTCGACCTGCGCCTCGTGCGCCCCGTGAAGTACGATGAGACGCGGTTGCAGCAGATCGCACACGACACGCGCGACATTGTGGCGCGTATTCAGCACTTCGAGACGGTCGACGACGCGCTGGCCGATTGCGTGAAGGTGTTCGCCTTCTCCGGACGGCGTCGCGCCAGCCGCTGGCCGATGCATACGCCACGCAGCATGGTGGACGATGTCTTCGAAGCCATCGCGGACGGACCGGTTGCGCTCATGTTCGGTCGCGAAGATCACGGGCTGCCCAGCGAAGCCATCGATCGCGCGCACGCGGTCGTCACCATCCCCACCACCGAGCATTTTTCGCTCAACATCGCCCAGGCCGCACTCGTGGGCATGTACGAACTGCACGTGGCCGCCGGTGACCTCACCCGCCGATTGGGCAAGCCGCGCAAAGCCACGGCGCCTCCCACCTCGGCCGAAAGCGAGCGCACCTTTGCCGATGTCGAATCTGCGTTGCGGGCGCTTGCCTACTTCAAGACGCGCAACCCGGAGCTGATCATGCGATCCATTCGTTCGCTCGTGTTCCGGGCTGCACCGGATGCCCGCGAACTCACCATGCTGCGCACGGCGTCCATCGAAGTCTTGCGCACCATTGAGCGGGAGAAGCGCGGACTGCTGCGCGCGCTCGACATCGACGAAACCACCGTCCCGTCGGGGTTGTTGCAGTCGGTGCAACCGTCCGCAGCGGTCCCCACGAGTGCCGCCACTCCGTCGGCGGAATCACCCGAGTGAGTGACAGCGCCTCGGTGTCGCTCAACCCGTGGGCCGATCGTGCGCAGCGCGTGATCCCGGGCGGGACCTCCACCGGCAGCAAGCGGCCCGGCGTGCTCTACGGCAGCGCGCTGGCATCCGATCTCCCCACGCACGCACGACGCGCCTACGGCTGTCGTGTGGAAACGGCCGACGGGCACGAGCTGATCGATCTGAGCATGGCGCTCGGCGCGGTCGCCCTGGGGTACGCCGATGCGGAGGTCACCGCGGCCGTCGCAGAGGCGGCGTCACTGGGGCCTGTGTGCGGGCTGCCGCCGCTGCTCGAGATCGACGTGGCGGAGCGACTCACGCGCGTGATTCCGTGCGCCGAGCAGGTGCGGTTTCTCAAGAGTGGCGCGGAAGCTACCGCGGCCGCCGTGCGGCTGGCGCGCGCACACACCGGTCGCGATCACGTGATCGCCAGTGGCTACTTCGGCTGGCACGACTGGAGTAGTACCGCGCTCGGCATTCCCGCTGGCGCACAGGCCGATGTCACAACCGTGCCGTTCGATGACGTCACCGCGCTGCACGAAGCGGTCGCGAACGCGAGCGCAACGCTCGCGGCAATCATCGTGGAGCCGCTCGTGCATCACATTGCGTCGGCCGAATGGCTCACGACCGCGCGCGACCTGTGCAATCAGCATGGCGCGGTGCTCATCTTCGATGAAGTGAAGACCGCCTTTCGTGTACGGACCGGTGGTGTCCAGCAGCAACTCGGCATCACGCCCGATCTCACCACGATCGGCAAGGCGGTGGCGAACGGGTACGCCCTCGCGGCCGTCGTGGGATGTGAACGGGTCATGTCCTCGGCATCGCGCACATGGATCTCCTCCACACTCGCTGCCGAGACAACGGCACTCGCGGCGGCGCGCGTGGTGCTCGAGCGTCACGCACAGCGTGATGTGTGCGGCGCACTCGATCGCATCGGCGCGCAGCTGCAGCAGGCGGTGCGTCGTGCACTCGAGCCGCACGCTCTTGGCATCGGCGTACACGGGCCGTCGGTGATGTGGCGCCTGACCGCTGAGCAGGAACCCGTGCTCGACGCGTTGGTCGCCGAATGCGCTCGACGTGGACTGCTGCTCAAGCGCGGCGCATATCAGTTTGCCGCGCTCGCGCACGATGACGCCGCCATCGCCGCGGTGCAGTCGATCGTGTCCGACGCGGCTGCGCTGCTGCGCGATCGCACCACCTTCTCGCCTGCGGAGACGTGATGGTTTCGGCACCTGATGATGCGCCCTCGCTCACCGGCGCCGCGCCGCTGATCGATGTGCACGCGCACTTTCACACCCCGTTGAGTGGGCGCGCGGACTGGAGCGCGTACAACGCATCGCGTCTCGACGCGGGACACCGCATGGGTGTGATCGCGCATGTCGCGTCGGTGCTCGGCTCGTGGGGACACCGCTCCCCCACGTACTTCCCGTCGCCCCACGATCTCACCGCGGCCAATCAATGGATGCGCGACTTCGCGCGCGAAGACGCCGAGGGCCGTGCCCAGCGCGTGTACGCGTACGTGGCAGTGAATCCGAACCACCCCGAGCACGCGCTCCGAGAAATCCGCGAGGGAATCGCTCAGGGTGCGGTCGGGATCAAGCTTGCGGCCAGCCGCAAAGCCGACGATGTCCTGCTCGATGACATCGCCGCGATCGCGGCCGAGCACGACGCCCCGATTCTGCATCACGTGTGGCAGGATCGCCGTCGCGAGTGGCCCGGGCAGGACGCGTCCGACGCCGTGGAGCTGGGGCGGCTGGCGTCACGGCATCCCAGGGCGCGGTTTCTGCTGGCGCACATTGGCGGTGGCGGGGATTGGGCGCACACGCTGCACGCCGTGCGGGATCTGACCAATATCTCGGTTGACCTGTCGGGTAGCGGTATCGATCGCGGCATGATGGATGCCACCATCGACGCGTTCGGGGTGCATCGCGTGATGTGGGCGGCGGACCTGACACTGTGCACCGGACTGACCAAGGCGTGGGCGATCGACGCCATCGGGCTCGATGATGCTGCGGTGGCCGATCTTCGCTGGCGCAATGCGGTCCGATGGTTTCCGCGTGCCGCGTTCGCAGTGTCCGAGCCGGGGGCGGTCGCATGACTGCTCAGACCCCGATGGCGCCGTGGTTCGCCGAGGTCGACGTGAGTGCATGGATCGGTCCGTATCCGTTCCGCGACGTGCCGCACCCCGATCCTGAGGTGCTGGTGCGTGTGCTGGCGCGCGAGCGCGTGCGGTCAGCGTGGGTGGGCTGGCTGCCGAGCGCGTGGCATCGGGACCCTGCGGCGGGCAATCGGCGGCTGATCGAGGCGCTGGCGCCGTGGCGCGAGGTGCTGGTGCCCGCGGTCGCGATTCGACCCGACTGGCCGCATTGGGAGCAAGAACTGACCTTCGGCCTGGAGGCCGGCGCGGCGTCGGTGCGCTGCTATCCGGCGCAGTGGGGGCTTGGTGCCGGGCATCCGGCCATCACGCAGCTGGCCCACGCCTGTGCGGCGGCGCGCGTGCCGTTGCACATCACGGTGCGCTTCGAGGACCTCCGTCAGCGGCATGTCATGGATAGCGCGGGGGATGTGCCTGCGGCCGCGATTCGCGCCGTGGCGCGCGCCGGCACCGGCTGTCGAGTGGTGGTCAGCGGTGCGGGGCGCGACTATATGGAAGAGGTCTGGTGGGGGCTGACCGTTGAGGAGCGCGCCTTGGTGCACTTCGATTTCGGCTGGATGTGGGGGCCGCCGGAGGACCACTTCGCGACGGTCGTGCGCGAGGTGGGGCACGGCCCGTTTGTCTACGGCTCGCAGTGGCCGTTGCGATTGGTGCAGCAGTCACGCGCTCTTCTGGCACTGTTGCCTCACGAGATCGCGCGATCGACGCCACTACCGGTTCCCGGTGTGGAAACCGTTTCGCGTCCGGCCTAGTTATGATCTCGGGCCGAAGGAAGCGCGTTTTGCTGCGTGCAAAGAAATGTCATAAATCACCCTACATCTTGTCGGTATTGCACTTGCGTACAAATACGAGGCCCGACATACTACGCGATTGTGCTTCCTGGGCTCCGGTCGTTCCTGCTGCGTGACATCTGCGTGATGTGCGCGGCGCCGAATGGACACGGTGTCGCTCCCGTACGCTTCACCACTCCACCTGCACGGTCGAGTAGATGACGACGAAGAAGAAGTGGACCATCATTCCTGGCTTTCTGGCCCTTGCTGCCGCCGCAACGCTGTTGTCGGCGTACAGCGGCGCCTCGTCCTCGCAGGGCAAGGTGGTCGAACAGCCCGTCAAGTTCATTCACAACCCGCACGTTGAAAAGCTGGGAATGAACTGCCTGTATTGCCACTCGCAGGCCCAGAAGGCCATGGATCCCGGCAATGCATCGGTGGCGACCTGCATGGGGTGCCACACGCTGGTCAAGACGGATAGCCCGGAAATCCAGAAGCTCACCGAGTACTGGAACAACAAAGAGCCGATTCCGTGGAATCGCGTGCACAAGGTGCCGGATTACGTGCAGTTCCCGCACATGCGCCACGTGAATGCCGGTGTCACCTGCCAGTCTTGCCACGGCGAGATCCAGAAGCAGGGTGCCGCGGGTGTCGGTGACGGGTACAAGCCCGTCGAGCAGTACGCCTCGCTGAACATGGGCTGGTGCATCAACTGCCATGTGCAGGGATACAACCCGTCCGAAGGCGCGCGTCTGGCCGGCATGCCGGACAGCGTGGTGCAGGCCCTCAAGAGTGAACCCGTGAAGAAGGCGCGCTACGACTGCGCCGTCTGCCACTACTGATCCTCGACTGACCACTTACCTCGTGCGTCGGTCGGGGAGGCCCCCCGGTGCCGACGTGCGAGCAGCCGCATGGAGCGGAGTGACTGCATGAGCACTGAAGCGGGAAGCGGCGTCAAGCGCCGAGACTTCCTCAAGATTCTCGGCGCGACGGGCGCCACCACTGCGGTGGTGGGTTGCTCGTCCGAAAAAGTCGGGAAGTTGATCCCCTACGTCACGTCCCCCGATAACACGGTGGCGGGCGTGTCGCAGTTCTACGCCACCACGTGCAAGGAATGTGCAACGGGTTGCGGCGTCCTCGCGGAAGTACGCGACGGACGTCCGATCAAGCTTGAGGGCAATCCGGCGCATCCGGTGAATCGCGGAGCGATCTGCGCCACGGGCATGTCGGCCATGCAAGGCTTGTACAACCCTGATCGCTATCGCCAGCCCATGCTGCGCGAGAACGGCACGCTGTCGCCGGTGACCTGGGACCGCGCGCTCGAAGTGCTCGGGCAGAAGCTCGGCGAGGTCAAGAGCCGCGGGGGGGCCGGCAACGCCGTGTTCCTCAACGCGCACGAGTCCGGAAGCCTCCCCGGTTTCCTCGATCAGTGGCTCGAAGCGAATGGCATGCCGGCGCACCTGTCTATCGACAGTGCAGCGCCTGCCGCCACGATTGCCACCAACCGCGCCGCCTACGGCGTGGCGTGGCCGGCCATCGACTTCAACGCCGCGTCGCTCATCCTCAGCTTCTCGGCCGACTTCCTCGATGCGTGGGGCCATCGTGTTCCGCAGCAGCTCGATTGGGCCGATGCGCGTGCCAAGCTCGAGGGCGCGCCCAAGCTCGTGTACATCGGCGCCCGCCGTTCGCTCACCGGTCTGAACGCCGACCAGTGGATTCCGGCCAAGGCCGGCAGCGAAATGGCGATCTGCAACGCCATCCTCGGACAGGGCACGGTGGCTGCGGCTGCCACAGCCGCCGACGTGCCGGAAGCCACCATCTCGGCCCTCGTGGCCGCGGTGCGCGGCGCCGGCAGCGGCGTGCTCGCGCTGTGCGGCATGACGTCGCCGGACGCCGTCGAGTGTGGACAGATGGTCGCCGAGATCAACAAGGCCAACGGCAGCGTTGGCACCACGATCAAGCCGGCCGCCGCCCATGCCGGGTACGAAGGCATGGCGTCGTACCTCGATCTCGTGGACGCCGTCGAGCGCATGGCGGCGGGCAACGTGCCGATTGCGTTCGTGCGCAATGCCAACCCAGCGCACAGCATGCCGGCCGGTGCCGGATTCGCCGATGCATTTGCGAAGGTCGGCTTCAAGGTCTCGTTCTCCAGCTACCCGGACGAGACGAGCGAACTGTGCGATCTCATCGTGCCGGACAATCACTGGTTGGAGAGTTGGGGTGATGCCATGGTGGGCGCGGATCAGCGCTCGCTGCAGCAGCCCACACTCGAGCCCGTGTTCGACACGCGCAGCACGGCCGACGTGCTCCTCGCCGCCGCGCGCGCCGATGGCACGATTGCGTCGCGCTTCCCGCAAGCCGATTACCGCAGCTGGCTGATCGCAAACTTCGCGGGTGGCAGCTCGGCGTTTGCGACCGCGCTCACGCAGCCCACGATTGCCGGTTCGCCGGTCGCGGCACGCGCGACGCGCACCGCCGTCTCCCGTCCGGCCAACGCGGCCACCGGTGAAGGCAACATGTTTGTGGTGGTGTATCCGTCGGCCACACTCGGCGACGGTGTCGGTGCCAACAAGCCGTGGCTGCAGGAGCTTCCCGATCCCGTCACCAAGATCGCGTGGCAGTCGTGGGTGGAGATCCACCCCATGACGGCCAAGCAGATGGGCGTGAAGGAAGGCGAGCACCTCACGGTCAAGACGGCCGCCGGTGAAATCACCGCGCCGGCGTATCCCTACATGGGTGTACGCCCGGACACGGTCGCGGTGGCGCTCGGTCAGGGCCACACGGCGTACGGTCGCTTCGCGCAGAATGTGGGCGTCAATGCCTACAACCTCGTGGCAAACGGCTGGGACAGCGCCGGCAATCTCGCCATCGGCGCGATGGCCACGGTCACCCGCACGGGTGATCACAGCCCGCTGGTCACCACCGAAGGGTCGGCCCGTCAGCACGGTCGTGGTATTGCGCAAGCCATGATGGCCGCTGCACTTGCCGGTCCCGATGAGGACCATGGCCATCACGACATCCCCGGTCTGGCGTCGCAGGAGTTCCTGCCGGGGCTCAAGTCGCCGGTGGCCGCCGATGCGCAGGGCGAAATGGCCAACCCGTTGTCCAAGGACAAGGGGCAGTACAATCCGGATCACCCCACAAAGGCGGAGGCGCGCCGCTGGGCCATGACGATCGATCTGGCGCGCTGCACCGGTTGCTCGGCGTGCGTCACGGCGTGCTACAGCGAAAACAACATTCCCACGGTGGGCGCGTCGTATCAGGGTCGCGCCCTCAGCCCGGTCACTTGGGACGAGCGCCCCGGCGCGAACATCCTCAAGGGCCGCGAGATGGCGTGGATTCGTCTCGAGCGTTACTACGAGGGGAACACCAACACGGAGAACGAGTTCTCGCCCGACTTCGAGGCGCGCTTCGTTCCCATGATGTGCCAGCACTGCGGCAATGCGCCGTGTGAGCCGGTGTGCCCGGTGTACGCCACGTACCACTCGCCCGATGGCTTGAACGTGCAGGTGTACAACCGCTGCGTCGGTACGCGGTACTGCTCGAACAACTGCCCGTACAAGGTCCGCTACTACAACTGGTTCGGCTACGGCGAAACGGATCGCCGTCAGTACGCCTGGCCCGAGCCCATGCACTGGATGCTCAATCCCGACGTCACGGTGCGCGGCAAGGGTGTGATGGAGAAGTGCACGTTCTGCGTGCAGCGCATTCGTGAGGGTGAGAATCGGGCGCGGTCCGAAGAGCGCGAGCTCAACGCGGACGAGTTCACCACGGCGTGCGCGCAGGCCTGTCCGTCCAAGGCCATCGTGTTTGGCGATGCGGCGGACGAGAACTGGAGTGTGGCCAAGCTTGCCTACGATCGGCGCGCGTATCACGTGTTCGAGGAGTTGAACACGTACACCGCGGTCGTCTATCTCAAGAAAGTCAATCACCCGGCGCCTGCGGCGCCGGCCACGGCCTGAGGAGGCGAGATCCGGATGGGCACCATCGCGCAACCGGTCGACGGACTGCGGCGACCCAACATTGCTTCGGCCGACGTGCAGATTCCTGCCGTCACGAGCTATGAGCAGGTCGACCGCGAGATCATCTCGACTCTCGGTTTCACCAAGAAGTGGCTGCTCGGCCTCGGCGTCGCGATTCTCGCGATGCTCGTGGGCGCGTCGGCCTGGATCTACCAGATCTACTGGGGCCTCGGACAGGCGGGGTACGAACCGCCGGTCATGTGGGGCGTGTACATCATCACGTTCGTGTTCTGGGTCGGTATCGGTCACGCCGGTACGCTGATCTCGGCCATTCTGTATCTCTTCCGCGCCGGCTTCCGCACCTCGATTTATCGAGCGGCCGAAGCGATGACGGTATTCGCCGTCATGACGGCCGGTCTCTTCCCGATCATTCACATCGGGCGGCCGTGGAAGTTCTTCTGGCTCATTCCGTATCCGAACTGGCGCCTGTTGTGGCCGAACTTCAAGTCGCCGCTCGTGTGGGACGTGTTCGCTATCTCCACGTACCTCACGATCTCGACCACGTTCCTCTACATCGGTCTCATCCCCGACTTCGCGGTGCTCCGTGACCGGGAAACGAACCCCATGCGCAAGCGCATCTATGGCATCCTGTCCATGGGCTGGCGCAACAGCGATCGGGAGTGGCGTCACTTCGCCAAGGCGTACCTGTTCCTCGCGGCCTTCTCCACGCCGCTCGTGCTCTCGGTGCACTCCGTCGTTTCCTTCGACTTCGCGATGGCGCTGACGCCGGGCTGGCACGCCTCGATCTTCCCGCCGTACTTCGTGGCCGGTGCCATCTTCTCCGGCTTCGCGATGGTGTGGACGATCGCGATCCCCATGCGCAAGTGGTTCAAGCTCGAGCATTACATCACGCTCAATCACCTGGACGCCACGGCCAAAGTCGTGCTGTTCACGTCGATGGTGGTGGGCTGCGCGTACCTGATCGAGTTCTTCATCGCCTGGTACAGCGGCGTGCGTCCGGAGCAGGAGTTCTTCTGGAACCGCGTCTTTGGCCAGTGGTGGTGGGCGGCCTGGATCATGTTGCTCTGCAACATGGCGCTCCCCATGTCGCTGTGGTCGCAGAAGCTGCGTCGGAACCCCACGTGGCTGTGGTTCCTGTCGATCTTCATCAACATCGGCATGTGGTACGAGCGGTTCGTGATCGTCGTCCCGTCGCTCAGCCACGAGTTCGAGCCGTGGCAGTGGGGCGGATACACTCCCAGCTGGATCGACATGAGCTTCCTCGTGGGCTCGTTCGGCTGGTTCTTCATGTGGTTCCTGCTGTTCGTGAAGCAGATGCCCGTGATGGCCATCATGGAGCTCAAGGAAATCGTCGTCCCCAAGCGCAAGCATGCACATGACGGAGGGCACCACTGATGCAGGGCGTGCTCGGTGCATTTCATGAACTCGACACCACGTGTCACGCCATCGAGGACCTCAAGAAGGCCCGCCTCGGCGACGTGACCGTGTACTCCCCCACGATCCGCCACGAGATCGATGAAGCGATCGACGCGCCCAACAGCGTCGTCCGCCGCTTCACGCTCATCGGTGGTCTGCTGGGTGTGTCGTTCGGTTACTGGATTTCCATCTGGACGGGCGACTACTGGCCGCTGGTCACCGGCGGCAAGGCGATCGCCTCCTGGATCCCCTACACCATCATCGGATTTGAAGTGATGGTGCTCGTTGGCTGCCTCTCCACGGTGGCCGGCATGTTCATCAATGCGCGCATCCCGCGCCTCACCACCACGGTGGGGTACGATCCGCGCTTCAGCGGCGGCCACTTCGGCATTTTCGTCTCGTGCTCGGCCGACAAGGCCTCGCAGGTCGAAGCGCTGCTGCAGAAGCACGGTGCGGAAGAGGTGCGTCGTGAAGCCTGAGTCCAACGCCATGCCCGTCTTGTCGCGCGTTGCGCGTGTTGCGGTGATCGCGTCGCTGCCGTTCTCCTTCTCGGCGTGCACGTGGTTCTCCGACTTCAAGAACCAGCCGCGGCTCGAGCCGTGGGAGTCGTTCTCGGTCAACGTCAACGACACCGTCGCTCCGCCGCGTTTCAATCCGCAGATGTCGGTGCCGATGCAGGGCACGCTCGCGGCCGGATTGCACGTGTCGTACACGCCGTCGCCACTCGCGGTCGACTCGATGTCCGGGTTGCAGAACCCGCATCCGGTCACGGAAGCGTCGCTCGACAACGGGCGCATGTACTACTCCATCAACTGCGCCATGTGTCACGGCGTGCTGGGTGATGGCAACGGCACCATGAAGGAAGCCGGGTATAACTTCTACCCGAGCATCATCAATGAGTCCGGCATGTCGCGCTCCGATGGATACATCTGGGGCATCATGCGCAACGGGCGTGGTCTCATGCCCAACTACGCGCGCATCGAGGAAGACGATCGCTGGGATGTGGTGAACTATGTGCGCGCGCTGCAGGGGCGCACGGACATCAAGCCGGTGATCGGTGCACACGGTATGCCCGGGCAGAACGGCACCACCGTGCCACGCGCCTCGGCCACCGCGCCGGCGCTTCCGGCTCCGTTCTCGGCACCGGAAATCCGACTCACCCCCGGCAGCAGCGGCAAGAACGCCGCGACGACGGGCCGTGACAAGATGTCGTCCCCCAGTGGTTCCGGCACGGCGCATGACGACGCCGGCCACGATGCTGATCATGACGAGGCCGCGTCGGCCCAGGAGATGTTCGAGTGAGCGGCGTCCATCACTACCACTACCCGTCGCGCGACGAGTTCGAAAAGCGCATCAGCGGGGTGACGGTTCCGAGCACGCTCAAGATGGCGGCCCTCGTGTCGGCCATCGTGGGCCTCGGCCTCTTCGCCTTCGGCGCCGCCACGGGTGAGCAGCGTGCCTGGCACGCGCTCCACTTCAACTGGATCTTCTTCACCACGATCTCGTCGGCCGGCGTGGCGTTCGCCGCGGTGCAGCGACTGGTGACGGCGCGCTGGTCGCGTCCGGTGCTGCGCTTCTTCGAAGGCTACGTGGCGTTCCTGCCGGTCGCGTTCATTCTGCTGCTGCTCATTCTCTTCCCTGGACGCGAGGCCATCTTCACGTGGGCCGGACGGGAGCACATCGAGATCGCGGAGAAGGCGGCGTATCTCGAACCCACGTTCTTCGTGCTGCGTGGCATCGTGCTCTTCGGCTCGATGATGGGCGTGATGCTGTGGTTCGTGTACCGCTCGGTGCGTCTCGACGTGGCCGTGATGCCCAAGTTCACCGGCGCCAAGTGGGCCGAGGGGCTGCGCGCGAAGATGCGCGCCGGTTTTGGTGAGGAGCGTCGCGAGCTGCACAGCACGCACTCCACGCTTGGCAAGTTGGCCGTGGCGGTGTGCATGTTGTTCGTGGTCGGCTGGTGCTTCATGGCGTGGGACTACTCCATGACGCTCACGCTGCATTGGCAGCAGACGATGTACGCCTGGATCGTCTTCATGGCCGGCTGGCTTGGCATGATGATGTCCGCGTCGCTGCTCTCCATGTGGTGGCGCAACCAGATGAAGGTGGATGACCTCGTCACCATCAATCACTTCTGGGACCTCGGCAAGCTCTGCTTCGCGTTCACCGCATTCTTCGGCTACATCAGCTTTGCGCAGTACCTCGTGGTGTGGTACGGCAACCTCCCCGAAGAAACGCACTTCTACAATCTCCGCCTCAGTGGTGTGTGGAAGCCCGTCACGCAGCTCATCCCGATCCTCGCGTTCGCGCTGCCCTTCGGCGGCCTGATCTCGAAGGCGGCCAAGGTGTACCTGCCCACGTTCGTGCTCTTCGCGTCGGCTAGCCTGGTCGGTACGTGGCTGCACCGCTACATCGAAGTGTACCCGTCCATCTACGGTGTGGCGGAATCGCTGCCCTTCGGTCTCTACGAAATCGGTGTCACGATCGGTATGCTCGGTCTGTGGTTCACCTGCTACTTCGCCTTCATGGACGCCTTCCCCAAGATGCGTGTCTTCATGATGACGTCGCCGTACCGCGACGAAGTGCAGGTACCGGTCGATCCGCGGACCATGGAGCCGCTGCCGGCGCACGAGTAAGCGCTACAGTTGCTGTGACACGTCACGGGCCGTCTCTTCGCGAGACGGCCCGTGTGCGTTTCGGTGTCGTCGTCGTCCAGGCACGATGCGCTCGACACATGCCCCCCTGCCAACAGCGGGGCATTCCGTATATCTTACACAGATTGGGGCGTTAGCTCAGCTGGGAGAGCGATCGCTTTGCAAGCGATAGGTCATCGGTTCGATCCCGATACGCTCCACTGTTCAAGTCGCAAAGGGCGCCTCCGGGCGCCCTTTGTCGTTGCAGACCCTCACGCGCCGGTCCGTCGAGGCGCGACACACGGAGACCGTCATGCAGGTTGCCTTTCTCGGAACGGGGTTGCTCGGCGGCGCCATGGCCGAGCGGTTCGTGCGTTCGGGCGTGAGCGTGCGCGTCTGGAATCGCACCGCGGCCAAGCTCGCGCCGCTCGTTCACCTCGGCGCGCACGCCGCCGCTACGCCGGCCGACGCGGTGCAGGGCGCCAACGTGGTGCACCTGGTGCTGCGCGACGATGCATCGGTCAACGACACACTCAATGCGTGCGGCGACGCGCTCGCCGCCGGGAGCATCATCGTGGATCACACCACCGTGCTCCCCGCGGGTGTGGTGGCGCGTGCGCCGCAACTCGCCGCGCGCGGCGTGCACTACCTGCATGCCCCCGTCTTCATGGGGCCGGCCGCCGCGCTTTCCGGCGGTGGCAGCATGTACGTGAGCGGGCCGGCCGAGCCGTTTGCTGCCGTGCAGTCGCACCTCGCCACGATGACAGCCGCCGTGCACTACCTCGGCGAGCGCCCGGACCTCGCGGCCGTGTACAAGCTCGTGGGCAACACCATGATCATCACGATCAACGCCGGCCTCGCCGATGCGTTCGCCGTCGCGCAGGCCTCAGGCGTTGCCCCGATCGAGGCACACGCGCTCTTCAACGCCTTCTCGCCCTGTGCCACGATTGCCGTGCGTGGCAAGGCGATGGCCGAGGGCGACTACCGTGCCTCGTTCGAGCTGGCCATGGCGCGCAAGGATGTGCAACTCATGTGCGATGCTGCCGCTGCCGGAAACGAAACATTGCACCTGATGCCAGCGATTGCTGCCCGTATGGACACGCTGCTCGCCGCGGGGCACGCGCAGCGTGACTTCAACGTGCTGGCCGTGGATACGATCGCAGCAACCGCAGGTTGACCACACGAGCACTCGCGCGGCGCCCGCGAGCCACCGTCGTTCAACGCATCGACGCGATGCGCTGACGACGGGTATTCATCACTGCCGGTGGATGCGCGCGAAACACCGGCGCGAGTGCACTCAGCGGCACGGCGGGCGAGAAGAAGTGCCCCTGCTGTTCAAGGCAGTGCAGCGATCGCAGATGCGCCGACTGCTCTGCGGTCTCCACGCCCTCGGCGATCACGTGCAGCCCGAGCCCCCGGGCGAGCGTGATCAGCGCCGACACGATCGCATGATCGCGCTCGTCGGTAAGCATGCGGCTCACGAAACGCCGATCGATCTTGAAGCCATCGAGTGGCGCTTCGCGCAGGAACGCCAGCGACGCAAAGCCCACGCCGAAGTCGTCTACCACGAGCGACACCCCCAGATCGCGTACGGCGCGCAGCGTCTCGAGTGCGGCGTCGCCCTCGTACAACGTGGAGCTTTCGGTGAGTTCGAGTACGAGCGCGTCGGCCGGGCACCCCGTCTCTTCGAGAATGCGCTGCACGCGCTGCTCGAACGCCTTCTCGCGCAGCTGCACCGCCGACAGGTTCACCCCGACGCGCAGCTCGCTCTCCGGATGCTCGCGCCGCCACGTCACCGCTGCGGCACACGCTTCGCGCAGCACGAGGTCGCCGATCGGCACAATCAGCCCGGTGTCTTCGGCCAGTGGCAGAAACGACGACGGCGCCACCATGCCCTGATCGGGATCGTGCCAGCGCAACAGCGCTTCGAGGCCCACGATGCGCTGCGACGCGATGTCGATCTGCGGCTGGTAGTGCACCGCGAGTTCGCCCGCATCGAGCGCGGCGCGCAGTCGCATCTCCCGCTGGTGCGCGATGGTTTCGTCCTGCACGCGCATCCCGAACACGGGCGTGGGCATGCGGCCACGACGACGCGCGTACTTGTCGCGGTACATCGCCACATCGGCCGCATCGAGCAGCTCCTGTGCCGTGGCGCCGTCGAGCGGTGACATCGCCCCGCCCACACTGGCGGCGACGCGCTCCGAGCGCCCATCGCCCAGATCGATCGGCTCCTGCAGGCACGCCAGAATCATGTCGCGCACATGCGCCACATCGAGCCGGCTGTTCACATCGGGGAGCAGCACCACGAACTCGTCGCCGCCAAGGCGCGCGACGGCGTCGGAGCGACGTACCGTGCCAAGCAAGCGCTGTGCGACATCGATCAGGAGTCGATCGCCCACCGCGTGCCCGAGCGAGTCGTTGATGAGCTTGAAGCCATCGAGATCGACGAACAGCAGGCCGGTCTTGCGACCGTATCGCGCGCCGAACGCCAGCGCCCGATCGAGATGATCCAGAAAGAGTCCGCGATTGGCGAGACCGGTGAGCGGATCATGCGTCGCGCGATGGGCCGCGGCCATGCGCGCCGCATCGAGCGCGGCGAGATGCCGCTGGCGTTCCATCGCAAAGCGCAGCAACCGCGGCACCTGCTCCACGGGCGTACTCGCCTTGTGCAGACACTCCTGCGCGCCAACGCGAAGGGCGCGCACCGCGACCGACTCGTCCAGAGTGCGCGCGTAGAGCACAATCGGGATGCTCGGTGCAGCGCCGCGAATGCCGGCGAGCGTCGCCAGCCCTGAGGCATCGGGCAGATCCAGCTCGACCAGCACGACATCCACCGGGCCTTCCATGAGCGTGCGAATCGCGAGCGCAAGCGTGTCCGCATGCAGCAGTGCCAGTCGCGCGCCGAACGCATCACCGAGCGCGGCTGCGGATCGAGCGGCATCTCCCTCGTCATTTTCCACGAGGAGGACCCGAATCATGCCCTCGGCTCGGGCTTCGGCGAAGTTCGCGGAGTTCGCGGAGTCGGCGTTCACGGAGGGGGAGTGTGGGGAGGTAATCCCTGCATCTTACTCGATCTGGCAGGCGATGCCAGCCCCATGCAATTTTGTGATATTCCGTGCACGTGCCGTGATGGCGCGCGCAAGGCGGCCCGGGTCAAGGTTCCGTGACCCGGGCCGCACTGCCTCGACCGAGACGAGATCAGTCGTCTGCGCGAGGTGCCGAGGGAGTGGACAGCGTTTGAACCTGCACGCGCCGAGGCTGGGCCGGCGCCACCTTGCCAATCCGAACCGTCAGCACGCCGTTCGCAAGCTCAGCCGAGAGCTGTTCCGCATCAGCCGTCGGGGGCAGTCGGAACTGGCGGGTGAAGGCTCCGGTCCGACGCTCATGCATCGCGCTGCGCGCGCCCTCCGGCACGACGACGGCGGCACGCTCACCGCGAATGGTGAGCGTCCGGTCTTCGGCGAGCACCTCGAGCGCGTCGGGCGCCACGCCGGGCACGTCGAGCACGATGGTCCAGCCGGCGTCATCTTCCACCACATCGGTTGCCGGCCCCCACGCTGCATCCGCGGAAGCGGCCGGCGCGGCGAGCAACGAGTCGAAGGCACGGTCCATTTCGCGGCGCAGGCCGCGCATGGTCTGGGGCATCGCAGGGGTCATCAGAGAGACACGGTACGTCATGGATGGCTCCTGGCGTGATTCCACGCCGGTTGCGGTGTGCGCCGAATCCCGTACATCGGCGGCTGCCCACAGCTGAGGCACGGCACGTGCCGCCCGCCGTCCGCCGCGGTGACCGACTTGGGCACCGCCCGCTGTCGACTCGACCGACCCAAAAGTCGATCTGGCAGCCACGCGTGTAACGGTCGGTCAGCTTGTCCGATTTCTGGACGCGGGGTAGCTTCAGCCATGAGCAGCAGCGCAGCCTCCGAGGAGGGCGACGCCCGGTCTTCCGTCATGCCGCCGCCAGCGACGGAGGCGGAGCAGGCGCTGCGTGCGCGTATCGCGGAGCTCGAAGGGGAGCTGTCGGCCCGGGTGCATGAGCTCGCCGAGCAGCGGCGGTTCATTGAGCGCGTGGTCGATTCGCTGCCGGTTGGACTCTATGTGGTCGATCGCGACTACCGCATTCAGGCGTGGAATCACAAGCGCGAAACGGGACTGCAGGGGATCTCGCGCAAGCGCGCACTCGGTCGCACCATCTTTGAAGTGCTGCATCGACAGCCGGCGGCGCTCCTCAAGCGCGAGTTCGATGAAGTTTTCGCGTCCGGCCGCATGCAGCAGTTCCAAATGGAGAGTCGCGCCACGGGCGACGCCCGCACATACCGCTTGAGCAAGATTCCGATGCGGCTCGATGATCAGCAGCCGCGGCTCGTGACGCACGTCATCACGATCGGCGAAGACATCACCGATTGGCGCGCAGCCCTCGACCGCACGGCGCAATCGGAAAAACTCGCCGCGCTCGGGCAGATGGCCACCGGTGTCATGCACGAGGTGAACAATCCGTTGGCCACGATCGCCGCCTGCTCCGAGACGCTCGGACTGCAGTGGGCCGACGCGATCCGGTCCGAATCGACGAACGCCGAGCGAGGGGCTCGCGGTGTACCGGCGGGCGATCCCATGGAATTGCTGCGCATCATCGATCTCGAAGTGCAGCGGTGCAAGGGGATTGTGCAGGGGCTGCTCGACTTCGCGCGTCCCAAGCCGCTCCGTCATGAGTCGATCGATCTCAACGCGGTGGTCCGACAGACGCTCTTCGTGTTGCAGCACCATCCGCGTGGGAAGCTGGTCTCGGTCGTCACCGAACTCGAGTCGGCGGGGCCGCTCATGGTGCAAGGTGATGCCGACCGCCTTGTGCAAGTGCTCATGGCGCTGGTGCTCAACGCGATCGATGCGAGCTCCGATGGGGCGCGCATTGTGGTGCGCAGCTACGCGCTGTCGCAGGGCACGTCGGCGGCCTGTGCGATCGATGTCGTGGACGAAGGGCACGGCATCGCACATGACCTCCAGGCTCGCGTGTTCGAACCCTTCTTCACCACGAAGGCACCGGGGCGCGGCACTGGACTCGGGCTGTCCATCTGCTACGGGTTGGTGATGGAGCACGGGGGGGTGCTGTCGGCGGACAGTCTGGTCGGGCAGGGCAGTACCTTTCGCATGGTGTTGCCTGCGGATGGCTCGCCGCCGATGACGGCCGGTGGCAGCGTCCCTCGCCTGTCGCATGTGCCCCTGGCGGCGGCGACATGACCCTCCCAACCGATGTGGCGCCCAACGCGCCCATTCGCGTGCTGATCGCCGAGGACGAGCCACACCTGGGCACGATCCTCGAGCAGTTCCTTGTCGCGCGCGGCTTCAACGTGTTCACGGTGCGCGACGGCCAGCATGCGCTCGACGTGATGCGTCTCGAGCAATTCGATGTTGCACTGCTCGACATCGTGATGCCCGGCCTCGATGGACTCGACGTACTGCGGCAGGTGCGCGAGGATCCCTCGCCGCCCGAGGTCATCATCATCACGGGCAACGGCACGATCGAGACGGCGATCTCCGCGCTCAAACTCGGCGCATACGACTTCCTGTCCAAGCCCTATCGCATGGCCGAGATCGAGGAGCTCGTGCGGCGGGCTTGGGAGAAGCGGGTGCTCGCACGTGACAACGCGCGTCTGCACACCTTGCAGGCGCGTCAGGACAGCAGCGGACGGACCGGCGCACCCGCCTTCGTCACGCAGTATGCGCCGTTGCAAGCCGTGGTCTCGCTCATCGAACGCGTGGCGCCGAGCAGCTCGCCGGTACTCATCAGTGGTGAGTCGGGCACCGGCAAGGATCTCGTTGCGCGTCAGCTGCACCACTGGTCGGGGCGTGCACACGCGCCGTTCGTGGATCTCAACTGTGCCGCGATCGCCGAGCAGATGCTCGAGACCGAGCTGTTCGGTGTGGAGCGCGGCGCGTTTCCCGGTGCGGAGCGGCGCACCGCCGGTCTGCTCGAACTGGCGACCGGTGGCACGCTGTATCTCGACAACGTGGCCGACCTCGACCTGCGCCTGCAGGCCAAGCTCATGCGCGCGCTCGAAACCGGTAGCTTCTATCGGGTCGGCGGCACGCAGAAGGTCGATGTCGACGTGCGCATTGTCGCGGCCACCACCCGCGATCTCGGCCGCATGGTGGCCTCGGGCGACTTCCGCGATGACTTTCTGCATCGCATCAACACGATTCGCATTCAGCTGCCGGCGCTTCGCGAGCGCAGCGTGGATGTGCCGCTGCTCGCTGAGCATTTCCTCTCGATCTTTGGTGGTCCCACACCGCCGCGACTGACCGCCGAAGCCATGTCCGTGCTGGAGCGCTATCGGTGGCCCGGCAATGTGCGTGAGCTGCGCAATGTGATTGAGCGCGCCGCGCTGTTGGCGTCGTCGGGTACCATCGAAGCGCGCGATCTGCCGCTCGGTCCCGAGATCGGAGCCGCGGCGCGACTCACCCCCGCGCAATCGCTCACGCTCGCCGAGTTGGAGCGACGGCACATCGAATCGGTGCTGCATCGCACCAACTGGCATCAGGGGCGCGCTTCCGAGCTGCTGGGCATTTCCCCGAAGACGCTCTATCGCAAGATTCGCGAGTACGGCTTTCGCCGCCCCGAGCGCGGTGAGGAGGGCACGCCATGAAGATTCTGGTGATCGAGGACGATCCGACCGTGGGCGAGTTCGTGCGCCGCGGCCTCGAAGAGCAGCGCTGGCAGGTGGACCTCGTGGCCAACGGGCAGGACGGCGAGTACATGGCGCTCTCGCAGCCCTACGACCTCGTGGTGCTGGACATGCGCCTGCCGGGCAAGAACGGGCTCGACATTCTGCGCACCCTGCGCTCACGCGGTTTCGAACGCCCGGTGCTGGTGCTGACCGCCCAGGATGCGGTCGATGCCAAGGTGGAGACGCTGCGCGCCGGAGCGGACGACTACGTCACCAAGCCGTTTGCCTTCGAGGAACTGCTGGCGCGCATCGAGGCACTCTCGCGTCGGCCGCGCGCGTTGGTGTCGCCCGTGCTCGAAGTGGCGGACCTCGTGCTGGACCAGGGCACGCGTGAGGTCGTGCGTGGCGGTGTCGCGGTGGAGCTCACGCCGAAAGAGTTCGCGGTGCTCGAGTACCTCATGCGACATGCAGGCCGCGTCATGTCACGCACCCTGATCACGGAGTACGCGTGGGGCTATCACTTCGATCCCGGCACCAACATCGTGGACGTGGTGATCAATCACCTGCGCAAGAAGCTCGACACGGGGCACGAGAAGAAGCTCATCAGCACCGTGCGCGGTGTGGGCTACATGATTCGCGGCTGAGAGCGCGGCGCTGATCATGGGCTCGATCCGCACGCGCATCACCATGGCCTTTGCCGGCGCCTTCATCGCGTCGTTGGTGCTCTTTGCGCTGGCCGTGCTGATGGCGCGCCGTCAGACCGCCATGCGCGAGGTGATCGGTCGCGCGACGACCGAAGTCGAGCAGGTCATGATGCTGATCGAGCGACGCTCGAGTCTGCCGGATGCGGTGCGTATTGACTCCGACTCGCTGATCATGCCGGGTGTCGGGAACCCGTTGAGGCGCTTCCTCGAGATCTTCGACGATTACGTGTTGATCCTCGACGTGACGGACTACGAGTTGTATTCCTCGCGACGTCTGGCCGCGTTGCCGCTTGCCGACCGTGAACGACTCACCGCCGCGGCCCGCGCCATGACGGAGACGGGGAAGGTCGCGCGCGTCCGGTTGCGCTCTGATGACGTCGTCATTGCCATGCGCGTCCGCTATCTGGAAGGCGAATCGAGCATTCATCGTGTGTTCGTGGCCGTCTCCGAGCGACCGGCACGACTCGCCCCGCGTGATCTCGTGGCCACCATGTTGCTCGTGGGACCGCTCCTGATCTGCCTGAGCGTGGGATGGGCGTACCTCATCGCGGGGCGCGCGTTCCGGCCGCTCGATCGCATGGTGGATCAGGTCACGGCAATCACCGACGGTCGATCGCTGCATCGGCGGCTGGCGATCGGATCCGCCGGTACCGAGTTGGTGCGTCTGGCGGTGAAGCTGAACGAAATGATCGAGCGCCTCGAGACCTCGTTCGGCGCACTGCGTCGGTTCACGGCCGACGCCAGCCACGAGCTGAAGACACCGCTCGCGGTGCTGCGCGCCGATGTGGAGCGGGCCATGTCCCCCACCACGCGGCGTGATGAACGCGCCATTGCGCTGGAGGAAGCGCTCGAGCAGGTCACGCGCATGGCGGAGCTCGTCAACTCGCTGCTCACCCTGGCGCGTGCCGATGAAGGGCGGCTCGAGGTGGTGCAGGACGCGATCGTACTCGACGATCTCGCACGAGAGGTGGTGGAGACCGCCCGCCTGCTCGGCGAAGAGGCGGGGGTGCACATCGATGCGAGCGAGATCGTCGGGGCCGAGGTGCGCGGTGATCTGATGCGGTTGCGACAGCTGTTTCTCAACCTCGTCACCAACGCGATCAAGTACACACCGCGCGGCGGCACGGTCACGATCTCCCTGATCCTCGTGGGCACTGAGGCGCATTTCAGCGTCCGCGACACCGGGATCGGCATCGCGGCGGCCGACCTGCCCTACATTTTCGATCGCTTCTGGCGTGCGGACCGGTCGCGCTCCCGCGCCGCCGAACGGGGTGGGTTCGGGCTGGGTTTGGCCATCTGTCAGTGGATTGCCCACGCGCACGGTGGATCGCTCACGGTCCAGTCCCGCCTGGGGCGGGGCAGCGTATTTACGGCGCAATTGCCGCTGGCCGTGGCCCCCGAGACGGGGGAAAGCGATCCGCCGGTGCCATCCCGCGGTCAGGCGGCCGGCTCCCCCGGATGAGGCGCCGCGTGCCGCTGATCCCCCTATGGGAGCAGATCGTCCCCACGGAGGAGCGCGGCCGCGCCAGACGATTCAGTCCGGACCAGGGCAACGAATTGCTAACGGCGCGTTAATCGAATCCTAATCATTGCAACATTGCCGGATCATTTTCCCGCCCTAGTTTCGCGGTGTGACGGCGGGAGGGGCCCGCCGCGCGAACCCTCTCGTGGATCGATGCGATGTTCAACAACTTGATCGAATCCGAGGCCAAGAAGACCAAGCGGGGCGGGAGCACGGTCGTCTCCTTCATCATCCATTCGGCCATGGTCGCGGGGATCGTCGTTGCGACGGCGAACGCGGGCCAGAGCATGATGGAAGATGAGCAGGAGAAGGTCGAGTACGTCGAAGTCGCCAAAGACGAGACGCCGCCCGAGCCGGAACCCGCACCGCCGCCGCCGGATGCCGTTGCGGCGCCGCCGATTGCCAAGGGCTTCCAGGTGCTGCAGGCCCCGGACATCATCCCGCTCGAAATCCCGGATATCGATTTGTCCAAGAAGGTCACGGACGAATCCGACTTCTCGGGACGTGGTGTGCGCGGTGGTATCGCGGCGGGCGTCGAAGGTGGCGTGCCGCAGGTACCGCAGGGCGACCAGCCGTACTTCGAGTTCCAGGTGGAAAAGCCGGCCGCGATGCAGGGTGGTGCGAACATGGCCTACCCGGAAATGCTGCGTTCGGCGCAGGTCGAAGGCACCGTGCTCGCGTCGTTCGTGGTGGACACCACGGGACGCGCCGACATGAGCACCTTCAAGGTGCTTCGCTCGGACCACGAGCTCTTCACAAACGCGGTCAAGAACTCGTTGCCGCGCATTCGGTACCTGCCGGCCGAAGTGGGCGGGCGCAAGGTGAAGCAGTTGGTGCAGCAGCCGTTCGTATTCAATCTGGCCCGCTGAGCGCGGCCCCATTCTCAACACACTCGGAGATTTGAATCATGCAGATGGACATGATGGACCTGTGGCACGAAATGGGGTGGTTCGCGAAGGGTGTTGTGTGGCTGCTCTTCGCCATGTCCGCCTACTCGACCACGATCCTGATCCAGAAGTGGTGGGCCATGCGGAGCGCGCAGGCGGAGACCAAGCGTTTCGCGCCTGAGTTCTCGCAGTTCCTCGAAGAGGACAACCTCACGGAAGCGATCAACCTGGCCGAGTCGTACAAGAAGTCGCATGTGGCGCGCGTGCTCGGTGGTGCCCTCGCCGAAGTGCGTCCGCTCATTCAGGATGGCTCGGTGACGGTGGCCGACATCAACTCGGCCGAGCGTGCGATCGAGCGTGAAATGCTGATGACGGTGGTGGAACTCAAGCGCGGCACGGGCGTGCTCGCGACGGTCGGCGCCACGGCCCCGTTCGTGGGTCTCGTGGGTACGACGATGGGTATCGTGAACTCGTTCTCGGCCATGCAGTCGTCCGGCTCGGGCGGTATCAGCGCCATCGCCGGCGGTGTCGCCGAGGCCCTGATCACCACGGCCATCGGTATCGGCGTCGCCATTCCCGCGGTGTGGTCGTACAACTTCTTCCAGACGAAGATTGACAACCTCACGGCCGAAATGACGTACACCTCGAAGGAAATGGTCGACTACCTCATCAAGGGCGTCTCGGGTGAGTTCGGTCGGTCGCGCTTCACCCGCGAGTTCAACACCGCGGGCCAGACGCCGATTTCGAAGTAAGCACTCCATACCCTGCCGGCGGCGTGGCTCGCTCAGGCGCGAGCGCTGGCCACGCCGCCAATCAATCGGAGAACTACCATGGGTATGAATCTCAGTTCAAACGGCGTGAGTTCGAATCCGAACGTCACGCCCATGATCGACGTGATGCTGGTGCTGCTGATCATCTTCATGATCACCATCCCGCAGATCAACGCCGGCTTCAAGGCCACACCACCGCAGGGACAGAACCTCAAGCCGAAGCCCGAAGAAGATTCGGATCAGGTGCTCGGCATTGACGAAGAAGGGCAGTACTGGTTCAACAAGGCGCTCATTCGCGCCGAAGATCTCGAAACGCTCACGCGTAACACGTTCGAAGGCCGCGACGAGAGCATCCTGTACGTGAAGGCCCACAAGGACCTGTCGTATGACAAGGTGCTCGCGGCGCTCGACATCGTCGCCAAGGGCGGCGTCACGGTGGCGGCGCTCATTTCTGATCAGTCGCCTGGGACGGAATCGCTCGTCGAGAGTGATCGCCTGTTCCAGAACAGCGGCGGCGGGGGGAACTGACCATGGGAATGAGTGCTGGTGGTGGAAGCGGGGGTCACTCCAACGAAATCAACGTGACCCCCATGATCGACGTGCTGCTCGTGCTGCTCATCATCTTCATGATGATCATCCCGATGAGCCGCAAGGCGATCGACACGCAGTTGCCCGACCCGAATCCCTCGGTCGCCACGGCCAACAGTGCCAACGACCAGATCGTGCTTTCGGTGCTGGGTTCCGATCTGTTTGCGATCAACAGCGACACCGTGCCTCGCGAACAGCTGTTCAATCGACTCCGCGGCGTGTACGACCCGCGTCCGGAGAAGATCATCTTCGTCAAGGGTGACTCCACCGTCACCTACAACGACGTGATCTATGCCATGGACCAGGCGCGCGGTGCAGGTGTCAAGGTCATCGGCATCACGCCGGCCCCGAAGGACTGACAGCTCGGTACTCGCCGGAGCGGCTCACGCTGCTCCCTACGGGGTATGACGGCGGACGAACCCAACGGGCTCGTCCGCCGTAGTACGTTCAGGGCGTGCGCAACGCGGGCCCCTCCGATTCCTTTATCTTCGCTCATGAGCGCGTTCCTTCCCGATCCAGACTTGCCAGCGATGCCGCCGGGGGGCCAACTGGTCACCGACAAGGGGAGGCGACGTCAGTACCGCCCCCCGATCGGCATTCCCATCCAGAAGCAGCGCGGCGTCGTGGGCGCGGTCATCGCGGTCCTGCTGCACGTGCTGCTGGTGCTGGTGTTCATCCTGCCGTTCTTTGGCATCGATGTCATCGGTGAGATGACCGGCGCCGGCGGCCCTGGCCCCGCCGGCGGCGGTGGTGGTGGCAGCGGGGGCACCGGCGGCGGACGAGTGGCACAGGAACGCATCACGTACGTGGTGCCGGCGCCACCACCACCCACGGTGGAGTCGAAGTTCATTCAGCCCCCCGTGGTCGAGCCCCCTCCGCCGGAGGTCAAGCCGCCGGAGGTCGTTCCGCCAGTCGAGACGCCGCCAGTGCCGCCCACCCCTGAGCCGGCCGTCCCGGCCAGCAGCAACACCGGTCCCCTCTCCGACGCGGCCTCGGCCACCGCAGGTTCGGGAGGCGGAGCGGGCAGTGATGGGAGCGGCGGCTCCGGGCCAGGTTCCGGAGGCGGCGTCGGGTCCGGCATCGGCACGGGTCGTGGGAGCGGCGTTGGCGCCGGTACGGGTGGCGGCTCGGGCACGATCTTCCCGCCTACTCCCTCGGAGCTCTTCATTCCGCCCGTCCCGGTCCCGGACCGCGTCAAGGGGCGCACCATCACGATCGTGTTCGACGTCGATTCCACTGGCAAGGTGATCGATTTCGAACTCACACCAACGCGCGATGCCGCCTACAACCGCAAGCTGCGCGAGATTCTCGGCGCCACGCGGTTCCGGCCAGCCACCGATGGCAATGGCCGTCCGGTGCGCGCCAAGTACAACCTCGACTACACCTTCTGACGCGTTGTCGTCGCAGCGCCGCGCCGCT
The DNA here is from genome assembly GCA_011390935.1 of Gemmatimonas sp. Taxonomy (GTDB): domain Bacteria; phylum Gemmatimonadota; class Gemmatimonadetes; order Gemmatimonadales; family Gemmatimonadaceae; genus JAABRT01. Next base: position 75,673 of record JAABRL010000001.1, read on the forward strand.
TGAGCGCGCGGTCGGTGTCGTTACCCTTCCACGCCCATGAGCCGCCGAGCGCGACGCACCGCACCCCGCGCGGCGTCCACTTCATCGGTCCGCATCATCGCCCCCGGCACCGCGGTCTTGAGCCGCTGCTCGATGCGCTTGCGCATGAGCGAACCGCGACCGAGCAGGCCGCCTGCACACGCCACAGGCACTGCCGCACGCTCATCGGTGAAGCAACGTCGCGCGAGCGTGCGCACATGCAGCACCAGCTCCTCGACCGCGAGACTGATCAGCGCGTTGGCGCGCAGGTCGCCCTGCGACGCCACCTGCGACACGATCGGCGCGAGCGTGGCGTAGTCCGAGGGGGTCGCCTCGGCGGCCCAGGGAATCAGGGCCTCAAGTGTTTCCACCTCGAGGGCGGTGAGCACGGCCCCCGTGAGGGCGGTCTCAGGCTCTCGACCATCGCTCGCGGCCGTGATCACGCTGAGCGCTCGGCGGCCGATCCACGCTCCGCTCCCCTCGTCGCCCATGTTCGGGCCCCAGCCACCGCACCGCTCCAGGCGTCCGTCCGGCGCCCGCGAAAAGGCCACCGATCCGGTGCCACCAACGAGCAGCACGCCGGCCGTGTCGCCAAACGCATCATCGAGTGCGATCTCGGCGTCTGACACCACGTTCACGTCGTCCGCGAGCCGGGACGAGGCGAGCGCCTGCCACAGCGCCTGTGCCGCGCGCTCCTGACCACCGCCGGCCACCCCCACCACGAGTGTCGAGGGACGCGATTCGCCGCGATCGATCTGCTCGAGCGCCTCTCGAACCAGCGCGGCGATGATATCGGCCGAGGCGCGCTCTTCGCCGGGGCGAAGCGCCGTGGCGGGCCCCTCCACACGCGCGAGCGCGCGACCGTCGAGGTCGGCCAGCAGCACACGCGTCTTCGTGCCACCACCGTCAACGCCAACGAGCAACGGCATGGGATCGAGCGGACCAGCACTCATGCAACAGACTCCGAAACAGGAACACCACCCGTCGCGGGTGGAGAGAAACGGGACGCCAATAGGCCAGTGGCAAACGTAAGCGATGTGCCGATCAACACGAACCAGGGCCAGGCGACACCGCGCACGGGAGCCAGCAGTGGCGCGATCACCGGAAACCAGCCGCTGAGCTGCGTGGCGAACACCACCACACTCATCACAGTGATGCCCACGGCCATGCCCAGAATGGCGTCGCGCTGCCGTGCCCGCCGCACCACCATCCCCAGAAAAAACGCGCCGAGCAGGCCACCGTAGGTGAAGGAGGCGATCGACAGCGCGATCGTGACCACCGGGGTGCCTTCATCGCGATACATCAGGGCGCCGCCGACGAGCACCGCGGCCCAGAACAGTGTGAAGCGTTTGCTCGTGCGAAGCAGTGTGGCTTCGTCCGGAGTACGACCGGTGATCGGCAGGTACAGGTCGTGCACGGTCGCCGCCGCAAGCGAGTTGATCGAACTTGAAATCGTGCTCATCGCGGCGGCCAGCACCGCGGCAATCACGATGCCGGTGAGCCCCGGTGGCATGACCTCCACGATGAAGCGCGGAAAGATCGCATCAGGGCGGGGGAACTCGGCGCCGGCATAGAACGCGTACAGGCCAACCCCGATGAACAGGAACAGTGCGAACTGCGCCAGCACCACGATGCCACTGCCAATGAGGGCGCGTCGTGCCAGCGTGAGCGACCCGGTGGCGAACAGTCGCTGCACGATCATCTGATCGACACCATGCGACGCCATCGACAGAAACGCCCCACCGAGCAACCCCGCCCACAGCGTATGCGGACGGTCGAAGCCCGTGTAGAGGTCGAGCCACTGCAGCTGCCCACGCGCCGAAGCGTCGCCCAGAATGCGGGTCCAGCCACCAACGACATCACTGCCCACCAGCCACAGCGCGCCCAAGCCGCCGAGCAGGTATACGCCAATCTGAATCACATCCGTCCAGATCACGGCGCGCATGCCACCGTGGTAGGTGTATACCACCGTGCACGCGCCGAGAATGAGAATAGAGGCCGGCCCCACGAACTCCGGCGGCACCAGCGGGCCGATGAGCAGGGCAACGGGAATGGCGGTGGCGAACAGACGCACGGAATCGCCGAAGATGCGTGTCACCATGAAGACGAGCGACGCGAAGCGGCGCGTACCCTGTCCAAAGCGCGTTTCGAGCAGCGCGTACGCGGTCACCAGTTCGCCATCGAAATAGCGTGGCAGCAGCACGAACGAAATGATGGTGCGGCCCACCAGATACCCGAGCGCCACCTGCAGGAATCCGAGATTGCCGATGTACGCCAGCCCCGGAATCGAGATGAAGGTGAGCGCGCTGGTTTCCGTGGCGACGACGGAGAAGAGCACGGCCCACCAGGGCACCTGATCTTTGGAGACGAAATAGTCCTTGGCGCTTTGCTGACCGCGGCCCAGCCAGACTCCGAGCAACGTCGTGCCGATGAGATACGCCACGACCACGACGCCATCGAGCAGAGTGACGCCGTTGCTGTTCATGCGAGAGCCATGGAAGACGCGGCCGAAGGGAGGTTGGTGGCGCCGGTGGCATTCAGGCGACAGGGGATGATAGCAGCGGAGGCCCGTGATCCGCAGGGGGATCACGGGCCTCCGAGAGCCCCTCGCGCTGAGCGCTTGGGGAGCCGATCAGGCCTCAGCTCAGGCCGAGAATGAGCTGCCGCAGCCGCAGCCGCCGGTGGAGTTCGGGTTCTTGAACGTGAAGCCCGAGCCCTGCATTGACGTCACGTAGTCGATCGTGGTGCCGGAGAGATACTGCGCCGAGAAGGGATCCACGAACACGCGGAACGAGCCGTGGTCGAGCACCACGTCGTCTTCGGCGCCCTTGTCTTCGATGACGAGGCCGTACTTGAAGCCGCTGCATCCGCCCGGCATCACCGACACGCGGAGCCCGCCAATTTCGGCGGCCACTCCTTCGGCCTCCATGAACTTCAGCACTTCGGTCACCGCGGCATCGGTGATGGTGACCAGGGTGTCCGGCTGCTGCATCGTGCTCATGACGTCTCTCCGCGGCCACTCACGCGGAGTGGCCCATAAGGGTGCTTACCTGGTGCGCACTGCGGCGTGTCGCACCAGCCGAGCAGGGATCACACTGAAAGATATCATTCCAAACAACGTTACTCAAGATTCCCGTTCAGCGGACTGAAGCGGCGTGGTCGAGGGCACCGATCACCGCATCCGCCAGCGCGGATCGTGCCGGCCCGATTCCGCTACGCTGCCGGGTCGGATTCACGCGGTTGGTCAGCAGGAGCACGAACACGTCGCGCTCCGGATCGATCCACAGCGAGGTGCCGGTGAAGCCGGTGTGCCCGAAGGCCAGCGCACTCAAGCGCTGGCCGGCCGAGTTCGACCCGGTGGGTGTCTCCCAGCCGAGCGCGCGGTGTGACCCACCGAACGGCTGTCGCTGACGAAAGGTGAAGAGCGTCTCCTCGGGCAGAATGTCGACGCGCGTGCCGTTCTGGCCTTCAACCCAGCCACCGCGCAGCAGCATCTGCGCAAATCGCGTCAGGTCGCGCGCCGTGGTGAAGAGGCCGGCGTGACCTGCCACCTGTCCGAGCTGGAAGGCGTTTTCGTCGTGCACCTCACCCCGCAGGTGGCGCTGCCGCCACGGATCGATCTCCGTGGGTGCCGTGCGGGAGCGCCAGAGCGCCGACGGCAGGAAGCGCGTCTCCCGCATGCCGATGGGCAGGAACACGCGTGACAGCACATACGAATCGAGGGGAAGCCCTGACACCTCGCGCACCACTTCGCCCAACAGGATGAAGCCCAGGTCGGAGTACACGTAGCGATACCCTGGCGTGGTGTCCGGCCCGGTGGCATACACCTGCGCCATCGCTTCCTCCGCCGACCAGGCCTCCTTGTACAGCGGGCGCCACGCGGGCAGGCCGGCTGAGTGCGAGAGGAGATGGCGGATCGTCACTTCGCCGGCGCGTGGGGCGGTCCACCGCGGCAGGTACTGCGTGGCCGGTGCATCGAGGGAGACGCGTCCTTCGGCCACCAGCTGGAGCACGGAGGAGGTGGTCCCGACCACCTTGGTGAGCGATGCCAGATCCCAGACCGTGGAGTCCGTCACGGGTGTCGCGATCGGGGCGCTGCCGTTCAGCTCACTGTCGATGGGCGTGTCGATCGGCTCGAGCGCTCCGACGCCCAGGGAGGCATAAATCGTGGTGCCGTTGCCCACCACCGCCCACGCCGCGGGAAACGCCGAGTCGGTCAGGGCACGGGTGAGCACGGCCTGCACCGAATCACGAACCAGCGACTGTCGTAGTCGTCCATCGTCTGCCGGCGCGATGGGGCCGCGTGCCGTGCGTGGCGCACAGGCGCCGGCCACCACGAGCAGGGCGACGACCGCAGCGCAGTGTCGTGAGCCGCGGCGCATCAGCGCGCACCTGCGGCACGCGGACGCGCGATGCCGTCACCCGCCGAGAAGAAGCCCGGCAGCGTCACGGGCGTGCGACCGCCGATCGCAGCCTCGCCGGCGACGGCTTTGGCTGCGGCTTCCTCGAGGGCGTCGCCGCGGCCATAGGTCACGAGGTAGCTGCTCACGGACGGAAACTGACGGAGCACGTAGGGGTTGCCGCCCGCGACCACGATCGTGGGCACGCCGGATGAAACGAGCGAGTCGACGAACGCGGCGACACGCGGCGCGATGGCGAAGCGGCCGGCCCCTTCGAGCGTGCGGGTGTAGCTGTACACCACCACGCGATCGACACCGCGGGCCGTTGTGTGCAGCGAGTCGAGCTCGGGCTGGCCGGTGCGTGGCGTGACGCGTACCGATCGCGACACGGTCAGCAGGCGACCGAGCGCGGCGCCGAAGGCCGTCCCTGCGCCGATATCGTTGTCTGGTGCGTAGGTAACCAGCAGCGTGCGCCCGGTGCGCGCCACCGGCACCAGCGCATCGCGGTCGCGCAGCAGCGTGATGGCGCGTTCGGCGATCGCGTTGGCGGTGTAACGATGCTCCGGATGACCCACCACTTCACGCAGGGCCTCGAGCGAGACGAGCGGCTGCGCGATGGCGCCGGTGCGCACCTTGAGCTCGAGGATCCGGCGCACGCTCCCGGCCACCTGCGTGGCGGGAATCGTGCCCGCCTCCACGGCCTTCACCACAGCGTCGATGGCCACCTTCGCATCACCCGGCATGAGCAGGATGTCATCGCCTGCGCGCACGGCGCGCACGGCACTCTCGGCCACCCCGTAGCCCTTGGCGATGCCGTCCATGGTCAGCGCGTCAGTCACGGTGAGGCCGCGAAAGCCGAGCGTGTCGCGCAGCAGGCCGGTCATGACCTGACGGGCGAGCGTGGCGGGTACCGAGTCGCCATACACGTTGGGCAGGGCGATGTGCGCGGTCATCACGCTCGCGGCACCGGCCGCGATGCCGGCGCGGAACGGCACCAGTTCGAGCGAGTCGAGTCGCGCGCGTCGGACCGTGATCACCGGCAGTCCCAGGTGTGAATCCACGTCGGTATCGCCGTGTCCCGGGAAGTGCTTGAGCGTGGCCGCGGCGCCACCGGCCTGCACGCCGCGCACAAACGCCGCGCTCAGTCGCGCGACGGCGGCCGGGGACTCGCCGAAGGACCGGGTATTGATGACGGGGTTCGCCGGGTTGTTGTTCACGTCCACCGTCGGCGCGAACGCGAGGTGAATGCCGATCGCTCGCGCTTCACGTCCCGTGATGCGTCCCGCCGCTTCCGCGTCCTCGTCGCGGCCACCAGCGCCGATGGCCATGTTGCTGGGGAGGACGGTGGCCGAGCCAGCCTGCAGGAGCGAGGGCGCGAAGACCCCGCCCTCGAGGCGACCCAATCCCGGCTCCACGTCGGAGGCGACGAGCAGCGGAATGCGGGCCCGTCCCTGGAGGTAGTTCACCTTGGCCGCGACTTCGATCGGCGAGCCGAGCGACATGACCACGCCGCCGAGTCCGAGTTCCGAGACCTGATCGGTGATCGCCGAAAAGGCCGGATCGTACGCACTGGTGTAGTCACCAAGGACCCACACCATCACCATCTGCCCCACCTGTTCGCGCAGGCTGAGCGACGACAGCGTAGTTTCGATCCAGGCGCGGTGCGACGCGGGCAGCGGAGTCGTGGGGTCGAGCTCGAGTGGACCGGGGCGTGCCGACGCGGCGGGTTCCTGCGCACCAGGCAGGCCGGGCGCGCGTGGGGTGCAGGCGGCAATCGAGAGCAGCACACCAGCGAGTGGCAGCAGCGCGGAACGGGTCGCCATCGTGGCGGACCGAAGACCAGAACCGACGAGCGAGGAGAGGAGCGCGTGCGTCTGACGCATCGAGGGAGTGGCGAAGGGAACTGGACGGGGGGAGGCGAGCGACGGAACGCCGACCAGCGAACCAGCCGCTGGCGCGCCTTCCTGCTGTGCGGGAGCGTGGCATGGGCTGCACTTGCATGCAACCCCGCGACGCGCAGCGGTGTGCCGGGTGAGGAGGTCCGCGACCGGACCGTGCGCCCGGGCATCTCGGTCCTGCTCTCCGACTCCATCCAACTTATCAAGGATAAGCGCGTCGGTCTCATCACCAACCAGACCGGCCTCGATGAACGAGGGCGGAGTTCGGTCGATCTGCTGTTCGAGGACGAGCGCGCGAAGGCCGCGAACGTACAACTGGTCGCGCTGTTTTCGCCCGAGCACGGCATTCGCGGCACGGAAGATCGGACCAATCTCCCCAACGAGGTCGATCCCAAGACCGGGCTGGTCATCCACTCGCTGTACACCCGCTCCACGATCGCCCCCCCGGACAGTACGCTGCGCAATGTCGAGGTGCTGGTGGTCGACCTGCAGGACATCGGGACCCGCACGTGGACCTACGTTGGCGTGATGTTGTTCGCCATGCACGCCTCGGATCGGCTCGGGATTCCGTACGTGGTGCTCGATCGTCCGAATCCGCTCGGCGGGCACAAGGTCGAGGGCGCGCTGCTCGATTCCAGCATTGCCGATGCGCGCGAAGGCACGAGCGAGACGCCGCGCAGCGGGTTCGCCCTGTGGCCGGTGCCGCTGCGGCATGGCCTCACGATGGGCGAACTGGCGCGCATGTTCCACCGCGAGCTCGAATTCAAAGGGCGCTTGCACGTGGTGCCCATGGCCAACTGGCGTCGCGCCATGTGGTTCGACGATACCAAGCTGCCGTGGGTGAAGCCATCACCGAACCTGCCGACGCTCACCAGTGCGCTCGTGTATCCGGCGCTGGTGCCGTTTGAGGGGACGAACGTCTCGGTGGGACGCGGCACGAACGAGGCGTTTCAACGGGTCGGCGCACCGTGGTTCAGGGCCGATTCGGTGGTCAAGCTGCTCACGAATCTGGAGCTCTCCGGCGTTCGCTTTCAGGCGGAGCGGTTCACCCCGTCCGCGCCGGGCGATTCGAAGTTCGATGGCCAGTCGATTCCCGGTGTGCGCATTCACGTACTCGACCGCGAGCGCATTCAGATCTCGCGCGTGGGTGCCGCGATGTTGTGGGCGATCGCCAAGGCGCACGGCCCGGAGTTCACCCTTCGCGAGGCCGCCGTGGACGCGCGCCTTGGCTCATCGGCCGTGCGGGCGGCGCTCGTGAGCGGGGAAGATCCGGATCGGGTGATCGATCGCCTGCTGCCAGCGGTGGTGGCGTACGAGCAGCAGGTGCGGCGGTACCATCTCTACCGTTGAAGCAAGCGGGGTCCTAGCTTTGTCACGGTCGTGTCGCGAGCGGTTGGCCCTGGTTGGGGCTGCCCGAGGCACGATGCGTGTCGGCGGCCGGTGTTCCGGCGGCTGTGCTCGCGACCGATTCTCAGGCGCCCGATCGGCATGAACGCTCTGTGGGGCTCGATACAACGTGGATACCTCCGGGTCATCGGACCGGCGGGGGACTTCCTCGTGCGCCATAAGGTCAAGCCGAACACGATCACCACGATCGGTACGATCTGCACTCTCGTCGCGGGTGTCATCTTTGCCTCCGGCCACATTCGAACGGCCGGCTGGTTTCTTGGCCTCACCGCGCTGTTCGACGTGCTCGACGGCACGGTGGCGCGCCGGACCGGGACCAGTTCGGTGTTCGGCGCCTTCTACGATTCCACACTCGATCGCGTCAGCGACGGGGCGCTGCTCGGCGGCCTGGTGGTGTTCTACGCCATCAATCCGGTGCACCACAGCGTGCCGCTGCTCGTGATCACACTGCTCGGCCTCATTGGCGCGTTCCTGACGTCCTACACCCGCGCCCGCGCCGAATCGCTCGGTGTCGATGCCAAGGTGGGCCTGCTGCAGCGACCGGAACGCATTACGCTGCTGTCGGCCCCGCAGGCCTTCTTCGGCCTCGCGCTCGATGGGTGGGTGCTTGCGGGTATTGTGACGCTGCTCAGCGTGACCGCCTGGATCACCGTGGCGCAGCGCATGTCGTACGTCCACCGCATGACGGACGGACGCGCCGATGTTCCGCCTCCGTCGTCCGGATCTCCCGACCCCAGTGCGACCGCTTCGGCGACCCGCGCGCCGAGCGGGGCCAGTCCCGTCTCCTCCACCATTGCTCCGGCGCTGGCTCCAGCGCCCGGTGTTTCCCTTCAGGGAGAATGACCTTCGTGCCAGATACCACCAGCGGCAACCCCGCTTCGATCGCGCCGGCCACCGGCAAACTCGTCATCTTCACGCCCGGACTCGGCGCAGTGGCGACGACGTTCATCGCCGGTGTGGAGCGCGTGCGCCGCGGGCTCTCCGTGCCCATCGGATCGCTCACGCAGATGGCGACCATCCGGTTGGGCAAGCGCACCGATGCTCGCAGTCCGCTCATTCGCGACTTCGTGCCCCTCACGGCGCTTTCGGACATCGCGTTCGCCGCGTGGGATCCCATTCCCGATGATGCCTACACGGCGGCCGTGCGCGCCGGTGTGCTGCAGGCATCCGATCTCGAGCCGATTGCCGACTTCCTCAAGGGCATCACGCCCATGCCGGCGGCGTTCGACTCGCGCTACGTGACGCGCCTGCAGGGTACGAATGTGAAGACGGGCAAGAACAAGCGAGATCTTGCCGAGCAGCTGCGGCAGGACATTCGCGACCAGAAGGCGAAGCATGGGGCGGATCGCGCCGTCATGGTGTGGTGCGGCTCCACGGAAACCTTCATCAAGCCGGGCCCGCAGCACCAGACGATCGAAGCGTTCGAGCAGGCGATGGAAGACAATGACGACGCGATCGCGCCGTCGATGCTCTATGCCTATGCGGCGATCATGGAGGGCGTGGCCTACTGCAACGGCGCGCCGAATCTCTCGGCCGATTTCCCGGCGCTGCTCGACCTCGCGGTCGCGCGCGGCGTGCCCGTCTCGGGCAAGGACTTCAAGACCGGCCAGACGTGGATGAAGACCGTGATCGCGCCGGGTCTGAAGGCGCGCATGCTCGGCCTCGAAGGCTGGTACTCCACCAACATCCTCGGCAACCGCGACGGTGAAGTGCTCGACGACCCGGCGTCGTTCAAGACGAAGGAAGAGTCCAAGCTGTCGGTGCTGCACAACATTCTGCAGCCGGAAATGTATCCGGAGTTGTACAAGGACTTCTCGCACGTCGTGCGCATCAACTACTACCCGCCGCGCGGCGACAACAAGGAAGGCTGGGACAACATCGACATCACCGGCTGGCTCGGCTATCCGATGCAGATCAAGATCAACTTCCTGTGTCGCGACTCGATTCTGGCCGCCCCCATCGTGCTCGACCTCGCGCTGTTCAGCGACTTCGCGCAGCGTGCGGGCATGAAGGGCATTCAGGAGTGGCTGTCGTTCTACTACAAGAGCCCGCAGACGGCCCCCGGCCTGCAGGCGGAGCACGATCTGTTCATTCAGCAGACCAAGCTCAAGAACACGTTGCGTCACCTCATGGGTGAAGACGTGATCACGCACCTGGGCCTGGAGTACTACCAGTGAGCGCGGCGGCGGGTCGTGGGATGTGGCGGGCGCATCGCTGCTCGCACTGTCGGTGGCGGTCATCGCCGGCTGCACGGGCGGCGACCGCAAGCCGAATGAGTTTCGGATGACGACCGAGTCGTTCTCGATTCGCATTACCCCCGACCCGTCGCCCCCGCGCGCTCTGGAGCAGGTGCAGTGGACCGTGGTGGTGAACGACAGGGAAACCGGGTTGCCCATCGATGGTGGGGAAGGGCGCATCTTCGCGTCCAGCCGTGATGGCAAGAATATCGACAACGGCTTCGCCCCCACCGACCAGGTGGGCACCTATCGCACGACGCTGTTCTACATCACCGCGGGGACATGGGCGATGGGTGTGCAGTTCCGCCGTGATTCCACGCAGGTGCTCGAACGTACCGAAGACTGGACGCAGGACGTGCTCACCGGGGACGAACCCGGTGAGTACTCCCTACCGTCCTCGCAGACGCCCACGCAGCTGGTCGATACCGTGCGGCGCGACTCCAACGCTCCCGAGGGCGCGGCACCGCCGCGCTGATTCATGCGCCTGTTCCATCGTACGTCGCTGTATCCGGACCTCGTCCTGCAGGAGGCCGATGCGTTCTTCGGTGCGCTCGGTCTCGGCGTCGTCACCACCGAGGCGCGACGTCGTGTCTACCGCGGTCCGCTGGGCACGCTGTCGCTCGCCGTGAAGATGGAGGGCGGGCACTACACGTTCGTCGAGGCACACACCGATCAGGTGGGCGAAAGTCGTCTCGACAAGAACGTGAAGAAGTACTTCGTGCGATTGCATCGCGCCGCCGATCCGCGCCACGCCATCGAGGCCGCGTACTGATGGCTCGCGCCGGCACAACTCCGGCGCGATCGAAGGGCACGTCGAAGGCGCCGGTGCGCCCGAGTGACGCCCTCTCGCGCGAGCAGAAGATCGAGCTGTATTACTGGATGCGGCTCACGCGGTCGCTCGAAGAGCGGCTGGTGAACCTGTATCGACAGACCAAGGTGGTGGGTGGCCTGTTCCGTTCACTCGGCCAGGAAGCCGACGCGGTCGGCAGCTGTTTCGCGCTCGAGCAGCGCGACGTCATGTCGCCGCTGATTCGCAACCTGGGTGCCATGCTCGTGAAGGGCGCCACTCCGGTCGAAGTGCTCAAGCAGTACATGGCCAAGGGCGATTCGCCCACGCGCGGTCGCGAGCTCAACATTCACTTCGGGGACATCGGGCCGGCCGGCTCGACACGCGGCTTCCTCGGGCAGATCTCACCGCTCGGCGACATGGTGCCCGTCATGACCGGCGTGACGTTGAGTTTCAAGATGCGCGGCGAAGATCGCGTGGGGCTCGTCTACATTGGCGACGGCGCCACGAGCACGGGCGCCTTTCATGAAGGGATCAATTTCGCCGCTGTCCAGAAGTGTCCGTTGGTCGTGATCGTGGAGAACAACGGCTACGCCTACTCCACGCCCACGCACAAGCAGACGGCGGCGCGGCAGTTCGTGGACAAGGCGATCGGGTACGGTATTCCGGGGCTGCAGGCCGATGGCAACGATGTGCTCGCGGTGTACGACGTCACGAAGCAGGCAGTGGACCATGCGCGCGCCGGACACGGCGTGACGCTCGTGGAGCTCATCACCTATCGTCGCAAGGGGCACGCCGAGCACGACAACCAGTCGTATGTGCCGCCCGGCGAGATCGAACGGTGGGCGGCGGAGAACGACCCGCTCGATCGATATCTGGTGGTGCTACGCGAGCAGCTCGGCGTCACTGACGAAGAGATCTCGGCCCTGCATGATCGGGTGCAGCGCGAAATCGATGACGCAACCGACGAGGCCGAGCGATCGGGACCGCCGGTACCGCTCGATGCGCTCGTGGGTGTCTACGCCGACCCGCCCGCGGAACAGCCATTGTGGTTCCGTCGTGATGCGGATGCAGATGCGTACGGCACGGAGCGCCCCGAGGGGTGGGGCACGTGGAATGCCTCGGAGACCAAACCATGAGTGCCGCGTCCACCGTGTCCGCCGCGACGGGCGAGATTACCTATCTCGAAGCGATTCGTGAGGCGCTCTTCGAGGAGATGGCGCGCGATCCGAACGTCTTCTGTCTCGGCGAGGACATCGGCGCGTTCGGTGGTGCCTTCAAGGTGACCGAGGGTTTGCTGGCGCGCTTTGGCGAGCAGCGGGTGATCGATAGTCCGATCAGCGAGATCGCGTTGGTGGGAGCGGCGGCCGGTGCGGCGCACATGGGCATGCGTCCGGTCGTGGAAATGCAGTTCATCGATTTCCTCGCGAACGCCTACGACATGCTCACCAACTACGTGGCGACGGCGCGCTACCGCGCCTTCCTGCCGTGCCCCATGGTGGTGCGTGGGCCCAGTGGTGGTTACGTACGGGGCGGTCCGTTTCATTCGCAGAACCCCGAGGCCGGCTTTCTGCACACGCCCGGCCTCAAGATCGTGTACCCGGCCACCGCGGCTGATGCGAAGGGGCTCATGAAGGCCGCCATTCGCGACGACGATTGCGTGCTCTTCTTCGAGCACAAGTATCTGTATCGTCGCGTCAAGGATGTGATGCCCGACGGCGATCACGTCGTGCCGCTCGGCAAGGCGCGTGTGGCGCGTGAAGGGAGCGATGTGTCCATCGTGACGTATGCGAGCACGGTGTGGAAGTCGCTCGAGGCGGCGGAGCAGCTGGCGGCGGAGGGGATTTCAGTCGAGGTGCTCGATCTGCGCACGCTCGCGCCCATGGACGACGAGGCGATCTTCCGAACGGTGAAGAAGACCAACCGCCTGCTCGTGGTGCATGAGGACACGCGCACTGGCGGCATCGCAGGGGAAATCACGGCCCGGGTGTCGGAAACATGCTTCGAGTGGCTTGACGCGCCGGTCCTCCGCGTCACCGCGGCGGACATCCCGTTGCCGTATGCGCCGCCGCTCGAGGACTACGTGTTGCCGCAAACATCGGATATCGTTCGTGCAGTGCGGCGCCTGGCCGCTTACTGACTCGTACTGATCCCGATGGCCAAGTCTCAACAGCCGCAACCGCCCGACGACCGTCCGAACACGCATCCGGCCGACATTCGCACGGCGCCCACCACGTCGCCGGCGCTCAGCGACGAAGATCGCCGTGCGGCGAAGATCGGCGTGGGCTGCTTCACCACGTTCATTGGTGCCGTCAGCGGGGCCATGATCGGTGTGCTCGTCGCCGTGGGCAACACGTTCGCCACGCGCTGCGCCCCCTTGGAGGGGCTGCCCGCGTGCAATTGGCATATCTTTGCTGGGTGGGGCGCGCTGATTGGCGCGATTTCCCTGCCGACTTTGGCACTCTCGCGACTCCGCCGGCGCGAACGCGCGGGCGGGTGACCGCAGCTCGAGGAGATTTTCGTGGCACGGATCGACGTCATCATGCCCCAGATGGGCGAGTCCATCGCTGAAGGCACCGTTTCCCGCTGGCTGAAGGCCGTCGGGGACACCGTCAAGCGCGACGAACCGATTTTCGAGATCTCCACGGACAAGGTCGACGCGGAGATTCCGTCGCCGTCGTCAGGGGTGTTGCTCGAGATCCTGGTCGGTGAAGGGAAGACCGTCGAGGTGGGCACCGTGGTGGCTCGGCTTGAGACCGACGCAGCGGCCGCCGCTGCAGCGCCAGCGCCGACAGCCGCCGCTCCCGCGCCCGCCACGGTCTCCGTGCCTGCGCCTGCTGCGCCCGTGGCCGCTTCCGCCGCGCCAGCTGCGCCCAGTGCGCCCGCTGGTAGCGTCGAGGAGCGACTGCGCACCAAGTCGTCGCCGCTCGTGCGCAAGATGGCCGCCGAGCACGGCGTCGAGATCGCGTCGCTCTCTGGCACCGGAATCGCGGGGCGCGTCACGCGTCGCGACCTCGAAGCGCATCTCGCCGCGGCGCCGACTGCGGCGCCCACGCGTCCGGCCCCGGGAGCGTCGATGCACGCGCCGGCCGGTGTGGGCGGAATCGAGCAGGGCAGCGCCACGCCGTGGCCCGGTGATCGTGTCGAGCCGATGTCGAAGATGCGCAAGGCGACGTCCGATCACATGTTCACGGCCAAGCGAGTCGCGGCGCACGTCACGTCGTTCTTCGAGGTGGACCTCACGCGCATTGCGCGGATTCGCGCCAAGGAGCGCGCCAACTTCGAGAAGCAGTCGGGGCAGAAGCTCACCTACCTGCCGTTCATCTGCCGCGCCGTGGTGCAGCAGCTCAAGCGTCACCCGATGCTCAACTCGGCGGTCAACGGCACCGACATCATCTTCCGGCAGCAGTACAATCTGGGCATCGCGGTGGCCATCGAGCCCACCGGGTTGCTCGTTCCGGTCGTCAAGCGCGCCGATGAGCTCTCGCTCACCGGACTCACGCGCACGATCAATGATCTGGCCGCACGCGCGCGCACGAAGAAGCTGCAGCCGCAGGAACTGCAGGACGCCACCTTCACGATCACGAATCCGGGTGTCTTCGGTTCGCTCGCCGGCACGCCGATTGTGCCCGTGGGGACATCGGCCATCCTCGGACTCGGCGCCATCGAGAAGCGCCCCAAGGTGATCACCGGTGCGGATGGGGAAGACACGATTGCGATTCGTACCTGTGCGTACTTCTCGCTCTCATTCGATCATCGTATCATCGATGGGGCCGACGCCGATCGGTTCATGGCCGATCTGAAGGCGTCACTCGAAAGCGTCAGCGAGACGCTCGAATGAGTGAGGCGCGCACGCTGCTGGTCACGGAGCGCACGATCGCGCCCGAGTCGCGTGCGCGTCACGTCGAGTTGCTGGCCGCCCGTCGTGCGCAGTGCACGGCGGTCGGTGCGCACTTCTGGGCGTTCGAACACGAGTCGGAACCTGGTCGGTATCTCGAGTTCGTGGAGTCCCGAGACGGCGCGGTGCTCGATGCGCTCGCGCTCGACGAATCCGGGAGTACGCGCTGGCGCTCCGTGGAGTTCGGCTGAGATGCCGGCACGGGCCATCGTGATCGACGGACGCACCTGGCGCGTGTATCCGGGCGGATTCCTCACGCAGTCGGTTGCCGATGAGTTTTCTCTGCTCTTCGTGACCGGCACCGATGAGGCGCGTGAAGTACGCCTCACGCGTTTCTCGCCGATCGGCTCACGCTCGCGAGAGCAGGCGGTGGCCGAACTCGACGACCGTGCGCTGCGTCGGCTGTTTCTCATGTCGCAGTCGAGTGCGCGCGCCCCTGAAGCCGGATACCGTGCATGACCGATCCTGGTGCCGCGCCGATTGCGCGCTTTGTTGATTTGCAGACTCACACCACCGCGTCCGACGGTGTGCTGCCTCCAACCGCCGTCGTGGAGGCGGCCGCGCGCGCGAAGCTGTCGGCGATCGCGATCACGGATCACGACTCCATCAGTGGTGTCTCGGAAGCAGAGCGTGCCGGAGAGCGGCTCGGTGTGCGCATCGTGACCGGTGTCGAGCTGAGCGCACACTTCGAAGGCGACGAGTTCCATCTGCTCGGCCTGCACATCGCCGATCGTGTACGCATCGAACGCGACCTCGAGACGTTTCGGGAGGAGCGCGTCGAACGGGCGCGGCGCATGGTTGCCGTGCTCAATGCGAACGGCATGCCGGTCACGCTCGATGCCGTGCTCGAGCAAGCCGGCCCCGGCGCCGTGGGGCGTCCGCACGTTGCGCGCGCGTTGATGGCCGGCGGCTGGGTGCGCGACTTCCGCGATGCCTTCGATCGCTGGCTGGGGTGGGGCAAGCCGGCGTATGTGGAGAAGGGAGAACTCACGGTCGCACAAGCCATCGAGCTGCTGCATGCGTGTGGGGCGCTCGCGGTGTGGGCGCACCCGGGCGATCTCGCCACCGAGACGCGCCTCGGTAAGCTCAAGGCCATTGGCCTCGACGCGGTCGAAGTGTTGCACCCCAGCCATCCACAAGCGCTGGCGGAGCGCATCTACGAGCGCGCGGAGAAGCTCGATCTGCTACCGAGTGGTGGCTCCGACTGGCATGGTGCCGCAGAGGGGCCACGACAGCTCGGCGGGCAGCTGGTGCCGTACGTCTGGCTGGCGCGCCAGGACACGGCCATCGCGGAGCGCCGGGGATGACCTCGCCTTCCCGGGTCACGCTCGTGACCGGGGGCGCGCGACGGGTCGGGGCGGCGATCGTGCGCGCGTGTGCGGCGCGCGGAGATGCGGTCGTCATCCACGCCGCGCACAGCGTCGACGAGGCGGAGCGGCTGGCGCGCGCGCTGCGCCACGACGGCGCGCGAGCCGCCGTGGCGATTGCCGATCTGCGAGCGCCCTCGGCCGCGGCGGCGCTGATTGCCGAGGCGCACGCGGCGTTCGGCCGACTCGATGTGCTCGTGAACTCCGCGGCGAACTTCGTGCACGCGCCGCTGCTTCAGATCACGCCGAAGCAATGGGATGACGCGTTCGCGCTCAACGTGCGCGCACCGTTCTTTCTTGCGCAGGCAGCGGCCATGTGCATGATGCCCGGCGGCGTCATCGTGAACATTGCTGATCATCTGGCGTTCGAGACCGTGCCGTCCATGGTGGCACACGCCGCGGCGAAGGCTGCGCTCGTGCACGTCACGCGGACACTCGCGCGTGCGCTTGCGCCGGCGATTCGTGTGAATGCGATCGCACCGGGGCTGGTGGCGGCCCCGGAGGAGTGGAGCGAGGCGGATCTCGCACGGTTTCTCAAACACGTACCGCTCGGGCGAGCGGGCCATGACGACGACGTCGCAAACGCCGTGTGTTGGCTGGTGGATGCGTCGTACGTGACCGGGGTGGTGCTGCCGGTAGATGGGGGACGGGGCGTGTCGCGATGAGCGGCGTAGTGACCCTCGAGCGCGTCGCGCGCGAGCCGCTCGTGTTCGGGCACGTCGTCATTATCGGTGGCGGTTGCTACGGCAGCTGGTACGCGCAGCAACTTGATCGAGCCATGGCGCGCGGGGCCCTGCGCGTGGACCGGGTGAGCGTGGTGGACCGGGACCCGGCGTGTCAGGTGGCACGTGAGCGTGACCGCTACACCGCGTTGCCGCTCACGGTGGTCACCGATGCGTGGGATACGTACCTCGATCAATGGCTCTCGGTCGCGACGGTCGAGTCGGCCGAGCGAGATGCCCTCGTGCCTTCGCCGCTCATGCCGCACCTGCTGCTCGACTGGTTGTTGGCCCGCGCGCAGGCGCGTTGGTCGGGGCGGGAGGTACGCGTCGTCCCGCTTCGTGCGGCACCGCCCATGCCATGGGAGCGCGCGGCGCCCGACGCTCGGCACTACGTGAGTTTCGCCGAGTGGATGTGCCCGGTGAACTGCATCGAACCTGCCCGTTGCCCTGCTACCCGCGGCGCACGGGATTGGAGCATGCCGCCGGCGCTCACGGCCTACGTATCGGCCGAGCAGGCGCTCGGTCATCCGCTCCGCGGACCCATTATCTTTCATTGCGTGCACCGCACGTGGGGCGTTGGGATGATCGACGTCTCCGCCGTGGTGGCAGCCGACGCGCTGGTGGCGACGGAGGCGGCCGAGGGTCCCGCCCGTTTTCTCGTCGGGACCGTCTCGCACTGTCATGGCGCACTCGGCGTGCTTCAACTCGGCTGAGCATTGCGTGTCTCACCTCCCTTTTCTGCCTTCCCATGTCCGACATTCGTGAAACCGTGGTCATCATCGGCAGTGGTCCCGCGGCCTGGACTGCTGCCGTGTACGCATCGCGCGCCAACCTCGATCCGGTGGTGTACGAGGGCGAGATTTCGCGCGATATGGTGCCCGGCGGCCAGCTCATGTTCACCACCGACATCGAAAACTTCCCGGGCTTCCCGGAAGCGCTCGGTGGCACCGACCTCATGGAGCGCATGAAAGCGCAGGCCGAGCGTTTCGGCACGCGGGTAGTCACGGAGAGCATCACGTCGGTCGACTTTTCCGCGCGTCCGTTCGTGCTCCGCTCGAGCGGCGGTTCGCACATTGTGGCCAGCACCGTAATCGTGGCCACAGGAGCGCGCGCCAACTGGCTCGGTCTTCCGTCCGAAGAGCGTCTGGCCCGCACCGGTGGCGGCGTCTCGTCGTGCGCCGTGTGTGACGGTGCGCTGCCTTCGTTCCGGAATCAGCCGCTCGTGGTGGTGGGAGGCGGCGACTCGGCCATGGAAGAGGCGCTGTACCTCACGAAGTTTGCGAGTGAAGTGGTGATCGTGCACCGCCGGGACAGCTTCCGCGCGTCGAAGGTCATGGCGGATCGTGTGCTGGAGCACCCGAAGATTCGGGTGGAGTGGAACGCTCAGGTCACCGACGTGCTCGGCGACGACTTCATCACCGGCGTGCGTGTTGCCGACACGCTCACGGGCGAAGTGCGGGACATCACCTGCGGCGGCATGTTCGTGGCCATCGGCCACACGCCGAACACCGCGTTCCTGAGTGGTCAGCTGGCGCTGCACGAGAACGGATACATCGTCACCCCCGACAGCTGGCGCACCACCACGAGTGTTGAGGGCGTCTTCGCCTGTGGTGACGTGATGGACAGCTACTATCGGCAGGCGGTGACGGCGGCCGGGACCGGCTGCATGGCCGCACTCGAGGCGGAACGGTGGCTCGCGCATCACGGCATTGAACGGCCGGCGGCGGCGGTGGAGACGACGGCGTGAAGGTGATCGGATGCACCGTGGGACCGTTGCAGGAGAACTGCTGGCTCGTGGTGGACGAGTCGGCCGGCGAGGCCGTGATTGTGGATCCGGGTGATGAACCCGATCGCCTGATCGCCCTTGTTGAAGCGAGCGGTGCGCGGCTCACCGGGATCTGGTTGACGCACGCGCATGTGGATCATGTTGGTGCCGTGCCCGCGCTCATGCGGCACTTCAATGTGCCGCTCGCACTGCACCCCGATGACCGGCCGCTCTACGATCGGGCGCCGTCGCTCGGGCAGATGTACGGCATGCGCATCGAACCGCTCCCCGAGCCGACCGTCTCGCTGGCGGAGGGGGACGTGCTGACCGTTGGCGCGCTCCGCTTCACCGTGGCGCATTTGCCGGGCCATGCGCCCGGCCACGTGGCATTCGTCGGGGACGACATCGCGCTGGTCGGCGATGTGGTGTTCGCGGGCTCGATCGGCCGTACCGATCTGCCGCTCTGCGATCCCGCCGCGATGCGGCGTTCCCTCGAACGAGTGGCGCTCTGGCCATCGCAGACGACGCTGTATCCGGGCCATGGACCGAGCACGACCATCGGCCGCGAGTTGGCCTCCAATCCGTTCCTGTCCGGGGCTGCTCGCCCGGTTGGGTCTTGAGCCCGACTGGCGGGTACCAGCATCACGCCGTGTCACCGCGCCAAAACTGTCGCCCTTCTCCCTTCACGTCATGACGACTCCGCGTTCTCTCTTCGCTCTCCGTGCCCGCGTGACGGCTGTGCTTGTCGGTGGTGCCGCTCTGTCCCTGTCGTCGTGCCTCTCGATCAGCGACGCCGAGGGCTCCGATCGCATCGGCTCCATCACCATCAGTTCTTCGCTCTCGTCACAGGTGCCGCGGCGCGCCACCGCGACCGCGACGTTCTTCACGACGCAGCCGACGGATCTGCCGAGCAGCCGTGTCACCAGCGATCAGTGCGGGACGTTCAACTACGTGCCCGAATCGTTTACCCCGGGCAACCTGGTGGCGGGCGAGTCGCTGCAGCTCCAGGTCGGGAGCGAGACGTACAACATGAGCGAGCGAACGAATCTGCCGCGCGTGTACGGTCTCACGTCGGGCGAAAGCTTCCCGTTCGCCGAGGGGGACTCGGTGCGCATCTCGATTCCCGGTACGGCGGGCGGGTTTCCGCCGGGGCAGATCGGCGTGCGTTTGGCAGAGCCGCTCGATCTGCAGCCCATCGTGGCGCCGCAAACCGATCAGGACCTCTCGTTCGAGTGGACGGCCAATGGCGATGCCAACTCGAGCGTCATCATTTCCATGCGCTACACCAACGCGGTGACCACCGAGGTTCCCGATGCGCAGCTGTTGTGTATCGTACGCGACATCGGTTCGTACACCATTCCCTCCGGGACACTCGGCATCTACTACTCGTCCAATCCGGCCTCGCGTCAGGTCAATGTGCTGCGCTGGCGCACCAACACGGTGCGCGTCGATGAGCGCTCGCAGCTGTACCTCGTGTCCACGATTGACACCACCTTCACGCTTCCCCTCGTGGAGGCTCGCACGCGCTGAGTGGGCGCGAGGAGCGGATCCGAATGACCGATCGTGTTGAGCGTGATCCGCTGGGTGCGCTGCCCGTTCCGTCCCACGCGCTGTACGGCGTGCAGACGGAGCGGGCTCGTCGCAATTTTGCGATCAGCGGTCTGATGCCGCAGCCCGCGTTTGTCGAGGCTGTGGTCCAGATCAAGCGAGCAGCCGCGCTCACGCACCGCGACACAGGGCGGCTCGACGCCCGGCTTGCCGACGCCATCGTGCAAGCGGCCGATGAGATTCTCGGCGGCGCGCACCGCGAGCACTTCATCGTCGACCCCTATCAGGCCGGCGCCGGCACGTCGCACAACATGAACGTGAATGAGGTGCTCGCCAACCGAGCGAACGAACTGCTCGGCGCGGAACGCGGCACGTATGTGCCAGTGCATCCGAACGATCACGTCAACATGGCACAGTCCACCAACGACGTGATTCCCACGGCGATTCGTGTGGGTGCGCTCGACATGCTGCGTGCCCTCACGGAGGCAACGGAGGGGTTGATCGCCGGGTTGACGGCCAAGAGCGTGGCCTTCGACGACGTGCTCAAGAGTGGTCGCACGCATCTGCAGGATGCGATGCCCATTCGCCTCGGACAGGAGTTCGCGGCCTGGGCGCACGCACTGCGTCGTGACCTGGCGCGCGTGCAGCAGGCCGCGCACTGGTTGCGTGATCTTGGCATTGGCGGCAGTGCGGTTGGCACCGGGGTGAATGTCGAACCGTCGTATCCCGCACGCCTGGTGCGGCATCTGTCCGAGGCGCTGCAACTCGAACTGCGCGAAGGGGATGATCGGATCGCCCTCATGCAGAGCATGGGCGACGTGGCGGCTTTCAGTGCGTCACTGCGTGTGCTGGCAATCGATCTCTCGAAGGTTGCGAGTGACCTGCGGCTGCTCGCGAGCGGACCACGGACCGGGCTCGATGAACTCGTGCTGCCGGCGGTGCAACCGGGCTCGTCGATCATGCCTGGCAAGATCAACCCGTCCATACCGGAGATGGTGAACCAGGTGTGCTTGCAGGTGTTCGGCAACGACACCACGGTGAGCATGGCGGCGGAGCAGGGGCAGCTCGAGCTCAACGTCATGATGCCGGTCATCGCGCACAACCTGTTCCTGTCGCTGCAGCTGCTCACCAACGCGATCCGAGCGCTCGACGAGCGGTGCGTGCGCGGGATCGAGGCCAACCGGGAGATGTGCCGCTACTGGTTGGAGCGGTCGGCGGCGCTCGCCACGGCCCTGGCACCGCGGCTCGGATACGCGCGCGCGGCCGCGCTCAGCAAGCAGTCGGTGGAGGAGGGCGTGCTCATTCGGGAGCTGGCCACCCGTGAGCAACTACTTCCGCCGGCCGAGCTGGATCGCGTGCTCGACCTGCGTCGGATGACCGAGATCGGGGTACCCGGCGCCGAGGACGACGCACGCGACTAGGGCGCCCTGGCGACGCGGAATCCGGTGGCTGTGCTTGCCTTGGAGGCCATCTTCGCCATAGACTCCTATCATGCGTATCACTACGTGGGCCGAGTACGGACTGATCTGCGCGCTGCACCTCGCGCGTCGCCCGCATGACGGGCCAGTCACCGGTCGCGATATCGCGGCCACTGAACGGCTCTCCGGTGACTACGTGGAGCAGATTCTGCTGCGTCTGCGGCGCGCCGAACTCGTGCGCAGCACGCGCGGTGCGCGAGGCGGCTACCAGCTGGCGCGGCCGGCGGCTGAGATCACGGTGCGCGATGTGATCAAAGCCTCCGAGCTCTCCACCTTCGATCTGCACTGCGTCTCGCATCCGGTGGACAGCGAGCGATGCTCCGATGCGTCCGAGTGCAGCATTCGCCCCGTCTGGTTGCTCCTGCAGCAGCGCATCGACGAGGTGCTCGACAGCGTGTGCCTGCAGGACTTGCTGGCGCAGGAGAGCGCCGTGCGTGAGCGCGTGGGGCTGCCGGCGGTCGATGAGGCGCTCGCCGGGCGAGCGTCACTACCCGTGTTGCAGGGATAGCCTCGTGGGGCTCCTCGCGAACCTGCGCGAGCAGCGACGGCGCCAGGCGGCGGCTGAGCGGTATCTGGCCGCCCTGTTGCTGCCCCTCGACGAGGAAGACGTGCGCTGGCTGCAGGCATGTGCCGATGTCGATCGCGCGCTCGTGGAACGGGAGCTGGTCTTTGCCCAGCGGGCCATCGGCCTGATTGTCGCCGAACGCGACGCGCTCGACGATCAGACGGCGGCTGACGTGGCTCACGCCATCGACGCCATTGTGGCGCAGGAAGCGCGCGCCTATCAGAACCCGGCCGCTGAATGGGTCGATCACTGGCTGGAGTACCACGAAGCACTGGGTGCCCGTGGTCGCGCCGAGCCGCCGCTTCGGCGCATCGCGCGCGTGCTACTCCGTCGAGTTGGGGTATCCGACCCCGGTTCGCCGCAGCTCGTTCGGGCTGTGGGCATCGTGACGCGGCATCGGCACGCCGCCAACGAAGCGCTCACGGCGGCGTTCGGCGCGGCTGATCTGCCCGAAGACCGCGTGCCCTCGGACGTCTACCGCGAACGCACCGGACACGGCTGAGCGGGGTACCAAACACGAACGCGGCGACCGTCTGAAGACGATCACCGCGTCGTGTTCCTTATGCCGAAGGCCGGACTCGAACCGGCACGGGCTTGCGCCCACTGCGCCCTGAACGCAGCGCGTCTACCAATTCCACCACTCCGGCGACGCTGTCATGAACAACTCATGACGAGGAACCCGGATTATAGGGTGGAGGCGGCACGGAAGTCAACGTGTCACTCGCATCACTGTTGTGTGACACCGTTCTCGGCCTTTAGCTTCCCGGTCGAATGCCGAAACCCGATGATACGGACCAGCCGCGAGAAACCATCGCGCGGAACAAGCGTGCTCGTCACGACTACGAAATCCTGGACACCTGGGAGGCCGGCGTTGTGCTGCGCGGCACCGAGGTGAAGGCGCTCCGTGAGGGGCGGGCCAACCTGACCGATGCCTACGGGGTGCTCAACGATGGCGAGGTGTTCCTGCTCAACCTCAACATCGGGTCGTACGGGCTGGGGAACCAGTTCAATCACGAGCCCACCCGCACCCGCAAGCTGTTGCTCCATCGGCGGGAAATCCGTCGTCTCATTGGTGCCATCGAGCGGCAGGGCCTCACGCTCATTCCGCTCGAGCTGTACTTCCTGCGTGGTCGGGCCAAGGTGTTGATTGGCCTCGGGCGCGGCAAGAAGGCGCACGACAAGCGTGAGGACCTCAAGCGCAAGGACGCCGATCGCGAGATCGCGCGCGCCCTGCGCTCCCGATAACGAGCGGGCCCACAGCCCGTCCGCCGCTCTGACACGAGTTTTTCCTTGCTGCTCTCGCTCCTCTGTGCCTGCCAGATCGCGGCCGCCTCGCCACCACCGTTGACGGTGCGCGTGGGCGATCGCGTACGCAGCGTACCGGTGGTGGCGCATCCGGAAGGCGGCTCGGCGCTCCGTGCCGACCTGCTCGCCGATGCGTTGGGGGGCAAGCTCGTTGATGGCGGTGCGGGTAGCTGGCAGCTGGAGCTCGGTGGCGCCGCCATTCGGCTCGTGCTGCTGGCGCCGTTCGCGGTGAGCGGGGAGGAGGCGCTGCCCATGCCCTCCGCCCCCTTTCGGACCGGCGGCCGCGTCTACGTGCCGTATGCCCTGGCCACCGATGTCCTGCCGCGCGCGATCGTGGGGGTGATGTTCGACGCACCGCGGGTCGAGCTGCGGCGCATGGCGCTCGTGACGCGTCGCCCCGCTGCGCCGCGTGCCGTCACCGAAGCCTCGACGCGCGCCTCGCAGGTTGCAGCCGCGAATGCGCCACCCATGGCGGCGGCGCCAACCACGCCCTCGGCTCGCGCTCCCGCTCGTCGCCGGACCGTTGTGGTGGATGCCGGGCATGGGGGCCGCGATCCGGGATCGCTGATCAAGCTGCCCTCTGGCACGGTGCCCGAAAAAACCGTGGCGCTGGCGGTCTCGCTCAAATTGCGCGATGCGTTGCAGGCCCGCGGTGTGGCCGTCGTCATGACGCGCACGCGTGACACACTCATCGCACTGCACGATCGTGGCCCGATCGCGAATCGCGCGCGCGGGGATCTGTTCGTGTCGGTGCACGTGAACGCGGCCAACCCCAACTGGCGCAACGCAACCGCAACGCGCGGCTTCGAGACCTACTTTCTTGCCGAAGCGAAGACCGAAGACGAGGCGCGTGTGGCGCGCATGGAGAACGAGGCGGTCAAGTTCGAGACCACCACCGAGACGTCCCGCAGCGATCCGCTCGGCTTCATTCTTCGGGACATGGCGCAGAACGAGCACCTGCGCGAGTCGCTCACGCTGGCGACGATCATGCAGGGCAGCGTCAAGGCAGTCCATCCCGGGCCGAACCGGGGCGTGAAGCAGGCGCCGTTCAGTGTGCTCGTGAATTCGTTCATGCCGTCGGTGCTCGTGGAGATCGGCTTCGGCTCCAATCCTGCCGAAGCGCGTTGGATGACGTCACCCGCCGAGCAGCAGAAGCTGGCCGAGGCGATTGCGGATGCGTGCGTGGAGTTTCTCGCGCAATACGAGCGAAAGGTGGGCGGCGGCGAGCCGTGACCGGTGCGCGGCCGGCGTCGCGGCACGCAGGCACGCGGGTGCTCGTGGTGCTCATGAGTTTGGTGCTCACCGCCTGCGTCACGCGCGTCGTGCAACTCAACGCGCGATACAATGCGCAGCAGGCGGTCCGCGAGGCCGATCGCCTCATGCGTCACGGTCATGAAGACAGCGCGCGCGTGTTGTACGCGCAGGCCGCAGCAGCCGCGAATAGTGTGCTGGAATCCGAGACACTCACGCCGGCTGAGCAGCTGCGCTGGCGGTACCTCGGTGGTCGGGCCGTGGCCTACGCGGCCGACTGTGTCGAGGCGCAACGTGTGCTGGGTGACGCGCTCGACGCGGGTCGCTTACCCGCGCTCGACGAACTCGAAGGGCGCATCGCGTTTGCGGCGTGTCTCCTCAGAGAAGGGCACGTGAGCGAGGGGCGCGGACAGCTGCAGGCCTTCGATACCGCGCGCTTCGCCGCACTGCCGCGCGAGACGGCCCACGACGCCCGACAGCGACTGACGCTATGGACGATGCGGTTGTTGCTGCACGAGAACGACGATGAGGCGGTCGATGTCATGCACGGTGCATTCGGGGCGCCACCGCGCGCGTGGGAACCGAACGCTGCGCTCTACGACGCGGTGCAGCGGGAGCGGGTGGTGGGGCCCCTCGTGCATGCGGTGCGTCAGGCGCGTGACACCCTCGCGATGATGCACGCGATCGCGGAGCTGGACACGATCACCATCGCGAGCGCCAGAGTGGCGCGGCTGCGCGAAGGGACCGATCGCCTGCAGTTGCTCCTTGGCACCACCGATCCCTCAGGGGCCGCGGCGTACCACGCGGGCGATGTGGCGATGGACATGCTTGGCAATCCCCACGTGGCGTTGGCACTCTGGGTGGACGCGTCACGGCGCTATCCCGATTCGCCGCTCGTGGCCGGGCTGCTCTGGCGCGCCTCGCTGCTGCCGATTGCGGATGCCGCTGCCGTACGGGACACCCTGCTGGCGAGGTTTCCGCAGTCGCCGGAAGCGGCGCGAACGCGCGGCGACACGGCGCCCGCCGACTCGCCGGCGGCGCGCGAACAGGAAGAGCTGCTGCGCTCGCGCTGGGAGCTCATGGAGCGCGCCCTTGCCGAACAACGGGCATCGGCGCGCACGCCCGACGACGGCTAGATTGCGTTCCGACATGACCATTGCTGCTGACACTGCCGCCGCGAACGCTCGCGCCGACGCCCGACCGGGCACCGGCCCCGTGCCACGCCCGCTTGGTGTGCACGCTGCCGGACTCGCCTTCCGCAATCCGATCGTGCTCGCCTCCGGCACGGCCGGCTACGGCCATGAGCTGGCCGAGGTGATCGATCTCGATGCCATCGGCGGGCTTGCGTCCAAGGCCGTGAGTGTGTCGCCCCGACCAGGTGCTCCCGCACTGCGCGTCGGTGAGTTCGCCGGCGGCATGATCAACGCGGTCGGCCTGGCCAATCCCGGCATGGAAGCGGTCAAGCGTGAACATCTCGGCTACATGAGCGCCACGCATCCGGGCACGCGAGTGCTCGTCAATGTGATTGGCTTTTCCATCGACGAGTTCGCGCAGGTGATCGCGCATCTCGACGATCTGCCGGGACACGATGGGTACGAGCTCAACGTGAGCTGCCCCAACACCAAAGCCGGCGGGATCGAGTTCGGTGCCGATCCGGCGGCGTTGCGGTCGGTGGTCTCGAGCGCGCGCGCGGTCACGAACCGTCCGTTGTTCGTGAAGCTGTCACCAGCGCTCGGCACGGCGCTGGTGCCGGCCGCCGAGCAGGCAATGGACGCCGGCGCCGATGGGCTGACGCTGGTGAACACCATGCCGGGGCTGGTCATCGACGTGGAGCGGCGGCGTCCCCGCCTCGGGTTCGGGAGCGGTGGGGTGAGCGGATCGGCACTGCTGCCCGTGGGGGTGCTGGCCACGTGGCGTGTGTCGCGCGCGCTGCCGTCGGTGCCGCTGTGTGGTCTGGGTGGCGTGTCCACGGCGGAGGACGCGGTGCAGTACATCCTGGCTGGCGCGACGCTGGTGGGGGTAGGAACGGCGGCGCTGCGCGACCCGCGCGCGCCGGAGCGCATCGTGCGCGACCTGACGCGCTGGTGCGAGCGGCACGGCGTGTCGGACCTCATGAGTCTGCGGGGCACGCTGACGTGGCCGAACTGAGCGGATCGGTGGTGACGCCGATCGTGGCGTTGGACGTGGCTGATCGTGGGGCGGCCGAAGCGCTGGTCGGCCGGCTCGGGGTGCACTGCGACTTCTACAAGGTCGGGCTGGAGCTGTACGCGGCCGAAGGCCCGTCGGTGGTGCGCTGGCTGCGCGGGGAAGGAAAGCGGGTGTTCGTGGATCTCAAGCTGCACGATATCCCGAACACGGTACGCGGCGCGGCGCGCAGTGTGGCGCGGCTGGGGGCGTCGCTGCTGACGGTGCACGCGGTGGGGGGGGAGGCGATGGTGCGTGCGGCGGTGGAGGGGGCGACCGAGGGGGATCCCCAGTGCGGGATTCTGGCGGTAACGGTGCTCACGTCGCTCGATGCGGCCACCGTGGGCGCGACGTGGGGTCGGGGCCCGGTGGAGGTGACGGCGGAGGTGGTCCGACTGGCCGGGCTCGCGGCGGCGGGGGGCGCGGTCGGCGTGGTGTGCAGCGGCCACGAGCTGTCGGCGCTGCATTCGGCGCACGCGGATCGGCTCGGGTATCTGGTCCCGGGCATTCGGCTGGCCGGGGGCGCGACGCACGATCAGCAGCGGGTGATGACGCCGGGCCCGGCGGCGCAGGCTGGGGCGCGCTGGCTGGTGCTGGGGCGCGCGGTCACGGGGGCCGCCGATCCGGTGGCGGCGCTGGCGGCGGTGCGGGACGACGTGGCCCTTGCCTTGACGAGCCAACTCGGGTAGATAGAAGGTCTTGGCCGAAATTTGCCCCGGATCGATCGGGGCGGTTTTGGTGGTCGAGCCGGCCCGCCGGCCCCCTTTCCCATGCACGCGTGCGCGGGATCGCCGAGCCCCGATGTCCGATCCGATGGCTGACACGCGAGTGTCGGTGTGCGATCGCGCCTCGTGCTCTCGCGATGCATCATGCGTGATCCACCGACGGAGTTCCGCGTAGGCGGGATTCCGGCACGGCGCGTAAGCGTCGGGGCGCGTGAGCGCCGAAAGGAGTGTCTTCGTGAAGGTTCGCAGCAGCGTGAAGCCGATCTGCGAGCACTGCAAGGTCGTTAAGCGACAGGGCGTGACTCGCATCATCTGCAAGCGCAATCCCAAGCACAAGCAGCGTCAGGGCTAAGGGAGAGCGCACAGACTATGGCACGTATTTCAGGCGTCGATCTCCCTCGCGACAAGAAGGTCGAGATCGGTCTTACCTACATTTTCGGAATCGGCCGCGCCATGGCGCAGCGGATTCTCGCCGCCGCCGGCGTGGACAGCGCCCAGCGCGTCCGCGACCTGTCGGATGCGGACGTCAACAAGATCCGCCAGGAGATCGAGCGGAATCATCGCGTCGAGGGTGCGTTGCGCACCGAAGTCGCGATGAACGTGAAGCGTCTCATGGACATCGGCTCGTATCGTGGATCGCGGCACCGCCGTGGTCTCCCGGTGCGTGGCCAGCGGACGCACACCAACGCGCGCACCAAGAAGGGGCCGCGCCGCGCCATTGCGGGCAAGAAGAAGGTGACCAAGTAACCCATGGCTACCGCAAAGAAGAACAAGCGCGTCGTCGAGGCCGAAGGCATCGCCCACGTCAGCGCCACATTCAACAACACGACCATCACGATCACGGATATGCACGGCAACGCCGTGTCGTGGGGGTCGGCCGGCAAGGCCGGGTTCAAGGGGTCCAAGAAGTCCACGCCGTTCGCGGCCACCGTGGCGGGCGAGCAGTGTGCGCGCGAAGCCATGTCGGCTGGTGTGCGTCGCGTGCACGTGCGCGTGCAGGGTCCTGGCAGCGGCCGCGAGTCGGCCATCCAGGCGCTGTCCACCGCCGGGCTCCAGGTCAAGTCCATTCGTGACGTCACGCCGATTCCGCACAACGGCTGCCGTCCGCCCAAGCGTCGGAGGGTCTGATCATGGCTCGTTATACTGGACCGTCCTGCCGCCAGTGTCGGCGTGAAGGCAGCAAGCTGTTCCTCAAGGGCACCAAGTGCTTCACCGAGAAGTGCCCGGTCGAGCGTCGTCCGTATGCGCCGGGCCAGCATGGTCAGGCCACGGCGCGTCGTCGCAAGATGTCGGAGTACGCCAAGCAGCTGCGCGAGAAGCAGAAGATCAAGCGAACGTATGGCGTGAGCGAGAAGCAGTTCCGCAACACCTTCGAGAAGGTGGCCTCGCTCCCCGGCATCACCGGTCACAACCTGCTCGCGGCGCTCGAGACGCGCCTCGACAATGTGGTGTACCGCATGGGTTTCGCCCCGAGCCGCAAGGCCGCGCGTCAGCTCATCCGGCACCGTCACATCGAAGTGAAGCAGCGCAAGCTCGACATCCCGTCGTACCAGGTGCGCCCGGGTGAAGAAGTGCGCGTGAAGCAGGGATCGCGTGAACTGGTCCTGGTGCAGGCCGCCATGGAACAGGCGTCGCGTGGTGCACCGATGTCGTGGATCGCGGTGGACCGTGAGTCGTTCAGCGGGCGTGTGCTGGAGAAGCCGATCCGTTCGGCCATCCCGCTCGCGGCGCAGGAACAGCTCGTCGTCGAACTGTACTCCAAGTAAGTGAGTCCAGCGGCGCTTCGGCGCCGCGGGTCGGGACCCGCTCTCCCGTACGAGCGTGCCGCGCGGCGGGGCGAGGCACGGCGTCGCGACCGTCGCATTCCGCGACGGTCGTGAGACCACCTGAGATCATTTTCGCATATGTCCAATACGATTGACCTGAGCGGACTGGTGCGGCCGCAGCTCGTCGAAGCCACGACGCGCGACGACCAGCCGATGATGGCCGAGTTCCGTCTGCAGCCGCTCGAACGCGGCTTCGGACACACGCTCGGCAACGCGATGCGTCGCCTGCTCCTGTCGTCCCTGCGCGGCTCTGCCGTGTGGGCCTTCCGGATCGATGGCGTGGTGCATGAGCACCAGACCATCGCGGGTGTCATCGAAGATGTGCACCAGATCATCGCCAACTTGAAGTCGCTCACGCTGGCGCTCCCCGATGAGGTGGAGTCGACGGTGCTGCGCCTCAAGAAGGTGGGCCCGGGCGCCGTCACGGCGGCTGACATTCAGGCCACCGGAGGCGTGCGTGTCGTCGATGCCGCGCATCACCTGTTCACGATCTCCGACGAGCGCGAGCTGTCGGTCGAGCTGTACGTGAACAAGGGGCGCGGGTACGTCGAAGCCGAGCAGCATCCGGTCGATCGGCAGTTGCCGGTCGATACGGTGCGCATCGACGCCATCTACAGCCCCGTGCGCCGCGCCAACTTCACGGTGGGTGAGACGCGCGTGGGACAGCGCACCGACTACGACCGGCTGACGCTCTCGGTCGAGACGAACGGCACCATCTCCCCCGAGGAGGCGGTCTCGTACGCGGCGGCGCTGGCGCAGACGCACTTCCAGTACTTCGTGGGCTTCGGCACGTCCACGTCGGTATCCATCGGCGCTGCCGATGCCGCGGCCAACAGCGACGCCCTGCGGTTGGCCGAGCTGTTCCGTACCCCGATCGACGACATGGAGCTGTCCGTCCGATCGGTCAATTCGCTCAAGAACTCGAACATCCGTTCGCTCGGTGATCTGGTCCGCCAGACCGAAGCGCAGATTCTGCAGGTGAAGAACTTCGGCAAGAAGTCGCTGAACGAAATCGCCGACTTGCTGGAACGGCAGGGTCTGAACTTCGGCATGCGGTACGAGGAGTCGCCGTCGGAAGGCGTTCGTATCCTGGATATGGGGACGCCCCCAAGCCGCGCCGCAGAAAACGCGCCGGACGACGACGAGGAAGACGAGGACTGATGCCATGCGCCATCGCAAGGCCAACCGCCAACTGAGGCGGACGAGCGAGCAGCGGCTCGCACTGCTTCGCAATCTCGCCACCTCGCTCATCGAGGCGGGCGCGATCGAGACGACCGAAGCCAAGGCCAAGGAGCTTCGGCCGTTCGTCGAGAAGCTCATCACGAAGGCCCGCTCCGGCACGCTGCATGCGCGTCGGCTCGCGGGACGCCACGTGCGCAAGCGCGAAGCGGCGGACAAGCTCTTCCAGGAGCTCGGTCCCAAGTTCGCCACGCGTCCGGGTGGTTACACCCGCATTCTCAAGACCGGTCACCGCAAGGGCGACGGGGCTGAGATGGCGCGGATCGAACTCATCCTGAACTGAGGTCCCAGCCATGGCCATCAATCGCAGCCGGTGCTGGACGTGCGGCAAGGGCGTTGCCTTCGGCAACAGCGTGTCGCACGCCAACAACAAGACGCGTCGCGTGTGGCGTCCGAACCTGCAGGTGGCGCGCATTCAGCACGAAGGCGCCATTATCAAGGTGAAGGTCTGCACGCGCTGCCTCGCGGCCGGCAAGGTGCAGCGGGCTCCGCGCGGCCAGGTCGCCGTCGCGTAATCCCGCGGACTCGCGCACCCTGTGCGCGTGTCCTCGCTCCGTACGTATGTCGGCGGGGGGCTCGAGGTTCGGGCTCCCCGCCGTCGCGTTTCCGTCATCTCGCGTCACCACTCGCGGTCGGATGGCGTCCCCTTTTCACTCTGCTTCATGCCTACCGCGCTCATCACCGGCATCACCGGGCAGGACGGATCCTACCTCGCTGAGCATCTGCTCGCCAAAGGGTATCGAGTCGTTGGTGTCGTTCGCCGCTCCTCGACCACGCCATACGAGCGTATCGCCCACCTGATCGATTCGATCGAACTGGTGTCTGCGGATCTGCTCGACCAGACATCGCTCGTCGACGCGGTGGAAGCGGTGCGCCCCGATGAGATCTACAACCTCGCCGCGCAGAGTTTCGTGCAGACGTCGTGGACGCAGCCCGTGCTCACGGGCGAGTTCACCGCGCTCGGCGTCACGCGCATGCTCGAAGCCATGCGCAAGGCCGCGCCCAAATCGCGCTTCTACCAGGCGTCGTCAAGCGAGCAATTCGGCAAGGTGGTGGAAACGCCGCAGCGCGAGTCCACGCCGTTCTACCCGCGCTCGCCGTACGGCGTCGCCAAGGTATACGGCCACTGGATCACCGTGAACTATCGCGAAAGCTTCGATCTCTACGCGGTCTCCGGCATCCTGTTCAATCATGAATCGCCGCGCCGTGGTCTGGAGTTCGTGACCCGCAAGATTTCTGACGGGGTTGCTCGCATCAAGCACGGACTCGCCACCGAGTTGCGGCTGGGCAACCTGGACGCGCGTCGTGACTGGGGCTTTGCGGGGGACTACGTCGATGCGATGTGGCGCATGCTGCAATCGGACACGCCCGACGACTACGTGATCGGGACCGGGAGCACGTTTTCGGTGCGTGAGTTCTGCGAGGCGGCCTTTGGCGCCGTCGATCTTAACTGGCAGGACTACGTGAAGCAGGACGAACGTTTCTTTCGTCCAGCCGAAGTCGATCTGCTCGTCGCCGATCCGAGCAAGGCGAAGGAGCAGCTCGGGTGGGCCCCATCGGTGAGTTTCGCGGAGCTCGTCCGCCGCATGGTCGAAGCGGATATGGACCGCTGGGCTGCACGGCAGCGGTGACCAGGGTGTCGGGATCGCGCGCGCTGGTCACCGGCGCGGCCGGCTTTGTCGGACGCTACCTGGTGCGCGCGCTCGCGGACGCAGGGTGGGACGTCACGGGAACGGCGCTGGAACCCGTCGCGAACGCGGAGTCGTCTCCGGTGTCGCAGTGGGTGTACGGCGATCTGCGCTCCTCAGCGCACGTCGACGAAGCGCTTCGGGTGTCGGCGCCGGATCTGGTGATCCATCTGGCCGCGATTTCGCACCTGCCGACGGCCGCGAACGACCCTGCGATGGCGTGGGACGTGAACGTGACTGCCACGGTGCGGTTGCTGCATGCGCTGTCGCAGGCGCACGCGGCGGGCGTGCTGGCGCCTCGCGTGCTCGTGATCGGCAGCGCCGAGCAGTACGGCCGCCACGACGACGGCGAGGCGCCGCTGACGGAATCGCACGCGCTGCAGCCACGCACCGTGTATGCCGCCACCAAGGTCGCGCAGGAGGTCGCCGCGCTGCAGGTCTGGCGGGCGAGCGGACTGCCGGTCATTGGCGTACGCCCCTTCAACCACAGCGGAGCAGGGCAGGACGGGCGCTTTCTGCTGCCCGCGCTGGTCACGCGCGCCCTCGCGCTGCGGGAGGCACCCGCGGGGACGCCGCTCGTGCTCGGCAACACCTCGCCGATTCGCGACTTTCTGCATGTTCGCGACGTCGTGGACGCCTATATTGCACTAGGGCAGCACGGGGAGCCGGGCGCGGTGTACAACGTCGCGAGCGGTGTCGGTCGATCGGTGCGGGAGGTGGCCGAGCGTATTCTCTCCCGTGTCGGTCTGCACACCACACTGCATGAAGATCCGGCGCTGGTTCGGCCGGTGGACGTGCCGTCGCTGGTAGGCGACCCTGCACGCATAGCGTCGGCCACCGGATGGCGGCCGACACGGACTTTCGACGATCTCCTGGACGACTTGCTGCATGCCGCGACGCACTGACCTGCACCGTATTCTCGTGATCGGCTCCGGGCCGATCGTCATCGGGCAGGCCGCCGAGTTCGACTACTCCGGGACGCAGGCGCTCAAGGCGCTGCGTGAAGAGGGGTATGAGGTGGTGCTGGTGAACTCCAACCCCGCCACCATCATGACCGATCCCGAGTTTGCGGATCGCACGTACATCGAGCCCGTGACGGCCGAGTTCGTGGAAAAGGTCATTGCCAAGGAGCGGCCGGATGCGGTGCTGCCCACGATGGGTGGACAGACGGCCCTCAACGTGGCGCTCGCACTCGCGGACTCGGGCGTGCTCGAGAAGTACGGGGCGGAGCTCATCGGCGCGAACGCACGCGCGATTCGTGTGGCCGAAGACCGCAAGCTCTTTGCCGACGCCATGGCGCGCATCGGGCTGCAGTGTCCGGCGGGTCGCACCGTGACCACGTTCGACGAAGCGTTGGCGACGGTGGAGGAGTTCGGGTTTCCAAGCATCATCCGGCCGTCGTTCACGCTCGGTGGCACGGGTGGTGGCGTGGCCTATAATCGCGATGAGTTCGAAGCCATCGTGCGCCGCGGTCTCGATCTCTCACCCGTGCACTCGGTCCTCGTGGAGCGCTCGCTACTCGGCTGGAAGGAGTTCGAGCTCGAGGTCATGCGCGACTGCGCCGACAACGTGGTGATCGTCTGCTCCATCGAGAACTTCGATCCCATGGGCGTGCACACCGGCGATTCGATCACCGTGGCACCGGCCATGACGCTCACCGATCGCGAGTATCAGCTCATGCGCGACGCCGCCGTGAAGATCATTCGCGAGATCGGCGTGGAAGCCGGCGGGTGCAACATCCAGTTCGCGGTGAATCCGGTCAACGGCGAGCTCATCGTCATCGAGATGAACCCGCGCGTGTCGCGTTCGTCGGCGCTGGCGTCGAAGGCGACCGGATTTCCGATTGCGCGCATTGGCGCGAAGCTCGCCGTGGGCTACACGCTCGACGAGATCCCCAACGACATCACCAAGACCACGCCGGCGTCGTTCGAGCCGGTGCTCGACTACGTGGTGGTGAAGTGCCCGCGCTTTGCGTTCGAGAAGTTCGTCGCGGCCGATCCGGTGCTCACCACGCAGATGAAGTCCGTGGGCGAGTCGATGGCGATCGGACGCACGTTCAAGGAAGCGTTCCAGAAGGCGCTGCGCGCGCTTGAAACGGGACGGTCCGGTTGGGAGATTGCGGAGCGCCCCATCGATGATCGTCTCAAGGACGACAGTGTGGAGTCGTTGCGCCGTGCGCTGCGCACGCCCACGCCCGAGCGCGTGTTTCAACTCAAGCGTGCGATGCGTGCCGGGCTGCCGCTGTCGGAGATCGCGTCGCTGAGCGGGATCGAGCCGTGGTTTCTCTCGCAGCTCGCGGAACTGATCGAGGCCGAAGACTGGTATGCCGGTCTTTCCGCTGACGAACTGTCGAGTGGCAACGTGCGTCGCATGAAGCGCTTCGGATTCTCCGATCGCCAGCTCGGCCGTTTGCGGGGGCAGAGTGAGACCGCGGTGCGCGAGCATCGCTGGTCGCTCGGCGTGCGTCCCGCCTATCGCATGGTGGATACCTGCGCCGGCGAGTTTCCGTCGGCCACGCCGTATCTCTACTCGTGCTACGACGAAGAAGACGAAGCGCCCACGACCGACCGGAAGAAGGTGGTGATTCTCGGGTCCGGCCCCAATCGCATCGGGCAGGGCGTGGAGTTCGACTACTGCTGCGTGCGGGCCGTGCTCGCGCTGCGCGATCGTGGATACGAAACGATCATGATCAACTCCAACCCCGAAACGGTCTCCACCGATTTCGACATCTCCGACAAGCTGTTTTTCGAACCGCTCACATTTGAAGATGTGCTGGAGATCGTCACGCGCGAGCAGCCGCTGGGGGTGATCGTGCAGCTCGGTGGCCAGACGCCGCTCAAGCTGACGCGTGCGCTCGAAGCCGCTGGCGTGACGATCCTGGGCACGTCGCCGGATGCGATCGACATTGCCGAAGATCGCCGTCGATTCGAGGCGATCGCGCGCGAGCTGGGCATTGCGCAGCCGCCCAATGGGACGGCGACCTCGGTGGACGAGGCGGTGGAGATTGCCAACCGCATCGGTTACCCCGTGCTCGTGCGTCCGTCGTACGTGCTCGGCGGTCGCGCCATGGAGATCGTGTACGACGACGAATCGCTGCGGGACTACTTCGATCGCGCCGCGCGTGTGAGTGAGGACCGCCCGGTACTGGTGGACTGCTTCCTCGAAGACGCGTTTGAGGCCGATGTCGATGCGCTGAGTGATGGCACCGATGTCGTGATCGGTGCGGTGATGGAGCACATCGAAGAAGCGGGCATTCACTCCGGCGATTCGGCGTGCGCGTTGCCGCCGTATCTCATTCCGCCCGCCGCGGTCGAGCAGATGAAGGCGCACGCCGTCGCGATGGCAAAGGCGCTCGGTGTGGTCGGGCTGATGAACGCGCAGTTCGCGTACAAGGACGGTACGGTGTACGTGATCGAAGTGAACCCGCGAGCCAGCCGCACGGTGCCGTTCGTGTCGAAGGCGATCGGTGTGCCGATCGCGTCGGTGGCGGCGCGACTCATGTTGGGCGAGACGCTGGGCGAGATCGGGTTCACCGAGGAGATCGTGCCACCGTTCTTCAGCGTGAAGGAAGCGGTGTTCCCCTTCAACAAGTTCCGTGAAGCCGATCCGGTGCTGGGGCCGGAGATGCGCTCAACGGGTGAAGTGATGGGCATCGACGAAGATTTCGGCACGGCCTTCCTGAAATCGCAGTTGGCGGCCGACAACGTGCTGCCGCGTGAGGGTGCCGTGTTCATCACGGTGAACGACAGCGACAAGCCGGCCGCCGCGGTGCTCGCGGCGCGACTGCATGCGCTCGGCTTCAAGCTGTACGCCACGGCAGGTACGGCGGCCTTCCTCGAGGCACAGGGCACACCGGTCACGCGCGTGCTCAAGGTGAATGAAGGGCGGCCCGATGGTGTGGACCTCATCGTGAACGGCGAAGTCCAACTGCTCGTGAACACGCCGCTCGGCAAGCATGCGCAGCAGGATGATGAGCGCCTGCGCATGGCGGCGCTGGCCAACCGCGTGCCGTACACCACCACGCTGAGCGCGGCGAACGCCGCGTGCGATGCGATCACGTCGCGTCGCTCACGCGATCCGGGGGTCCGTTCGCTGCAGGAGTGGCACGCCCTCATCCACGGCGGCCCCGCCCCTGGCACCATCGCGTCGATTGCGGGCACCGTTGGGGAGACTGCGTGAGCAGCGGGCCGGCGCGTGCGCCCTCGGAGACGGTGATCAAGAGTGCCAACCCGGAGCTCGTGGGCACACCGGGCGCCGGGCACGTCGCGCGCGGTGCGTCACTTGCCGCGGGTGCACTCGTGCACGAGTCCGCGTATGTGGACGAGGGCGCGAGCATCGGCAGTGACTCGCGCGTCTGGCACTTTGCCCACGTGATGGGAGGTGCCGTGATCGGTGCGCGCTGTTCGCTCGGTCAGAATGTGGTCGTGATGAATGGCGTACGTATTGGCGACAACTGCAAGATTCAGAACAACGTGTCGCTGTACGAAGGGGTGGAGCTGGGTGACGACGTGTTCTGCGGCCCATCGATGGTGTTCACGAACGTGCTCAATCCGCGCAGTGCGGTGTCGCGCAAGGCGGAATACAAGCGCACGGTGGTGGGGCAGGGCGCCACGATCGGCGCCAACGCCACCATCGTGTGTGGGGTGACGCTCGGTGCCTACGCGTTCGTGGGCGCGGGCGCCGTCGTGACGCGCGATGTGCCCGCCTATGCGCTGGTGACGGGCGTGCCGGCACGTCGGACGGGTTGGATGTCCGAGGGCGGGCACGCGCTCGTGAGCGACGGCGTCGACAGCGCACAGCCCGACGCCGAATGGCTGCGCTGCGAGGGAACGGGCGCGCGTTATCGCCGGGTGGGTGAGGTCGTGTCGCTCGATCGCAGCGCGGAGGCCGCGTGAGCGGAGCTGCTGTGCCGCCCGTTCGGGTCGCGTTGGTGGGCTGCGGACGCATCAGTCGCAACCACTTCGACGCCATCGCGCGAATCGATGGGCTCGAGCTCGTGTCCGTGTGTGATGTGCAGTCGGATCGCGCTCGCACCGCTGGCGAAGCACAGCAGGTGCCATGGTTCACGAGCCTCGAGGAGATGCTGGCCGCGGTGCCGTCCGATGCGATCGTGATCGCGACGCCCTCCGGGCTGCATCCGCAGCATGGCATGATCGCCGCGCGGGCCGGTCGGCACGTGATCACCGAAAAGCCCATGGCCATCACGCTGCATGCCGCCGATCAGTTGGTGCAGGCGTGTGATGACGCCGGCGTGCGCCTGTTCGTGGTCAAGCAGAACCGGCTCAACCCCCCGATCCAGCTGCTCAAGCGCGCGATCGACAAGGGGCGCTTCGGTCGGCTGTTCGTGGCCAACTGCACGGTGCGCTGGACGCGTCCGCAGGAATACTACGATCAGGCACCGTGGCGCGGGACGTGGGAGTTCGACGGTGGCGCGTTCATGAACCAGGCGTCGCACTACGTGGACCTTGTGCAGTGGCTGGTCGGGCCGGTGGAGAGCGTCATGGCCAAGACGGCCACGCTCGCTCGGCAGATCGAGGCCGAGGACACCGGCGCGGCGATTCTCAAGTTCCGCAACGGCGCGTTGGGCGTGCTCGAGGTGACCATGCTCACGTACCCGAAGAACCTCGAGGGCTCGATCACGCTGCTCGGCGAAAAGGGCTCGGTGCGCATTGGCGGCACCGCGGTGAACCGCGTGGAGCACTGGGATTTTGCCGACTACGACGACGACGACAAGCTCGTCGAGACCACGGCCACGAACCCCCCGTCGGTCTACGGGTTCGGGCACGAGGGATATTATCGCAATGTTCTGGCGGTGTTGCGCGGCGAGGCGCAGCCCGATACCGATGGGCGAAGTGGTCGCAAGTCGCTCGAGCTCATTCTCGGCATCTACGAATCGGCGCGCACCGGGCGGGATGTCCCGCTTCCGTTGCGCGCCGGTCCGGCGTGACCTTCGTCCTTCCCGACTCTTCTATATTCGGCAATGCCCGTCCCTCTCCTCGACCTGAAGGCCCAGCAC
This sequence comes from Gemmatimonas sp., assembly GCA_011390935.1. Taxonomy (GTDB): domain Bacteria; phylum Gemmatimonadota; class Gemmatimonadetes; order Gemmatimonadales; family Gemmatimonadaceae; genus JAABRT01. Next base: position 113,997 of record JAABRL010000001.1, read on the forward strand.
GCCACGATCCGCGATGAGGTCGTGGCGGCTGCCATGGCGGTCATCGACGCCCAGGCGTTCATCCTTGGCGACCCGGTTGGTCAACTCGAGTGCGATGTGGCGGGATTGTCCGGCACGCGCTACGCGGTCGGCTGCGCCAATGGAACCGACGCCCTGCTCCTTGCGCTGCGCGCACTCGGCGTCGGGCGGGACGATGAGGTCATCACCACGCCGTTCACGTTCTTTGCCACGGCCGGTGCGATCCACAACGTGGGTGCGCGACCCGTGTTCGTGGACATTTCGCCGTCCACGTACAACATCGACCCCGCCGCGATCGCCGCGGCCATTACGCCTCGCACCAGGGCGATCATCGCCGTAGATCTGTTCGGGCAGATGGCCCCACTCGAGGAGATCCGTGCCGTGGCGGGCGACCTGCCGATCATCGAGGACGCCGCACAGAGCATCGGTGCGCGTCGACGCATCGGTGACGCCTGGGTGATGGCTGGTGAGGCGGCGACGATCGGCACTTTCAGCTTCTTCCCCTCCAAGAATCTTGGCGGCTGGGGCGACGGCGGCATGATGGTGACGCAGGACGAGGCGTTGTTCGAGGGGCTGATGAAGCTCCGGACGCACGGCAGCCGTCGCACCTACTTCCATGAAGTGGTGGGGTACAACAGCCGGCTGGACGCGCTGCAGGCCGCCGTGCTGCGCGCCAAGCTGCCGCACCTGGCGCAGTGGAGCGCCGCCCGGCGCGCCAACGCCGCGTACTACGATGCCGCGTTTGCCGATGTCTCGGAGATCGGCACGCCCTTCGTGGATCCTCGGAACGAGTCGATCTTCAATCAGTACACCATTCGCGTCCCCAATCGGGACGCGCTGCAGCTGCACCTGAAGGAGGCCGGGATCGGATCCTCGGTGTACTATCCGCTGCCACTGCACCTGCAGCCGTGTTTTGCCTATCTCGGGTATGCCGAGGGCGCGTGCCCGGAGTCGGAGCGGGCGGCGCAGCAGGTGGTGTCGTTGCCCGTGTTTCCTGAACTCACCCGTGAGCAGCTCGATGAAGTCGCGCGCACGGTGCGTGCCTTCTACGGGCGCTGAGCGCCCTTTCGCCGGAGACGTCCTCGCATGCAGGAACAGCTGTTCGCCAAGATTCAGGATCGTAGCGCCATCGTGGGTGTGATCGGCCTCGGCTACGTGGGGCTGCCTCTCGCGATGGAGTTCGCCAAGGCGGGCTTCCGCGTGATCGGGTACGACGTGAGCCAGCGCGTCATCGACACGCTCATGAGCGGCGCGTCGCACATTCAGGACGTCGAATCGGCGGATGTCGCGGCCGCGCTCGCGGCCGGCACGTTCGTGGCCACCACCGTGGAATCGCGACTGGCGGAGTGCGATGCGATTTCGATTGCCGTGCCCACGCCCCTGTCCAAGACGCGCGATCCGGACATGGCCTACGTGCTCGCCGCCGCCGATGCCGTGCAACGGCACGCTCACCCGGGACTGCTGGTGGTGCTCGAGAGCACCACGTACCCCGGAACGACGCGCGAGCTGCTGCAGCCCCGCATGGAAGCGGCCGGCCTGAAGGTGGGCGAGGACGTGTTCCTGGCATTCAGCCCCGAGCGGGTGGATCCCGGCAATCCGGTGTACCAGACGCACAACACCCCGAAGGTGGTCGGCGGCATCACGCCAGGGTGCGTGCGCACCGCGAGCGCGCTCTACCAGTCGTGCATCGAAACGATCGTGCCGGTGTCCTCGCCCGAGGCGGCCGAGCTGGTGAAGCTGCTCGAGAACACCTTCCGGGCGGTGAACATTGGCCTGGTGAACGAAATCGCGATTGTGTGTGACAAACTTGGGGTCAACGTGTGGGAAGTCATCGACGCCGCGGCCACCAAGCCGTTCGGCTTCATGAAGTTCACACCCGGCCCCGGCATCGGCGGACACTGCATCCCGCTCGATCCGCACTACCTTGCGTGGAAGATGCGTACGCTCAACTACAAAACGCGCTTCATCGATCTGGCGAGCGAGATCAACTCGCAGATGCCCGACTACGTCGTCGAGAAGGTGTCCCGTGCGCTGAACGATACCGCGAAGGCGGTGCGTGGCAGCCGCATTCTGGTGCTGGGCGTGGCCTACAAGCGCGATATCGACGACGTGCGCGAAAGCCCGGCGCTCGACATCATCCGCCTGCTCGAGGAGCGCGGTGCGCACGTGGAGTTTCACGATCCGTTCGTGTCGGAGATTCGTGAGGACGACCATGTCCGGCGTGTCGTTGAGCTCACCGACGAGATGCTGCGCTGGGCCGACGCCTGTGTGGTCGTGACGGACCACAAGCAGATGCCGTGGCAGCGCGTGGTGGATCAGGCCGCCTTGGTGGTCGACACGCGCAACGTCACCGCCGGCCTCACGCCGGGCCGCGCCCGCATCGTCGCGCTTGCTTCCGGGAGTGCTACGTGAACTTGAAGGACCGACAGGTGCCCGCCGGGGTGTGGGCGTTGCTGCTGCTCATGGCCGCATCGGGATGCGGCCGTGGCTTCGAGCCGCGCGACTTCGCCAACCCCGAAGCCCTGTTCCGTGGTGCGCTGCAGGAATACCAGCAGGGGAAGATGGCGAATGCGGTGCTAGGCTTCGAGCGTCTGACGCTCGATCTGTCTACGCGCGACCTGCTGCTGGCGCCCACGTACTACTACTTGGCGCTGTCGCACGAGAAACAGCAGGAGTATCTGCTCGCGGCGCAGTCGTTCTCTCGGCTGCTCGACGCGTTCCCCTCCGATACGCTGGCCCCCCGGGCCATGCTCGGCGAGGGTCGTGCGTACCAGTCGCTGTGGCGTCGCCCCGATCTGGACGCCGACTACGGCCTCAAGGCGATCAACACCCTGCGCGTACTGCTGACGGCGTATCCGGACACGCCCGAGGCCGTGGACGCGACGGAGCGCATTGCGGCGCTCGAGGATGCGCTGGCCAAGAAAGACTACGATATCGGCCTGCACTACCTGAAGACCCGCAAGGCGTACGACTCGTCGATCATCTATTTTCGCGATGTGGTCGAGACGTATCCGTCCACGCCCACGGCGCGTTTGGCGTGGCTCGGGATTCTGGAAGCGTTCCGCGCCCGCAAATGGACTGAGGAGGCGCAGGAAACGTGCGACGAGCTGCGCCGGCGCTATCCGTCCGATGCCGAGGTGCGTGATGCCTGTGGCGTTGGCGTAGGCGCCGATACGCTCGCCACGCTGCCGACGCCTCCACCGGCGTGATCTCCCCTGAGCAGGCGTCCTCGACACGCCTGCGCATCGGGATCCTCGGGGGCAGCTTCGATCCGCCGCATGTGGGGCATGTGCTCATGGCACAGGACGCCCTCGCGCAGCTCGGCCTGGACCGCCTCCTGATCGTGCCAGCCGGCACGCAGCCCCTCAAGGGTTCGGCGTCGGCGACGGCTGCGGAGCGACTGGCCATGGTGCAGGCTGCCTTCGCGGGGATCTCCCGGGTCGAGGTCGATCCGATCGAAATCGATCGGGGCGGGTTATCTTATATGGTTGATACGGTGGAGCATTTCGCCGGGCGCTGGCCCGAGGCGGAGTTGCTCCTGCTACTGGGAGCCGATGCGGCGGCCGATCTGGCTCGCTGGCGCGACCCGCAGCGCCTGCTGCAGTTGGTGCAGCTGGTGGTTGCCGTTCGCGACGACGAGACGGTTGGTTCCTCCCCGGTCCCCTGGGCAACCTGGCCGGCGATCCATCCCCCCGTCCAGTTGGCCAGCCGGCGCGTCGATGTCTCGTCGTCCGAGATCCGGGCGCGCGTCGCCGCCGGTCGCTCCATTCACGGATTCGTCCCCGAGGCAGTCGCAGCCTACATCGCGGCCTCCGGGCTGTACCTCTCGAGGAACGCATGCTGAAGGGTTTGATCAATCGCGTGTTCGGCACGCGACACGAACGCGAACAGAAGCGCGTCAAGCCGATCATCGAGGAGATCATCGGCATCGAAGGGCGCATCGCGTCCATGTCCGACGCCGAGTTGCAGGGGCAGACCGCCAAGTTCCGCGGGGTGCTCGCGGAGCGCACGGGCGAGATCGAAGCGAAGATCGCCGAGCTGAAGGAAGCCAAGCACGCGGCGGCCGACGCCGCTGAACGTGAAGCGATCGACGAGGAGCTCGGCGGCACCGACGGACGTGGCGGGCTGGAGGGCGAGCTGCGCCAGGTCATCGCGGATACGCTCGACGAACTGCTCCCGGAGGCGTTCGCCACGGTGCGCGAGGCGTGCCGCCGACTGGTCGGGACCATCGTCACGGTGACCGGGCAGGAGCTGCGCTGGGACATGGTGCCGTACGATGTGCAGCTGGTGGGTGGTATTCAGCTGCACCTCGGGCGCATCGCCGAAATGGCCACGGGCGAGGGCAAGACGCTCGTCGCCACGCTGCCATCGTATCTCAATGCGCTCCCCGGCCGCGGCGTGCACCTCGTCACGGTGAATACGTACCTCGCGCGCCGCGACAGCCAGTGGATGGGCCATCTGCATCAGTGGCTCGGTCTCACGGTGGCCTGTCTCGACGACACGGAACCGGGCTCGCCGCAGCGCCGCGCCGCGTACGCCGCCGACATTCTGTATGGCACCAACAACGAGTTCGGCTTCGACTACCTGCGCGACAACATGGTGGTCAGCGCCGAGCAGCGTGTGCAGCGTCCGCACGTGTTCGCCATCATCGACGAGGTGGACTCCATTCTCATCGACGAAGCGCGTACGCCGCTGATCATCTCCGGCCCGGTGGGCAACGAAGGTGATCTGCAGTACGCGCAGTACAACTCGTCCGTGGGGCGTCTCGTCCGTCGGCAGACGGAGTTGGCGAACCAGCTGGTCGCCGATGGTGAGCGCGCACTCGAGTCGGGTGACACCTCAACGGCTGGCCTGCTGCTGTACAAGGCGCAGATGGGCGCGCCGAAGAACAAGCGACTGCAGAAGGTGCTCAACGAGACCGGCGTGAAGACGCTGGTCCAGAAGATGGAGCTCGAGCACATCGCCGACCGCAAGCAGCCGATGTCGCGTCGCCAGTTCGGTGATATCGAACAGGATCTGCTGTACGTGCTCGATGAGAAGGGGCACACGGTGCACCTCACCGACGCCGGCGTCGACTTCATGTCGCCCGACGATCACGACACGATGGTGCTGCCCGATATCTCCACGGAGATCCATCGGGTAGAGCGTGACCCCGACCTCACGCCCGCCGAGCGCCTGGAGCAGCGGCAGGCGCTCGAGTCGGACTATGCGGTGAAGAGCCAGACGCTGAACATCATCCATCAGCTGCTTCGCGCGCACGCACTGTACGAGCGTGACGTGAACTACGTGGTGCAGGAAGGACAGGTGCTGATCGTGGACGAGTTCACCGGTCGCACGATGCCCGGTCGCCGCTGGTCCGAAGGACTTCACCAGGCGGTGGAGGCCAAGGAAGGGGTGCAGGTGAAGGGGGAGACGCAGACGCTCGCCACCATCACCATTCAGAACTACTTCCGCATGTACGAGAAGCTCTCGGGCATGACGGGTACGGCCGAGACGGAAGAGAACGAGTTCCATCAGATCTACACGCTCGAGGTTTCCGTCATTCCCACGAATCGGCCGATCGTACGCGACGATCGCGACGATTGGGTCTACAAGACGCGACGCGAGAAGTACAACGCCATCGTGGAAGAAACGCGTCGCCTGCACGGCCTCGGGTTCCCGGTGCTGGTGGGTACCGCGAGCGTGGATGCGTCCGAGACGCTGTCGAAGATGTTCTTGCGCGCAGGGCTGAAGCACAACGTGCTGAACGCCAAGTATCACCAGCGCGAAGCCGAGATCGTGGCCCTCGCCGGTCAACCCGGCGCCATCACGATCGCGACGAACATGGCCGGTCGCGGTACCGACATCAAACTCGGTAGCGGCGTCACGGAGTCCATGCCGAGCGTGGTGAAGGACCTCGACGGCAAGGATGTCGAGATTTCCGAGATCGGCGGTCTTCACATCATCGGTTCGGAGCGACACGAGTCGCGGCGCATCGACCGCCAGCTGCGCGGTCGTGCTGGCCGCCAAGGTGATCCCGGGTCGTCGCAGTTCTTCCTGTCGCTCGAAGATGACCTCATGCGTCTCTTCGGCACGGATCGCATCGCGAAGCTGATGGATCGCATGGGCGCGCAGGAGGGGGAGGTGCTCACGCATCCGCTCATCACGCGCTCGATCGAGCAGGCACAGAAGCGCGTGGAGTTGCAGAACTTCCAGGCGCGCAAGCGGCTGCTGGACTACGACGACGTGATGAACCAGCAGCGCGAGGTGATCTACTCGCAGCGTGCGTTCGCACTCGAGGGTGGCGAGGAGCTCAAGGGCGAGGCGCGCAAGTATCTCGAGCGTGCCGTGCGCCGTCGCGTGGAGACATCGCTGGCGGTGTACGAGACGCAGGAGCAGTGGGACTTCGCGCTGCTGCAGCAGGACCTCCTGATGCACTACATGCTCACGGTGCCGGTGTTCGAAGCGCCGCCGCATCCGGTGTCGCTCGAGGAGGCGCAGGAGGAGGCCGTGTCGGCCGTACTCGAGGCGTTCGATCGCAAGCTCGAGACGCTCGACACCGTGCGCGATCAGGACGGCAAGGGCTTCTCCGACCGCCTGCTGTCGCTGGTGATGCTCAACGTGATCGACGAGAAGTGGAAGGACCATCTCTACGATCTCGATCAGTTGCGCGCGAGCATTCACTATCGCTCGTGGGGGCAGAAGGATCCGCTCATCGAGTACAAGCACGAGGCCTTCACGATGTTCGAAGACCTCATGCACGACCTCGCGCACACGTTCACGGAACGGTTCCTCAAGGCGCAACTCGTGTTCGAGCAGCCCGCGCCGCCGCCGGTGGTGATGCGGGCGCCAGAGCCGACACGCCCGGCAAAGCGCTACAACGCGATGGGGGTGCTGGAAGATGTGCCCGAGGAGCCTGTGTCGCCGCCCAGCGTCGAGGCGCCTGCCGTGACGGCGTCGGACGCGGAGGCGGCCGAGGTCGCTGCCGCTGGTGTGGTGGCCGAGCCTGAGGCCTCCGCCGATGCACCGGCCGCGGTTGCGCCGGCGACTCCCAAGGTGGTGGGCGCGGGCCCTGTTCGGTCGCTATCGCGCGATGATGGCACCACTGGCCCGGTGGACTTCAGCACCGCCGGTCGCAACGATCCGTGCCCGTGCGGCAGCGGCAAGAAGTTCAAGAAGTGCCACGGCGTGAACGCCTGATTCAGGCAAGGTCCCAATGGTGAACGGGCGACGGGTGCCGAGGTCAGGCGCTCGTCGCCCGTTCGGCTCCTGCCGTATTGAGCTGCGGAAAGTAGCAGCGCACTTCGGTGCCGGCACCGACTGTACTCTCGATCTCGAGGGCGCCGCCGTGTGATTGCATGATGCCGTGCACCACCGAGAGCCCAAGGCCAGTGCCTGTCCCCTGCGGCTTGGTCGTGAAGAACGGTTCGCGGGCACGCGCCACGGTCTCCGCGTTCATGCCGGACCCGTTGTCACGCACCGAGAGCATGGTGTACCAGCCCTCGCGCAGCTCCGGATTTGCGCGCGCGTGCGGCTCTTGCACGAAGCGCCGTTGCACCCGGATGCAGACGTCGCCCCCCGAAGGCACGGCGTGCGCCGCATTCGTGGCGAGGTTCATCACGATGCGATGCAGCGACGTCGCGTTGGCGAGCACGGGCTCCACGCCATCTTCGCTTTCGACGGACAGGTGTACGCTCGAGGGGAGGCTGGCCCGCAGGAGCTGGTAGACCTCGGTCACGATGGCCGGCACCTCCACGGGTCCACGAGCGGTATCCTGCTGGCGACTGAAGGCGAGCAGCTGCTGCACCAGGTCGCGACCGCGCTGTGCAGCCACGATGATCTCGCGGGCGTCTTCACGCGCGATCGGCAGATCGCTCAGCTCGAGCTCCAACAGCTCTGCGTACCCCAGAATGGCGCCCAGCACGTTGTTGAAATCGTGCGCAATGCCGCCGGCAAGTGTGCCGACGGCTTCGAGCTTCTGCGCTTGTCGAAGCTGTTCCGCGGTGCGTCGCTGCTCGGCCTCCGCCTCCTTGCGTGCGGAGATGTCCACGACCGCGCCGATCACGAAGAGGCCCTCGGGCGTGGCGACCGGCGTCAATCCGACCTCCACCGGCACCTCGACCCCATCCTTACGGCGCCCGTGCAGGTCGCGGCCTGCGCCCATTGCGCGCACCCGCGGATCTCCGCGAAAGCCGCGTCGGTAGTCGGGATGTCGCTCGCGATCGCGCATCGGGATGAGCATCTCGACCGGCTGACCGAGCAGCTCTTCGCGGGAATAGCCGAAGAGTCGCTCCACCTCACGATTGACGAGCACGATGCGTCCGTCGGCATCGGTCATCAGGAGTCCGCTTGGTGCGGACTCGACGGCGGCGCGCAGCCGTGTCTCGACTGTGCGATTCGAGGATTCACTCATGGACGTTCCCAGCGTCGGGGACGAAAGCATGCCTGCGTCATCATACCGGTTTCTGCGTCAAACGGCGAGGGGGTGGTGCCCCTTGCGCCGACCTTCACGCGCCGATCAGTTGCATGTGGGCGGTCCGACCTCGCGGGCCCCTCGGCGCCTGGCGTCGGGACACCACGTCTTCTGGGAGTGTCGGTCATGGTTCGCGAAATGCTCACCCTCGCCCTGCTGACCGGGATTGGCACGGTGCCGTTGCTGGAGCGAGGCGTGGCACCGGAGTGCGGGCCTGCTGCCGTACAGCGCATTCGTGCAGGCGGCCTGCCCGGGCTCGCCGCCGACTCCTCCATGCTGGCGCTCTTCGCGTCCGGACTCACCTTCCCGGACTTTCTCGATGCGGCGCGCAGTCGCCAGAACGAGTGGTATGCGTCCACAGAGCAGGTGACGATTGCCGACTCGACCCTACGGCGGGCACGGGCGGTCGGTGGACAATGGCGCCTGCTTGTGGTCGCCGTGGACACCTGCGGCGACTCGCTGCGACAGGTCCCGTATGTCGCCAGGCTGGCTGAGCTGGTGCACGGGCTGTCGGTGCGAATCGTGACACCGGCGGCCGGTGGGGCCGCGGTGCAGTCCACGCACCGTTCACTCGATGGGCGACGTGCCACCCCGACGTACGTCCTGCTGGACGAATCGGGGGTCGAGCAGGGGTGCGTGGTGGAGTTGCCGCGGCCGCTGCGGCATTGGTTGCACGAGCGCCGAGCGCAGGGGAACCGCGAAACCGCGCGTGCGCTGGGCGACTCCGCGCTCGCCTGGTACACCGCCGATCGCGGCGCCAGCATTGCGGACGAGATCGTGACGCTCATGGAACGCGCCAAGGCCGGGGCGCCGGAGTGTGAGCGCGGCAGCGAAGGCGGCGACGAAACGTTCTGATGGGGCGGGGGACGGATTGATGGCGCACGGCGCGGTCCGCGAACACAGCTTGCGAGATCCCCGACCGGAGCCGTGTGCCCATGTCTCACCGACCATCCCCGCGTTCGTCTCGTGCCCCGTTCCGTGCCGATGCGGCCGACACCGCTGGCCAGTCGCGGGCCCGCCCGCTAAGTATTCGAGAGATGCCGTCCACCGATCGGCCGCGGGAGCGCCTGCGCGCGCTGGGGGCGCAGGCACTCAGTACGACGGAGCTGGTCGCCCTGTTGCTGGGATCGGGAGGGCGCGCCGGCTCGGCGCTCGAGTGTGCGCGTCGTGTGCTCGACGGGGCCGACGGATCGCTCGGACGCGTCGCCACCTCGCCGGTGGGCTCGTTGATGCGGGTGCCGGGGGTAGGGATGGCGCGAGCGGTGGTCGTGCATGCAGCGCTCGAACTGGGGCGTCGCATGATGTTCGAGACGCGGGTCGCCGGGGTGCCATTGCGCTCCCCGCGTGATGTGGTGGCGGCGTTCGCCCCGCGTCTGCAAGACTTGCCAGTCGAGGAGTTTCATGTGGCGGTGCTGGACACACAACACCGGCTGGAGCGCGACGTGCTCGTGACGCGCGGCCTGCTCGACGCTTCCCTGGTGCACCCGCGAGAGGTGTTCCGGGAAGCGATCGCGGAGCGTGCCGCAGCGGTTGTGCTCGTGCACAATCATCCGAGCGGCGATCCGTCGCCCTCGGCCGATGATCGGACCATCACCACGCAGCTCGTGTCGGCTGGTCGCCTGCTCGGCATTCCGGTGCACGATCACGTCATCATCGGCCGTGGGTGCTATGTGAGCTTCGTCGAATCGGGGATGCTGTGAATCCGATCACCACACCGGCCGTGTCGCCGGAACCACCAGGCGTGGCCTCGCCCGCGGTAGATCTGGCCGAGCGCGCCCACGCCGCCTCGGGGAGTCGACCCGCGCTGCACGAAGTCATTCCCGGCTTCGTGCCACGTGTGGACGGTGAGTACGATCGGCTCGACTACGACCTGCTGGTGCGCGCGTACAAGTACACGGAGCGCGCGCATGCGGGGCAGGTGCGGCACTCCGGCGAACCGTATGTGTCGCACTGCATCGAGGTCGCGCGCATTCTGGCCGATCTGCAGCTCGATTCGGCCACGGTGGCGTGCGGTCTGCTGCACGATGTCGTGGAGGATACCGATATCACGGTGGCGGACATCGAGCGCGAGTTCAGCAGCGAGATCGCGCAGATCGTGGACGGACTCACCAAGATCGCCAACCTGCCGCTCACGTCGCGTGAGGATCGACAGGTCGAGAACTACCGCAAGCTGCTGCTGTCGATCGCGAAGGACGCACGCGTCATTCTCATCAAGTTGGCCGACCGACTGCACAACATGCGCACGCTCGATTGGCTAGCCCCGGAGAAGCGACGACGAATTGCGCAGGAAACGCGCGATCTCTACGCGCCGCTGGCGCATCGATTCGGCATGGCGAAGGTGCGGTGGGAGCTTGAAGACCTCGCGTTCAAGCACATCGAACCGGAAGAGTATCGTGCGCTCGCCAAGCTGGTGGCGGCCAAGCGCGGCCAGCGTGAATCGCTGATTTCGCAAATGGCGGAGCCGCTGCTGCGGCGGCTTGCCGAAGCCGGCATCCCCGACGTGGAAGTCGGTGGGCGACCGAAGCATCTCTGGTCGATCTACAAGAAGATGAAGCAGCGCGAGCGGCCGTACGAGGACATCTACGACCTGCTCGCGATCCGTGTGGTGGTGCCCAACGTCATCGAGTGCTACCACGCCCTCGGCGTGATTCACGATGGCTGGACGCCGGTGCAGGAGCGCATCAAGGACTACATCGCGCAGCCCAAGTCGAACGGCTATCAGTCGCTGCACACCACCGTGTTCGGGCCAGGTCGCCAGCTGTTCGAGATTCAGATTCGCACGCGCGAAATGCACCGCACCGCGGAGTTCGGTATTGCGGCGCACTGGCTCTACAAGGAGAACGTCGCCGGCACCGACGAACTCGATCGGCATCTCGCATGGTTTCGGCAGGTGCTCGAGCTGCAGCTCGATGCCGAGACACCCGGCGAGTTCCTCGAGTTTCTCAAACTCGATCTGTATCAGGACGAGATCTTCGTGTTCACCCCCACGGGCGACGTGATTCAGTTGCCCAAGGGCGCGACGCCGCTCGACTTCGCGTACGCCGTACATACGCAGGTGGGCTCGCACTGCGCAGGCGCGAAGGTGAACGGGCGCATTGCGCCGCTGTCACGCGAGTTGAAGAACTCCGAAACGGTGGAGATCCTGACCAACCCCAACGCACGGCCGAGTCGCGACTGGCTCTCGCACGTGCGCACGGGGCGCGCCCGACACAAGATTCGACAGTGGCTTCGGCACGAGGAGCAGACCTCGGCGGTCCGCCTCGGTCGTGACATTCTCGATCGTGAGCTCAAGCGGCGCCGACTCCCGAAAGCCGACGATACGGCGCTGATTGCGGTGGCGCGTACGCTCAAGCTGAAGGATGCCACGCATGTGATCGCCTCGATCGGTCAGGGCGATGTACACGTGATGCAGGTGTTGAAGGTGCTGCACCCGCAGCTCGACACCACGCCCGAACCGGCCAAGGAGCAGGGCACGATCGAGCGGCTGGTTGATCGGGTGCGCGGGACGTCTCGCGGCGTGCGCATTCAAGGGGCCGACGGACTGCTGGTGCGATACGCCCAGTGCTGCCAGCCGGTACCGGGCGACAAGGTGGTCGGCTATGTCACGCGTGGGCGCGGCGTGAGCATTCACCGCGGCGATTGCCCCAACCTGCTCTTCCTGGTGAACGAGCCGGAACGGCGCCTCGAGATCGACTGGCAGGAGGTCGCCGGCGAGCGATTCACGGTGCGGCTGGTGCTCGACGGCAACGATCGCCGCGGGCTCTACGCCGATGTGGCGGCGGCCGTGAGTGCGACCGGCACGGACATCCGGTCGCTTGAGCTCAAGACCACCGACAACAAGGTCACGGGTGCGGCGCTGGTGGAAGTGGAGAATCTCGCCCACCTCGAGAAAATCATGAAGGCGATGCGTCGCGTGAAGGGCGTCAGCGCGGTGTCACGTCGGGAGCGGCTCACGAGCGAGCCGTGAGCCGTCTGGCGCTCCCATGTTGATTCGGTGTATATTCGGAGGATGGGCGACCTGATTGTTCCTTCGGCGCCAGCGGGCGACTTCCACCTGCAGGCGCCCTACGCGCCGGCCGGCGATCAGCCGCGTGCGATCGCCGAGCTCTCCGTCGGGCTTGAGCGCGGGGACCGGTTTCAGACGCTTCTGGGCGTCACTGGCTCGGGCAAGACGATGACCATCGCGAACGTCATCGCGAACTGGAAGCGGCCCGTCCTGGTGCTCTCACACAACAAGACGCTGGCGGCGCAGCTCTACGGCGAGCTGAAGGGGTTTTTCCCCACCAATGCGGTCGAGTACTTCGTCTCGTACTACGACTACTACCAGCCCGAAGCGTACGTTCCCACCAGCGACACGTACATCGAGAAGGACGCGTCGATCAACGAGGACATCGACCGGCTGCGACTGCGCGCGACCTCGAGTCTCATGGAACGCGACGACGTGGTGATCGTGTCCACGGTGAGCGCAATCTACGGTCTCGGCGATCCGGTGTCGTATCGCGAACGCATGGTATCGTTGCAGCGCGGCGAACAGCGCTCGCGCGATGACATTCTGCGCGCGCTGGTGAGCATTCAGTACCTGCGCAATGATGTGGCGTTCGAGCGCGGCACGTTCCGCGTGCGTGGTGACACGGTGGAGATTCTGCCGGCGTACGAGGAGCAGGGGCTGCGCCTCGAGCTCTGGGGCGACGAGATCGAGCGCATCAGCAAGATCGATCCCGTCACCGGCGACACGATCGCCGTGCTGGAACGTGCGGCGATCTACCCGGCCAAGCACTTCGTCACCACGCGCCCCACCCTCGAGCGCGCGGTCGGCGCCATTCGCGACGAACTCGGCTCGCGACTCGCCGAGCTGCGCATGGCGGGCAAACTGCTCGAAGCGCAGCGGCTGGAGCAGCGCACCAACTTCGACATCGAGATGATGCTGGAGGTCGGCACCTGTGCCGGCATCGAAAACTATTCGCGGCACCTGAGTGGCCGCACGGCGGGTGAGCGGCCAGCCTGTCTGTTCGACTACTTCCCCGATGACTACCTCGTGGTGGTGGACGAGTCGCACGTCACGCTGCCGCAGGTGCGCGCCATGTACAATGGCGATCGCGCACGCAAGCTCACCTTGGTGGAATACGGATTTCGTCTGCCCAGCGCGTTGGACAATCGACCGCTGGTGTTCGACGAGTTCCTGCAGCTGGTGCCGCGACTGATCAGTGTGTCGGCCACGCCGGGCGAACTCGAGCTGCAGCTGTCGGAAGGTGTCGTGGTGGAACAGGTGATTCGTCCCACCGGTCTGCTCGACCCCGAGATCGAGGTGCGGCCCGTGAAGGGGCAGGTGGATGACCTGCTGCACGAGATCCGGCTGCGCGAACGGCGCGATGAACGCGTGCTGGTAACCGTGCTGACCAAGCGCATGGCCGAAGACCTCACCGATTATCTGCAGCAGCTGGGTGTGCGCGTGCGCTACATGCACTCGGACATCGACGCCATCGAGCGCATGGAAATCGTGCGCGGATTGCGGCTTGGGGATTTCGATGTGCTCGTGGGCATCAACCTGCTGCGTGAAGGGCTCGACATGCCCGAGGTCTCGCTCGTGGCGGTGCTCGACGCCGATCAGGAAGGGTTTCTGCGGAGCGATCGCTCCCTTGTGCAAACCATCGGTCGTGCGGCGCGCAATGTGGCCGGTCGCGCCATCCTGTATGCCGACCGGGTCACCGGGTCGATGGAGCGCGCCATCGGCGAAACCGATCGACGCCGCGACATTCAGCGCGCTCACAACCTGGAGCACGGTATCACGCCACGCGGTGTGAGCAAGAGTGTCTCCGACGTGCGTCTGATCACCCGCGTGGCCGATGCGCGCGAGCCGAAGGAGGGCAAGGGTGCACCCGCGGCGTCCGTGTCCACCCCCAGCGGCACGCGCTCGCGCGAGGAGCTCGAGCAGATGGTCGTGGAGCTCGAAGCGGCGATGCGTGAAGCGGCCACCGCGCTCGATTTCGAGACGGCCGCGCGGCTGCGTGACGAGTTGTTCGAAGTGCGCACGTTGCTCGGCGGTGGTGCGAAGAGTGGCGCGTCGGGCGGACGTGGCGGCGGCAAGCGTCGCGGAGGCCGGGGCGGACGACGGTGACGAACGACGAGGGACCGTGGTCGTTCACTGCGTTGCTGGCCGCGCTGGCTGACGGTGTACAGTGGAACGAGCAGCAGATGGCCGCATGGGGACGGCAGTTGGGCGCGGCGTGGCCGCTGGGCACGGTGCTGGCGCTGCACGGCGATCTCGGGGCGGGCAAAACCACGCTCGTGCGGGCACTCGCCGACGGACTTGGCGTACGCGACGCGGCGGAGGTCACGAGCCCCACGTACGCGGTGGTGCACGAGTACGACACCGCACTGGGGCCGGTGGTGCATGCCGATCTGTACCGGATACGCCGTTCCGCTGAACTCGACGAACTGGGGTGGGAAGAGCTGCTCACGCGCGCTCGTGCGGTGCTCGTGGAGTGGCCCGAGCACGGGGGAGAACGGTTGCCTCGTCACGCGGTGCACCTCGCGCTGTCGCACGTCGTCGGCCGCACCAATGTGCGGTCGCTGCGCCTCCTGAGTTGATGGCGATCGGAAGCCCACGCGCACACGTATGGTGCCGAGTGCGTGACGCGACCGGTCACCACGTCGTTGTAGGGGTGTGAGCACAACCACCGCAGCGTTTCGGCGCCTTTCCTACAGCGACATTCCGGCACCGCGTGCTGCGGCGGCCCGTACCACGGGGCGTTCCGTTCGGCTCGCCGAAGTGCTGTCCGCGCTGACGTTCGCGCTCGATCACACCGAAGGGCAGCGCCCCGGCCATACGCTGCGCACGTGCGTGCTGGCCATGCGTCTCGGCCGCGAGTTGCAGCTCTCCGACACGGACCTCGAAGCGTTGTATTACGCGGCGCTGCTGAAGGACGCCGGTTGCTCCAGCAACGCCGCGCGCATGGCCGCGCTGTTCGGGAGCGATGATCAGGTCGTGAAGAAGAACATGCGATTGGTGGACTGGCACGATCGCTGGCTGCTGGCAAAGCGCACCGCGGAGAACTGCCGCGTCGGTGGATCGATGCTCGGACGGCTTCGGCACTTCCTGCTGATCGCGCGCACGCCGAACATGACGCGGGAGATCATTCAGGCTCGGTGTGAGCGCGGTGCGGCCATTGCGGCCCACCTGGGCTTCCCGTCGGCCTCGTCGGAGGCCATCGCCTTCGTGGATGAGCAGTGGTGCGGTTTGGGTCACCCGGTTGGTCTCTCGGGCACCGAGATTCCCATGTTGTCGCGCGTGCTGCTGCTGACGCAGACCCTTGAAGTGTATGTGTCGGAGGAGGGACTCGAGGCCGGCATGCGCATGGTTCGCGATCGTCGTGGTCGATGGTTCGATCCCGAGTTGGCAGACCGCGTCCTGCGGTGGCAACACGACGCCGCGCTCTGGCACGATCTGGCCGACGCCTCGCAGCTCGAGGAGTCCGTCGTGGCCCTGGAGCCGTCGTCCACGCCCATGCTGGCCACCGAGGAACGCCTCGATGCGATCGCGCAGGGGTTCGCGGCCGTGATCGATGCCAAGTCGCCGTTCACTGGAACGCATTCCACGAACGTGGCGCGGTATGCGGCGGAGATCACGACGGCGACGGGAGGCACACCGGCCTATGTCCGCAGTGTGCTGCGGGCCGGTCTGCTGCACGATCTCGGGAAGCTGGCAATCTCGAATCGGATTCTCGACAAGCCGGGACGGCTCGACGAGGCCGAGCGTGCGACCATTCGCCACCACCCCAAGTGGACGTGGGAGATCCTGCGCAACGTGCCGGCCTTCGCGCCCGTGGCCGCGTCCGCGTCGTTGCACCACGAGCGGGTGGACGGGAAGGGGTATCCGTGGTCGCTCGGCTGGGGAGCTCTCGACGAGGTGGCCCGCGTGCTGGCGCTCGCCGACGTGTACGAAGCCTTGACGGCGACGCGCCCCTATCGGGCAGCGCTCGATGTCTCGAAGACGCTGGAGATCATGGCGAAGGACCGTGGGACTGCGTTCGATCCGCAGCTGTTCGACGTGGTGGAGGCGCTGGCGGTGGAGGGACGCTTCGCCGCGGTCGCCAATCCCGGACATGAGTTCGCCCTGCCGGTGCCGGTGTTTCCGGCCACGGCAGAACGCCGCGTCGCCTGAGCGCGTCCTGCCACACTCGCCCTTGTGCGCGAGAGGCGCACCGTGGATAGTGCGGCATGAGCCTTCCCCCACGTGTTGAGACCGACTTCGGCACGGTCCTCGTCATCGAAGCGGCGACCAGCGCTGGGTCTCTCGCGCTGTTGGGCCGCGAGTCGGCGTCGTTGCCGTGGCAGCTGCTGGCAAGCGCAAACGTGATGATGGGCAGTGGCCGAGAGGACCTGCTCACACCGGCGGTCTCTGCGGTGTGTGCCTCAGCTGGCATTCCGTTGACCTCGTTGTCGGCGGTGGTATGCGGCGGCGGTCCCGGGAGTTTCACGTCGCTGCGCATTGCGAGTGCGCTGGTGAAGGGGTTGGCGTGCGGGTTGGGGGCGCCGCTGTTTGCGGTGCCCTCACTGCTGCTCGCGGCGGCCGCGGGCCCGGGCGCCGAGCCACCGGCCGCTGGACCTGTGCTGGTGGTGCTCGATGCACTGCGCGACGAGGTGTATGCGCAGCGGGTGCGTATTGGAGCCGACGGTCTGGCGCAGGTGGATGGCGCCCTCGCCCGGATATCGCGAGGTGAGATCGCGGCGCTGGCTGGCGACGCGCGCGTGCTCGAGGTGGACGTGGCGCGAGGTGTCGTGCCTCAGGCGGCAGCTGCGCGTTGGTGTGCACCGTGGGCGTCGTTCGGACCGCACTCGGTCGACGACTGGGAGCCGGAGTACGGTCGGCTCGCCGAGGCGCAGGTGAAGTGGGAAGCCGCTCACGGACGGCCGCTACCGGCGACGTGACGACCCACGCCTCGATCTCCGAGTCGCTGTCGGCCGTGCGACTTCGCACGGCGGTCGAGGCGGACATCCCCGCGCTCATGCGGATTGAACTCGCCTCGTTCTCCGATCCGTGGAACGCGTCGGCGTTTCGGTCGCTGCTGCAGGCCTCGGCCGCTCGAATCACGGTGGCGCAGCTGGACGAGGCCGTGGTGGGCTACTCCGCCGTGTTGCGCGCGGCCGACGAGGCGGAGTTGGCGAACCTCGCGGTCGAGGCGACGTGGCAAGGGCGTGGTATCGGCCGGACGTTGTTGGCGGCGGCGCAGGCTACGGCGGCGGCCGAGGGGGTGGCGGCGATGTACCTCGAGGTGCGGGAGTCGAACCGCTCGGCACGGCACCTGTACGAGGCGCTCAATTTCGCCACGATCGGGCGTCGTCGCGGCTACTACCGGCAGCCGGATGAGGATGCGCTGGTGATGCAGTGGCGTCCGGGCCCGCGAGACGCGCCCCATGCGGCCTGATGATGATCCGCGCGTGAAAACGGTGGTAGCTTTCGGCCGGGTTTGATGCAGAATGCGTGCGTTCACCGCACACCACTCGTTCGCCGGGAGGCACCGTGAGTCGCAGTTTGAACAAAGCCACCTTGATCGGAAACGTTGGCTCCGATCCCGAAGTCCGCAGCACAGCCAATGGCGGCCGCGTCGCCACGTTTTCGCTCGCGACCAGCAATATCTGGAACGACGCGTCGGGCACGAAGCAGGAGAAGACGGAATGGCATCGCTGCGTGGCCTGGAATCAGGGCAAGCAGACGCTGGCCGACGTCGTCGAGCGGTACGTGAAGAAGGGCGAGAAGGTGTTTGTCGAAGGCGAGATCCAGTATCGCCAGTGGCAGGACAAGGACGGACAGACGCGCTACACCACCGAGATCAAGGTGCGTGAGCTGATCCTGCTGGGTGGTCGTGGAGGTGGCGGCGACGACGAGGCACCGCGTCGCAGCAGCGCGCCAGCCCGGGGACCGGCCAAGGCGGCAGCAGGCGGCAGCGATGACTTCGCCGATTTCCCAGGCGCGCTGCAGGACGAGGACGACGACCTCCCGTTCTGACCTCCGCGTCAACGCGCGTGCCGTGTGCGTGCCCCCGCGTGCCGTCAGTGTGACGGTGCGCGTGTGACGGCACGCCGCGGTGCCGCGTCCCTCTCCCGGAGCAGGTATTGCCGACCGTCTCGCCCGTCGGGTGCCGCTTCTGCGTTCTCACCGCCCAGAGAGGTTCGTGTCATGTATCCATCCCGTGCCCGTCGTTCGATGCCGCGAGCCCAAGCGGCGCCGAGCCGATCGGTGTCTGCCAGCGAAGCGCAGCAGTTGATGCTCCCGCTGGTCGTGGCCTTCATCCTTGCGCTGTTTCTCGCGTGGCCAACTCAGGTTCGTGCGCAGGGGGCGGCCGTGACGGCCTCCTCGAGCGGTACGCACACGGTGCGTCCCGGTGAGACGCTCTGGAGTCTCGCTGCTCGCTACTACGGCGATGGGCACAAGTGGCGCCAGTTGGCGTCGGACAATGGACTCACCGAGGGCGGTGAACGCGGGATCGCGGTAGGGCAGGTCCTCCGCGTACCCACCGGTGGCGCGCCGTTGGCGGCGTCGCGAGCCGCGATGGCGGAGGCGCCGCCGGCGGCCACGCCCCCGGTAGCCGTCACCCCTGCGGCGGTTGCTGCAGAGCCGACCGATCCGGCGGCGATCGTGGAGCCCGCGGAGGCACCCCGGGTCAGCGAAGTGGCGTCGGTTGCCGCAGCCAAGCCGACCGAGGACGTGACGCCGGTCGAGGCACCGACGGTGAGCGCACCCGCGGCGCCCGTCGAGACGCCGGCCGTTGTCGAGGAGACGGATGAGCGCACACCGCGCATCGGCATCGCGAAGCCGTCCGCGTTCGTGGCGGCGCGAGGCAACGACAACACCACCATCTTCCTCGGACCGGCCCCGATCGATGCCGATACCATGACGGGCACGATCTGGCTCAACGGTGAGGAGTCGTTTGTGGCGCCAGCGGGGCGACGCATTGGCGAGTTCCAGGCGTCACCGATTCCGCTGGGCAGTGCGGCGTGGAAAGCGTCGGGGCGCGTGAAGGCACGAGCGCTTGCGGCAACGGGCCGTGAGTCTGGCGCTCAGCAGCGCATGCAGGCACATGACTTGGTCGAGGTCGCGCTGCCGGCCGGCATCGACACGGTCCCGGGGACGCAGCTCGTCACGGTCGCCGATGGCGCAGATCTCGGGCGGGGCGTTCGTCTGGGAATGCCAACGGGCGTGCTCACCCTCGAGGCGCCGCGCAATGGCGTGGCGGTCGCTCGCGTGACGCGTGTGTATGGCCTCATCGAGCAGGGGCAGACGGTATTGCCGTTCGTCGAGGCGCCGCAGGCGCCGGTATCGGGTCCGGTCTCTGCCGTGGAGGCGACGGTGCGGTGGATTACCGATGCGCCGCTGCTGCCTTCCATTCAAGCCTACCTCGTCCTCGCGCCGGTTGACGGTGCTGAACTGCAGACGGGCGATCGCTTCGAGCTGTTGTCCGCCTCCGCGGGGGGATCACGGGTGGGTGAGGTGCGCGTGGTGCGCGTCACGCCCGACGGGGTGACCGCGATCGTGACACAGCAGGAACAGCCCGCGATTCGCGTCGGCATGCGGGCGCGTCGCATCGGCCGAGCACCCTGATCCGGTCGCTGTTGCCGCCTCTGCGCGGACCACACTGATCGCGGGTCGGTGTGCAATATCACATCGCGCGGACTTTCCACATGGCGTGGAGGGTCCGCGTTGTGTTTGATGGCGTGTGCAACGCGCACGGGTGGCGACGTCTTCATGGATGTTTCCGAGCGTACTGGCGTATACATTCAGGCGCGACCCTCCACACTTCCTCTTTCCTGAGCACCGGGACGCGAATCGATGGAATCCAAGAGTGCACTCGTCACGGGCGGAGCCGGCTTCATCGGCTCGCATGTCGCTGACCGCTTGCTTGCCGCGGGGTATGCCGTCACGATCATCGACAACCTGTCCAGCGGCCGCCGCGAGAATCTTCCCGCCGCCGCGCGCTTTGTGGAGGCGGACATTACCTCGCCGGAAGCCGCCGCCGTGGTGCGCGATGGCGGGTTCGATGTGATGTGTCATCTGGCCGCACAGATCGACGTGCGGCGCAGCGTGGAGGATCCCGCATTCGATGCGCACGTGAACATTCTCGGCACGCTCAACCTCATGGAAGCGATCCGGACGGCGAGTCCGCACACACGCGTGATCTTTTCGAGCACTGGCGGTGCGCTGTATGGCTCGTTCGCCGAACCGCCGAGTGGTGAGTTGGTGCCGAAGGATCCCGAGGCGCCGTACGGGATCGCGAAGCTCGCGGTGGAGTACTACCTCGCCTACTACGGTCGCGTGCACGGCATTGACACCGTGGCGTTGCGCTACGGCAACGTCTACGGCCCGCGACAGGATCCGCATGGCGAGGCTGGGGTCGTGGCGATTTTCTGCAATCGGCTCATCGATGGCCGCGCTCTGACCGTGTACGGCGACGGCACGCAGACGCGGGATTACGTGTACGCGGGCGATGTCGCGGCGGCGAATGTGCTGGCGGCATCTGTCACCCTCCCCGAGCCGGGACGGCTCGATGCGCGCGCGTTCAACATCGGTACCGGCGTGGAAACATCGGTGAACGCGCTCGCCGAGTCGCTCAAGCGCGCGGCAGGCAGCACCAGCGCGTTGGAGTATGCGCCGGCGCGTGCCGGTGAACTGCAGCGCTCGGCGCTCGACGTGAGCAAGTCGAAGGGCGAGCTCGGCTGGACGCCGTCGGTTTCGATCGATGACGGATTGGCGGAAACGTTCCGCTGGTTTTCGGCTTTCCGTGCGGGCGCGCGGGCATGATGCTGTCAGCGGCCGTCGCAGCGTTGGCGCTTCGACCCCACATGCTGGCGCAGCTCGAGGCCTCCGCGGCAGGTGACGCCTCGTGGCGTGCGCTGATCACCGACGATCCGCTGCACAATGCGGTGCTCATTTTCCTGGTGCTGCTGTCGCTGCTCAGCTGGGGGATCATGTTCGCCAAGCTCAACGAGTTTCGACGGGCGGAGAAGCACGGATTCACATTTCTGCGAGAGTTCGAGCGGGTCAGTCGCATCGACGACGCTATGCTCACCGCGCAGCGAACCCCGTCGAGCCCGTTCACGGTGGTGTTCGCGCGAGCGGTGCAGTTTCTCAACGAGGTGAAGCCGGCGCTGGCCGGCTCACCGGAGCGCAACGCGCGATTGAGTGGGTCGCAGGTGGAGGCGCTGCGCCTCGTGCTTGACGCCGCCGGCGGTACGGAACGTGAGAAGCTCGGGCGTTTCATTCCGTGGTTGGCCACGGTGAGTTCGGTGAGCCCGCTCATCGGGCTGTTCGGCACCGTGCTCGGCGTGATTTCAGCGTTCCAGGGTGTGGTGGCGTCGGGTTCGAGCAACCTGACGGCGGTGGCGCCGGGCATTGCGCAGGCGCTCACGGCCACGGCCGCGGCGCTCGCGGTGGCCATTCCCGCCGCGTTCGCGTACAACGTGCTCGCAGCGCGGCTCAATCGGTATGACGGCGCGCTCGAGGGCTTCGGCTCGGAGCTGGTCGCGCTGATGGTGCGCGAGGGGCGGATCTAGCATGCAAGGGCGTCGGCGTCGAGGCGATCGCATGTCGGTCAACAGCGAAATCAACGTCGTGAGTCTCATCGACGTGATGATGCTGCTGATGATCGTGTTCATGATCGCTGCGCCGATGATGCAGGGCGGCGTGGACGTGCAGTTGGCGCGTGCGGAGGGGCAGCCGCTTGAGGCCAAGGGTGGCGTGGTCGTCACGGTCGATCGCGAAGGGACGATCTTCATCGATCGGCAGGCCGTGACGCTGGCGGAGTTTGAGGGCAGTATCAAGGCGATTGCCGACCGGGAGGGGCGCGACGGTGTGTTCGTGCGCGCCGACGGTCGGACCACGATGGATCAGATTGCGCCGGTGCTGGCCGCGTTGTCTGCGAACGGCATTCCCCAGGCGGGTCTCGTCTTCGAGCCGGTGGAGACGCGGCGGTGAGCACGGCTGCGTTCGGGGACGAGCGCCCGGACCCGCTCGGGCAGTCGAAGCTCGGTCGTGCGCTGACCATTTCCACGGTGCTGCACGCGGCGGCGTTTGCGGCCGTGCTGTTGTGGCCTTCGGAGCCGGTGCCGATTCGGCCGCCCGTGTACAAGGTGAATCTCATTGGGGCGCCTGTGGGCCCGAAGGCGATTGGGGTGGTGGATCCTACGTCAGCCACGCAGCCGGTTCGACAGGCCGAGGCACCGAGCGGCATCGAGCGTCCGCAGCAGGAGATCGTGGCGCCCACGCCATCGAAGGCGCCGCCCGCGCCCACACCGAAGGCGACCCCCACGCCAACACGCACGGCGCAGGCCGGCGCGGCGGATGGGGCGGCGAGGACCCCAGCGACCACCGCGCCCCGTGCCGGCAGCAGCACGGGCGGGCGTGGGGCGGACGTGGCCACGGTGCGTACCGACGGGATCGACTTCCCGTCGCCCGGGTACCTGAACAACATCGTGCGGCAGGTCGAGGTTCGGTTCTCTCCGCCGAGCCGCTACGAGAACAGGGCCCTGCGCGCGGAAGTCAGTTTTCTGATCCACCGCGACGGCCATGTCACCGACATTCGCGTGGAGCAGACGTCCGGCGAGTACGCGTTCGACCTCGAGGCCCGATCGGCCGTCGAGGCGGCGGGCACGGCGCGGGCATTCGGTGCGTTGCCGAACGAATGGAACGACGATGTGCTGCGCGTCTACTTCAACTTCACACCCAAGGGAATGCGCTGACCTGATGCTTGCGCTGACCGTTCGACTTCGTTCGTGGATGGCTCGTGCTGGCGCGCGGGCACTCGTGGCATCTGCCCTGCTCGTCGCGGGAGCAACGGCGGTCGAGGCGCAGGAGCGCCCGTCCGGTGTCAGTCTGACGCTCGAGTACTCGCCCGGACAGCGTATTGCCCTGATGGTGCTGCCGATCCGCGGTGCCGCCGGAGACTCGATCAAGACGATTCTCGAACGCGATTTCGACTTCAGCAATCGCTTCCAGCATGTGCCCGCGATTTCGGCGCCGGAGTTTGGCGAGCCGCTCAACTATGCGCTACTGGCGCGCGCCGGGGCGGCCGGGGTGGTGCAGTCGCAGCTGTTGGCCTCGGGGTGGCTGCGCGTGGTGCTGCACGATGTGACCGGCAAGAAGGTCATGCAGCAGAACGATTTTCCGTTGCCCACGGCGGTGAATACCGACGGATGGCGTCTGGGCGTGCACGCGATCGCGGACCAGATCGAGGAGTGGATCACGGGGCAGAAGGGGATCGCCGCGACCCGTATCGCCTTCGTGCGCGAGGGGCGGGTGTGGGTGGTGGACAGCGATGGCGCCAATCCGCGGGCGGTCACGCCCCGTGGACTCTCCCCGTCGTGGCACCCCAGTGGGCGCTACATCGTGTACCATGTGCTCGAAGATGACCGCCATCGACTGGCCGTCACGGATCTCGTCACCGGCGCCCAGCGCTCGCTCACCAATCTCGCGGGCGCGCTGGACAACACGGCGGCGATCTCGCCGGACGGCCGCTCCGTGGCCTTCGCGCGATCGGTGGAGGCCACGGCGGGGCAGACGGACCTGTTTGTGATGCCGTTTCAGGGCGGCCCGGCGAACCGGATCACGGTGGCGCGCGGCAGCATCAACCTGTCGCCCACGTGGAGCCCTGATGGTCGGCGCCTCGCATTCGAATCCGACCGCTCCGGGCGCAAAGAGATATATATTTCAGATGCTGATGGTACGAACGTAACGCTCCTGACGGCTGATGCCTTCGGGGAGAAGAATCGACGTGCCGATCCCAGCTGGTCTCCCGATGGTCGCGCGGTCGCGTTTTCGAGCGAGGTGGGTGGTCGGCGACAGATCCTCACGATCAGCTTGCGCGATCAGTCTGTGCGTCAGGTAACCAGTGAGGGGCAGAACAACACGCCCACCTGGGCACCAGACGGCCGCCACATCGTGTTCACGTCATCGCGCAGCGGGACCGACCAGCTGTGGGTTGTGGATACGGAATCCGGAAGGACTCGACAGTTGCGCGTTGGAGCCGGGGCTCGGCTGTCGAGTTGGTCCGGTCGATTGTCCGCTGTGCCGTGACGGCACGGCTGTTGCTCGCAGGAAGCCTCCCGTTTTCATGAAGCTGACATCACACTCCCCGGAGATCAATCGAATGCCTCGTCTGTCACGCGTTGCCGTGTTGCTGCTCGTTCTCCCGTTCGCCGCCGGTGCGTGCAAGAAGAAGCCGGTGGCCGTCGAACCCGAGCCGCAGATGCCGGTGACACCGGCGGCGCAGCCGACCACGCCCGCCGATGACGGCGGCGCTGCTGCTGCAGCAGCGGCGGAAGCCGCACGCCGCGCCATCGAAATGGCGCGCTCGGTGCTGCTGCAGACGATCTACTTCGACTACGACTCGGACGAACTGCGTTCCGATTCACGCGCGGTGCTCGACGACAAGCTGCGCGTGCTGAACGCGAACCCGTCGCTGCGCGTGCGCATTGACGGGCATACGGACGAGCGCGGTACCGACCAGTACAACCTGGCGCTCGGCCGCCGTCGCGCCGACCAGGCCAAGCGCTACTTGATTGATCGTGGCATCGATGCGTCGCGCATTGAAACCACGAGCTACGGCCGCGAGCGTCCCGCTGCGCAGGGCAGCAACGAGGATGCGTGGTCTCAGAATCGTCGCGGCGAGTTCCAGATTGTCGCCGGCGGTGCGGAACTGCGCGCCCCGTGACGTCGAGGCGCGTGGGTCCCGTTCGCCGTTCCCTCGCGCTGAGTAGCGCCACCGTGCTGCTGCTTGGCAGCACGGGGTGCTTTGCCACGCGTGGCGACATGCGCATCCTGCAGGGCGATATCAACACCGTGCGATCCGAGTCGCAGCGCAGCGCGCAGGCTCAGGCGCAGGCGCTCGCCGAGACCGCGCGCATCCTGCAGGCCGTGAGCGATTCGCTCACGCGTTTGTCGTCGCGCCAGCTCGCCTTCGAAGGCGATGCGCGCGGCGAGTTTCGTCGCGTCAACGAGCAGTTGATCCAGGTGCAGCAGCTGCTGGGACAGAGCGCGTCGATCGTGCGCTCGCTGCGGGCGGATCTCGAGGTCGCGGGACGAACGCCGATCCCACCGTCCGAGGCCACGACGCCGCCACCATTGGCCACCGCCCCGACGCCGACGCGGGGGACCACCCCGCCAGCGACGGACGCTGCACCGACGCCCGGGCTGCCCGGACCGAACACGCTGTATCAGGACGGTCAGGACCACCTGCGGCGCAGCAGCTACGCGTCGGCGCGCATCGCGTTCGGTGATCTGCTGCTCAACTATCCGAGCAGTGATGTCGCCCCCGAAGCGCAGTATCTGATCGCCGAGTCGTACGCGGCCGAGCGCAATCTGCCGGCGGCGGAGACGGCCTACGCGGCCGTGGTGAGCAAGTACCCCGAGTCGCCGCGCGCACCCGACGCCATGTACAAGCGCGCCACCATCTTCATCGATCAGGGCAACATCGCGGCGGCCAAGCCGCTGCTCGAGTCGATCGTGAAGCAGTACCCGCGCACGGACGTGGCCGAGTTCGCCAAGGAGCGGTTGGCGTCGCTTCCGTAAGGGGGCGCGCCCGCCAGAAAGGTGCCGTGACCACCGCAGCGCCGAAGTCCACGCCGGAAGAGATGCCGTTCCTCGATCACCTCGAGGAGCTGCGCTGGCGTTTGTTCAAGGTGATCCTCGCGCTCGGCGGCGGCTTCGTGCTGGCGTTCGTGCTGCTGTCCACCAAGTCGATCGATCTGCTCAACTATCTGCAGCGACCGCACCAGGCGATCTCTACGGTCCAGCTCGTGTATACGAGTCCGACAGATCCGTTCAACGTCACGATCTCGGCGTCGTTCGGCCTCGGATTCCTGCTCTCGCTGCCCGTCCTTTGCTACCAGATCTGGGCGTTCCTGTCGCCGGCGCTGTACAAGCACGAAAAGCGTGTGGTCATCCCCGTCATGATTGGCGCCACCCTGCTGTTCGCGGCGGGTGTGTCGCTTGCGTTCTACTTTGCCGTGCCGGTCACGCTCACATTTCTGTACGGCTTTCAGACGCAGGCGTTCACCGCGATGATCACGGTGAAGGAGTACTTCGGTTTTCTCTTCGGCATGTGCCTGGCGTTCGGCGCGGCGTTCGAGTTGCCGATCCTGATTCTGGCGCTCACGGCGTTCGGCCTCGTCACGCCGCAGCTGTTGGCGAAGTTTCGTCGGCATGCGGTGGTCGCATGCCTCGCGTTGGCCGCGATCATTACCCCGGGCGATGCCGTGAGCGCGATGGTGCTGCTCGCGATTCCGCTGTACTTCCTCTACGAGGGGGGGATTCTGCTCTCGCGGCTGGTGGTCCGGCGGCGCGCACGGGCCGAATCGATTCAGGGCGAGGCGATCGCGTGACGACTGTCGCCCCCTCGGCGGCAGGTCATCACGCAGGGCGTGTGGCGGACGGGTGGCGCTCATCCGGTCTGACGATGCGCGGATGTCGCGCGGCGCTCCTGATGCTGCTCGCGTGCGTCTGCGTGTTCGGCGCGCGGGAGATGGCTGCCCAGGGACTGCCCGGGGGACAGCCTCCGGTGCGACCGATCGGCGGTGCCGGTGGTGAGTCCGGACAGCCACCAACGCTCAGTCGCGATCGCGAGCTGGTGCAGTGGGCCGAACAGGATTCCACCATGCGCGAACTGCTGAACCGGCCTGGCTACAAGGCGGTGCAGTATCAGGGCGACAAGGTGTTCTTCGACGCGGTCACCAAGCAGCTGACGATGCGAGGCAAGCCATCCGCGGTGCGCCGCGACGAGACGATTCTCGTGGGTGACACCATCGTGTACGACGATTCGACCAAGCTTGTCGTGGCGACCGGCGACACGGTGATTTTGCGCGACCCGTCGGGTGAAGACAACGACGATTTCGTGGCGCGCGGCAACATTCGCTACGATCTCGAGACGGGGGAGGGCACCACGAGTGCGTTCTCCACGTCGGTGATGTCGGGCCAGCGGCTCTATGTCACCGCGGCGTCTGGTACCGTGTTCAATGACGGCGAGGTCGTGGGCGGACGACGCGTGTTCTTCCACGACGCAGACTTCACGTACTGCGATCACGAAGACCCGCATTTCCACTTCACCGCCAAGGACATCAAGTTCGTGTCGGAGCAGGTGGTCGTGGGACGCAATGCGGTGCTGTACATCGGCGAGGTGCCGGTGTTCTGGCTGCCGTTCATGTTCCAGGATGCGCGCTCGGGGCGTCGCAGCGGTCTGCTCACGCCGCGGTTCGGTGTGGCCGAACTGTTCCGTAACAGCGCCAACTATCAGCGCACCGTGGAGAACGTGGGCTGGTTCTTCGCGCTCAGCGACTATGCCGATGCCGAGACGTCGATCGATTGGCGCTCCGGCGGCAGCGGCGGCGGGTTCGATCAGGGCTGGCTGCGTGGCAATACCGAGATGCGATACAAGTGGCTGAACCGCTTCATCGATGGCAACATCGCGGTGTCGTATCTCGGCCAGCGTGACGGCCAGAAGAACACGTCGGTCACGTGGCGCCACAATCAGAACTTCAGCAAGGACACGCGGCTCGCGGCCAACATCAACTGGGTGCAGAGCACCACGGTGCAGCGGCAGACCACGTTCAACCCGCAGGCGGCGATGGCCACCATCGTGTCGCAGCTCAACTACCAGACGCGCGTGGGACCGGCACGACTGAGTGTGGGTGGCACGCGCAAGCAGTATCCCGGGCGACAGCAGACCGATATGGACCTGCCCAACCTCAACCTCACAGCCGGGACGCTGGCGCTGGGACCGGTGGAGTGGACGCCGAGCGTGCGATTCAATCAGTCACGCACGGACAACATCGATCAGGGCATTCAGTTCGGCTATGTGTTTCGGCCCGGGCCGAATGGCGGATTGGACAGCACGCGTGTGAATGCCTCCCGTCGGAACACGAACTTCGGCTTTGATACGCCGCTCAAGATCTTCGACTTTCAGCTCGGCAACAGCTTTACCATCACCGAGCGATTCGACGACTATCCCGAACAGCGCATCGTGCGTGACGTGCGTGACACGTCGATCACGAGTACTCGCGTCTTCGCGCAGCGCTTCTATACGAGCATCGACTGGAATCCGTCGTTCAACCTGCCGCGCTTCCTGCAGGGGACGTGGAACGTCTCGCCCAACGCGAGACTGGTGAACGTCGATCCAGCGGCTGGCCTGATCGTGCGCTCCGAACTCAGTGGCGGGCGATACGTCTCGCAGCGCAAGCGCATCGAGTACGGGCTGTCGGCAGCGCCCACGATCTACGGTCTCATTCCCGGCTTCGGGCCAGTGGAAACGTTCCGGCACTCCATCAGCCCCGGTTTCACGTACAGTCTCTCGCCCGCGGCGGAGGTCAGTGATGACTTTCTGCAGGCGACGGGGCGAACTCGCGTGGGGTATCTCGGCGCGCTGCCTCGCAATGCGGTGTCGCTGTCGTTGTCGACCACCCTCGAAGGCAAGCTCAAGGTGCGGCAGACCGAGGAGGACGACGACGCCAGCGGTGCACTGCCCGACTCGACGGCTGACGCCGAGGATGGCGAGCCGCGGGTGGAAGGCGAAGTCGGGCCTCGTCGTCCGGTTGCCGCCGAGCAAGGCCAGAAGATCCGTCTGCTCGCGCTCAACTTCTCGTCGCTCAGCTACGACTTCATTCGGGCGGACACGGCGGCCACCGGATTGGTGGAGCAGAACTTCACCATTTCGGCGCGTACCGATCTGCTGCCGAACCTGGACTTCCGCATGGGCTACGAACTCTTTCAGGGAGATCCGCTCAGCGACACGGCGCTGTTCAGTCCATTCCGCAGCGACCTCGGGGTGAACTTCTCGCTCGATGGCAAGTCGGGGCTGGTCGCGCTGATCGGACGGCTGTTCGGTCGCCGAGGGGCGATCGAGGCCGCAGGCGCGGCGGACTCCCTCACCACGGCGCGCCGCAGCGACTTCACGCAGCGCGGTGGCGGTGCGCTCTCGGCCGCGGGCTCTCAGGCGCGCGGTGCGCCGCTGGCGTTGCCTGCGGGACAGGGTTGGCAGCTCTCGCTGACGTACAACGCGACCCGACAGCGGCCGCCCACCGGCGGTGAGCAGATTGCCCCTGATCCGGCGGCGCAGTGCCGCAATGTGTTCGTGGAGAACTCATTCGAGTTCGACAACTGCGTGCTCACCGCGAACACGTCACCGCCTCCCGGATTCGACGCCGGTGGCTTTACCACGCCCGGCGGTCCGATCTTCCTGCGGCCACCGAACGAGAACCTGAGCGGCAATCTGTCGTTCGGCCTCACGCCGAACTGGAGTACGTCGATGACCGCGCAGTACGACATGGTGCGTCGCGACTTCGGCTCGCTGCAGGTGGGGCTGCAGCGCGAGTTGCACGACTGGAACGCCGTGTTCTCGTTCACGCGCGCCCCGAACGGCAACTTCGCGTTCAACTTCTTCATCGCGCTGAAGGCCTCGCCCGAAATCAAGTTCAACTACGATCGGCGGTCCGTGCGATGAAGACGCCTGCGACGTGGGCGCTCGACGGACGCACGCTGTCGCTGGAGGTGCTCGAAGCGGTCGCGCACGGTCGCTGCGTGCTCACGCTGTGCGCCGAGACCGAGGCACGCATGCACCGCACGCGGGCGGTCGTGGATCGGGCAGTCGCGCTCGGCGAGCCGGTGTACGGTGTGAACACCGGCTTCGGCAAGCTGTCGGAAGTTGCGATTCCGCGCGTGGACCTGGCCACACTGCAGCGCAATCTGGTGCGCAGTCACGCGGCGGGCGTCGGGGCCCCGCTGCCGGAGCGCGAAGTACGTGCCATGATGCTGTTACGGGCCAATGTGCTGGCGAGTGGCTTCGCCGGCGCGCGCCCGCAGCTCGTGCACCTGCTCCTCGCCATGCTCTCCGCGGGAGTGATTCCCGTCATCCCGGAGCAGGGGAGTGTGGGCGCGAGCGGCGACCTTGCCCCGCTCGCGCATCTCGCGCTGGTGCTCATCGGCGAAGGGCGGGCGCGATACGCCGGCGCAGAAGGCGACGGCGCGACGATGCTGGCGCGTGCGGGGCTCACCCCCGTGGTGCTCGAGGCCAAGGAGGGGCTCGCGCTGATCAATGGCACGCAAGCGCACACGGCAGTCGCGGCGCTTGCGGCGGCCGAGCTGCTCCGGTTGTGGCGGCAGGCGCACGTGATCGGCGCCATGACGCTCGACGCGCTGCTCGGCACTCCCGACGCCTTCGATGCGCGCATCCAGGACGCGCGCGGACAGCAGGGGCAAAAGACATCGGCGGCGCTGCTGCGATCGCTGCTGGCGGACAGCGCACTGCGCGAGTCGCACCGTGTGGGCGATCCCCGGGTGCAGGATGCGTATGCACTGCGATGCATGCCGCAGGTGCACGGGCCGGCGCTCGATGCCTGGCAGTTTGCGGCCGACGTGATCGGTCGTGAACTCAACGCGGCCACCGATAACCCGCTGGTGCTCGACAGCGGCGAGCTGCTCAGCGGCGGCAACTTTCATGGACAGGCGGTTGCCATGGCTGCCGATGTGCTGGCCATCGTGTGTGCGAATCTCGCGGTGATCAGCGAGCGGCGCACGGATCGATTGGTGCACCCCGACTTCAATCATGGCCTGCCGGCGTTTCTCGCCGGACAGCCGGGGCTCGAGTCCGGGCTCATGATGGCGCAGGTCACGGCCGCGGCACTGGCAAGTGACCTCAAGCGATTGGCGATGCCGGCAAGCGTGGACTCCATTCCGACCGACGGCAACAAGGAGGATGTCGTGCCGATGGCGATGGGGGCAGCGCTCAAGCTGCGCCAGAGTGTGCACGCGCTGCGACATGTGCTTGCGGTGGAGCTGCTGTGTGCCGCTGATGCGCTCGATTTCCGCCGTCCGCTGCAGAGCAGTCCGGCCGTGGAGCGTGCTCATGCGATCGTGCGTTCGCTGGTGCCACCGCGCAGTGGCGATCGCCCGCCGTCCCCCGATCTGCATGTGTTGGCCACCGCATTGGCCGACGGCGCCTTCGATCCCGACCTGACCCCGGAGCCCGGCGTATGAATGCCTCAACGACCCGTGTCGGGGCGCGCGAGGTGCGCGCGCCGAGAGGTGCCACGCTTCGCTGCCGCGGCTGGGTGCAGGAAGCGGCGCTGCGCATGCTCATGAACAATCTCGATCCCGAGGTTGCGGAACGGCCGGACGATCTGGTGGTGTACGGTGGCACCGGCAAAGCCGCGCGTTCGTGGGAGGCGTTCGACGCCATTGTGCGATCGCTCGAGTCGCTCGCCGATGACGAGACGCTTCTGGTCCAGAGCGGCAAGCCGGTGGCGGTCTTTCGTACGCACCGCGATGCACCGCGTGTACTGATCGCGAACTCGAATCTGGTGGGCCGCTGGGCCAACTGGGACGAGTTCCGGCGCCTCGAGCAGCTGGGTCTCACGATGTACGGTCAAATGACCGCCGGCTCGTGGATCTACATCGGCTCCCAGGGGATCGTGCAGGGCACGTACGAAACGTTCGGCGCGGTTGCCGCGCGACACTTCGGCGGCACGCTGGCCGGGCGTCTGGTGGTGACGGCGGGGCTCGGCGGCATGGGTGGGGCGCAGCCGCTGGCCGCCACGATGCATGGGGCGGCCGTACTCGCCGTGGAGGTCGATGCCACGCGCATCGCCAAGC
Organism: Gemmatimonas sp.; assembly: GCA_011390935.1. Lineage (GTDB taxonomy): Bacteria > Gemmatimonadota > Gemmatimonadetes > Gemmatimonadales > Gemmatimonadaceae > JAABRT01. The sequence goes on from JAABRL010000001.1 coordinate 146,096, forward strand.
GCCTCGAGACCGGCTACTGCGATCGCATGGCCACGGATCTCGACGATGCGCTGGCCCAGCTGCGCGCGGCGCAGGCTGCGGGCACGGGGCTGTCCGTCGCGCTGCTCGGCAACGCCGCGGATGTGCTGCCGTTGCTGGTGGAGCGGGGCATCACCCCCGATGTGGTCACCGATCAGACGAGTGCGCACGATCTCATGGTCGGGTACATCCCGCACGGGTACACGCTCGAACAAGCGGCCGTGATGCGTCGAGATGACCCCGACCTGTATCTCGATCGCGTGCGCACGTCGATCGTGCGACACGTGCGGGCGATGCGCGCCATGCAGGAAGCGGGTGCGGTGGCCTTCGACTACGGCAACAACATCCGCACGGTCGCGTCGGACGCCGGCTTCGCCGATGCGTTCCGCATTCCCGGCTTCGTGCCGGAGTACGTGCGCCCGTTGTTCTGCGAAGGGAAGGGGCCGTTTCGGTGGGTCGCGCTTTCCGGTGATCCCGCCGACATTCATCGCACCGACGCGCTGCTGCTCGAGCTGTTTCCCGAAAACGCGCAGCTGGCGCGGTGGATTCGATTGGCGCAGGAGCGCATTCACTTTCAGGGCCTGCCGGCGCGCATCTGCTGGCTGGGGCAGGGCGAGCGCGCGCGCTTCGGCGTGGCGCTGAACGACCTGGTGGCGCGCGGCGAGGTGAGCGCGCCGATCGTGATCGGACGTGATCACCTCGACACCGGCAGCGTGGCGTCGCCATTTCGCGAAACGGAAGCCATGATGGACGGCTCGGATGCGATCGCCGACTGGGCGATTCTCAACGCGCTGCTCAACGTGGCCAGCGGCGCATCATGGGTCTCGTTTCATCATGGGGGCGGCGTGGGCATTGGCAACTCGCTGCATGCCGGTCAGGTGATCGTGGCTGACGGCACGCCGGAGGCGGCCGCGCGCATCACCCGTGTGCTCACCAACGATCCCGGTATCGGAGTGGCACGCCATGCCGATGCCGGCTACGAACTGGCGCGCGAGACCGCGCGTCGGGAAGGACTGCAGTTGCCGATGATCGATCCATGCTGAGTTCGCGGTACCGCCCCTGGCACGTGCCACTGTTCATGGCCAAGTACGCGTTGTTGCGGGTGCGACGTCGTCCCGTGCTGCTCAACCTCGAAGTCACCATGCGCTGCAACGCGAAGTGCGGCTTCTGCGACTACTGGAAGACGCCCGCGCAGGCGAAAGCGGAAGAGTTGCGCGAGTTCGCCGACATCGCGCGTCGCTTCAATCCCATGATGATCACATTCACAGGTGGCGAGCCCACGCTGCGGCGCGACCTGGAAGACATCGTGGCCTCGGTGCGCGCCGCCACCTCGCTGTCGTACCTCACCATGATCACGCACGGTGGCATGCTCACCCTCGATCGTGCGCAGTCGCTGTGGGACGCGGGGCTCGATCAGTTCAATATTTCGCTCGATTATCTCGATGGCCGCCACGACGATGCACGCGGCATCCCGGGACTGACCGGCAAGATCATGGACACGGTACCGCGCATGAAGGCCGCGGGTATCGGCAGCGTGCGCTTCAACACCGTGATCAAGAACGACAATCTCGATCAGCTGCTGCCGATCGTGCACACGGCCGCGCGCATGGGCGCAGGTGTGAACTTCTCCGTGTACACGGATGCGAAGAACGGCAACGGCGAGCATCTGCTCAATGATGCGCAGCATCGTGCGCTCGACGACGCGATTGCCGCACTGCTCGACTACAAGCGAAAGCACCGCGGCGTGATCACCAACTCCGACCACTACCTCGCGGAGATTCCGCGCTGGGTGCGTGGGCAACTCACCGAACCGTGTCCGAGTGGCACCACCACGGTGCATGTGGACCCGAAGGGCACGGTACGGCGCTGCCCTGACTTTCCTCCCGATGTGGATTGGAAGCAGTGGAAGCCGTATGAGCCCATCGCATGCGATGATTGTTTCTACGCCTGCCGCGGTGAGGCGCAGGCGCCCATGCGCTGGTCACGCGTGCTTGATGTCATGGCGCGTCCCTCGGCGACCGAGTGAGCGTCGTGCCCACCACGCTCTTCGTGAACGCGGCGCAGACCGTTACCTGTTCGGGGCCGGCGCGTGCGCGTCGCGGCCCGGAGATGCAGGATGCCGGCGTGCGTGACGGGGTGGGCGTGGCCGTGCAGGGGGAGCGCATCGTCATGGTGGACACCGACGATATGCTACGACGCGCATATCCCGACGCGCACGAAGTCGACTGCAATCGCGGGCTGCTCGCGCCGGGTTTTGTGGACTCGCACACGCACGCGGTGTTCGGGGCCGCGCGCTTCGCCGAACATGAGCTGCGCGCCACCGGCGTGCCCTATCTCGAAATTGCGCACCGCGGCGGTGGGATTCATTCGTCGGTGCGCAGTCTGCGCGACACGCCGAGCGGTGTGCTGTTCGACCTCGCCGTGCCCCGTATGGCGCGACTGCTTGCCGGCGGGGTGACCACGGTCGAGATCAAGTCGGGATACGGCCTGTCGGTGGCCGAGGAGCTGCGCACGTTGCGCGTGATTCGCCAACTTGCCGAGGCGTTGCCGGCACGCGTGGTGGCCACGTGTCTCGGCGCCCATGAAGTACCGCTGGAGTATCGCGAGGCATCCGGCGGTCGCGAGGCGTGGCTGGTCGCGCTCGAAGAGGAGTTGCATCCGGCGGTCGCGCGTGAGGGGCTCGCGCACTTCGCCGACATCTTCTGCGAGCCGGGCGTCTTCACGCGCGACGAGTCGCGCCGTGTACTCGCCGGCGCTCGCGCCGCCGGGCTCGCCCTCAAGCTGCACGCCGATGAACTGCACGACGGCGACGGGGCGTCGCTCGCCGTGGAACTCGGCGCGACCTCGGCCGATCACCTCGCCGCGATCTCGGATGCCGGAATCACAGCGCTCGCGGCCAGCGAGACCGTGGCCACGTTGCTGCCCGCCACCATGCTCTTTCTTGGCACCGGTCGGCAGGCGCCGGCGCGCCGGCTCCTCGAGGCCGGGGCGGCGGTGGCATTGGCCACCGATTTCAACCCCGGCACATCGCCGCTCACCAGTTTTCCGCTCCTGCTGACGCTCGCGGTCAGCGAGCTGCGCATGTCGGCGGCCGAGGCCTGGCTTGCCACGACCGTCAACGGCGCCGCAGCGCTTGGGCTCGCCGGCGAGACCGGCCAGCTCGCGGCGGGATTCTCCGCGGATCTCGCGGTGCACGCCGTCGACGACTACCGGGCGTTGCCTTACTGGTTCGGCGAGCGTCTTTGCGACGTGGCGTGGTGCCGCGGCCGCGCTTGTCACTCATCCCGCGCTGTCGTAGCTTGACGTTCCTGCGGCCATCGGCCGTCGGAGGAGTCTCACCGCCTGCCCCCTACGGGAGAACGCCCCGAGCCGATGTCGAACGCCGCCAAGTACAAGAAAAAAGCGGCCGAACTCGAGTTGCAGAAGCAGTTCGACAAGGCGGTCGCGATGTACGTGCGCGCGATCGAAGCTGGGGATGCCGAGGGGGCCGAGGTTGATGTCACCGTCCTGAACAAGGTTGGTGACCTCACGCTCCGCCTTGGGCGCGTTGGCGAAGCGGTCACGTCGTACGAGCGGGCGGTCGAGCACTACACCACCGTCGGCCTCTTCAACAACGCGATCGCGCTCTGCAACAAGATTCTGCGCCACGCTCCAGGCCGTGCCGGGATCTATCTCACGCTCGGCCGCGTGTGCGCGAAAAAGGGCATGCGCGGCGACGCGACACGCAACTTCCTCGAGTACGCGTCGCGCATGAAGCAGGAAGGGCGCACCGACGAGGCCATGCGCTCGCTGGCGGAAGTGGCCGGTCTCATGCCGGAGCTCGATGAGGTGCGTCGGCTGGTCGAGGAGCACGCTGAGCGGGTGGGGATTGCCCTGCCGGCTGCGGCGGCGCCCGAGGACGGGGACGCCGGCGGTGCCGCACGTCGTGACAGTCTCGTGTTCCTGGACATCGACTACGATGCGCCAGTTGCGCCGACGCCACCGATCGGCGCGTTGCCGATTCCCGCTCGTCCGACGCCGCTCGCGTCACCCGCTGTGCCGCCGGCCGATGCGCCTCGCACGAGCTCTCTCGACGATCTGCTGATCTTCGACCCGTTGTCGGACGACGGGGGGCCAGAGGAGGCGGCATCGCTCGAAGGGCTCGACACGCTGCCTGATGCCGAGGACGCTCACGATGTGCCGTCCTTGCTGACGCCCGCGGAGTCCATCGTGGTGGATCCGTCGCTGACGGTCGCGGATGGGTTGACGGATGCGCTCGGCTTCGATGTCGAGGCGCCGTCGCAGGGTGACGCTCCCCCGGTCGAAGGGCTGGTCAGTGATGTCGACGACTACGCCGCCGATTCGCCGAGCGCGCCCGAGCACGCTGCGGCCGTCGAGGACATCGACACGCCCGTCGACGACACACCAACGCTCGACACCTCGGCTCTCGACACCTCGGCTCTCGACACCTCGGCTCTCGACACCTCGGCTGTCGACACCGCGGCTGATGAAACACCGGAGACCGCGCCCGTTTCCCCAGACGATGACGCGGAGGCACTCGAGGAGGTGGAGCACGAGCTCGAGACGCTCACCCCGTACATGGGCGTCGCGGCCATCACGCCCCCGTCCGAGGAGGCGCTGCCGCCGGTTGCGCTCGATACGCTGTCGCCATACGATGGCGTTGAGACGGTGCCCGTATCTCCGTCGGAACCGCTGCATGAGCTCGACACGCTGTCGCCCTACGATGGTGTTGACGCCGTCACACCTGCGTCGGTGGAGACGGTGTCGTCGAACGAAGCGGGTACGGCGCACGAGGTGATGTCGGAAGCGAGCCTGCACCATGACGGCGCTGCCGACGCGATCGAGACGGTCGAGAACGCGGGGCAGCCCGTTGCGCCCGAGTTTGAGCTCTCGCTCGAGGCGATCGATGCACTCGACGTGTCCCGTGAGGCGACCGATGCACTCGACGTGTCCCGTGAGGCGACCGAGGCGCTGGAGGTGCCGGTTGAGACGACCGATGTACCCGACGGATCAGTCGAAGCGACCGAGGTGCTCGAGATGCCGGGTGCGGAGGCCGAGCGACCTGACGTGTCGCGTGACGCCACCGACGCAGACGAGGCCTCACGCAGCGCGGCTGATGACCTCGAGATCGCGTACGACGCGGCACTGTCGCCCGAGTTGATGGACGAGGTTGAAGTGTCACGTGAGGTGATGGACGAGGTTGACGTGTCACGTGAGGTGATGGGTGACGTCGAGCGGTGGCCCGCGATGATCGACGACGTCGAACTGTCGCCTGAGCTCTTGGACGGCATCGAACCGTCGCGTGAGGTATGGGACGACGTTGCGCTGTCGCCTGAGGAACTGGGTGAGGTCGAACTGTCGCCCGAGGCAGTCAACGAGGTTGAGATCTCGCCAAATGCGGACGGCGATGCGGTTGGCGACGCGGAGGTCCCGTTTGCGGTGGCAGGTGAGCTCGACGTGTGGCCTGAGGCGCTTGCCGAGGACGAGACCCCGCTGAATGAGCGTGACGAGCTCGAGGTGGCGCACGAGGGGCATGTTGAGAACGAGGATGTTCCACAGGTGGTGATCGCCGACCTGCTGATGAGTGAGCCGCTTCCGCCGGCGCACTCCACGAGGCCGGCGCGCGTGATTCCGCGTTTGGATCCCCACGATTTCATCCTGCCCGGCGAGCTGCCGCCGATCGTGCTCCCCGACGAATGGCTGGGCGCCGCGGTGTCGGTGCCGATCCCCTCTTCGGAGTCGCCCGCGGCGTTGGTGGATGCGCCCCTTGCCGACGAGGTCAACCTCGCCACGGACGAGCCGGCGATGGTGGACGAGCCGGCGATGGTGGACGAGCCGGCGATGGTGGACGAGCCGGCGATGGTGCCTGAGACGTCGGCGGCGGTCGAGCCGCTGATGGAGGCACCAGCTGATACGTTCGACGCGCCGATGGCAAACGGTCTCGTCCAAACGCCCACGGACTCGCTGGAGGGTAAGCCGCCGGCGAGCGCGCTCACCCCGGTCGACGAGGCGGAGACGCCCGCTGATGCGGCGAGCACGGTCGATGATCTCGACGAACTGGACGCGGCGTTCACGCCCAGCGCGTCGGCCGCGGCGTTCAACCTCATGCTCGAACGGTGCGCACGGCTGCGCGACGAAGTCGACGCACACCCGGGTGACTGGGCGCGTCGTCGGCGTCTGGCCGAAGCACTGATCGAGGCGGGAGAGCGTGCGAGCGGTCTCGATGAGCTGGCGGCCACGGCGCTCGGACTGGAGCTCGAAGGCGCGCTGCCTGACGCGGTTCGCGTGCTGGACGATCTGGTACGCGTGGCGCCGGAGCAGGTGGCGTATCACCAGAAGCGGGTCGAACTGGCGGTGCGCCTCGGCGATCGCGATCGGCTCCGTGAGAGCTACCTCGACCTGGCCGATGCGCTGGTGCGCTCGGGGTATGCGGTGCGCGCGGAGCCGGTCTACGTGCGCGTGCTCGAACTCGACCCGTGGGATGACCGCGCGCGCGCCGCACTCGGTGACGCGGCGCCTCCGCCGCCCTCGCCCAAACCATCTGCGGCGCCGGCCGACGACGGCTACGTGAATCTGGCCGACTGGCTGGCCGATGACGCCGCGCCGCGGGATACCCGCATGCGCGTCAAGGAACCGACCGTCACGGGGGACGAGGACGCCGATTTCGATCAGCTGCTCCAGAACTTCCGCGAGGGGGTCGCACGGAGTCTCGGCGAGGATGACTACGAGAGCCACTACGATCTCGGAGTGGCGTACAAGGAGATGGGGCTGCTGGACGACGCCATCGCCGAGTTCCAGCGGGCCCTGCGCAGTCCGACGCATCGGCTGCCTGCCTACGAGGCGCTGGGCCAGTGTTTCCTTGAACAAGGGAGCTTTCCAGTCGCCGTCACCGTTCTATCTCGAGCATTGCATGAGCCGGGGCTCGATGACGAACAGCGAGTCGGTGTGCTCTACCTGCTGGGCTATGCGTGCGAAGCCCTGCAGCGCCGAGACGAGGCACGGAGCTATTATCAACGCGTGTACGCCACTGACATTCATTTCCGAGACGTCGCCGAGCGACTGACTGCCCTCGACGGGAGCGCGCGATGACCGTATCCACGCGCACCCCGTCGGCGTTGGCGGCGGCGCTGCGCGACATTCAAGCGCCCGTCCAGCGGGAGCTCGAGCTGGTGCCGGGCGAGATCCGGCGCATCGTCACCGCCGACGTTCCGCTCGTGCAGGAGGTGGGAGACCATCTGCTGAGCATGAAAGGCAAGTTGCTGCGCCCCACGCTCGTGCTGCTGGCCGGCTCCGTCGAGGAGCGGCTCGATCCGGCGCGAGCGATCACCTGCGCCGCCGTGGTCGAGCTGCTGCATCTGGCCACGCTCATTCACGATGACGCCGTGGACCATTCCGTGTTGCGACGCGGGATGCCCACGGTGAACTCGCTGTTCAGTCACCAGGTCTCGGTGATCATGGGCGACTTCCTGTACTCGCGCGTGATGCGGGAGCTGGTGGCGCTCGAGGACATCGAGGTGATGCGCGTGGTGTCCAACGCTTCCGATGCGATGACGCTTGGCGAAATGCGGCAGCTCGCCGCGTTCGATGCGCTCGCGTTCACCGAGGCTGACTACGAGCGGCTGATCCGTGCCAAGACGTCGGCGCTCTTTGTGGCAGCGTGTGCGGTCGGCGCGCTCAGCGGCGCCCCGTCGCACATGCAAGCGCTCGCGCGCTATGGCGAGCGGCTGGGCATGGCGTTTCAGGTGGCGGACGACCTGCTCGACTACACCGAAACGGCGGCCATGACGGGCAAGCCGAGCGGGCTGGATCTGCGGGAGCACAAAGTCACGTTGCCGCTGATCGCGGCGCTACGCACGATGTCCCCCGCGGCTCGCGTTCAGGTCGAGGCGTTGTTTGCCACGTCGGAACCAAGCGAAGCGTCGGTGAACGAGGTGATTGCGCTGGTGCGTGACGCGGGTGGGCTGGACTACGCTCGGCGTCGGGCGGAGCAGTTCGCGCAGGAAGCCGAGGAGGCGATCGCCGAGCTGCCCCACGGCGCTGCCCGGAACGCGTTGTACGACGCGATCGGGTACGCCGTTGATCGGCGCTGGTGATGGCCAAAGGACCTTCAAAGCACCGGCCGGTGTTCCATCTGTTGGTACTTGGCTCCGGGTTCGTAGCCGGGGGGCTGATGGCGCAGGTGGCGCGGAAGTTTCTGCCGTCGGGCGCGGTGAAGGAGTTCCTCACCACGGGGGTCCAGCCATCGGTTGGCCCGCTGCCCATTGATTTGATTATATTGAAGTTTGCGGTCGGTCCGATCGCACTCGACGTGTCATTGCTGAGCTTGGTGGGCGTGCTGGTTGCCTACCTCATTGCACGCTCCCTGTTCTAGGAGTCAGGAGTCACCATGGGCCTTCAAGGCATCGGATTTACCGAAATCCTCATCCTGTTGGTGGTGGTGCTGCTGCTCTTCGGGGCCAAGCGCATCCCCGAGATCGCCGGGTCGTTCGGCAAGGGCATCACCGAATTCAAGCGCAATCTGAACGATGCGCAGAAGGCGATCACCGAGACGCCGCCGCCTCGCGCGGATCGAGCGGTTGGTGCGGCTCCGCCGGCCGAGTCCGTGGCCCGCGAAGAAGAGCGTCCCGAACCGAAGCGACTGCTCAACTGATTGCCATTGGCCGGCAGGTGCGACGATCGCGTCGAGCTGCCGGCGGTGCCAAAAGGAAACGCCCCCGACATCGCGTGATGTCGGGGGCGTTTTGTTGGCGCTATCCGAGTGGAATCAGAGCAGCATGTCGGCCTGTCGGCGCAGCGAGGCCTGAATCTTCTTGCGATCATCCTCGATCTTGGCCGCATCACGAAGCCCGGCCACGTACTGCTGGACGCGCTCGGACTTGAGGGACTGCACGATCTGGAGCTTGAAGACCGGCTTCATGAGCTCGAAATCGGCGCTGTCGGCCGGCGTGAACGCATCGAGGCGCAGTACGTAGACCCCGTCGCGCGTGATCACCGGCGCGCTGACATCGCCAACGGTTTGCAAGCCAAAGGCGGCACCCACGGCCTCGGTGAACTGCCCGAGGCCCGGAACGAGCGCAGAGCGGGTGAAGGGGCCTGCATTCTCCACCGACTGCCCAGCGGCGGCAGCGGCGGCCGCGAAGTCACCAGCCCGTGCGGCGGTCGCGAACGACCGTGCCGTGGGCTCCAGCGCCTTGATCTGCGCCTCACGCTCGAGACGGCGCCGAATGTCGTCCTTGACATCGGCGAGCGGGGCGACACCGCCGTCGCGCAGCGAGTCAAGGCGGGCGACGTAGTACGCTTCCGGCGCGTCCTGCAGATCACTCGACTCGCCCACCGAGACGCCGCTGAACGACCAGGCGCTGATGCCCGGCACGTAGCGTCCCGCGAAGCTGAGCGGCTCGTACTCGTTCACGACCAACGACGAGATGGGCAGTCCGAGCTCCGTGGCGGCATCGTCGAACGCAGCCGGCTCGCTGGATCCCGCAGCGACAGCCGCGAGCCGATCGGCGATGCGATCGGTAGCCGCGGCCGACGAATCGCTCTGCTGCACGCGCAGCAGGATGTGACGGAGGTCGAGCGTATCGGCGCGCTTGCGGTCGACCTTGATCAGGTGCCAGCCGAACGGCGAGAGCACCGGCTGCGACAGCTGGCCTTCACTCAACGCGTAGGCGGCCGTCTCGAACTCCGGGACGAATCGACCGCGCGTGCCACGTCCCAGTTCACCGCCCATGGCACCCGACCCGGAATCTTCGGAGGCGCGCATGGCGACCTCGGCGAAGTCGGCACCGGCTACGATCTCGGCGCGGAGCGCCTCGATGCGGGTGAGCGTGGCGGCGGAGTCGGCCGCCGTGATCGCACGCTCGACGGCGACGAGCGACACCACTGCGCGGCCCGGACGCTCGAACAGCGCCTTGTTCTTGTTGTAGAAGGCGGAGATGTCCGCGTCCGTGACCGACGACGTCGCGCTGGCCGCCGCCTCGGGGCGGAACGCCACGAAGCTCACGGAGGCCGAGTCATTCCGGTCCTTGAACAGCTGCCAGAGGCGTGCGTCGGAGACCCAGACGTCGGACGCGATCTGGTCGTAGAGCTTCTGCTTGGGGATTTCCGAGCGATAGAACGACTCGAGGCCGAGCAGCAGCCCCTGCTGTCGCGCGATCGGGCTGGTGAGGAAGCGCTGGTACTTGGAGAGGTCGAACTGCCCCTCGGTCTGGAACTCCGGATTCTCTTCCACACCCGGGGGCGGGCTGACGCGGGCGGCGTCGCGAATCTCGTCATCCGTGACCGAGATGCCCCGCCGCTCGTACTCCTGACGGAGGAGAATCTCATTGACCAGTTCATCGAAGGCGCGGTCTTCGAGTTCGCGGCGCTCATCGAGCGTGAGTCCGCGTCCGAGACGCTGCGACTCCTGCTGATCGAGGTTGGCGACCGCACTCTCCCACGTCAGGTACAGGATGTCCTCACCATTGACCGTGGCCACGACCGTATTGGTGGTCACGGGGGCACGTCCGAGCAGTCCCGAGCTGTCGACCAGCAGGAAACCACCGACGAACGCGATGATGAGCACGATCCAAACGTATTTCGCAGCGCTCCGCATGGATTGCAGCACGGGGCGGGACTCCTTCGAACGGGGAGGTTGGTAACGCGCCCGGCCGGACTCACGTACGCAACGCCATGTGCGCCGCGTATGGTCCGTCGGGGACAAGCTGGGAAAAGTAGGGGGCGCGAGAGTGTAAAGGCAAGTGACGCCAACACTTCACCAGTCGTTTGCAATTGACTTCCTGAGACGGCGCGAGGTACGTTCCGCAATGAATCGCGCCGGGAACACCACCCCATGGGGATTGACCGGATGAGCACCGCCGCCCGGATTGACGAACTGCTGAGCAAGTTCGATGAAAACCCGCGTCGTTATTTTGCGCCGCTTGCGAACGAATACCGCAAAGCGGGCGACCTGACGCAGGCCATCGCACTCTGTCGCGAGCACTTGCCCAAGCAGCCGGGCCATATGAGCGGGCACATCGTGTTCGGTCAGGCCCTGTACGAGTACGGAGACCTCGTCGAGGCCCAGACGGTGTTCGAAGCCGCGTTGGCGCTCGACCCGGAGAACCTGATCGCGCTGCGCCATCTCGGCGATATCGCGCGCGGCCGTGGCGACAGCGTCTCCGCGCGCCGGTGGTACGGGCGCGTGCTCGAGGCGGATCCACGCAACGATGATATTGCGGCGCTGCTGGCGTCACTGCCGTCGCGTGCGACGCCGATTGCCACGCCCGTCGTGCCGTCGCAGCCCTCGCCCGTGGTGGAGGAGCCGTCGTCGCAGGCACGGTCGTTCATCGATGAACCCGCGTGGCACACGCCGGCGATCCTGGGCGCGCCGGTGGAGCCCGTGCATCAGGAGATCGAGGCGCGCCCCGAACCCGATCTGCTCGATCTCGACAGCCCGGGCGAGCCCATGATCGAGGTGCCTGCGTTTTTGGGCGACGGAGCGATCGTGGCCGAGACGGTTGACACCGAGCCGTTGGACGAGGCGTTTGGTGCCGAGCCGGAGATGAGCGCCGTCTTCGATGCGCGCGACCCGGAGGCACAGGAGCGCGCGCCGGTTGAGGAGGTCGCGTTCGAAGAGCTGCAGATCGAGGAGGTTGACAACGTCGCGGTGCCGTTTGGCAACGCCTCCGTTTCGCCTGACGACGAGCTCTTGAGCGTCTCGCCGCACGATTCCCTGTCCGATGCGATCGGTGCGTTCGCCACGCACGATCCGCTCGATAGCGTCTCGGCGCCGGTTGGAGATGCCGATCAGTTCGTGTCGCCCGTCGAACCGGTGGAGGCGGAGCGCTCGGCGACTGCGGAGCCCACGCCCGCGCCGTCCGAGCGCGTGGCCGAGTATGGTGATGGGCTCGAGGATCTCGAGTGGCCCGACGCAAGCCAGCTCGCCGTGCGCCCACCCTCACCGGCCCGGTCGGTGACGCCGATTGACGCCTGGCCCGCGATTGCCGCGCAGCCTGCGTTCGACGAGATCGAGTCGTTGGTGGATGTGCCCGCGGATATGGATGATGCGCCGCTGCAGATCGAGTCGCTGGTGGAGGCGCCTCTCGAGGAGTTCGAGGAGCCGACGACGGCGGTGGAGTCGCTGGTGGAGGCGCCTGTCGAGGAGTTCGAGGAGCCGACGACGGCGGTGGAGTCGCTGGTGGAGGCGCCTGTCGAGGAGTTCGAGGAGCCGACGATGGCGGTGGAGTCGCTGGTGGAGGCGCCTGTCGAGGAGTTCGAGGAGCCGACGACGGCGGTGGAGTCGCTGGTGGAGGCGCCTGTCGAGGAGTTCGAGGAGCCGACGATGGCGGTGGAGTCGTTGGTGGAGGCGCCTGTCGAGGAGTTCGAGGAGCCGACGACGGCGGTGGAGTCGTTGGTGGAGGCGCCTGTCGAGGAGTTCGAGGAGCCGACGACGGCGGTGGAGTCGTTGTTGGACGCATCGGTCGAACTCGACGAGCCGCCTGCCGTCGCGACAGCGTCGCTGCTCGAAGCGTTTGGCGAGGACACCGAGGTGTCCGTCGAGGCGGAGCTCACGGCTGACGCGCTGCTCGATGCGCCCGTCGCCCCTGAGTTCCTCGAGGAGCCGGCGGTGGAGGCGGTGGCGGAGGAGGTCACGCAGTCCGACGTGGTGCTCGTGCACGGTGAGCCGTCGGCGCCCATCGATGAAGACCCGCCGTTCAGCGCCGGCGAGATGCCGTGGCTCATGGCGACCGAGGAGGAGCGGGAAGCGGAGGAGGCCGACGTGTACGAGGTCTCGTCGGAGCTTCCGGAAAGCCCCGCCTTCGTCACGGAGACGATGGCGGAGTTGTTCGTGGCGCAGGGCTTCGTCGCGCGTGCCATCGGTGTGTACGAGGAGCTCGTGGTCCGACGTCCCGATGACATGGCGCTCGCCAGCCGACTGGCCGCGCTTCAGGCAAGCCTCGACGCGGAGCCGGTGGCATCGGCGTTGTCCGTGACGGCGCCCGACGATGAGGCGCCCGCGGAGCAGCCGTTCTCGTCGACGCCGTCTGCGCCACTGGCCGCCTTCACACCGGCACGCAGCAGCACGCCCCGGGCGGTCCCGTTCATCGCGCCGGCCCCCCGACGCACGGCGCGCGAGTGGCTGTCGCTGCTGGCGGCCATGCAGGTGGCGCGCCGGACACCAGTGGCCGGCCACGTCGTGGTCTCCATGCCGACTCCGGCGGACGGGCTGGCGAGCCTCTTTGGTTCGGCACCGCTTCCGATCGATGACGTCGCGGCGCGTTCGCTCGCGACGGCATACGGTGGCGCGGTGCCGCTCGATAGCAGCACACCGCTCTTCGCGAGCGGTGAGTTCACGCTGCCCACCGAGTCGCCGCGCGAGCCGGTGTCCGCGGCACCGACGGAGCCAGCGAGCGGCTCCGGGGTGTACTCGTTCGACCGCTTTTTCCCGGACCCGGCCACCACGGCCAATGGTCCTTCTGCTTCGTCGGATGCGCCGACGGCGACTTCGCCGAGCAGTGCAGCGCCCGACGATCCCACCAGCCCCGGCGCTGACCTGGCGCAGTTTTCGCACTGGCTCAAGGGGCTGTCCAACTCGTGAGCCTCTGGTGCGCATCGGCATCCTGAACGGTCCCAATCTGAACTTGCTCGGCACGCGTGAGCCCGATCTCTATGGTCGGACCACGCTGGCTGAGATCGAGCACCGGCTCGAGGAGCTCGGCCGCGAGCTGGGGGTCGAGGTGCGTTGCGCCCAGCACAACGGGGAAGGGGAGCTGATCGATGTGCTCCATCGCTGGCGAGGGGCGGTCGATGGGGTCGTGGTGAATGCCGGCGCCTACACGCACACCAGTTTGGCGCTGCGCGACGCGCTGTCCGCGATTGCGACGCCGTTTGTTGAGGTTCACCTCACGAACGTGTATGCGCGCGAGCCCGAGCGTCGGCACTCGATGCTCGCCTCGGCAGCCCTCGGCTCGATCTGTGGCCTTGGTGCCGACGGCTATGAATACGCCGTACGTGGACTCGTGACGCGTCTGCGCCAGTCAGCACCGTCGGTGTGAGCGCGGACGATCGTGTGACAGCGCCGGATCCGCGCGCTGCCCGACTGTCGGCGCTGCGCGACGTGCTGGCCACGCAGGATCTCGATGCGCTATTGGTCTCGAGTCTGGCCAGCGTCCGGTGGCTCACGGGGTTCTCGGGGAGCAGCGGACTGGTGGTGGCCACCGCGCGCGAGCTGGTGTTGCTCACCGATTTTCGGTACGCGACGCAGGTGGAGGAGGAGGTGGGGACGGCGGCTCGTGTGGTCATCGTCCCGCAGAGTCTCTGGAGCGGCCTCTGGGACGCGCTGGGGGGCATGCTGACCGTGCAGCGCATCGGGTTCGAGTCGATGCACCTCATGCACCGCGATTTCCAGCGCTTGCTCGAGCAGGGCGGACGCTGGCAGTGGCGCCCCACGACCGAGCTCGTGGAGACGCTGCGTGAGCGGAAGGACGCCATGGAGGTCGCCGCGATCCGTCGCGCCATCGGGATGGCGGAGCGGGCACTGGATGCGGTCCTGGCGGCCTTGGCGCCTGGCCTGACCGAGACGCAAGTGGCGGGCGCGCTGGAGCAGGCGCTGCGCAATGAGGGCAGCGACGGATTTCCGTTCCCGTCGATCGTGGCCAGTGGCGAGCGCTCGGCGCTGCCGCACGCGCGCGCGGGGAGTCGCCGGCTCCAGCTGGGCGACTTCGTGCTGCTCGATTTTGGCGCGATCGCGGACGGGTACTGCTCCGACATCACCCGGACGGTGGTGCTGGGGCGAGCGAGCGAGGAGCAGCGGGCGGTGTACGAGATTGTGCGTGAGGCGAACGCCCGGGCTTCGGCGGCCGTTCGCCCTGGAATGCGGGGGATGGATGCCGATGCGGTCGCGCGCGAGTACATTCACGACCGCGGCTTTGGTGAGGCGTTCGGTCACAGCCTCGGGCACGGGATCGGGCTCGAGGTGCACGAGGGACCCCGACTCGCCAAGACCGCGGACGGTGTGCTGCCACCAGGCGCCGTCGTGACCATTGAACCCGGGATCTACCGGGCAGGGTGGGGTGGCATCCGCATCGAGGACGACGTGCTCCTGACGGAGGACGGTCCGGTGGTGCTGACCGGGTACCGCCGCGACCTGCTGGAGATCGCGTAACCGCTGGGGTGATGTCGGCACGAAGGTGCCCGCGTCGTTCCGCCCGACCGCGTCGTCGAGACCGCCAGACATGATTGATCTTCGCTACGTGAAGAAACTCATCGAGATGCTTGATGCGTCCACCGTGGACTCCATCGAGATTTCGTCCGACAAGGGGATGAAGCTCCGCATCTCGAAGAGTGCGCCGCAGCGAGCGGCCGCCGTTCAGATGGCTGCGCCCCTGCCCGCACCGGCCGCCGTGTTGCCTCCGGTGGCGGCAGCGCGTCCAGCCGAAGACGGGGGGCGCGCCGAAGCCGTGAAGGCGGAAGCACCCAAGTCCTCCCTGCTCGAGATCAAGTCGCCGATGGTGGGGACGTACTACCAGTCACCCGAACCGAGTGCCAAGGCCTATGTGGCCGTTGGCGACCGGATCGCGAAGGGGCAGATCGTCTGCATCATCGAAGCAATGAAGATCATGAACGAGCTCGAGTCCGAAGTCGACGGCGTGGTGCGCGAAATCAACGTGACGGATGCGCATCCGGTCGAATACGGGCAGGTGCTCTTCCGCGTGGACCCGAACGGCTGAGAACTTTCCCATGACGATGGTCTCCGGCGCACAACCCACTACAACCGCGCCGGCTGGCCTCGATCTGAAGGCCGCCCTGCAGCGCATGGTGATCGAGGGGGCGTCCGACCTGCACCTCAAGGTGGGTCGTCCCCCAACGCTGCGGCTGCACGGCGACCTCATCGCACTCCCGATGGCGCCGCTGCGCCCTGAGGAGTTGCGCACCCTCGCGGAACATCTGCTGCCGCCAGCGCAGCTGCGCGAGTTCGTGGAGATGCGCGAGGCCGACTTCGCCATCAATGTGCCCGGTATCGGGCGCTTCCGCGTGAATGTGTACCAGCAGAAGGGCACCGTGGCCTTCGCGATGCGCGCCATCGCGCATGCGGCCAACTCCATTACGGAGCTCAACCTGCCGCCCGTGCTCGAACAGATTGCGCTCAAGCCACGCGGCCTGGTGCTCGTCACCGGCGTCACGGGCTCGGGCAAGAGCACGGCGCTCGCCGCGATGGTGCACCACATCAACGAGCGTCGCGCGGCGAACATCATCACGATCGAAGATCCGATCGAGTTCGTGCACCGCGATGTGAAGAGTCACATCAACCAGCGCGAAGTCGGGACGGATACGGCCACGTTCGCGCAGGCACTGCGCCGCGTGCTGCGTCAGGACCCGGATGTGGTCATGATCGGTGAAATCCGCGACCTCGAGACGCTCGACGTGGCGCTCAAGGCGGCGGGCACGGGTCACCTGGTGTTCTCCACGCTGCATACGACAGACGCGACGCTCACGATCAACCGCATCCTGTCGTTCTATCCGCCGCACCAGCAGAACGAGGTGCGTTTTGCGCTCGCCAACGCGCTCGAGGCGATCGTGTCGCTGCGCCTGGTACCGCGTTCCGATCAGCCGGGTCGTGTGCCGGCGTGCGAGGTGCTGGTGAATACCGGCGCCGTGCGCGACCAGATTCGCGACCTGCAGGCCACGCTGAACATCCCCGATCTCATCCGTGAAGGCAGCGTGGCGTATGGCATGCAGACGTTCGACCAGTCGCTGATGACCTGGTACAGCAAGGGCGTCATCTCGTACGACAACGCCCTGTTCTACGCGTCGAGCCCGGCGGAGTTCGCCTTGAAGACGCAGGGTGTGAGTGCGTCCAGCGAAGCCGAGTTCGACGGGTTCCGCCCGGGGTCGTCGGCGCGCTAGCACGGACTCGGAGGCGCCAGGGCGCGCTCCCGGCGGGATTGGCGCGGATTCGACGCCACGACTGGCGGCAACGGGAACGAATCGCCACCATTCGGCGTGCTCCGTCACCGCTGGCTTTCGGGTCGGCACCGCGCCTGGCGCGGGGCGGGGTATCGCCGGACGACGGTCGTCCTCCGGCGCGTCGGCCCCCTGCCCATCGCCATGTTCAAAAAGGTCCTGATCGCCAATCGTGGTGAGATCGCCCTCCGCGTCATTCGGGCGTGCCGCGAGCTCGGCATTCAAACCGTTGCCGTCTATTCCGAAGCGGATCGCGAATCGCTGCACGTGCGCTTCGCCGATGACGACGTCTGCATCGGCCCCGCGCCGAGTCGTGATTCCTACCTGCGCATTCCGCGCCTCATTGCGGCCGCGGAAATCACCGGCGCGGATGCCATCCATCCCGGGTACGGGTTCCTCGCCGAAAACGCGGAGTTCGCGGAAACGTGCGCAGCGTCCGGCATCACGTTCATTGGTCCCACGCCGGAGCAGATCCGTGTGATGGGCGACAAGGCCTCGGCCCGTCGCGCCATGAGCGAGGTGGGTGTGCCGATCGTGCCTGGCACGCCCGGCCCGGTGGAAGATGTGGACGAGGCGCTCGGCTTTGCCCGCGATATCGGCTTTCCGGTCATCATCAAGGCGGCCGCTGGTGGCGGTGGCAAGGGCATGCGCGTCGCGCGTGATCCCGATGACTTTGCGCGCTCCTTTCAGCTCGCGCGCAGCGAGGCGCTCAGCGCCTTCGGCAATGGCGACGTGTACGTGGAGAAGTTCCTCGAGCGTCCGCGGCATGTGGAGTTCCAGGTGCTCGGCGACTCGAAGGGCAAGGTGATTCACCTTGGCGAGCGCGACTGTTCGGTGCAGCGTCGTCACCAGAAGCTCATCGAAGAAGCGCCGTGTCCCGTGATGACGCCGGAGCTGCGTGCGGCCATGGGCGATGCCGCTGTGCGCGGTGCGCAGGCGATCAACTATGTGGGCGCCGGCACGGTGGAAATGCTGCTCGACACCGACGGCTCGTTCTACTTCATGGAGATGAACACGCGCATTCAGGTGGAGCATCCGGTTACGGAAATGCTCACCGGCGTGGACCTCGTGAAGGAACAGATTCGTGCCGCGGCCGGCGAGCCCCTCACCGTGAGCGAGCTGCCGATGTTCCGCGGGCATGTGATCGAGTGCCGCGTGAACGCGGAAGATCCGGCGCGCAACTTCCAGCCGTCGCCGGGGCTCATTCACACGTTCCATCCGCCTGGTGGCCCCGGGGTGCGTGTGGATACGCACGTCTATGCGGGCTACACCGTGCCGCCGTTCTACGACTCGCTCCTGGCCAAGCTGATCGTGCAGGGGCGCGATCGTCCCGAAGCGCTGCGTCGCATGCAGATCGCGCTCGAGAGCTTTGTGGTGGAAGGCGTGACCACGACGATTCCGTTCCTCGCACGCGTGATGCAGCATCCGAACTTCATGCGCGGCGACGTGCACACCAAGTTCCTGGAGTTCGAGGGGGCTGATCTGCTCAAGGAGCCGACCTAAGTGCGATTGGACGTGCTGCTCGGCGAGTCGCTTCCGACGCCCGCCGACGTGGCGGGTCGCATGGTGGTGGTGATCGATGTCTTGCGCGCGTCCACCGTCATCGTGGACGCGCTGGCGAACGGCGCGCGCGCGGTGGTGCCCTTTGCGGAGGTTGAGGAGGTGGTCAATGCCGCAAAGCGCTACGGGCGAGATGAGGTACGACTCACCGGTGAACGGCGCAGTCTGCCGATCCCCGGTTTCGATGCGGGAAACTCGCCGCTCGAGATGCGCCCCGCGTTGGTTGGCGGGCGCATTGTGCTCATGACGACGACGAACGGCACGTCCGCGCTTGCGGCGACACACGGCGCGTGGCGCGTGTTGGTGGGGGCGTTCACCAACTTCACCGTGACGGTGCAGGCGGTGGTCACCGCGATGCGCGAGGGGCGCGATGCGCTGCTCGTCTGTGCGGGGCAGGAACGTCGCTTTGCGCTCGAGGACGCCGCGTGCGCCGGCGCGATGGTTTCGCGAATCGCGCGCGGCTGTCGCACGGCGGAGCTGGGGGACGCGGCTCGTCTCGTCCGTCGAACGGCTTCGCGCTACCTTCGGGACGTGTCGGCGCTGGCGCAGGACGCGTCGCATGCACGCGCGTTGGCCGCCGCCGGCTTCACGGACGATGTCGCGGCCTGTCTCGTGTTCGATCGCGCGCCCGTGGTGGCGACCTACTCTGACCGACAGGTGACCGGTGAGCGGATCCTCGCTCCGGCGTGAACTGAGCAGCGTCGCGCTGGCGCTGCTGGCGCTGTTTCTGGTGGGTGCGCTGCTCTTCCAGCGTCCGCCCGTGGGCGGTGCCTGCATGGACGCCACCGGCGTGTTCGGGCCGGTGGGTACTTTCGTGCGGTGCGTGCTGGTGGGCGCGGTCGGTGTGCCGGGGGCCCTGCTGGTGGCGCTGGCGTGCCTGCTGGTGGCGCTGCGGCTGGTGGGGCGCTTCGGCGGGGCGAGTACGCAGGATGCGACGCGTGCGGCGCTCCTTGGCGCAGGCGTGGTCCTGCTGGTGCCGATAGCGATCGGGCTGGTGAACGGCGGTGCGCCCTCGGGGACGGCGAGCTCCGGCCTCTGGGGGGCGTTCATGGCGCACTACCTCCACAAGTTCCTGGGGGCGGTCGGGGCATGGATTGTGTGGTTGTTGGGGCTGAGCGCGCTCACGGTGCTCACGGTGCGCTGGAATCCGCTCCGCGTGGTGATGGCGCCGGCCAAGCCGCGTGACATCGCGGCGGGGGCACGCCCAGCGCGCCCTACGCTCGCCGAGCGACTGGCCCCCGAGCCGGAGGAGCTGCCCGCGATCGACCCCTCGCTCGCGCGCGATGTACTGCGGGAGAGCGCGACGGACGCCGCCGAGCGGGACTTGGGTGCCAAGGGCGGGCGCAAGTCGCGCAAGCCGGTGCGTGCCGACGCGGTGACCGGCGACCTGTTCGCCGAGTCGGCGGCCGCGGACGCCGAGCGCATGTTCGAGGCGGGGGATGATGAACTCCCGCCCACGACGCTGCTCTCGCCACCGCCGGCGCGTCGCGAGGATGCCGGACGCGAGGCGCTCGACCAGGCTGGCATCAAACTCATGGCCACGCTGCGCACGTTCAAGGTGGACGGCGAGCTGGTGGGGCGCACGACCGGCCCCACGGTCACGCAGTTCGAGATCGAGCCGGCGGCCGGCATTAAAGTGCGCCAGATCGCTGCGCTCGCCGATGATCTCGCGCTCGCCATGCGCGCACCGAGCATTCGCATTGTCGCGCCGATTCCTGGGCGCGGCGCGGTGGGAGTGGAAGTGCCGAACCCGTCACCTGAAATGGTGGCGCTGCGGGAAGTGCTCGAGTCGCGGGAGTTTCAGAGCGCACGCGCCGCGCTGCCCATCGCACTCGGCAAGGATCTCGAAGGGCGCGCCGTGATCGCGGATCTGGCCAAGATGCCGCATCTGCTGATTGCCGGCGCCACGGGCAGCGGCAAGTCGGTGTGCGTGAACACGATCATCACCAGTCTCGTGTACCGACACACGCCGAGCACGCTGCGGTTCCTCATGGTGGACCCGAAGATGGTGGAGCTGAGCGTGTACAACACGCTCCCGCATTTGCGCCACAAGGTGATCACCGACAACCGCGACGCGGCGGCGGTGCTCAAGTGGGCCGTGATGGAAATGCAGGACCGATACCGGCTGCTGGAGGCGAACGGCTGCCGCAACCTGCAGGAGTTCAACAAGCGGGCGCAGGCACACGCGGCGGGTGAGGGAGCGGCGCTGCGCAAACCGCGCTCTCCCGATGTGGCGTTCGAGGACCTCACGTACACCGGGGGCGCGCTGCCGTACATCGTAGTGGTCATCGACGAAATGGCGGACCTCATGATGACGGTGCAGGGCGAGGTGGAGACGCCGATCGCGATGCTCGCGCAGAAGGCGCGCGCGATCGGCATTCACCTCATTCTGGCCACGCAGCGGCCCAGCGTGAACGTGATCACCGGCCTCATCAAGGCCAACTTCCCGTGTCGGATCGCGTTCCGCGTGGCGTCGCAGGTGGACAGCCGCACCATCATCGACGGGGCCGGCGCAGAGTCGCTGCTCGGCAACGGCGACATGCTGTTCATTCCGCCGGGCAAGTCGGAGGCGTCGCGATTGCAGGGGGCCTTCCTCTCGAGTGAGGAGACGGAGCAGTTGCTTGGCTGGTACGTCGCGCAGCGGGAGCGCCGATTGGCGGCCGCGAGCGGCGCAGAACTGCCCGTGCTGGACGAGCCGGACATTCTGGAGACGGTGCGGGCGCTCGATGGCCGTGACGACGACGGCGACGGTAGCGACAGCGCTGATGGCGATCGTGACAGCCGGTTCCGCGAGGCAGCCGAACTGGTGATTCAGCAGCGGCAGGGGTCCACCTCGCTGCTGCAACGGCGCATGAAGATCGGCTACGGCCGTGCGGCGCGCATCATCGACCAGCTGGAGGATGCCGGGGTGCTCTCCCCGTCCGAGGGGGCGTCCAAACCGCGCGACGTGCTGATCGGCGCGGCGGATCTCGACCGGATTTGCGGGCGTCAAGAGCGCTGAGTAACGGATCGGCGGTGGTTTCGCCACGTATTGACGGAACGCCGTCGGATCACGATTGTTTTGCCGAGTGCGGACCGGTGTCGCCTTCTGGCCGGTTTTTACGATACGACTCTGCTTGTCCCTCCCTGATCGCCGGATCCGCGGCGACGCTCCACTTATCCGTGGTGACTCCCCCTTCTCGAGGTGTGTGATGTCCCTTCGTTTCCTTCGCCGGTGTGTGACGGCGCTTTCGATGATCGCCGGCGTGCTGGCGACGGCGTCGAGCCAGGCGCAGGCACAGGCTGGCAGCATCAGCGGACGCGTGACTGATGCCGGCACCGGTGCGCCCGTCTCGGCCGCGCAGGTCCAGGTCGCGGGTCTGACGCTCGGCACGGTGTCAGACGATGACGGCACCTACCGGATTTCGAATGTGCCGGTGGGTACGTACACGCTGATCGTACGCCGCATCGGCTATCTCGAGCGCCGTCAGGCGGGAGTGGTGGTCACCGCGAGCGGCACCGCCACGGCGAACATCAGCATCTCCGAGAGTTCGAACATTCTCACCGCCGTGGCCGTGACGAGCACGCGCAATCAGCCGGAGAAGGTGCTCGACGCGCCCGCGCAGATCACGGTGATCTCCAGCGAGCGCATCGCCGAACGTCCCGCGGTGACGGTGACCGACAACCTGCGTGCCACGCCCGGCGTGGACATCAATCGCGGTGGCATTGCACAGGCGAACGTCGTGGCGCGCGGCTTCAACAACGCGTTCTCGGGCAGCATGCTCATGCTGCAGGACTACCGGTTTGCCGGCGTGCCGTCGCTTCGGGTGAACGTGCCGTTTCTCTTCACCGGCACGAACGACGACATCGAACGCATGGAAGTCCTGCTCGGCCCCGCCTCGGCGCTGTATGGACCGAACTCGGCCAACGGCGTGCTGCACGTGATCACGAAGTCACCGTTCACGTCACAGGGGACGACCATGAGCCTCGATGGCGGCGAGCGGTCCGTACTGCGTACCGGCATCCGTCACGCCGGCACCCTGAACGACAAGGTCGGCTACAAGGTGTCGGGCGAAGTCATGCGCGGCAACGACTGGAACTACACCGATCCGGGCGAGCCGATTCTGTTCTCGCAGTTCGCGCCGGAGGGACGTCGCGGGGAATCGAACGTGCGCAACTTCAACCTCGAGAAGTTCACCGGTGAAGCCCGCGTTGACGTACGGCCCCGTGATGGTCTCGAACTGATCTCCACGGTCGGACACACCAACGTGGGCAACGGCATCGAACTCACGGGCGCCAACGGCAGTGCGCAGATCCGCAACTGGACGTACACCAACATCCAGCAGCGAGTGCGGTGGAATCGACTGTTCGCGCAGGCGTTCATCAACATGAGCGATGCCGGTAACGACAGTGGCATATCCAGCGAGGGCACGTACCTGTTGCGCTCGGGACAGCCGATCGCCGACAAGTCGCGCGTGGCGGCCTTCCAGCTGCAGCACGGCGTCGACATGGCGGAAAACAAGCAGACGTTCACGTACGGGCTCGACTACATCTGGACGAACCCGCAGACGCTGAACACGATCAACGGTGCGAACGAGGACATCGACAACGTCACCGAGTACGGCGCCTACGTGCAGTCCACCACCCGTCCCACCGACAAGCTCGACATCCTGCTCGCCGGCCGCTTCGACGCCAACAACGTGATCGAGGGGAACTTCTTCTCGCCGCGTGCCGCCCTCGTGTTCAAGCCGTCGGCGAATCAGAACTTCCGCGTCAGCTACAATCGCGCCTTCAGCACGCCGGCAAACTTCGCCTTCTTCCTCGACCTCATCAACGCGCCGAATGTGGGTGGGTCGGGCTACGATGTGCGCGCGCTCGGCAACCGCCCGAAGGAAGGATGGGCGTTCCGGCAGGGATGCAGCGGGAGCGCCTTTGGCGACTACTGCATGAAGTCGCCGCTGGTGGGCAACGGGGAGTATGTGGATGCGCGCGCCGGCTCGGCGTTCGGCCCGCTGGTCCAGCGCAACGGTACCGCGATTCAAGGGAGCATTACGCCGTCGCTGGTGGGTGCGCTGCAGCAGGCCGGTTTCCCGGCGGCGCAGGCGCAGGCCCTTGGGGGGGCCATGGCTCAGGGGCTGGTGCAGCATCTCGGTTCACGGAATCCGACGAACGCGCAGCTGCAGACGCGCGTCGCACTCCTGACCAGTGCGCTGACCAATCTCACGCCGGGTGACCTCACCAGCGTGCGTCCGCTCGAGGCCTCGTTCAACAACACGTATGAGGTTGGCTACAAGGGCGTGATCGGCAAGCGCGCCACGCTCGATGTGGCGGTGTGGCGCCAGCAGCGTGGTGACGTGGGCACGTCGGCCGCCCTCGTGACACCAAGCGTGTTCTTCAACGGACAGAATCTCGGGCAGTACATTGGTGGTGAGGTTGGCGCGTTCGTGGGACAGTTCCTCGGCCAGAACACGCCGCTTACGCCCGCCCAGATTCAGCAGCTGGCCGGCGGTATCGCCGGCGGACTTGCGCCGGCGCTGGCCGGACAGCTCGCCCCGGCTCCGCTCGGCACCGTCACCTTCGACGGCGACATCATTCGTCCGAACGCGGTCTACGCCACGTACTTCTCGGTGGACGAGGACATCTGGGTCACCGGCATCGATGTGGGCGGCAGCTATTCCGTGACGCCTCGGGTCACGCTCGACGCCACGTTCAGCCACATGAACCGGAACGTGTTCGACGGCATTCCGGGCGGTAACGGCCAGCCGCTCATGGCAAACTCGCCGAGGAATCGCGGCACGCTCGGCGTGCGCTTTGAAGACGGCCTGCGCGGACTTAGCGTCGAAGCGCGCGGTCGCTACTCCGAGGCCCACGAAGTGAACTCGGGCGTGTACGCCACCAACGTGGCGTTCGCGATTCCGCAGGGGAATCCCGGCTTCGTGCCGAACGCACAGACTGGCCCCAACTTGTGCAACCCGGTTCCCGCCGGTGCCTACTGCTACGAAGGTGTGCCGGAGATCGCCCAGCTCGACCTGCAGGTCGCCAAGAAATTCAACATCGGTACGCAGCAGCTGCTCTGGTCGATCAACGCGCAGAACATCTTCGACAAGAAGGTGCGCACCTTCCCCGGAGCGCCGGAGCTGGGACGCCTGGTGATGACGCGTCTGCAGTACACGTTCTGAGATTGGCCGGTTGGTCGGCGCGGCGACGGGGCGACGTTCCCACAGTGGAGCGTCGCCCCGTCAGTCGTTCCGCTACTGTTCACGCACCATGACCATCCTGCTCGACCCCCACGCACGCCCCGTCATCGGGCACCGCGGCAATCGTGCGCATTCGCCCGAGGACACGCTCGAGTCCCTGCGAGAGGCGGTCGCGCTGGGCGTGGATGCGCTCGAGTTCGATGTGCACGTGACGCGTGACGGGATTCCGGTGCTGCACCACGATCCCACGCTCGAACGCACCACGAGCGGCCGCGGGGCGATTGCGTCGTACACGCTCGCCGAGCTCGCGCAGGTCGATGCCGGTCACCACTTCACGGCCGACGGCGGCCGCACGTTTCCGTGGCGCGATCGCGGCGTGCGCATTCCCACGCTCGATGCAGTGCTGG
Source organism: Gemmatimonas sp. (assembly GCA_011390935.1). GTDB lineage: Bacteria > Gemmatimonadota > Gemmatimonadetes > Gemmatimonadales > Gemmatimonadaceae > JAABRT01. Next base: position 171,201 of record JAABRL010000001.1, read on the forward strand.
CCGAGTTCCCCACGCTGCCGATGATCGTGGAGTTGAAGACACCGGCCGCGACGGAGGCAACGCGCGCGATGATTGCGCGGCATGCGGCCGAGCGGCGCGTGATCGTGGCCGGCTTCAACGCGGCGAGTGTTCGCCCGCTCGCCGGTGGGCCCATGGCGCTAGGCGCGTGCACTGCCGACCTCGTGCGCATGCTGCCTGCCGCGCTGCTCGGATTGCGAGGACCGGACGCTCCGTTCGTGGCCGCGTGCATTCCTCCCACGCACAACGGATTCCCGGTCCCGATCGGTGCGTTCGCCCGACTCATGCGCCGTCGCGGCGGGGTGGTGCATGTGTGGACGGTGAATCACGCGGCCGAGGCCGAGCGCTACTGGGCGCTCGGCGTGCAGGGGATCATCAGCGACGACCCGGCCGTCATCTTGGCCGCGCGCGATCGCTGATCGCCGAGGCCACGCGCCAGAGCGCCCTGCGCACGCGTCAGCGCTCCTCGAGCAGCCGCGCCGCGCTGCCCGAGAGCGCCCCCGCGAACAGCACGGCCACGAGCAGCAGCACCGGCGTCGGCAACGGAATCGCGGCTCCCGCCGAGGCGGCCAGCCGGCCGAACGCCGGGTGCACCACCTGATACGCCAGCAAGCCAGCCCACGCGAGCATGGCGCCCAGCGTCGCTTCGCGCACGACCCCTGCCGAGCCGCGCCGGAGCACCGCGAAGCCCGCGCCGCACAGCGGCACGCTCCACCACCCGATGACCCACGTGGCGGCGGCGACCACGCACGCCAGCGCGACGATACGCACGATGCTCATCGCGCCTCCGGTGTGAGCGTAAGCTGGGCGCGTCGCTGGGCAAACGGCAGTTCCGCCTGCGTGCGCGGCGTGCGCACCGTGTCGAGCAGTCCCTCTCGCCAACTGCGCAAGCGGTCGTCGTAGCGCACGCTCGCCGGGTGGCCGGACTGTCCGCCGGGATAGGTCGCCAGGGTGCGGACCTCGTCGCCCAACTCCACCACCATGCGCCAACTCGCGCCGTGCGTACCGGCACCGGTGGACGGATTGAGCGTGCCGTTGCCTCCCTGCATGGCAACCCCGCTGCGTCCGAGCGAGGGAATGCGCAAGAGGTGATTGATGGTGGCCGTGCGGTGGGACGACCACACCCACGCGCCGCTGTCGGGCTCGCCGATGCGCGCGACCAGATCATCGTACGCGGCGGCCAGCGCGTCGGCGAGAATGTCGTCGCGCGTCTCGATTGTATTTGTGCCGACTTCGTCCCACCACGGGCTCGTGGGACTGTCGAGCAACATCGCGGTCATCATGTCGGTGGGAATGGGGCCAGACGGCGACCCGGGCTCCGGTGCGTCGCGCAGCTCATCCCACAGGCGACGGGAGAGCTCCGACATCGCCGCCTCGAAGAGCAGCGCGCGTTGATTGTCTCGTGTGTAGCGACGATCCCAATCGGCGAGCAGCTGACCACCGCGCACCAGCGACGGCTTCGGCGGGCCGGTGCGCGCGGCCTGCACGAACGCGGGCACGAACGCATCGGCACGGGCGCTGCGCGGTTCGGTCTGCCACTCGCGCAGGTCGTTCACGGTGGCGAGGTCGGTGCTGCGCATGAGTTCGTTGATGCGAATCGCCCGCCAGGGTCGCTCCCAATCGGTCCCCATGTAGCGCGGCTCGACGCGCGGGTCCATCGGCTGCTGATTCGCCGACGCCAGATACCCCTGCGCGGGGGAAAACGATTGTGGGTACTCCGACACGGCCCAATCGCCCAGCCAGTCGCTGCGACGTGTCGACCCATCGCGCAGCACGTCGCCGCGCCCGCTGTCGGGACGAATGGGGTAGCGACCGGTGGACCGAATGGCGATCACGCCCTGGCGATCGGCGGCGAGCATGTTCTGCGCCGGCGCGAGGAAGTGTGCGGCCAGGCCATCGAGCAGCTGCTTCGCGGATGTCGCGCGCGCCGCTCGGTCGAAGACTTCGATTTCTCGACCGTCTCCTTCGAGCACGGTCCACCGATGCGAGATCCAGCGGTCGTTGATGCGGCGCAGCGGACCGCGATGCGTGAACCGCAACGTGTCTTCGACCAGCAGATCGCCGTTGCCATCGAGATAGCGTTCCACTCGGCGTTCAAGCCGCTGCCACTCGCCATCGAGCCGATACTGCGTGGGGCTGATCGGATCGTCCACCTCTTCGAGGTAGAAGTCCATGACATCGGCGCCCACGTTCGTGAAAGTCCACGCGACATCGCGTGTGAAGCCGATCACGATGCCGGGCAGACCGGGAATGGTCACCCCGGAGACATCGAGCGAATCGGGCACCACGAGGTGCGCTTCGTACCAGATGGACGGCAGCGTGAGTTCGAGGTGCGGATCACCAGCGAGCAGCGCATGTCCGGTGGCGGATTTCGATGGCGCAACCGCCCAGTTGTTGCTGCCCACGGCGTCCGGACCGCGTTCAGGAAGCCCGAGGGCGACTTGCACGTTGGCGTCACCGAGCGCATTGAGGAGGGCGAGCGCCGTGGAGTCCGGCGCGCCGGGTGCCGGCAGCGTGATCGGATCTCGGCGTGGCGCCTTCTGGCCGTTCGGCTGAATCGGCTCGACGATGGGGGAGTGCGGTGTGAACAGCGCGAGCGCTGCAGCCGACCCGATACGGGCCGCGGCGCGCAGATGACGCAACTCGTCTTCCGACGAGGAGAGCGTGTAGCCCATGCGATTCATCATGTGCATCACGTCCACCGGACCGATCAGGCGCGGTTCACGGCCGAGCAGTTTGTACTCCACCGGCATGTCGCGCGCGGCGAGCCCGCGTGTCCATGCATTCACCCCGTCGGTGTAGGCCGCGGCCATGCGCCACGTGTGTGTGGTGGTATCGGCGCCGAGTACGCGCTGTTCAGCCGCGCGCGGCATGCCCAGCGCGCGGGTGCTCTGGTCGAGCGGCAGCGCGCGCTCGCCAACGAGCTCGGTAAGCGTGCCCCCGCCAGCGCGCGTCTGCAGGTCGATCTGAAAGAGCCGATCGCGAGCCACGACGTATCCGAGCGCGCGATACGCGTCGAGCGTGTTGGTGGCGAAGATGTGCGGAACGCCGCGGTCATCGTAGGTGATGGAGACCTCGCCCTGCAGCCCCGGAATCGTGCCGGCCGCGATCGGGGGCAGCTCGGCGGTGCGCACGGAGGCCCAGAGGCCATTGGCAGGATCGAGCAGGGGACCGAGGGCCGGCAGCGGCCCGATCGGACGTGCACCGACGTAGCCAGCGACACCGAGCAGGAGCAGGGCGCCGACCGACCCGAGCCGGGAACGGGGCATGGCGTGTTGGGCAGAGAGACAGAGAGCACGCGCACTCGGCGCGAAACGTTGCGTCAAACTGGAGGTGGGACGCGGTGACGGCAATACGATGATGGCGGCGTGCTTTTGGTGATGGCGCTGTCAGAGGGTCGCGCTATGATCTGCCCATGTCGAAAGCGCGGCAGGCGTTGGGGCTGCAGGGAGAGCGCATCGCGGCGCGCTGGTTGCGCCGCGCGGGGTGGTCGGTGCTGGCGCATCGCTTTCGCAGCGGGCACCGCGACGTGGATCTGGTCATGCAGCGCGGGAGCGTGATCGCGTTCGTGGAGGTGAAGACGCGTCAGGGGGGCGGGTTCGGGTCGCCGCTCGAGGCGGTGCACTGGCGCAAGCGGCGCGAGATGAGTCGATCGGCCCATGTCTGGGTGGATCGGCACGGGGTGCCGGGGGCGACCTACCGGTTCGACGTGGTGGGTGTGCTCGTGGAGAGGGAGCGGGTTCGGGTCCGGCACGTGGAGGACGCGTTCTCGCTGGCGGATGGGTAGGGTGGTATTGTGGAAAAGTCCGGGGTTGTCCACGGCGGAGTTCTTTCGTAGTTTGTTCGGGTCTTGGCCGAGTTCGCACGCGGGGTAGATTCCGTTTCAGCCAGGGCGTCGCACCTCACCTTCACCAACACGGGTGGAAACATGGCCGTCAGCACATCGCACGACGACAAGCGCAAGGCCCTGGCGCTCGCAATCGCGCAGATCGAGAAGTCCCACGGCAAGGGCTCGATCATGCGACTGGGTACGGACGCAAAGGTTCGCGTCGAGTGCATTCCCACGGGCGCAATCAATCTCGATTCGGCCATCGGCATCGGCGGCATCCCGCGCGGTCGTGTCACTGAGATCTACGGACCGGAGTCGAGCGGCAAGACCACGCTCTGCTTGCACGTGGTGGCCAATGCGCAGCGTGCGGGTGGTGTGGCCGCGTTCATCGACGCCGAACACGCGCTCGACACGGAGTACGCAAAGAAGTTGGGGGTCGACGTCGAAAACCTGCTGATCTCGCAGCCCGATACGGGTGAGCAGGCGCTTGAGATCTGTGAAGTGCTCGTGCGCTCTGGCGCCGTCGACATCGTGGTTGTCGACTCGGTGGCTGCGCTCGTGCCGAAGGCGGAAATCGAAGGTGACATGGGCGAGATGCAGGTGGGTCTGCATGCACGTCTCATGAGTCAGGCGCTGCGCAAGCTCACCGGTGCGATCGCGCGGTCGAAGACGTCGGTGATCTTCATCAACCAGCTGCGCGAGAAGATCGGCGTGATGTTCGGCAGCCCCGAGACCACCACGGGTGGCAAGGCGCTCAAGTTCTACGCCTCGGTGCGTCTCGACATTCGTCGCATCGGTCCGGTGAAGGACAAGGACGAAGTCGTGGGATCGCACGTACGCGTGAAGGTGGTGAAGAACAAGGTCGCACCGCCGTTCAAGCAGGCGGAGTTCGACATCATGTACGCCGAAGGGATCTCGCACGTGTCGCTGTTGGTCGACATCGGTGCCGAGTCGGGGATCATCGACAAGGCCGGCGCGTGGTACAGCTACGGCAACCAGCGCATCGGACAGGGCCGTGAGAACGCCAAGCTGTTCCTCAAGGACAACCCGGTGCTCATGGCGGAGATCGAGGAGAAGGTGAAGGCGGTACTGGGCATCAAGCCTGGTGGCGAGCTTCCGGAAGAACCGCCGGCCGCAGAGGCGGAAGAGTAAGCGAGGCATCGAGCGCGTCATGCGCGATGCCGGAAGGCGAGGGCCGAGGGGTCGCTCGCGGTGTGAAGTGGTGCCCGGATCACCACGGCTCATCGTGAGTAGCCCCTCGGCTCTTTTTCCGCCCGGAACTCCGGGCGAGTTGGCCAGTGTGAGCGAGCATCCTCGCAAGCCGGGGCGCTATCGCGTGCGCCTGGCCGACGACCGTAAGTGGCTGGTGGACGCCGACACCATCGGCACGCTACCCGCGCTGCGCGCCGGCACAGCACTCGAGGGCCACGTAGTGGCGCAGCTCGAGGCATCCCATCGCTTTGTGGCCGTGCTCGATCGCGCGCTGGGGTCGCTCGCGCGGGCGCGTCGCACTCGTCGCGAACTTGCGAGACGGCTGCAGGCGCATGAGCCCGATGCCGAGATCGTGGAGCAGGCACTCGCACGCCTCGAATCGCTCGGCCTCCTCGATGATGCCGCGGTCGCGCGCGCCGAGGCCGCATCGCGCTTTCAGCGAGGCGAGGGGACCGGTCGCGTACGGCAGTCGCTCATGCGCAAAGGAGTGGACCGGGCCGCGATCGATGCCGCCGTGCAAGCCGTCGCCGGTGAGGAAGAGATCGATGAGGGCGCACTGTGCCGGTCGGCCGCCGAGAAGCGGCTGCGTGCGCTTCGCAGCTACGCGCCCGAGGTGCAACGTCGCCGGCTCACCGGCTTCCTGCTGCGCCGCGGGTTCAGCGGCAGCCATGTGTCGGATGCCGTGCGCGCCGTGTTGCGCGGGGCGCGCAGCAGCGAGGACTAGCCCCACATTGCCACTCGGCGGGCATATATTTGCACCCTATGCAATCGTCCGAGATCCGCTCCCGCTTCCTCGCGTTCTTCGAACGCCACGGCCACGTGATTCGTCCGTCGGCCTCGCTCGTCCCCGGCGACGACCCCACGCTGCTGTTCACCAACGCCGGCATGGTGCCGTTCAAGAAGGTGTTCCTCGGTCTCGAGGACTCCGGCTTTGGCCGTCGAGCCACCACGTCGCAGAAGTGCGTGCGTGCCGGCGGCAAGCACAACGATCTCGAGCAGGTGGGGCACACCGCCCGGCATCACACCTTCTTCGAGATGCTCGGCAACTTCTCGTTTGGCGACTACTTCAAGCGCGATGCCATTCGGTTCGCGTGGGAGTTCGTGACGCAGGAGTTGGGGCTGCCGGCGGAGCATCTGCGCGTGACGGTGTTCTACGAGGACGATGAAGCGCGGCAGCTGTGGCGCGAGATCTCGGGCATGCCGGAGCATCGAATCTTCGGACTCGGTCACAAGGACAACTTCTGGCAGATGGCCGACACCGGTCCCTGCGGTCCCTGCTCCGAGATTTACGTGGACCTCGCAGCGCTGGCGAAGGATTGGGCCGTGCCGCAGGGCGCCGAGGGCGCGTGGACGGACAGCAGTGTCTTCGACTTCTCGCAGGACGACTTCGTGGAGGGCGCCGAAGCGGGACGCTTTCTCGAGATCTGGAACCTCGTCTTCATGCAGTACGACCGGCAGCCGGATGGCACCCTGGTGCCGCTGCCGAAGCCGAGCGTGGATACCGGGGCGGGGCTGGAGCGCATTGCGGCGGTGAAGCAGGGCGTGACGAACAACTTTCACACCGATCTCTTCCGGCCGTACATCGAGAAGGTCGAGCAGATCGTGGGACTGCCGTATCCCTGGCGTCCCGGCGCAGGTGACGGAACGGCGCGCACGGCTGATGGTCGCGTGGTCGACTCCGCGTCGTATCGCGTGATTGCGGACCATGCGCGCGCGGTGGCGTTCCTTCTGGCGGACGGCGTCTTCCCGAGCAACGAAGGGCGCGGCTACGTGTTGCGCCGCATTCTGCGCCGCGCGGTGCGTCACGCGTGGCTGCTGGGGCGCCGCGAGCCCACGCTGGTGCACGTGGTGGAAGCCGTGATCGATGCCATGCGCGACCTGTACCCCGAGCTGCAGCAGCGTCGCTCGCATCTGCTCGCCACCACGCGAGCCGAAGAGGAGCGATTCTTGGCCACGATCGACGGTGGCATGGCGCGTTTCGACGAGCTTGCGCCGCTTGGCTCTACGCAGGGATCGCTCGCGATGCGCGGGCAGATCGCGGGTGAGGACGTGTTCCGCCTCTACGACACCTACGGCTTCCCGGTAGACCTTACGGAGCTGATGGCGCGCGAACGCGGCTATCTCGTGGATATCGCGGGCTTCGAGGCCGCGTTGTCGGCGCAGCGCAAGCAGTCGCAGGATGATCGCAAGGCGCGCGGGCTCACGGTCGCGGCCGACGACTTCGCCAATCCCGCCGCGTGGGAGCGGGCCGGGGAGCAGGCACTCGATGGTGCATTCGTGGGCTATGCAACGACCGAGGTACTCACCGAGGTCACGGCGGTCCGCACCCTCGACGACGGCCGTGTGGCCGTGATGCTGCGCGAGTCGCCGTTCTATGCGGAGTCGGGTGGCCAGGTCAGCGACCACGGCGAGATCGTGGGCAACGGTTGGCGCGTGGACGTGACCGACGTGAAGAAGGCCGACGGACGCATCGCGGCCATCGGGACGGCCACGGGCACGATTGCCTTCGGCTCGGTCTCGGCCACTGTGCCATCCGGGCGACGCAAGGACACCGAGCGCAACCACACGGCCACGCACCTGCTGCACGCCGTGTTGCGCGAGCAGCTCGGCGAGCATGTGCATCAGGCCGGCTCGCTGGTCGCGCCGGATCGACTGCGCTTCGACTTCACGCACCACGGCCCGATCGACGCCGCGCAGCTGGCTACGATCGAGCAGCTGGTGAACGAAGGGATCTGGCAGGGTGCTCCGGTCGAGATCACCGAACGCAGCTACGACGACGCTGTGGCGTCCGGCGCGATGGCGCTGTTCGGGGAGAAGTACGGCGATGTGGTGCGCGTGGTGAACATCGCCGGGCTCAGCATGGAGCTGTGCGGCGGCACGCACGTGCGGAACACGGCCGAGATCGGGCTCTTCCGGATCGTGAGCGAAGGTGGCGTGGCGGCCGGCGTGCGACGCATCGAGGCGGTGACGGGGCGGCGAGCCTTCGGTCTGCTCAGCGAACGCGACCGTGCGCTCGTACACGTGGGCCAGAAGCTCAAGGTGAACCTGGGCGGCGGCACGGCGGGGCTCGAGGCGCTCGAGCGCAAAGTCGATTCGGTGATCGAGGAGCGTCGCTCTCTCGAGAAGCGGCTCGATGAGGCCCAGCGTGGGGGCGGCGCCGGCGGCGGAATCGTGGGCACGCTGCTCGCCGGCAAGCAGAATGCCGGGGGGCTGGGTCTGGTGTTGTCTCGCGTGGACGCGCCCGACGCGAAGTCGCTGCAGGCCGTGGGCGACGCGATTCGCGAGGGGCTCGGTTCGGGCGTCGGCGTGCTCGGCGCCGATTTCGGCGATGGTAAGGCGGCGTTGCTGGTGGTCGTGACCGATGACCTGCGCGAGCGCGGCATTCGGGCCGATGCCCTCGTGCGCGACATCGCCGCGATCGTGGGCGGTCGTGGCGGCGGCAAGCCGCACATGGCACAGGCCGGCCTGCCGGATCCGGCGCGACTCGACGAGGCGCTCGGCGCTGCGGCCGGCATCGTGGCGGCTGCTGGCGCATGAGCGTGAGCCCCGCGACCGTGTCGGCGTGGTTGGATCAGCTCACGCCTCCGCCGCCGCCGGCGCTGCATCACCGGCTGCGCGAGTTGCTGTCGGCGGACGCGCATCGTCCCTATGCCGACGTGCCGGCCGTCTGTCTGGCGGCCGGTGAAGCACGTCTCGCCACCCTGCTTGCCGAGCGCGCGACCAATCGCGCCTCGGCGCTCGACCTGCTCGCGGTTGATGCCCTCGTGACGTACGCGTTCGAGGCCGCGGCCGATGCGCCGGATACGATGGAGCGGCTGGCAGCTGACTCGATGATCCGAATCGCGGAGATTCCGGAGGCGTCCTGATCGACCTGCACACGCACCTCCTCCCGGGGGTCGATGACGGTTCCCCCTCGCTCGAGGTGAGTGTGCCGATTCTGGAGCGCTTCCGGGACGACGGGGTGACGCTACTGGTGTGCACCCCGCACTTGCAGGCGTCGCAGGCTGTAGCCGCACCGATTGCGGCGCACCGCGCGATTCTGGAGACGCTGCGGGCCCACGTGCCCGCGCCGGCGCTGGCGCTGGGGTGGGAGATCATGCTTGACCAGCCCGGGGTGGATCTCACGCACCCCGACCTCACGCTCGGCGACTCCCGGGCGCTACTGGTGGAGTTCAGCATTGGCGGTATTCCCCGTGGCGCCCTGAGCGAGCTGAGACGCATTGCGCGTTCTGGTCGCACTCCGATTCTGGCGCACCCGGAGCGGTACTACGGCTGCACCGTGGAGCTGGTGCGCGAGTTCCGGAAGCTCGGCGTGGTGATTCAGACCGATGTGACGGTGCTGCTCGGGCGCGGCGCGCCGAGTGAGATCGCGCGCGATCTGCTGGCCGCCGGCCTGGTGGACATTCTCGCGTCGGACAACCATGGGGACCGGCGCTCGCTCGCCGCCGGTCGGGACTGGCTGCTGGAGCAGGGCGCCTCGGCGGACCAAGTGGCGCTGCTTACGAGCCGCAATGCGGAGCTCGTGCTGGCCGACGAGGACCCCGAGCCGGTACCACCGCTGTCCACTGGTGGGGCGCTGCAGCGCATCAAACGACTCTTCGGGCGGTAGGTCGGTAGCTCCGGCGGAGGACGCGGGCTGCCATATTGCGGGGGTCGTGGTGGCGCGCACTGTGGCGCGCTGCCAGCGCATCTCCCCCCATCCGAAGCCCGCTGCATGTCCGAGTCGATCACCAAGGCGCTGTACGACCTCGCTGAGACCGCCCGTCGAACGGCCGACCAGTTGGCCCCGCAGATTGCGGAAGCGGCCGCCATGGTGCGCCGCACGTTGGAGGGTGGGGGCACGCTTTTGTTCTGCGGAAACGGCGGATCGGCGGCCGATGCGCAGCATATGGCCACCGAGTATGTGGTGCGCTACATGAAGAATCGTCGCGCGTATCCGGCGATCGCACTCACGACGGACACGTCGCTGTTGACTGCTGCAGGCAACGATATCGGCTTCGATCACATATTTTCTCGACAGATCGAAGCGCTCGCAAAGGAATGTGATTTGTTGATAATTCATTCCACATCGGGCAACTCGCCGAACGTGCTGGAAGCTGCGAAGGCCGCGCGTGCGAAAGGGGTGCCGGTGCTGTCGCTGGCCGCGCGAGACGGAGGTGCGCTGCGCGCGCTGAGTGATCTCATGCTGATCGTGCCGACCGATCGCACTGATCGCGCTCAAGAGATCCACTTGTGCCTTCAGCACCTCATTTGCGAGTCCATCGAAGGGACGATCTGATGTGACGTGCTACCGCTATTCTCTAAACAACAGTTTCACATATCTTTATGGTGTACCACCTAATGTCAGTTATCACATGAGATCCCCTCTGATTTCACTTGAAGGCAAGCGCGCGATCGTGACCGGCGGATCGCGTGGCATCGGTGCTGCGACGGCCGAGCTGCTCGCGCGTGCCGGCGCCAACGTCGTCATCGGCTATCGCAGCAGGACGGCCGAGGCGAACGACGTCGCGACCAGGTGCGCCTCCCACGGCGTGCTTGCTTTTCCACATCAAGCGGACTTGTCCACATTACAGGGGAATGAGGCGCTCTTCGATCACGCCTTCGCCGAGCTCGGTGGTGTGGATATCTTTGTGGGTAACTCCGGTGTTTGGCCCGATTTGCCCGTCGCTGTGGAAAACTTGGACGACGATCGCTGGCGTTCCACATTGGCGCTGAACGTCGACGGCGTCTTCTATGGATGCCGACTCGCGGCGCGACGGGTCAGCGCGGGGGGTCGGATCGTGATCGTGTCGAGCACCGCCGGCCAGCGCGGCGAGGCGTTCCACGCCGACTATGCGGCAAGCAAGGGCGCGGTGATTTCGTTCGTGAAGTCGCTCGCCGTGGAGCTCGCCCCGCGCGATATCACCGTCAATACGGTCGCCCCCGGCTGGGTCGATACCGACGCCGTCAGCCGCCCCTTCGCGGGCGAGGGACGCTCGGCCATCGAGGCCGCCATTCCGCTCGGCCGCGTCGCTTCGGCGGCCGACATCGCCGGTCCGATCGCCTTCCTCTGCTCAGATCTGGCACGCCACGTGACCGGTGAAGTGGTCAACGTGAACGGCGGGAGCGTGCTCTGCGGATAGTCTCCGCCTCCGCCCTGCAGCCCCCCGCGACGGTCCTGGAGATCGCCCGAACGCTCGTGCACGCCGGTCACGAGACCTGGTGCGTGGGCGGCGCGGTGCGCGATGCCTTGCTCGGCATCGACCATTTGGACTGGGATCTGGCGACCTCCGCGCGGCCAGAGGTCGTGCGCAAGCTGTTCCGGCGCACGATCCCGGTGGGCATTCAGTTCGGCACGATCGGTGTGCTCGATGCCAATGGGCACATGCACGAGGTCACCACCTTTCGCCGAGATGTGCACACCGATGGTCGGCACGCCCAAGTCGAGTTCGGGGTGTCGCTCAACGACGACCTGGCGCGACGGGACTTCACGATCAACGCGATCGCCTGGGACCCCATCGCAGAGCGATTGCACGACCCGTTCGATGGACAGGGCGACCTCGAGCGTGCGCTCGTTCGCGCGGTCGGCGATGCGGACGCCCGATTTGAGGAAGATCGGCTGCGGGCGCTGCGCGCCATCCGGTTCGCCGCGCGCTTCGGTTTCCGCATCGAGCCGGCCACATGGCAGGGCATCTGTCGTTCCGCGCCGCATCTTGGACGCCTGTCGGCGGAGCGGGTGAAACAGGAGCTGGAGAAGACCATGGAGCAGGTACGCCGGCCGTCCACGGCGCTCGCCCTGTGGCGGGAGAGCGGCGCCTTCGGCACGTTGATCCCGGCGCTGGCCAACGTCCCGGATCGCTACCTGCTCGCTACCGACGCCCTCGCCCTCCCGGGACCGCGCACGCGGCCGCTACGCCGATCGCTGCGCATCGCGGCGCTGCTCTGCGCCCTCGATGGCAAAGCGGCTCCCCGCGTGTTGCGCGACCTCAAGTTCTCCAACCTGGACATCAGTACCGTGGGCGCGTTGGTGAACGCGTGGCGTACCCTCGGTCCGGAGATCACCGACCGCCTGCTCACCGGAGCGCCCATGCCGGACGCCGCGCTGCGCCGCTGGGCTGCACAGATCGGTCGGCTCCGGGTATCGGCCTTTGGACGCCTCGCGTCCGCGATGTTCTGGGGGGCGGACGCCGCCGGCGAGCCCGCGCCCTCCGCCTCCCGATGGCGCCGCGTGTATCGCCGCCTGGTGACTATCGCGTTTCGCGACCCACTCGACATCGCCGATCTGGCCGTTGACGGGGACGACCTGCGCCGAGCCGGCATTCCGCATGGTCCGATGCTGGGACGCGTGCTGCAGGGACTCGTCGCGTTCGTGCTCGACGATCCGACGCGCAATGTGCCGGACGCGCTCACCAGCGAGGCGCTGCGGCTCGCCTCGGCCAAGGAGTCGTGACGGTGTCAAGCAGCGAGTCCGACACCGAGTGGCGCGTGCCGCGCTTCCGACCGGCCAACGATTGGTACGTGGTCGGGCAGCGTGGACCGTTGGTGGAGTGTGTCGTGTGGAGCACGGCCGAACGACTGCTGCGGGTGTATTTGAGTCTGCTCGAGCATCTGGACGGCGAGGTCGATATCGCGATCGAGTCCGCGCGAGACACGCAGAGCTGGCGAGGTGAAATGCGTTCGCTGGCTGACGTACGCGCCGCACTGACGCCGCTGCAGCGCCCGCTGGTGCTGCACGGGGGAGTCGAAGTGAGCGTGTACACCGCCGACGAGCAGCTCACCATCACGCCGGCACTTGGCCTCGTGATCTACGCCCGTTCCGATCGCTGGGTGTATCTGCTGGACGCCATGGGCTTCTCCGAGCGGCCCGAAGCGCCGACGGCGGACTGGCGTCCCGAACGTGCGCCGATCGCCGATGCGCCAACACTCCGCGCCGCGGTCGCGCAGGTCGTGCAGCTGCTCGCGCTCGAACCGGTTGGGGCGTCGTGACCTCGCTCTTTGCCGCGCAGCTTCCCGAGCCGCTCGCCTCGCGCCTTCGTCCGCGCACGCTCGAGGAGTTCGTGGGGCAGGCGCAGCTGCTGGGGCCGGGGGCACCGCTGCGCGCCGCCATCGATCGGCGGGTGATCGATTCGATGATTCTCTGGGGGCCGCCGGGCGTCGGCAAGACGACGCTCGCGCGATTGCTCGCGCAGTCCACCGATGCGGAGTTCGTGGCCTTTTCGGCCGTCACCGACGGTGTGGCGCGCGTTCGTGAAGTGGTGGCCGACGCAGCCAACCGTCGCGCACTCGGACGCTCCACGCTGCTCTTCGTGGACGAGATTCACCGCTTCAACCGCGCGCAGCAGGACGCGTTCCTGCCGCACGTGGAGGCCGGCACCGTGGTGCTGGTGGGGGCGACCACCGAGAACCCGTCGTTCGCGCTGACCGGCGCGCTCCTGTCGCGAGCGCGTGTGGTGGTGCTGCAGTCGCTCTCCACGGAGGAGCTGTCCGCCCTCGTGCGTCGTGCGCTCTCCGACGTGACGCGGGGACTCGGTGCGCGCGCGCTCAGCATGAGTGATGATGTGATCGCGCAGCTTGCCACCATCGCCGACGGCGACGCACGGCGCACGCTGGGCGTGCTGGAAGCTGCCGCGGCGCTTGTGCCCGACGGCATGCCGATCGAGATCACGCACGTGACGCACGCCGCGCAGCGCCGCATGCCGCGCTACGATCGGTCTGGCGAGGAGCACTACAATCTCATCTCGGCGCTGCACAAAGCGCTGCGCGGGAGTGATCCGCAGGGCGCGTTGTACTGGCTGGCGCGCATGATCGAGGGCGGGGAAGACCCGCGTTTCATTGCGCGCCGCATGATCCGCATGGCGACCGAAGACATTGGACTCGCCGACCCGCAGGCCGTGCCGATTGCGCTGGCCGCGGCGCAGACCTTTGAGCGGCTCGGTTCGCCCGAGGGCGATCTCGCGCTGGCTGAAGCCGTGGTCTACCTCGCGACGGCTCCGAAATCGAACCGGGTGTACGTGGCGTGGAAGGCGGCACTCGAGGCTGCCCGGGCCACCCCGTCCGCGCCGGTGCCGCTCCACCTGCGCAACGCCCCCACCGGTCTCATGAAGGAACTCGGATACGGGCACGGGTACCAGTACGCATTCGACGCACCGGACGCGTATACGCCGCAGGACTACCTCCCCACGGAGCTCGAGGCGCGTACCTTCTATGAGCCGGGACCGTACGGGTTCGAGCGCGACATCGGCAAGCGGCTGGCCTGGTGGCAGTCGCTGCGAGCGCGTGCGACCGGGGCGGCCGCTGAAGGCAGCGGCACGCCAGACACTTCGATAGGAGACGCAGGACATGATGGGACCGAAGCGCGCTGATCCCCGCCGCCCCTTTCGGGGACGCGCCCTTGCCACATGGGTAGCCGCGGCGCTGTTGACCGTGACCGCCGGGTGTGCGGCGCTGGGGCGCGCCACGTTTGCGGAGCCAATGGTGGAGCTGCGGGATGTGCAGGTGGTCGGGCTCGGCCTCGATGGGGGCAACCTCGACGTGATCCTGTCCGTCTACAACCCCAATCGTTTCTCGCTCGACGCCTCGCGTCTCACCTATCGCGTGGACATCGATTCGACGCAGCTGGGCAACGGGGCGCTCGACTCGCGCTTCGTTGTTCCGCGCGGAGACACGTCACTCGTGCGCATTCCCGTGCGGTTCACGTACCTGGGGTTGGGCGCCGCCGGTCGCCAGCTGCTCTCCACCGGCAGTGTGAACTACCGTGTGCGCGGCGATTTCAGCGTTGGAACCCCGCTGGGCAACTTCACCCGTCCGTACGACCGCAGTGGCCGTTTCAATACCGTGGCCAATCCCAATCGCTGACTGCTCTCACCGAGGAACGCGCACATCTCCAGGACCCCGATCAACCTCACCGCGCCCATCGAGAAGGCCATCCTTGTCGGTGCGCCCCGCAAGCGCAGCGCCGCGCGTCTGCATGTCGAGGAACACCTCGACGAACTCGCACGCCTGGTCGACACGGCCGGCGCCGAAGTGGTGGGCACGCTCACGCAGCTGGTCGATCGTCCCCACCCCGGCACCTATCTGGGCAGTGGCAAACTCGACGAGCTGTCGCTGCGCATTCAGGAGCTGGGCGCCACGCTGATCGTGTTCGACGACGAGCTGTCACCCGCGCAATCGCGCAACATCGAGGTCGCCACCAATACGCGCGTCATGGATCGCGCAGAGCTGATCCTCGACATTTTTGCCACGCGCGCCCGCTCGGCAGAGGCGCGCATGCAGGTGGAACTGGCGCAGTTGGAGTACACGCTGCCGCGCCTCACGCGCATGTGGACCCACCTTGACACCATGAAGGGCGGAATCGGCATGCGAGGCCCCGGTGAAACGCAGCTCGAGACCGACCGGCGTCTCATTCAGCATCGCATCAAGGTGATCAAGGAGCGGCTGGTCGATGTGGACCGGGCGCGCGAAGTGCAGCGTCGGCAGCGCAGCGGCCAGTTCAAGGTGGCGCTCGTTGGATACACCAATGCGGGCAAATCATCGATCCTGCGATCCATGGCGAATGACCGCGAAGTGTTTGTGGAGGACCGGCTGTTCGCCACGCTCGACCCGCTCACGCGCGAGGTCGATGTGGGGGAGGGCTACACGGTGTTGCTCACCGATACCGTGGGGTTCATTCGCAAGTTGCCTCACCATCTGGTCGCGTCGTTCCGCGCCACGCTCGCGGAGGCGCGTGAGGCCGACCTGCTGCTGCACGTGGTGGACGCCAGCCACCCGTCGTGGGAGGAGCATCGGGATGTGGTGGACGAGGTGCTCGCCGATCTCGGGCTGCAGCTCCGACCGTCGCGACTGCTGTGCAACAAGATGGATGCCATTATGGAGCCGGAGCGCGCGGGCGTGGAGGAGCGGGTGCACAACCTGGTTCCGGACGCGCTGTTTGTGTCCGCGCACGCCCCGGGGGGACTGGAGCCACTGCGCGAGGCGCTCGTGCAGGCGATTCGGCAGCAGCGACCGCTGGTGGAGATCCGCGTCGCCGCGCATCAGGGCGCCGTGCTCGCCTCGCTGCATCGGGATGGCGAGGTGGTGGAGCAGACGACGGATGGCTCCGACGTACTGGTCACGGCGCGCGTCGACGAGAAGCTGGCCGGGCGCCTGCGCCAGGCGGGCGTTGCGGTGAGTCGCGTGAGCTGACGCGCAACAGGTCGTCGCACAGAAAAAACGCGGGCCGATGCTGGTGGCATCGGCCCGCGTTCTGGTACTGATGAGGTGGGCGTGCAGGGACTCGAACCCCGGACCTCTGCTGTGTGAAAGCAGCGCTCTAACCAGCTGAGCTACACGCCCTCGCGCCACGAACAGCTGGCGGAACCGTAGAGTAAACGGCTCGCGTCGCTTGCGCCAGTGGGTACGTCAACGGCGCGAGGCCACCGTTGCCGGTAGCCAACGCGCCGGGACGAACCTTCCGGCTACTGCCGCGGTGCGCGTATGGCTTCGAGCCGTTCCAGCAGACTGCCCAGCTCGCGGATCTCCACGCCATAGCGCGCCCAGTCCCCCTCACGCTGCGCGTCGATGGCCGCCTGATAGCGACGGCGCGCGTCGGTGATCATGGCCTGCACGTCGGCCGACGGTGCCGCGACCGTTGGCGTATCGGCGACCGCGTCCACGCCCACGGGAATCGGGCGCACCGCGGGCGCGTCCACGTCGCTGCCGAACAGTGAGGTCAAACCAGCCTCGAGCGTTTCGCGCATCACCACGCGATCGCCGAAGGCGACAACAACGCGCTGCAGCTCGGGGATGCGCCCGCCATCTGCCTGCAGGTAGATCGGCTGTACGTACAGCAGCGCCTGCTCGATCGGGATCACGAGCAGGTCGCCCTTGATGACCTCCGACCCGCGCTGGTCCCACAGCGAGAGCTGTCGAGAAATTTCCGGGTTCTGCGCAATGCGGTTCTCGATCTGTCGCGGACCATACACCAGGCTCTGTCTCGGGAACTGGTACACACGCAGGCGCCCGAGATTGTCGCCGTCATTTCGTGCCACCATCCACGCGGCCAGATTGTCCTTGCCGCGCGGCGTGAACGGCGCCATGTAGATGAACTCGGCCTCCGGCTCGTCCGGCAGGCGCATGATGATGTGCCGCATGAACGGCACGGAGCCGTCCACTCGGTCCGTTACGGGAATCTGCCACTGATCCTCGCGGCTGTAGAACTCGTCCGGCGTGTCCATGTGGTACGTGGCATACAGTGCCGTTTGGCGACGGAACAGATCGTCCGGGTAGCGCAGATGCGGCCGCAGGTCCTCCTGCAGTTCGCTCAACGGCCGGAGTACGCCTGGGAAGACGCGCGACCACGTGTTCACCAGCGGATCGTTGACGTCGGCGATGAACGCCTGCATGGAACCATGGTACGCGTCGATGACGATCTTCACGCTGTTGCGCATGTAGCTGGTGCCGTCCGTGGCGCGGAAGGCGTACGGGTATCGCGTGCTGCTGGTAAACGCGTCCTGAATCCAGTGCAACGTGCCGTCTTGCGCGATCACCATGTAGGGATCGCGATCGAACGTGAGGAACGGCAGCGCCTTCTGCACGCGACGCACGATCTGACGGTTATACAGCACCCGGCTTTCCGACGTGATGTCACCAGAGAGCAGAATGTTGCTCGAGCCGAAGTGAAGTGCCAGCAGGGAGCGCCGGAAGAGTCCGCCCACGGTCACGCCACCTGTGCCGGTGTAGGCGCGGAACACGTTGGCCTCTCCCGATGGGTAGTCGAACTCGCGCTGCTTCGTGTTCACGAACACGTGCGATTCCGTCAGTTCGCCGTAGTAGATCTGCGGGCGTGTCACCTGCAGCGCGCCATTGGTCCGCGGCGGCAGGTCCTGCACGAACAAAATCGGCAAGCCTTCGGGGCTGACTTCGTTCACGGGGCTGAGCGTGAGGCCCATGCCATGCGTGAAGGTCAGGTGCTCGTTGATGAAGGTGCGGGTGGGGAGCGACGCGGTGTTCAGTTCGCGCGGCGACAGCAGCACTTGACGATACTTGCCATCGATCCAGTAGCGGTCGTCGTCCACCGACACGAAGTCGTAGTAGGTGCGGATTTCCTGCAACTGTTTGAACGTGCGGAGCAGGGGCGCGCGGTCCCACAGTCTCACGTTGTCGATCGTGGGACCGTTGGCGCGGATGTCGGTCAGCGTCAGATTGGACTCGCCCGGCAGGTCCCGTGCCTCCACGGAATCGAGTCCCCACGCCCGTCGGGTGGCGTCGAGATGGTACGCGAGATACGGCGTTTCGCGGGTGAGCTCCGTCGGCGCCACGACGAACTTCTGCACAAGGCCCGGCGCTACGCCGCGTCCGAGTACCGACACCGCGGCATACACTCCCAGCCCGAGAAAGCCGTACCAGCCCAGCTGCGCGCGGGCGGCACCGATCAGCACGAGCACGGCGCCCACGACGGCGGCGAGCGCCGAGACGCGCAGGGCCGGCAGCATCACGTTGAGGTCGGTGTAGCTCGCGCCGATCATCGGGCCGGTGTTGGAGAAGAGCAGATTCGCCGAGTCCACGAACCAGAGCGTGCCCGCGCCAGTGAGAAACCACAGCGCGAGCAGTAGACCCAGATGCCGGCCCGCCGTGGGCTCGATGCGCAGCCCGCGCGGCAGCAGCACGACATCGCCGCGGAAGAAGTACACGGGCACGAGCACGATCAGACTGAGCGTGATCAGGCTGCGCACCATGCCCAGGACCGCCGCGAGCGCCGGCAGTGTGAAGACGTACCAGCCGATGTCCCGGTCGAAGATGGGATCGGTACTGCCAAAGGGGGAGCGCTCGAGGAACTGCAGCACCGTGTCCCACAGCGCCGTGGCACCGAGCCCGATGATCAGCGCCAGTACAATCGTGACCGGCCGAGTGAATCGGCGTAGCACACCCGTGAGGTCCACCTGTTGGGTGGCGTCGCCAAGGCGCACGACCACCGGTTCAGGCACCGCGCCGCGCTGTGCGAAGGCCAGATTGCCGCCGATGACGAGCGCGGTGAGCGCGGAGACGATCACGAAGAGCAGCAGCTTCGTGAGCAGTGACCGTGTGAACACCACGTCGTACCCGACCTCCTGGAACCACCAGAAATCGATGAGCAGCGAGGTGATGGTGGGAATGAGCAGCAGCGCCACGGGAATGGCGAGCAGCAGAAGCGTTCTTGGAAAACGAGCACGCGTCACGATGGCCTCGGAGCGGAGCGGAACGAACGGGGCCTGGACCCCTCACCCGGAACGGGCGTCTGCTGCAAATTACCCCCATGCCCCTTCGAAATGTGATTCCGCGACTGTGTGCTGCACTCATGCTCCTGGCCGCCGCCGTGTCGCCCGCGCAGGCGCAGCGAGGCCCACTCTACATCGTGGGGGGCGGCCCGCAGACTGACGCGATGGTGCGCGAGTTCGTGGAGTTGGCCGGCGGAGCGCCGCGAGCGCGGATCATCGTGCTCGCCATGGCGTCCGCGTCCGGCGAACGCAGCGGGGAGGCGAAGGCCAACGATCTGCGCGCACTCGGCGCTACCGCGATCAACGTCTGGGTCACGCGGGCGCAGGCCGATCTTGATAGTGTGGCGACGCTGCTCGATGGGGCCACCGGCATCTGGTTCGGTGGCGGGGATCAGAACCGGCTCGCGAAGATTGTGCGAGGCACAGCGCTCGAGCGCGCCATTCGCACGCGACACGAGGCGGGCGCGGTGGTGGGCGGGACGAGTGCGGGGGCAGCCGTGTTGTCGGCAGTGATGATCACGGGCGATGAACGGCGTCGCGGCGGTTCACGGCCCGGCAGCGACAGCAGTGCCGTGAACATCACGATCGATCGCGACAATGTGATCACGGACAACGGATTCGCCCTGCTCGACGAGGCGGTGATCGACCAGCACTTCGTGCGGCGACGTCGGCATAACCGCCTGATCAGTCTGGTGCTGGAGCGACCGCCGCACCTTGGCGCGGGTATTGACGAGTCTACGGCGCTCGTGGTCAGCGCCGATGGCGCGTGGCGCGTGTCGGGTGAAAGCGTGGTGGTGATTTACGACGCGCGAGATGCCACGCGCAGCACGGCCAGTGCGCCCGTCCTCGGCGCGTCCGGAGTGCGCATGCACGTCTTGCCGGCCGGCGCGCGGTTTGTACCGGCCACGGGGGTGGCGACGATGCCGTGAGTGTCCGACGCGCGTTTGCGAACTGCGCGCTGCGCGCGATGCGGCCTACCGCGCGTCGCCTGCTGCACGCCGCGCGCCTTACAGCGCGTCGCCCACCGCACGTTCCGCGAACACGGCGCACGTGTTGTGTCCGCCAAACCCGAACGCGTTGCTGATCGCCACGCGAACCGGTCGCGACTCGGCCCGATTGGCCGCGACGCGCACGACACACGCCGGATCAGGATCCTCGAGGTTGATCACCGGCGGGACCAGATCGTGCACGATGCTGAGCACCGACAGGATCCCCTCCACCGCACCGGCCGCCCCGAGCATGTGGCCCGTCATGCTCTTGGTCGCCGTGGCCGTGGCCACATCGGCATGATCGCCGAACACCGCACGTACCGCACTGCATTCAGCCACGTCGCCCAGGCCGGTGCTCGTGGCGTGCATGTTGATGGAGTCGACATCGGTGGGGGCGAGGCGCGCCTCGGTAAACGCCCCCTCCATCGCCAATCGTGCACCCACGCCGTCCGGATGGGGCGCCGTGAGATGGTGCGCATCGCAGGCTGCGCCAACGGCCAACAGCTCGGCGTAGATCGTGGCGCCGCGCGATTCGGCCGACGCGAGGGACTCGAGCACGAGCACCCCGGCCCCCTCACCAATCACGAACCCGTCGCGTCCCGTGTCGAACGGCCGACTGGCGCGCGTGGGCTCGTCGTTGCGCGTGGAGAGGGCGCGTGCCGCCCCGAAGCCGCCCACGCCGAGCGGTGTGATGGCGCACTCGGCGCCACCCGCGAGAATGATGTCGGCGCGTCCGGCACGGATCGAGTCGAGGGCGCTCATGAGATTGTCATTGCCCGTGGCGCACGCCGAGACCACGGCATGATTGGGCCCGCGCAGGCCATGTTGCATGGCCACCCACGCGCCGGCGATGTCGCAGATGATCATGGGCACGAAGAACGGCGACAGGCGACCCGGGCCGCTCGTGTGCCAGGTGACGGCCTGATTCTGGAACGTTTCCATGCCGCCCTGGCCACTCCCGATCATCACGCCAATGCGCGCGCGCTGGGCGTCGGTCAGCGTCGCCGTATCGAGACCCGCGTGGGCGATCGCCTCGTTCGCCGCCGCCATCGCGTACTGCGCGAACACGTCCATACGCTTGGCGAGCTTGCGATCGACATAGTTGAGCGGATCAAAGCCCTTGAGCTCACACGCGAACCGGGTGTCATGCCCGGAGGCATCGAAGCGCGTGATCGGGGCTGCGCCGCTTTGGCCGGCGACGGCGGCCTCCCAGGAGGCGGCGGCCGTCAGGCCAAGGGGGGTCACAGCACCGAAGCCGGTGACGACAACGCGCCGACCGGCAGGATGGGAAACGGACATGAGCTGGGGGGACGCGAAAAGTCAGGACAGGTGCGCGGCCACACGCCCACCGAGCGGGGCGATGCGGACGGACGACACCAGCGATGGGGGCGGTGGGGCTCGAACCCACGCCTTCCAGTTTATGAGACCGGCGCTCTAACCACCTGAGCTACACCCCCGTACCCCCGCAATTTAGCGCACGCGCCACGCAGGACCAGAGCGTACCACGCGCTCAGTTCCGCGTCAGCGGCAGCGAAAGCTGCAGGACCTGCGCGCGACTGCGGAACGCGTCGCGGTCCTGCGCCAGATTGCTCAATCCTTCCTGATGGCGGATCACCACCGCGACGCCACGCAGTTGCGGGACGATCAGCCGAAGGCCGGCGCTGACGGAGTGCTCGTATCGTGCAATGGGCAGCGTCCCGAGCGGGCGCCCGGTGGCATCGTCACGAATGATGGCCTCGCGGTTGCGAGCGAACACCCCGCCGAGATCAATCGACGGGCACACCCTGCCGAGGCAGCGCAG
This sequence comes from Gemmatimonas sp., assembly GCA_011390935.1. Classification (GTDB taxonomy): domain Bacteria; phylum Gemmatimonadota; class Gemmatimonadetes; order Gemmatimonadales; family Gemmatimonadaceae; genus JAABRT01. The sequence goes on from JAABRL010000001.1 coordinate 193,260, forward strand.
GGCCACATTGATGCCGCCGCCGAGATCCCACCAGTCGGCGCGGACATCCACCACGGTGGGATCGCCAGCCACGCGCACCGTGGAACCGCGTCCTGAGGTGCCGACTTCGACATAGCCGCTTACCGCGCCCCACAGCAGATAGCTGCCGCGAATGGTGAGGCTGGTGCCGCGTCTCGCACCGTACGACGTCTCCTCAGACGCGTCACCCGTAAAGCGCGCAAATGTGAACGCAGGCTGAAAGGCGAGCCGGAGCCCCGGCCTTGGGGTGCCGGCATCCTGCGCGTGCGTGGCAGCGATGGGGAGGAGCAGGGCAGCGACGACCGCCACGCCACGGACGGCGTGACGCAGGACAAAGGAGGGCATGAGCATCGGATCGGGGGAATCTCAGCTGTCGCGGACGTGACGATCGTAAGCGTCGAGTACTTCATCAGCCGAGACGGTGGCCGCACCCAGCTTTCCTACCTCCACACCGGCCGCATAGTTCGCGATGATGGCGGATTCGAGCGCTGACGCACCCGCTCCGAGCATGGCCGCGAGGTACGCAGTCACCGTGTCACCGGCGCCCACCACATCGTACACCTCGCGCGCGGTCGTAGGCACACGATGCACATCACCGTCGGCGTCGACCAGCGCCATGCCTCGCTCTCCCAGAGTCAGTAGCAGGTACTGCACGCCGAGGCGGGCGAAGGTCGCGGGAAGCGCCTCAGGGTGCTCGAGGTCCACCGCCGCGCCGAGCGCACTCTCGAGCTCGCGCCGATTGGGCTTGAACACCGTGGCCCCGCGGTACGCAAAAAAGTTGCGATACTTGGGATCGACCACGATCGGGATCCCCTTCGCACGAGCCATGGCGACGGCGCCTTCGATCACCTCGGGCACGAGCACGCCCTTGTTGTAGTCCTCGAACACCAGCGCGGTCGCGTCGGGCATGGCGGCTTCGATCGCCGCGAGCACCCGTGCCACATCGAGGCCGTGCAGGTCTGCGTCGTCTTCTTCGTCAAAGCGCACCAGCTGCTGCGAGCGCGCCATCACCCGCGTCTTCGTTGTCGTGGGCCGTGTCACGGTGACCAGTGAACGGTCGGCCATGCCGCCGCCGGCCAGCATGCCGCGCAACGTTTCGCCCGCCCGATCCTCGCCCACCACGGCGACGAGGTCGCATCGTGCGCCAAGCGCGGCGACGTTCTGCGCCACGTTCGCAGCGCCGCCCAGCGCCTGTCGGCGCTCACGCACGCGTACGACGGGCACGGGCGCTTCGGGTGAGATGCGATCGACATCGCCGCGCAGATACAGGTCGAGCATCGCGTCGCCCACGATACACACATGTTGCGCGCGTGCGGCCGAGAGCAGCTGGGCGAGTCGATCCCGCGCGATGAGCGGGGCTTGGGGGGCGGAGTGTTCGGAAACCATGGCGCGAAAGGTAGCGCCGCTGCCCGCATCGGCACATCATCCCCGCGTGCGCGCACCCTCTCCGATTCTTGTCCTCGCCGGCTCGCTGTTCGGCATTTCGCTCGCGGCGCCACTCATCCGCCTCAGCGACGCGCATCCGATCGCAATTGCCACGTGGCGACTTGCGATCGCGCTGATCCCGATCGCGTTGTTGGCCTGGCGGGCGGGAAGCTGGAAGGCGTATCGATCGCTCGATCCGCGCTTGCTGTGGGCCGCCCTCGGGGCGGGCGTGTTGCTGGCGCTGCACTTCTGGAGCTGGAATGCTTCGTTGCGCTACACGAGCGTGGCCGCCTCCGTGACGTTGGTGAACCTGCAACCGGCGATCATCGCCGCCGTGTCTGCCCGGTTTCTCGGTGAACGACCCAGCCGCCGGCAGTGGCTGGGCATTCTGCTGGCCATGGCCGGCGCGATCGGGGTCGCGTGGGTGGATGTGCCGTCCGGTGACCTCGAGGGCGGCAGCAACGCACTGCTCGGCGACGCGCTGGCCGTGGTGGGGGCGATCACCGCGGCGGGTTACTACCTGCTCGGCCGCGCCGTGCGACAGGTGCTCGATACCTGGGGGTACGTACTGCTGGCCTACGGCGCCGCACTGATCACCCTGGTCCTGCTGTCGGTGCCAGCGGGCGCGACCCTCTGGCCGCAGCCTGCGGGTGAGTGGGGGATCTTCATGGGGCTCGCCATCGGCCCCATGTTGTTGGGGCACACCGGCATGAACTACGCGCTGGGGCGACTGCCCGCCTACCTCGTGAATCTCACGGTACTCGGCGAACCGATCGGCGCCACGCTGCTTGCCGCGCTGCTCCCGTTCATTGGAGAGGTGCCGGGAGCGGGCACCATCGTGTGCGGTGCGATCGTGCTGATCGGCGTGGTGATCGCAGCGCGGCGCTGAGCGCGGACGTCGGACGGACACCGTATCTCATGTTTTGACGGGATGCTCCGACACTCTCCCGCAGCCCCAGACGCCCATCACGCTCCCAGCGACTCCTCGCGAAACCGTTGGCCGCGTGCATCGGGCGTGTTTCCGTGCCCGGTGGTCCCGACGACGGGACTTCGTGCGCCGCCGCCGTGCCACCGGCCTCCGTTCGTGGTGCACCTCCGAGGAGAGGGTAATGCTGGTCAACGTGAAAATCGGGCCGAAGCTCATCGGTGGCTTCGGTGCCGTTGCAGTCCTGTGCGCGGCGGTGGGTTTCGCCGGCGTCGTGTCGATGGGGAGTATCAAGGATCGCGTTGACGAGGTGACCGGCATGACGGTCCCGCAGCTCGACAATCTGGCCATCTATCAGGTGGGGTTGGCCGATGTTCGCCGATTCGAGTTCGGATTGACGCTCGCGAAAGCCAACAACGACGAATCGCTGTATCAGTCCTATCTGGACGACGCGAATCGTATTCGCGCGAGCCAGGTCGAAGCGCCGCGCGCCGTCTTCGAGGCGATTCCCCGGCAGCCAGGCACGGACTCGATGTGGGCCGAGGTGAAGCGACTGGAGGCCACCTACCTTGCCGGCTTCGACGAAGCCGTTGCAGCGTTCCTCGCGGAACGCGACGCGGAAGCTGCCGCGTTGGTCGTCGGTCAGTCGCGCGAGCGCTACAATGCCCTGTCCGAAGCATTCCTGCCGCTGAACGAGCGTCTCACGGAAGTCGCGAACGCGCGAGAAGCTGAGGTGGCGGCAATCTACGAGTCGCGCAGACTCGCCATCGCTGGTGTGATCGTGGTGGCGTTCGCGATCGCCGTGGGCCTGGGCCTCGCCATCACACGCTCACTCACAGGGCCGATTCACGAGTTGGCGGAGCGCACCGACCGGCTCAAGTCGGTGTGTGTGACCGGTCTCGATGCAGGACTGAGCGCGTTGGCGAAGGGCGACGTCACCGTTCCGGTTGTCCCATCCACTCACCCGCTCGAATACACCCGCGCGGACGAAATCGGCGATCTCGCCCGAACCGTGGACGCCATGATTCTGCGCATGCACGCGGTGACGAAGTCCTACACCACGGTGCGCACGGTCATCGGGGACCTCGTCACGGAATCGCAGACGCTTGCGCTGGCGGGCCGCGAGGGACGCCTCTCGACGCGCGGTGACGCAAGCCGTTTTGAAGGCAGCTATCAGCAGCTCGTCGTTGGCATCAACGACACACTGGAGGCCGTGATCGCCCCGGTGACCGACGCGTCGCACGTCCTCGAGCGCGTGGCGGCTCGCGATCTCACCGCACGTGTCACCGCCGAGTACGCCGGTGATCACGCTTCCCTCAAGCAGTCGCTCAACCGCGCCGTGGCTGACCTCGAAAGCTCGCTGCTCGAAGTCTCCACGGCCGCGGGCCAGGTGGCGTCGGCATCGGATCAGATCACCTCGGGCGCGCAATCGCTCGCGCAGGGCGCCTCGGAGCAGGCCAGCTCGATCGAGGAGATCGCGGCCAATCTGCACGAAGTCACGGCGATGGCGCAGCAGTCCTCGCAGCATGCGCGGCATGCCCAGCAGCTCTCCGAAGCGGCGCAGCAGAGCAGCGAGCAGGGCACCAACACGATGGATTCGCTGAGCCGCGCCGTGGAGCGCATCAAGGACTCCTCGCAGCGCACGGCCAAGATCATTCGCACCATTGACGAGATCGCCTTCCAGACCAACCTGCTCGCGCTGAACGCCGCAGTTGAGGCAGCACGCGCTGGTGACGCCGGCAAGGGCTTCGCCGTCGTGGCTGACGAAGTGCGGGCCCTCGCGATTCGAGCCGCCGAGGCCGCGCAGCAGACGGCTGGTTTGCTCGAGGAGTCGCAGCAATACGCGGAGCAGGGTGCGTCGCTCACGGGAGACGTCTCACGCAGTCTCGCCGATATCGCGGCGCGGACCACGGAAGTCACCAGTGTGATGCGCGAAATCGCAGCGGCGACCGACCAGCAGCGCGAGGGTGTGCTGCAGGTCAACACGGCGATCGAACAGATGAATGACGTCACGCAGTCGGTCGCGGCAAACGCGGAAGAAGCCGCCGCGTCAGCCGAAGAACTCACGGGCCAGGCCGGATCCATGCGCAGCATGGTCGGACGCTTCACGCTGACCGCGTCGTCCACACCCTCCGCGCGCCGACACGGCGCTGTCGGGCACGCTCCTGCAGCACGCCGTCCGTCGGCCGCGACGTCCAAGCGGCCGTCGCCAGCGAGCCGACAGATTCCGTTTGACGCGGATGAGGGTGTCGAGGCAAACGACGAAGCGATCTTCCAGTCGTTCTGATCCGCTGCGGGGGACGTGGAGCGGTCATCGCAGCAATGCGCTGACCGCTCCCGCCCCAGCTTCAGGGTCGGGGAGCCGTTAGCTTTCCCCGCATGACCGCCCTTGATTCCCGCATTGCGCCGACGGCGGCGCCCCACGCTGTGCACCCGGACCAGCTCTCCCTCGATGTCGTCGTCACGCGAGGCGGGTTGGTGGAGTCCCGCCATCGGGTGCACGCGGCCGTGGTTCGTCATGATGGTGCGCGACTGGCGAGCGCGCGAGACGGCGATCTGGTGACGTGGTGGCGCTCCTGCGCCAAGCCGTTTCAGGTCATGCCCATGCTGCTCGATGGCACCTTCGATCGCCTCGGGTGGGGAGACGAGGAACTCGCGCTCGCCTGTGCCTCGCACGGCAGCGAGCCGGAGCACGTGGCGGTCGCGGCCCGCATGCTGGCGAGCGTCGGGCTTGCCGAAGACGACCTGGCCTGTGGTCCGCACGATCCGCTCTCCGAGCGCGGTGCGGCGCTCCTGCGTGACGCGGGCGCTGCTCCCGGGCGACTGCACTCCAACTGCTCGGGCAAGCACGCGGCCATGCTCGCGCGTGCACGTGCGCACGACTGGGCGACGACAGGCTACGAGCAGGCCTCGCACCCCGTGCAGGAGGCCGCATGGCGCACCGTGGCCGATTGGTCGGGGGTGCCCGCCAGCGACATCCCGCGTGGCACCGATGGATGCGGCGTCACCGTGTTCGCGCTGCCGCTCCACCATATGGCGCTCGCCTACGCGCGGCTTGCCGAAGCCGCTCGCCACAACGACGCCGTACCGGCGCGCATCGTGCGAGCCATGACGGGGAATCCGCACCTGGTCGGCGGCACCGGTCGCTTCGATACCCTCCTCATGGCTGCCGGGGCTGGACGCATCTTCGCGAAAGTTGGCGCCGAGGGCGTGCACACGGTCGGCCTCGTGGACCGGGGCATCGGCCTGGCCATCAAGGTCGAAGACGGCTCGGCGCGTGCCCAGTACCCCGCCGTCCTTGCCTGCCTGCAGGCGCTCGGTGCGCTGCCGCCGCGACTGCCGGCTTCGCTCACGGCCGTAGCGCACCACACCATCACGAATACGCTCGGTGACGCGGTCGGGGCGGTGTTCGTGCCGGGACACGAGCTGGTGCTCGAGGGCTGAGCATGACGCGCGCGGAAATCATGATGGACGCGAGATTCTGGTGATGGACGGCGCGCCGACTTCGAGTAGTGTGCCATCAACGCTCACGGCACATCCGGAACGACTCGACGAGCCGACGATTCGCCTGGTCCGCCTCGCGGCGATCCTCGCCGGTGGCAGCGAAGCGCTCGTCCGTCGTGCGCTGGCGGATGTCGTACATGCGGTCGATCCGGTGTGGGTCGAAGAGGTCATTCTGCAAACGTATCTGTTCGCCGGGTTTCCCCGATCGCTCAACGCGGCGCGCGAGTGGCGCCGCGTGTCCGGGCGGGCGGCGCCAGCGCACGATGAAGGGACGCACTTCGACGCCGATCGGCTCACGGAGCGCGGTGAGCACACGTGTGAAACGGTGTACGGACCGTTCTACGAGCGGCTTCGGCACAACATTCATGCGTTGCACCCGGCGCTCGATAGCTGGATGATCGTGGAAGGGTATGGCAAGGTGCTCGGCCGGCCCCAGTTGGATCTGGCAAGGCGCGAGTTGTGTGTGGTGGCGGCGTGTGCGATCGCCCGTCAGGATCGGCAGTTGCATTCGCATCTGCATGGGGCGCTGCACGCGGGCGCCTCGGCGGCACAGGTCGATGCCGCACTGCTCGCGGTGGCCGACCTGCTCGAGCCCGATGATGTCAAACGATACGTCGGCCTCTGGGCCCGCGTGCAAGGGAAATAGCAATGTTCATTGATCGTGTGGTCGTGAAGGTCGAAGCGGGAACCGGTGGGTCGGGCGCGAGTTCCTTCCGCCGCGAAAAGTTCTACCCCATGGGTGGCCCGGACGGTGGTGATGGTGGCCGCGGCGGCGACGTCATCGTGCGCGGCGACTCCAACCTCGCCACGCTGCTCGACTTCACCTACCGCGACGCGTGGATCGCCGAACGCGGCGAGCATGGCATGGGCTCGAACATGACGGGGCGATCGGGCAAGGACGTGATTCTGCCCGTGCCGCCGGGCACCATCGTGCGCGACCGCGATACGGGTGACTTCATTTGCGAAGTCATGGCCGACGGCGAGACGCACGTGATCGCGCGGGGAGGCCGCGGCGGTAAAGGCAACGCCTTCTTCGTCACCGCCACGCAACAGGCTCCGCGCAAGTGGCAGCCCGGTGAAGAAGGCGAGGCGCGCGTGCTCGAGCTCGAGCTCAAGCTCATCGCCGATATCGGACTCGTAGGCCAGCCCAACGCGGGCAAGAGCACGCTGCTGTCCGTGATCTCCGCTGCACGTCCGAAGATCGCGAACTACCCGTTCACCACGCTCTCGCCGAATCTGGGCGTGGTGCCGCTGAGTGATCATCGCACGTTCGTGGTCGCGGACATTCCCGGGATCATCGAGGGCGCGCACGAGGGCAAGGGACTCGGCCTGCAGTTCCTGCGGCACATCGAGCGTACTCGCATTCTCGCGTTCATGATCTCCATCGAATCGGAAGATTGGCAGGCCGAGTACGACCAGCTGCGGCATGAAGTCGAGGCCTACTCCGAAACGCTGGCCGCCACGCCGTTCTGCGTGGTGTTCACCAAGTGCGACCTGCTCGGCGAGCTCTATGCGCCCGAGATCAATGCGCCCGGTGCGTTCGGTCGTTTTGCGATCAGCGCGCCTGGACGTATGGGACTCGATGCGCTGCTCGACGCCTGGTGGCGGCAGCTGTTGGCGATGCGCAAAGCCGACGAAGACGCACTGCCGGCTCGCCCGGACGCGTTCCTCCCGTGAGCTCGGCGCCCGTCGCGGTCGCCGAGACGCCGGACGTGCGCGATGCGCTGGCGCTCTCGCTGCTGCCGGGGGTCGGTCCACTCGAGTACGAGCGTCGGGCGGCGGCGGCGGGCTCCCCCACGAAGGCACTTGAACAGTATGAGGCCGCTCGCGCTGATGACGCCCGGGCGCGAGCAGAGCGGGCGATCGAGCGCGGCGCGCAAGTCGGCGCGGACTGCGTACCGGCCAGTGACCGCCGATACCCTGCCGCGCTTCGTCGCCTCCGTTCGGCGCCTCCGGTGCTGTGGATGCGTGGAACACCGGGGCTCGCCGCGCTGCGAAGCGTCGCGATCGTAGGGACCCGCACGGCCTCGAATACGGGGCTCCGTGTGGCCCGATCGCTCGCCACCGCATGCGCGGAATCCGGCATCTGCGTGGTCAGTGGTCTTGCACTCGGCATTGACGGTGCGGCACACAGCGCCGTGCTGGAGGCGGGCGGAAGCACGGTCGCGGTGCTCGGCACCGGAGTGGACGTACCCTATCCGCCGCGGCATCGTGCGCTGCAGGAGCGCGTGGCGCAGGAGGGGCTGCTCATGAGTGAAGTACTGCCGGGGGAGCGAGGTCACGCCGGCACGTTCCCCCAGCGCAATCGCCTCATTGCGGCGCTCGCGGAGATCACCGTGGTGGTCGAGGCAGGGCGAGAGAGCGGCGCCCTGATCACGGCACGTGTTGCGCAGGAGCTCGACCACACCGTGTGTGCGGTGCCTGGGTCCGTGTTGGCGCCGGAGTGTGCGGGATCCAACGCGCTCATTCAGCATGGTGCACAGGTGCTGTGTACCCCCGATGACCTGCTCGCAGAACTGGGGCTCGAGCGTCGCGTCAGCGCGCCGCCTGCCCTCGAAGGCGACGCCGCGGCGTGTTGGGACGCGCTCCAGTCCGGCACCGCCGACGTCGCGGCCATTGCCGCCCGCGCCGGCCTCGATCTGCGACGCACCAACGTGGCGTTGTCCGCCTTGGAGCTGCACGGATTGATCGAACTCGATGTGGCAGGGACGGTGCGCCCGCTGGTGAGCGCGACCTGAGCGTGCCCGCCGCGCACGTTTATGTGCATGTGCCCTTCTGCGCGCGGCGCTGCAGCTACTGCGATTTTTCGATCGCCGTGCGGCGCACGGTGCCGTGGCGCGCATTCGCCGATCGCATTGCCCAGGAGTTGCAGCAGCGCCACGAGCCGTCGCGCGCGGTACACACGATCTACCTCGGCGGTGGTACCCCGTCGCGGCTCGGCGGCGATGGGGTGACAGCGGTCCTCGATGCGGTGCGCGCCGTGTGCACGCCACACGCTGACGCCGAGATCACCATCGAGGTCAATCCCGAAGACGTGAGCGAGGTCACCGCGCGCGCCTGGGTGGCCGCAGGTGTCAATCGCGTTTCGCTCGGTGTGCAGTCATTTCACGATGCCGTGCTGCAGTGGATGCATCGCGTCCACAACGCCGCGGCGGTTCCACGCGCACTCGCCACCCTGCGTGATGCCGGCCTCGTGGATGTGTCAGTCGATCTCATCTTCGCGGTACCGAAGGCACTCGATCGCGATTGGGCCCGAGACCTCGAGTTGGCGCTCGCGCTCGAGCCCACCCACGTGTCGCTGTACGGGCTCACGATCGAGGGGGGCACACCGCTCGGACGCTGGACGGCGCGTGGCGAGGTGTTCGAAGCACCGGAGGAATCGTACGAAGCGGAGTTTCTGCGCGCGCACGACACGTTCACCGCTGCCGGCTTCGAGCACTATGAGGTGTCCAACTACGCCACGCCGGGTTACCGCGCTCGGCACAACTCGTCGTACTGGCTGGGCGTGCCGTACCTCGGCCTCGGTCCGTCAGCCCATGGCTTCGATGGTCAGGAACGGCGGTGGAATGTCGCGGCTTATGCCGAATGGGATGCACAGGTGCGCGCAGGGCTGGACCCGTGCGGCGGTCGAGAGGTGCTCACCCCGGAGAATCGGCTCACGGAGTCCGTGTACCTTGGTCTGCGCACGACCGACGGCCTGCACATCGAGCCCAGCGAACGCACGCTGGTGGCGCCGTGGGAGCAGGCCGGATGGGTCACGGTGGCCCGCGACGGTCGCCTGCGATGCACGGCGCAGGGGTGGTTACGGCTCGATGCGCTGGCTGGAGCGTTGACAGCAGGGCGAAGTCGTTAGTACTCTTAAGGTTATGGCATTTCCAGAGCTCACGGAGCGAGAGCGTCAGGTTCTCGAGGCGGTCATTCAGGCGTACGTGGCCACCGCGGAGCCCGCGGGGTCACGCGTGTTGTCGCGCCGATTCGACCTCGGGGTGTCGCCCGCGACCATCCGGAACACCATGAGTGACCTCGAGGAGAAGGGGTTTCTCTACCATCCGCATACGTCCGCGGGGCGCATTCCGACCGACAAGGCGTACCGCGTGTACGTCGATTCGCTCATGCGACTCGAATCGGTCAGCGATCTGCAGCGCTCGCAACTGGCGGCGCAGATTTCGGCGGGCGGGTCGGCCATCGAAGCGATTCTGCGCTGCGCCGCGCAGTCGTTGGGCGTCATCACGCAGGAGCTGGGCATCGCACTCGGGCCTCGTCTCGATCGCGCCATCCTGCAGCGTCTCGAACTGGTGCGTGTGTCGTCGGAACGCCTCCTCATGGTGATCACGCTCGCGGGTGGTTCGGTGCGCACCATCTTCGTGGAAGTGCCCGGCAGCATCGCCGATGAAGCCCTGATCGAAGTCACCATCGTGCTCAATGAACGGCTGGCGGGGCTCACGCTCGAGCAGGTGCGCAGCTCGCTCGGCGCGCGCTTGCGGGACGTCCCTGGCTCGGTGAACGCCACCGCGCTGCTGAACATCTTCGTGCAGGAAGGCGAGCAGGTGTTCGCGCGTGCGGCGGACCCGATCGACAACGTGGTGTTGGGGCAGGCATCCGTGCTTGCCGACCAGCCGGAGTTCGCCACGGGCGAGCGCATGCGCCAGCTCATCGAACTCACGGAACGTCGGCAGGAGCTCGCCACGTTGTTGCAGACACGCTCCGGCGCGTCCGGGCTCAGCATCACGATCGGCAACGAGCACGGCGATCCCGGGCTCGATGCCTTCACCGTCGTGACGGCGGAGTATCAGGCTGGCGCGCTCTCCGGCGTCATCGGGGTCATCGGCCCCACCCGCATGCCGTATCACAAGGTTGTGGCGCTCGTGTCGCACACGTCTCAGCTCGTCTCCGAGCTGCTTAGCTAGGACCCCAAGGAACACACATGGCTGATTTTTACGCGACGTTGGGCGTGGCGCGCGATGCGTCCGACGACGACATCAAGAAGGCCTACCGGAAGCTCGCGATGCAGTGGCATCCCGACCGCAACGGCGGCTCGAAGGACGCCGAAGAGAAGTTCAAGTCGATCACGGAAGCCTACGACGTGCTGCGCGATCCGCAGAAGCGCGCCGCGTATGACCGCTACGGTGAGGCCGGGTTGCGGGGCGCGGGGGGCGGTGGCGGGTTCGAACACGTCGACCTCTCCGATGCGCTCAACATCTTCATGCGCGACTTCGGCGGGTTTGGCGATCTCTTCGGGGGCGGTGCCGGCGGCGGTCGCCGCGGTGGCGGCCCGCGTGCGGGCAGCGACATCAAGCTCCCGTTGCCGCTCACGCTGCAGGAGGTCGCCATCGGCGTCGAAAAGACGGTGGTGATGAAGGTCCTCGACCCCTGCGACAAATGCGAAGGCAGCGGTGCAGAGCCCGGCAGCAAGCCCACGAGCTGTGGCACGTGCGGCGGGGCAGGTGAGGTGCGTCGCGCGCAGCGGTCGTTCTTCGGCCAGTTCGTGAGCGTCGCGCCGTGTCCGACCTGCGCCGGCGAGGGCGTGGTCGTGGCGAGCCCCTGCAAGAGCTGCCGCGGCGAGGGACGCGTTCGCGGCGAAAAGACCGTGCGCATTCAGGTGCCGGCGGGTGTGGCCACCGGTCAGTACATGACCCTGCGCGGTGCTGGCAACGTCGGACCTCGCAGTGGGCCGCGCGGCGACGTGCTGGTGGTGTTCGATGTGCAGGAAGACGAACGGTTCGAGCGGGACGGTGAGGATCTCTTCTGCGAGGCGCTCGTCACCTACCCGCAGCTGGTGTTCGGAGCGGATATCACGGTGCCCGGTGTCACCGGCGATCTGTCGTTGCGCGTGCCCGAGGGTACGCAGAGCGGCACCGTGTTCCATCTGCGCGGGCGCGGTTTGCCGCGCGTGAATGCCAGTGGCGTGGGCGACCTGCACGTGCGCGTGCAGCTGTGGACGCCGCAGGAGCCGAGTGGTGAGGAGGAATCGCTCATCAAGCAGCTGGGCGCGCTGCAGGGCACCGCGCCGGAACGTCGCGAGAAGAGCATCTGGTCCAAGATGAAGGAAGCGCTTGGTGCCTGAGTCGCCGTGGGTGTCGGTGAAGGCGTCACCGAGTTCGGGGGAGCCGATGAAGCGCGCCGCGCTCATGGAGGCGTTCTTCGAGGCTGGGGCGCAGGGCGTGCACGAGGACGGCGAGCGTCTCGTGACGCACTTCCCCCCCGGCACCGATGTCGGCGCGGTCGAGCAGGTGCTGCGCGCGGCGGATCTCGAGGCAACCATCGAGACCGCCGACGTGCCGGCCGTCGATTGGACCGAGGCGTGGAAGGGCAGTCTCGACGCCCATCAGGTGGGTTCGCTCGTGGTGACGCCCCCCTGGCTCGCCGACCAGTACGATGCGGCCACCACGATCGTGATCGACCCAGGTATGGCGTTTGGCACGGGCGAGCATGGCACGACGCGCGGTGTGATGCGCCTGCTTGGCGGTGTCCTCAAGCGCGGCGACACCGTGGCGGATCTCGGCGCGGGGAGCGCCGTGCTCGCGATCGCCGCCGCCAAGCTGGGCGCGTCGCGTGTGTTCGCGATCGAGCTCGACGAGGAGGCGATCTCGAACGCCGAAGAGAACATCGTGCGGAACGGCGTGTCGGAGCAGGTGCATCTCTTCCTTGGCGACGCCGGCGCGCTGTTGCCACTCGTGGCCCCGGTGCGCGTGGTCGTGGCCAACATCATTTCGAGCGTACTCGAGCTGTTGCTGCCGGGTATCGCCGAGGGGATCACGGCTGACGGCGAGGTCATTCTCAGCGGCATCCTGCTCGAGGAACGCGCACA
>JAABRL010000019.1 GCA_011390935.1 Gemmatimonas sp.
GCCTGCGGTGTTATGTAGCGCGTGGACGCTGTATATGGCCGGCCTTGCAGTGATTCCCCGCAGTAGAATTCACGTTATGCGGACACGGACACCCGCGAGCGCAAGCTCAGCGCGTTTCGTCGGGCTGCTCAGCGTCCAAGGTAGATCGCCAGCTCTCGAGCGCCCGCACGCGGTGTTCGAGCGCCGCGAGCCGATCCGGCGTGGCAGGCGAGGCGGCCGTTACCCCTGCCGCAGGTGATCGTGACGCGGCGCGCACGCCGCTTCGTGGCGCACCGGGGTTGCTCGGCGTGGCCGCCGAGAGCCGCCGCGCTTCCCGTGCCATCGCCCGCCTGAGCAGCCACTGCCCCGGCCTGCGGAGCCAGAATGCGCGGGACAGCCGCTCCGCCAACGGCATCCGACGAGGGTCGCGCAGGATCAGCACGAAGCCAACGCCGCAGCAAGCGAGACCATTGAACAACAAGGCCAAACCCAGCGGCCCGCTTCGGTATTCATTCGGACGCACCTCGTCACGAAGCGCGAACGCACCGACGACGGACACGACGCCGATGACCAGCATCACGACCGCCGTCCTCAACGAAGCGCGTCGATCGCGCCGCAGCTCGGGGTCGAGCCGCCCCGCCTCCCGCGCGGAGGCGGCCTCGTCCATCTCCGCCCGGAGTCCGCGGTCGACGGTGGCCGCATCGAATCCCAGTCGTTGGAGCCGCGCGGCATCCCCGAGCGCCAGGCCGAGCCGGGCCAGCAGCACGGCGACGATGACCACCGCGGGCACGAGCGGGTCGATCGTCTGGAACTGGCGCTCAACCACCCGCGCGAACATCGCCGCCCCGAGCAGGACACTGAACGGCAGCGCCACGCTCAGCAGCATCAGCTCCCGCGAGAGCAGGCGGATCGGCAGCGGAATCTCGGGCGACGCCAGCTCTGCGTCGTCCAGCGCCGTGGCGAGCGCACTCGCATCCGCGAAGCGCGCCGCCGGATCCTTGGCGAGGCAGCGGTCCACCGCGTCGATCAGCGCCGGCGGCAGGTCGCTCCGCATCGTGCCGATCGACGGCAGCGTCTCCGTCAGTTGTCGCATGAGGATGCGCGGTGCGCTGTCCCCACCCATCGCCGTCCGCCCGGTGAGTGCATACCACATCACCAAGCCCAGGCTGTAGACGTCGCTGCGTCCGTCGATGACGTCGCCGCTGGCCTGCTCTGGGCTCATGTACTCGGGCGTCCCGACGATCTCGCCGGCGCGGGTGAGCCCATCGCGGGCGGGCGCGACATCGCTGCGCCGCGCCACGCCGAAGTCCATCACGAGCGCGCGATTGGTCGCGCGGTCGAGCATGATGTTGTCCGGCTTGATGTCCCGGTGTACCGTCCCGCGCCCGTGCGCGTAGGCGAGGGCATAGGCGACATCGTGCATCAGCCGCACGGCGTCGCGCGCCGTCAACGGGCCGCTGCGCCTCACGCGCTCGGCGAGGCTCTCGCCTTCCACGTAGCCCATCGCGAAGGCCAGAACATCATCGTGCTCCTCGACCGCGTACACCGGCACGATGTTCGGGTGCGAGAACGAGGCCGCCGTGCGCGACTCGCGCAGGAAGCGGTCGCGCAGCGAGGGGTCGGCGGCGAAGGCCGGCGGCAGCACCTTGAGCGCGACGAGGCGATCCAGCGCGCGCTCGCGGGCCAGAAACACGGCGCCCATTCCGCCGCGCCCAAGCTCGCGTTTCAGCTGGTAGCGGTCGCCGAGCTGACGCTGCAGCTGGTCATGGTCGGTCACGGGTGACAGCAGCTCCTCGCAGGTTGAGGACGGACGGTGAGGCGGCAACGCGATCAGCCGCCGAAAACCACGCGATACGGCAACATTCCGACGGCCAATCCCAGTGCCATCCCAATGCCAAACCGCTTGTTCCCCTGGTTCACGCACGATCTCCGGTTGATGAGGGCTGCTGCAGACACGCCGTGCTCAGCGACGCGTCCCCTCGCGCCGCGCGATGGTGCCGAACGACACGGCCCCTGCGATGGTCCAGGGGAAGGCGTTGAACCCCTCGACTTGAAACAGGAGGCCGAAGGCCGCTGCGGCGAAGAGCAGGGCCGTCACGGTGCGGCCCCACTCGATGAAGTCGCGGTCACTGTGGGTTTCCGAGGAGTCGGTCATTGAGCAACCAAACGAAAGAGGGCTTGGCCGATCACGATGCTGACCGGAAGGACGTCGTGCGGCGATGCAGACAGGGATGCTGCCCCGCACGGCCTTGGTCAAGGCGACACGGGCAGGAAGCGTTCGTCCCCAGCGGGAGCGCCGCTTGGACCGCACCGTCGCCGTCGCTGTCCACAGCAGCGTCCCCCATCATGAAGCAGCCGTCGCAGGAGAGGATGTACCCCACGTCGAACGCTGCCTCCGGGTTCCGGGGATCGTTGGGGTCGAGGATGCCGATTGGAAACAGAGGAAGACCCACTGGCACCGCCGCGCATCCCCGGGGTCCGCACACGCCACCGGCCTGCGTGAAGATCAGGAGGTCGTTGCCGCTGCCATCACGCGTGAACACCGAGAACGGCTGGCCACTGTAGCACAGCGGAGCCCCTGCCCCGCTGAAGCCGTACTGGATCGTGCTGTTGGGCAGGGCCTGCGAGGTGGCCGGGGTGAAGACGCCGAAGTAGCGGTCGATTCCCTGGTCGTAGAGCTCCTGGAACACTGCCGTCCCGGTCGGCTCCTCCGGCGACGTGGCACCCTGCGTGCTGCAGCCGGCCGTGGCGAAGAGAAGACTCACCGTGATCGTTCGTGCGAGCATCGACGCGTGCTTCGTCGTGGGCATTCTCGTACTCCTGGGTGCGGAACGGAACTCTGAACTCACACCGGAAGTTCACCAACCACAGGGTATTCCTCAGTCGGCCGGCGACGGAACTTCGCGTAAGCAACGCCCCGACCGCATGATCACGGCCGCTCCCTCGGCGCAACGTCCTGGGCCCCTCAGCGCGGCACGACACGACGGACGACCGTCCCGTCTCGCGGTCATGGACGAAGGCGAAGGACGCCGCGCATCAAGGCGGTCTGGCGAGGCCTTCGTGCGGAGGCCAAGCCCCGCTCACGGCCATCCGGAATGCCGCAGCCCTCGAGGATGAAGCTGCGGCGCGTGCCGGTCATCGCCGTCCGGTCGGCCAGTCGCCGCACCGCCACCACGAGGCCGAACTCGACGCGCGTGGTGCAGAGCCACGGTGTCCACATGGCCAGCCGCTTCGCGTGGCAACTGGGGCAGACGTACCGCCACTTGCAGGGGAACGCGAGCAGGTATTCTTGCGTGCAGGCATCACAGCGAATGCGGGCGAAGCCGTGCAGAGCACGCTGCAGGCGAGGGACTTGTCGGCCACGTCGCCGACCACCGGACGCCGCTGGCCGTACTCGCGCGCGAAGCGGTCGTCGTACACGGTCCGCAGGCGCTGCAGCTGGTCCGACACCGCCCGAAAGAGCGGCGAGGCCTGCGGGCGTCGGGGCGTGTAGACGCCACGCGCCGCCGGGGCCGCGCCGGGCATGCGCGCCACGGGGACCGGGGAGCGCCGAGCATACGCCTGACTCGGGTGCGGACCATCACCGTGCCGCTGCGCGACGGGCCGTTTCAACGCAGGGTCCACGCGACGCGGCCGAACGATGCTTGCTGCAGTCGGGCGTTGTCGGCAGCGCGCTGCGCGCGCCTCGTATTGGAGCGCCCGCTGCAGAAGCGAACGTTGAGGCTGTAGGATAAGCCGACCTGCGAATCCGCCGTGTTCGGTGTAGAAAAGCCGGCGTTCACACTTGCCCCAGAATCGACGATCGCCGCCTCAGCCATGGTTTTGGTATGGGGGAAAGCAGGCCCGACGACGGTCTCTGGACTTATCCTACGGCCTCGTTATCCCGCCCCAGACCGCTTGACTGCGTGTATATACAGACGTATTCTTCGCTGTGACCTTCGAATGGGACGCCGCCAAGAGTACGCGGAATCTCGCGCTGCGCGGGTTCGACTTTGAGTTCGCGTCGTTGGTGTTTGACGCCACCTACGTCGAGTTCGACGACACGCGACGCGACTACGGAGAGCGTCGAGTGATCGCGCTTGGCCTCGCGGACGGCATCTCGCTCACAGTCGTGTTCACCGATCGCGTTGAGTCTGAGGGAGGCGTCGTTCGGCGCCTCATCAGTGCTCGCCTCAGTAACCGCAAGGAGCGCCGACGCTATGCCGAAGCCATCGAAGACAGCCGCTCGTCAGACGAGCCCGAGTAAAGGGCGCGCGGACCTCGCGCGCCTGCGTCGCGTGAGCGAGGCGGAAATCGCCGACACCTCACCGCGCGAGTTGCGCGACCTGCCCGACGCGATGTGGGAGCAGGTGCGCGTCGTGACGCCCTTGGAGAAGCAAGCCATTTCGATTCGCCTGGATCGCGATATTCTGGACTACTTCCGCGCGGCAGGGCCCCGCTACCAGTCGCAGATCAACGCCGTGCTGCGGAGCTATGTGGACCACGTGACCGCGGACACGCCGCCTCGCCGCAAGCGCGTGGGATAACGACCGTTGCTACTGACGGACTTGGTGCGGAAGCGCGCTGCGCGCGCAGTGGTTTGAACGTCCGCAGTAGAACGCAACGTTAGGCCAATGGCGGCAGTTTTGTGGTAGATTTAGGAGTCTCTCTAGCCGGCACGCAACCATGTATCTGACCCTCGAAGTTGACCGCGAAACTGATGGGCGATTCATCGCCGAAGTCCCTGACCTGCCCGGTGTGCTTGCCTACGGCAGTACGCAGGACGAGGCCATCGCGCGTGCTCAGGCGCTCGCGCTGCGCGTTCTGGCCGACCGACTGGAAAATGGCGAACCCGCACCGAGCTTGTTGCCGCTCGACTTTCGCGCCGCGTAGCACCTCGGCGCACCATGGGTGAATGGCCGTCCATGAAGGCCCGCCGCGTCTTGGCGGCGCTGCAGCGAATCGGCTGGACCATCAAGCGTGTCGCGAGTTCGCACAAAGTTCTGGCGCGGGACGGCTGGCCCGACACGGTGTTTGCGTTTCACGACGGCGAGGAAATCGGTCCGCGGATGCTCGCGCGCATCGCCAAGCAAACCGGCCTTCGCCCCGAAGACCTGTAAGCCTTGTGCAGCATGGGCTAACGAGACGCTGCTGCTGACAGCGCGCTGCGGTGTGCGGCAGGCGGGCGCAACGTTATGCGGGTCGGTGACGTGAACTCGACGACTAGCGAATAGTGCGCCATTGGCGTATACTTCTCAGTGCGCTTCATTGAGACGCCAATCTTCACGGCGACCCTCCGCCGGCATCTCGACGATGAGCAGTATCGCGCCTTGCAGGCTGCGCTGTCCTTGCGGCCGGAACAAGGAGCGCTGATCACCGGTGGTGGTGGTCTCCGCAAGCTCCGCTGGGGTGCCGAAGGTCGCGGCAAGCGCGGCGGCGTTCGGACGATCCATTACTGGGCGGCCGAGGACGGCGTGTGCTACATGCTCTACCTGTACGCGAAGAACGAACAGGGCGATCTCACCACGTCGCAGCTGCGCGCACTCGCTCGAGTCGTGCGTGAGGAGTTCACATGAAAGCTGAAGCATTCGACGAGCTGCTGGCGAGCGTGCGCCAGGCGGGGGCGATTCGCCGTGGCGAACAGAAGCCTTCGCGCACTCGGCAGTTCAAGCCCACTGATGTCAAAGCCGTTCGGGCCGACCTCGGCCAGTCGCAGGCCGAGTTTGCGCTGATGATCGGTGTCAGTGTCGCGACGCTCCGCAACTGGGAGCAGGGCCGGCGCGTGCCTGATGGTCCGGCACTCGCTCTCCTTCAGGTCGCGGCGCACAATCCGGCCGCGGTGGTGGAAGCCCTGCATCGTCCGAAGCGGCGCGGCGCGGCATAACGCAGCTTGCTGCCGTCGGGCGCAGCATGAGTCCGTCGCGAGAAATCGAAGCGACTACGTGATGAACGCGACCTCCACACATCGCGTAGGGTCGACGATCGACGTCACGGGAAGCATGTTCCTTTCGCCGTTGCTGCGTCTTCGTGATGCTCGTCGACTGATCCTACACCGTCGTGAGAGGGCCAGCGATCCGAACAGCGCATGGTCGTCGGCAGTGGGTACGTCGCTGACCGGCCGATACTGAAACCGCGCGCGTACGCGACTGGATTCACCGGGCCGCGTGGGGCCCATGCAGCGAATAGCGCTCGTGCGATAAACGTTCGTCGTACAAGATCCGCTCAACATTCGAGACCCGCCATGCTCGCTGGACTTGTTTCGAGATCACCGCGCCGCACGCGGCAGGGGTTGGCGTTCGCGTACTGCGCCTTCGCCATGCTCTCGGCATGCAACACGGACACTCCCACCGCGAACGCCCCAGGGGACACACGCGCGCCCCTTTCGGACCGCGAAGGACTTCCTGTTTCGACGCCGGCCGCCGAGGGCATCAGCGACTCCGCGCTGCAGGTCTTGATCGCCAATGCGACGGCGCAGCAGAGCGACGCCGTGGTCATTCTGCGAAACGGCAAGGTGGTGTACGAGAACTACTTTGGTCACCCCGACGCGCCGATCCTGGCGATGTCCGCCAGCAAGTCGATCGTTGGCCTGGCGTTCGGATACCTGCTCGCGGACCACAAGCTCGCCTCGCTCGACGAACCGGTGTTGACGCAGTTCCCGACCTTCGCGGACGCCGATCCGCGCAAGGCGAGCATCACGTATCGCCTCCTGCTGTCACACAGCGCCGGCCTCGATCCGACGCGTGACATGGGCGACATCGAAGCCAATGCCTTCGAGTCGCGTACGGTCTTCGCGCCGGGGACAGGGTGGCAGTACAACAATGCGGGAGTCGATCTCCTCGCGCTGCTGGCGGGGCGTCTGGCGGGCAAGCCGATGGACCTGTACCTGAATGAGAAGCTGTTCCTCCCTATGGGCATCACGACCGTCAGTTGGATGCGCGATCGTCGGGGCGTTCCACGTGGCGCTGGGGAGATGCGGATTCGCCCGCTCGATCTGGCGAAGGTCGGACAGGCGATTCTCGATGGCGGTCAGTGGCAGGGAACGCAGGTGATCCCGTTGGACTGGATGGCCGCATCCGCGACGGCGTCGACGATGTTCGCGCCCGACTACGGGTTGCTCTGGTGGCGCCTCGTGAACTACACCGCGTTCGGCATCACCTCCGATCTGCTGACGCAGTGGAGTTCCATGGGCGCGCCGGATTCTACGATGGCAAAACTGCAACCACTCGTGGCTGAGTCATACAACGCGCCGAACGCGATCTTCGCGGCGATGGCGGCGCGGCTGACGGCCGCAGAATACGCCGCGCTCATGAACTGGCTGGCCGCCGGCAACCACATTCCATACTATCGTGTCCTGCAAACGAGCCGATCGAACGGTGTAGCCGCGCGAGGTTGGCTTGGACAGTACCTCACGATCTTTCCGGAGAAACAGCTCGTCGCGGTGCGCATGCGCCGAGCCATCGCGGCAGACTACGCGTCACCGACAGAGCTGAACGGCTATCGCGAATTCGAAGCGAACGTCTTCAGACTCGTACCCTAGGCGTTCGGCGTCACGGTGGCGAACCGGATGGTCCGAACCCTGCTCCATACGCCCCTGACTGGCCTGGCGGAAGATCTCGAAGACATACGAGGACAGGTAGAGCTCGCGCATGGCGGCTCGCTAACCTTGCGCTGCGCGTGACAGGGCCATTTCGGATCGCTCCCTGTTCGCTGCGCTCACTGGTCGCGTTTGGTTCAACGGCCCTGCGAGAGAACATGAGCGTTCAGGATGTAACCTTCCAATCCACCGTGTTCGGTGCAGAAAAGCCGGCGTTCAGACTTGCCCCAGTATCGACGATCGACGTCTCGGCAAGGGGTTCGGCATGGGGAAATCGGGTCAGGCGACGGTCATCGGAGAAGCGGCCCTCATGATCGAGCTCGAAGCGACTGCGGTGGCGTAGCAGCGGTCTCACCTCGCCGAGACTCGTGCCGCGCTGTGCAACGAAGCGTGTGGCCGACAAGCGCAGTGAGTGGAGCGGTTGTGGGAACGCGGGCAATCGCTCAGAAGCACTGAAGCGCGCGCGCTGCCGCGACACGTATTGATCCGTTGCCCGCAGGCCCGGCAACGCGTATTGCAGTGGGCGCCGGGGCGTAGCCGAACACTGGATGGTCTCGCGAACGCGGCGCTGGCGGCTGGCGACCAACCGCTGGCGAACGAAGCGCGGCAGAAACTCGAAGCCAACGGGCAGCGTGCCGATCGCGTGCCGACGGCGCGAGGTCTGTTGCGACGAGGGGGGAGAGAGAATCAACCAATCCAGCCGCTCGAGCACGCCACCTGACACCTTCACTCCGTCTTCGGCTTCGCCCGCCAAAACGACAACGTGAACGAGACACCCCAGCTTGCACCGACACCCTCGCCGCCCGCGGGCACTGACACCACGGGATACACGGTGAATCGCTCGCGCAGCGCGAGTCCGGCGGAGAGCATCACCAAGCCGTAGTTCGTCGAGGAGCGCGATTCGCTTCCTTCGAGGCGGGTGGACGAGTTCACATAGCTCGCACGCAGTGCAGGAATCACCGTGAACGCATCGCTCGCAACGAGCCGATAGCCAAGTGACAAACCAGCGGCCACTGAACGTGTAGAGGCCACGCGCTCACGCACAGGTTGGGCGCCCGCGGTGCGAAATACAAAGTCATTCAGTTCTCCCCACGAGCCAGCAACGACGGGGCACACCTCCAGCTTCTTTCCATCCCCTATTGGCAGGCGATAGCCGATGCTCAATGAATCCACGGCTCCGGAGAGAAGCCGGTCGTCATGATCCACGACCACGCCCGTCGACTGAACGAACACCGTTGAAGTGACCGCGCCGACCGTGAGCAATCGCTGATTCACCGCTTCGGCAGACGCAAGCCCAAGGCCCACCTGCAGTCTGCCACCTTCGGGATCGGGCAGCCCCACACATGTCTGTGCATCAACCACACGCGGTGCCGCAAACGCAAAGAAAGCCGCACACACGCACACAGTTCTGTGTTTCATTGGTAGCACTCGCGGTGCGAGGAAACGGTCAGGTCACCAGGCTGCGTCCCCGTGGGGAGAGGAACGCGGGCATAGTGCGTTCGCCCATGCTCGCCATCAATACGTCAGGTGACGTAGCTGCGTATCGACACCTGCACAATCGTCTTCCTGTCATTCCCCTCTGCCGGTCGAACCCATGCGGTCTGCTCGCAACAGAAACGGGCGTTGTGCGGATCTGCGCGCGGGACGCGTACGGCCAACGGTCGCGAACGCATCGGCTCTTCCCGTGGCCTCACACGCCGTCTTAGCGCTTCAGCCGAGCCTTGCAGGTGTCCATCACGCGCGTGGGCGTCTGCCCCGTCTTCTTCGCGAATACGTCGAGGATCACGACGGCATCCTCGTCCAACCGATACACCATGCGTCAAGTGACCTTCGCGTCACCGATGCGCAGTTCGTGGCATTGCGCCCCCGATGCTGGGCATCGGCCGTGACACCGACATCCCCAGCCGATCGCCCCGTTGGCACATACGAAGCAGGACGCCGGCTTCGAGGCACGCGGCGCTCGAAACGGGCGGCGTCCTGACCTCGCCGTGCAGCCACACCAGCAGCGTGTCGTGAGGGGACAGTGGCGGGACCGAATGCCACGGAGGAAGCAGACCACACGCTGCCCGAGCACACCGTGGCCCATCCGACCACGAAGGATCTGCTCCAGGAAGCTGCCGACCATCTCCCGACGGATGCCTCGGTCGAGGAGGCTCTGGAGCGCCTCCTCTTCCTTGCAACGATCGAACGCGGGAAGGGCCGAGCGGCGCGACAGCCTCATGATGTGGCCATTCCTCCGCACACCCACGAGTTGCAGCAGATTCTCGACGAGCTCGCCCGCAACGCGCCGTTCGCGTCGCTCGACGCACTCAACGCGGAGCTTGCGCGCCGCATGCATGTGTACACTTCCACCCCGCAGGCAACGCTCGGTGGACTGTCCCCCGATCGCGTGGCGCAGCTGCGGTCCAGTGATTGGACGAACCACGGCGCCTTTCGCGACGCAGGCGATGCGCCGCGGTCGCCGCTTCTCGATGTTCCGATCGCGGCGGACGCACGCCTGATGCTGTCGTCGCGATACCTCAGGAACGCAGCGGACAGCTACGGCGATTCCACGGTAACGTGGGTGATGGTCATCGTCACCGCAATCAGGTCACCTTCCGGCAGATGCCAAACCGCCTCCCAGGCACTGGGGAACGGCCGGTCGCCGAACAGGCGCCAGTCGCGCATGTGCCCCGACCATGGCGTGAGCACGCCGGTGCCCTGAACGTCGCGATAGCGATCAGCGTGAAAGGCAGCGAGGTACCCGTCGTTGGCGAACTCCACGACGGCTTCGAGCTGCAGCGGCCCGTCATCAATGAACAGGCGCGCCCGCTGATCATCGATGGCTTCCCAGCGCAGGCGAGGATCGCGGACGAACTCCGGGAATGCCAGCATTTCGCCCCAGTACCGTAGCGCCGCCCCCTGATCCAGCTCCGGACCGCGTTCGTTCACCACAGCCAACACACCCAGCAGCTTGACCAGCATTTCGCCCGCACCACTTACGTACCGGTCACGCACGTACAGCGGCAGCACTTTGCCCATGGTGGCTCGCGCAAACCACACGAAGCCAGCGGGGGTGCTGGAATAGACCTGTTCCGCGGTGAAGGGCATTCCGGGTGTGTCGTTCGCGGAGTACAGCATGCCATGCTGGCGCAGCGTCGCCACGCGCGGTGGTGGTGCGGTCGAGCGACCGGTGACCTCGAGATAGCGTTGCACCGGCACCGGAAGCGTGGTGAGTGGCGCGGCTCCCTCCGGCTGCGGTGTGCCACTGCGTCCGCGACTGAGCAAGGCCGCCTTTTCGGTCTCGTACTGCCGCTGCATGCGGCGGGCCGCCAGTGCGCCGGTTGCCGCGATGGCACCCGCCATCACCGCAACGCTCACCAGCGTAATCCGAAGGAAATTCACCGATTCTCACGTGGTCTTCGCGCGGTCAACATCCATCGGCCAGGATTCCCTGCGGCATCGCAGCGGTGCACATGGCGGCAAGTTCACGTTCCAGCCATAGGCGTTGCGGTTGCGAGACGGCGCATGCCAACGCCTGCCGCCACGCCCTTCGTGCTTCATCCGGCCAACCGAGTTCCGTCGCGAGTTGTGCGCGCAGCACATGGTACCACGGATAGTGGATCAACCGGCGGTCGCCGTCCAGTGGAGCCAACGCCTGCCATGCGGCCCACACACCATGAACCGCGGGATAGGAAACTCACTCGGGGCGGGTCGACTATCCGTCGAGCATACGACGCGATCACCGACCGCGCGAGCACCGACTGGCGGGGGGCGGGGACGATGGCGGGGGGCGCAGCGGGAGCGGGCTCCGTCTGCCGTCGCATGCCGCGCGGGCGATTGGCGTCCCAGCCGTAGTACCGCGTCGTGACGTAGCCCTTGTCCGGGATGTGCACCGGGAGCCTGGCCAGGAACTCCAACGGATCTACGGTCTCGGTGCCCGCCGTTGGCCCCTCGGACTTGTCCGACCGGTACATCACCGCCTTGACGGCCCGGTCGTACGTCAGCCGTTGCAGCGTGAGCGGATTGCGGGTGCAGTACCGGGCGAGCCGAGTGACAACGCGCGGTCCTCCGGGAGCGTCGGCACAACCTGGCCCTTGCCGCGGACTAACCATGCGTCGTACTGACGGCCACGCGATTGAAGCGGTCGCTCCGCGACCGCATCTTGTCTCGAGTGCCCGCAGCACACGTTCACAATAGCCGTCAGCATCCCCCCTCCATGACCATCACCGCCTCTGTCTACATCGCTACCAGTTTGGACGGCTTCATTGCACGCGAAGACGGCTCGATTGACTGGCTCATGGAAGCCAACACAACCATCCCGCCAGGTGAAGACTGCGGCTATGCTGCATTTATGGGCACGGTCGACGTTCTCATAATGGGCAGGAACACCTACGAACAAGTGGCGGGCTTCGAGCCATGGCCGTACGAAGGCAAGCGCGTTGTTGTCCTGACTTCCAGAGATGTCACTTTTCGTACGGGCCCCGACATCAAACTTGAAAAGAGTTCTGAGGCGCCACGAGCACTGCTCACTCGGCTGGGTGCAGAGGGTTGCACGCATGCCTACGTCGATGGCGGCAAGGTCATACAAAGCTTCTTGGCAGAAGGCCTGATTGACAGGCTTACGATGACCGCCATACCAGTGCTGATTGGGAATGGTCGCTCACTCTTCGGAAGAATGCCGAGCGACGCGCGACTGAAACTCGTTGAATCCAAAGCCTACGAGTTCGGTTTTGTCCAAAGCACGTACCTCGCACGCGCTGACGCCTGACCCCTCGCTCGAGCTGAGCCCCAACCGAGCATTTCAATGTGAGGTCTGGTGCCGACGGCCGCGCGGTGGAAGCGGCGGCGGCGCCGCCACATCGTTTGGGAGTGCTCGCAGAAGCCGCACACGTTCGTCGGACAACAAGGAGTCGTATGGGAACCTGGGGAACGGCCCTCTACTCCGATGACCTCGCCGCCGACCTGCGCGGCGATTTCAAAGACCTCATCGGAAACGGGCAAACCGCGGAGCAGGCGCTGGACCGACTCCTCGATGAGTACAAGGAGTCCCTCCTCGATGTCGACGGAACCGTCTTCTGGCTGGCACTCGCCGACACTGCCTGGCGGCTCGGCCGCCCGGTGCCTCGTGCAACCGAGGAGGCCATTCGCATCATCAAGAGCGGCAAGGATCTGGAGCGCTGGAGTTCGCCCACCGAGAGGAAGAAGCGATCGACTGTGCTGCTTCAGCTTGAGGAGCGCTTGCGCACGGATCCGCCGTCTCCGAAACGAGTACCGAAGCCCTTCGTTGCAAATAATCCGTGGACTGTCGGCGAGGTGCTCTCGTTTCGGCTCGCATCAGGTAGGCTCGCGCTGTTCCGCGTGGTTGGTCATCACAGCGACACGGGCGGTCGCCACGCCGTGTGCGAGATCCTTGATTGGATCGGCACGGAGCTTCCGAGTGAGTCTGATGCGCAACGCCTGCCCGTCATGGCCCAACGGAGTCCGTCCGGAGGCACACAGTTCATGTGCAGCGAGCCGCGTCGCCAGTCGGATATGGATCGGTTCGCGAGGACCGGCTGGACTTCAAGCGCTTCCAGGCTTGCCCAGTATGGCGTGCTCGTGTTTCCGTATTTCGACCGGCAGCTACGCGAGCGGTTCGGATTGGAGTAGCACGCAATCCACCCGAGACGCACAGCAGCGCGCACCCCAGCGCGCCGCCCCGCGTCACGGCCGCTCGCGCAGCTGTGCTTCGAGGCGCTGCACGTTCGCGCGAGACGTCAACGCGCGTGCGTCGCCGGCGGCCTCGGCCAGTTCGGCCGCGCGGCGATAGCTCGCCACTGCCTCGGCCAGCCGGCCCGACGCCTCACGGGCCTTGCCCAGATTGAAGTGTGCATCCGGCGACTCGGGGTGCAGCCGAGCGTTCACCTCGAACACACCGAGCGCCTCGGCGTGGCGCTTCTGCTGCTGCAGCGCATAGCCCCATGTATCGACCTCACGCTCGTGAAGCGTCCATGCCGGGTTCGCGCGGCGAATCGTCGCGAGCACGTCCGGCGCGGAGGCGAGCGTCTGACCTTGGCGTCGCACCTCGGCGATGAACGCGGCGCGTGTGGGCAGCGGACGCTGCGCGACGCGACGCTCGATGAGGGCCTCGCCCGCGGGCACGCCGTTCTCCTCGGGTGATCGCGCGAGGAACGCGCGTACCCGGTCGTCATTCTTCACCACGGCGTCCAGAAACGCCGTGGTGTACTGCGCGATCGTTTCCAGCACACGTCCTATCACCAGCGTGTCCGTGACGAACATCGGGCTCGCATCCGACAGCAGCGGGGCGAGCGCGGAGAAGTTCAGGTGACCGAGCTGCGGGAACACCACGCTGGTCGCGTCGGTGTAGTGGAGGCGACCGACGAAGTCTGGCGCCCCTGACGCACGCCGCTGGGCGAGCTGCTTCGCGCTGAGAAAGAGCGAGGGCACCGTGAGGCGGTCGGGGTGGAACGCGGGAAAGTCCTGCATTCGCTCCGCGTAGTAGTGGATCGACCCGTCGAGCGACACGATGGCCTGCACTGCCGGGTTTCGCATGGCGGCCATCACATTCGCCATCCCGCCCCAGCTGAAGCCGACGAACGCCACCTTCGTCGCATCCACGTTCTCCTGCGCGCGGGCCCAGCCGAGCGCGAACTCCATGTCGCGCACCTGCGTCTCGAGGCCAATGGCGTCCGAACTCATCGGCCCGGTCGGTCCCCAGGACTCGACGCCGACCACGACATACCCGTGGCTGGCGAGCCACTCGTGCAAGTAGAAGTTGTCCGTTGGCGGTGCGCCCAGTCCGGGTGCGTTGACGACCAGGGGGAACCGCCCCACCGCGGCCGGTGCATCGCTCCGCGCATGAACGGCGGCCTCGAACTCGCGCGCGACGTGCGGCGCGGGTGGCGGCGTCTCGAGCAAGGCGCGCACCCTGGCCGCGCGCACGTCGGGCGGCCCCGCAAAGACGCCCGGCTCGGTTTCAAAACCGAGGTAGTCGACCAGGCGCATGGCGAGGCCACCCTCGGCAGTGGCCGGATACCAGAGACTGATCGCGATCGGGCGTTCGTCGCGAACGACCGTTGGTTGCCCGTCCTCGTCGAACGGCGCCCCGAAACCGCGCGAGAGATCGTGTACCTCGACCGAGCGGAACCCGACCGGGTGCGGGTCAGGCGGTGGCCGACGGATCGTGCTTGGCGGGAGGACGGCGGCCTGCTGCACCGGCACCGGCGTCGGGGAACGGAGCGTCCCCAGGGGTGCGCACGCCACGACCGGCGTAAGGAACAGCAGTGCGACGGCGCGCATGGAGGGCATCGCAAATCGGGGCTCGACGGTGGGTCGCGCAGTGCGCAGCCCGCCGCTGGCGGGCTGGACACGCTCACTTCCTATCGTGACGTGGCGGCGCCGCACGCGCAAGCGTCGCGCACATGCGGATGTGCGCTCCGCGCGCTATCATTTGAGCGTCTGCGTCACACTGCAGTGTTCGGTTTCAAACTCGCATCCATGAAAGACGAGATTCGTACCGCACTTGCACCGCTCGTTGGGTTGCGTTTCGTCCAGCCCGGTCGCGGCCTTGATCTCCAGCTGTGGGAGTTCAGCGCGCGATCCAAGCCTGGGTACGCACTCCATGTCGGGTGTCCGTGGCGAATCATCGTCGATGATCGGATCCTCGTCGGATATGGCGACTACTATCGCTCGGCGACGGTAGCGCCGCTCGATGAGAGCGAACGCACCTCGGGCACCGGAGCGCGATGGATTGACGTGCAGCTCGCGGTCTTGAGAGGGAGGCTGGGGCCTGACGGTGCGCGCGTTGAATCCGTTGAGGCAGACGGACTGGGCGGATTCAGTCTTGTACTCTCAGAAGGCATTCGCATCGAGGTGATGCCCGACACGTCATGCGCGCCGCACGACAAATACGATGAATACTGGCGAGTGTTTGAGCAAAGCGACAACGCACAACATTTCGTCGTTACGGCTTCGGGCATACAGGGTCGCGAATGACGCCTGTTGCACGTTGGGCGAAGCCACGATGCCAGCTCGCTCGAACGGCTTCGAGGTTCGCGATCGCGGACGCGCAGCAGACGTGACGCGGATTGAAGGCATGGCTCAGCAGCACGATGACCCGGAGGCCGGCTGTGGGCATGGGTACCGAGGCGTTCGGACGGCGGTTTCGCGCGGGACTCACCGAGCTGCGAGGCTCGCACCTGCTGGCCGGCATCGCGGGCGGGGTTTACCTCAACGATCCGCTCGGCATCGCGTTCGAACTGCCGAACGGCTGGATCGTTCGCAGCCGGCAGGAGGTCGCGGAAACCGCGGAGGGACGCCTGCTCAGCAGCCACGAGCAGCACTTGAACGATGCGTTCCGAAGCCTCACCGACGCCTTCCTCCCGCTCGTGACGGTGAGTGCCCGGATGTGGGACGATCCCGTCGCACGACTCGGCCCGCACGAGCTCAGCCCGGTTGCCGCGCTCCAGTTCGAACACGCGATCACCGACGACGAGGCGCCAAGCTTCGATCTCGGGGGACACGTCGCCACGGACGTGGCGTACTTCCATGCGCACATCGAGGACTACCGCCTGGACGAGGGTCCGTCTGGCGTCACGCTGTCCGGTTGCGAGGCGATCGCCTATCGCGCTCGGTACACCGTGCTCCACGCCGACGCGGTCGAAGGCTGTCCGGCGCGCGAGCAAGCGTTCTACGTACGCCACGACTCCGGGGTGTATGCGCTCCGCCTCTGCGACTACCCAGAGCGCCACGCTCGGCTGGCTTTTGATTTCTCGTCCTTCACCGAACGGGTGTACTTTCGGTGAGTCGTCGATCGCGAAGCGGAGTCGCGCCGGATGTCGACCGCCGCTCAACTTTGGCGTCAGGTGGCCACCGCCTTCTTCCCACGCGACGTGTCCCGTTATCCCTGTCCCTGTTGCGGGTACCTGATGTTCGAAGGCCCGCCCGGGTCGTATGACATCTGCGAGATCTGCTTCTGGGAGGATGATGCGCTCCAGCTCGAGTTCGCGACGACGCTCGCCGGCGGTGCAAACGGCGTCACACTCGAGGAGGCACAGCGGTCCTACTTGGCTGTCGCCGCAAAACGTCCGGAGCGCGCCGGGGACACCCGCTCGCCACGGCCCGACGACGAGCGGGACACCGGGTGGCGTCCGATCGACCGCATGCGTGACGAGTTTGCGGACTGGGACGACCCAGCCCCACCACGCGTGCCTGACGTCGACGAGCGGTTGTACTATTGGCGCCCGACATTCTGGCTAAGGACGGGGGTTCGATGACGCGTGTTCCCGTTCCGCACGTTGGGGCGGAGTATCCTGTGCTTCGGCTTCACGTCTCGTCGCTCCACGCGAACGTCGTGTGTTGCTGGGGGCCCGGATGTGAGCGTCTTCATGATTGCTTCGACGAGGCCGACGTGTGCCACAAACTCGATGACGCCGACGCTCCCGTGGTGATGACGACGTGGCACGACAGAGAGTCTCTGGATTCGTATCTGCATACCGGTGCGCCGGTGCCCGACGAGATCGAACAGTAGTTGGTGCCAACGGCCGGCTGCGGAAGTGGCGGCGCTACAGCCGAGTTCCCAGATAGTACTCGTAGATGACTTCCAGGTGATCTCCGGGATCGGCGAAGATCGCGCCCTGCTGCCAGAAGCGGTCGATCATGGCGTAGGCGTCCTTGATGTCGCCAAATCCGAGGATCGTAGGCTTCCCGAACGGCAGTTTCGGGAAGCCAGGATCCTGCTTGCTGCGGGTGCGGCGCAGCATCACGATGACCGCTTCGTGTCTGCCGTTGGGCTGCAAGGCGTCACTCACGTTCGCGCCGCCGACGAACAGCCCAGGCTCGAGGCCCTCAAGGCGCGTCTTCACGGAGTAGTCCGACAACCAGCCGGTCGAGACCGTGGCGACGTACCGGACCAGCGCCCCCACCGCCCGCATCTTCAGCTCGGCCTGTCCGTGTGGCGCTGGCAGTTTCGAGGTGAGCGGCGACGAAGTGCGGCTCACGCCAGGGATCATGTACGTCGGCTGGCCATTCGGACTTGCGCTGATCGCGAGCTGAATCCAGCGAATTGCCCCTGCCTCTTTCCGCGCGACGACGATGTGGGCCGGCTCGAACTCGATCGTCTCGCTGGGAATGAAGATCACGCCCTTGTGTTCGCGTGGATTGTGCGGCGTGCCGCGAAACACGAAGTTCTGCCCGTCGGCGGTCGCATTGATGCAGCCGACGTAATGCTTCAGATACCAGTTGATTTCGCCCGGACTGTTCGTGAGAAAGTTGTACCGGACGAGGTCCTTCACGTCGACGCCGGCCTTGTCTGCGATCGTCCAGAACGATTCCCTGGGATGCTGGCCGACGGGAAACGGCTTCGGATAGCGACCGGCCGGATCGTTCTTCGGCAGCGGTGGCCATGGAGCGCGGTTGGCGGGTGCTTTCATCTGGGGCATGGCGTTCGGTCCTCCGAGCATCGAGTGAGCATACGCACTATCGCTGAGGGCATCGCCATGGCCGCCGCATGGATCGGTGTGCCGCACGCAACAACAGACGCTGGCATGCGCCACATGTTCTCACCGCGGCAGAACCGTCGCCGGATCGGGAGGAAGTGAAGGCGCGCGATCGTGTGTTCGGCCAACGCGCCAGACTCGAGCGCCACGCATCTCGATCGCGTGCGTCCTGTCCCAGTTGCGAAACCCGGCCAGCAAGCGCGGCGTACGCCACCGCATGACAACACGCCGGAAACTCCTTGGTGCGTCCGCGCTGCTCGTGGCCGGAGCGATCCTCGTCTCCGGGGTGATGCTCAGCCACGATGCGTCGTGCCCGTCTGACGGGACGGACGTCGCGCCGATCGGCGCCGTCACCATGCACGCAGCGCGCTATCGCTGCTACGGTGACACACGCGTTGTACAGTGGGTCACGGTTGCCCGCCCCGTGCCATCCGACAGCAGTGTCCTCGTACGCGTTCACGCAGCGGCCACCAATCCGCTCGATTGGCACTACATGCGTGGTAAACCGTATATCATGCGACTGTCGAGCGGTATCGGCCGGCCGGCCGACGTACGGCTTGGCCAGGACTTCGCTGGCGTGGTCGAGGCGGTCGGCGTGCACGTGACACGATTTGCGCCGGGTGACTCGGTGTTTGGCGCCAGCACTGGCGCGTTCGGCGAGTACGTCACTGTTCGCCACAACGCGGCCATTGCACACCTGCCCGATTCGATGAGTCTGGAAGAAGCGGCGGCGCTGCCCGTGGCCGCGAGCACGGCGCTGCAGGCCGTGCGGGATGTAGGCCAGGTCGCGCGTGGTCAGCGCGTATTGGTGAACGGCGCCTCCGGAGGCGTGGGAACGTACGCCGTGCAAATCGCGAAGTCGCTTGGCGCACACGTGACCGGCGTCTCGAGCGGCCGCAATGCGGCGCTCGTGCAATCACTCGGTGCCGATGTCACCATTGACTACACGCGCGAGGATTTCACAACCGCCGCGGCGCGCTACGATGTCATCATCGACATCGTGGGCAATCACGCGCCCTGGGCGCTGCGGCGCGCGCTCGTGCCCCACGGTCGTGTGGTCGTGGTGGGTGGTCCGGAGCGCGATCGTTGGCTCGGTCCGATCAGGGCGTTCCTCAGTGCGATTGTGTATGGTTGGTTTGTCGAACAGACGTTCACCGGGATGCTTGCCGAGACGACGCAGCAGGACCTCGAATATCTGGCCACTCTGGTTGCACAGGGACTGCTTCGGTCCGTGATCGACCAGCGGTTCGAGGCGTCTGAGCTCCGCGCGGCCATTGCGTATCAGGAAGGCGGGCGCTCACGCGGCAAGAACGTGGTACGCGTGCCCTGACGGGCGTCGCGCTCCTGCGAGGACGAACGGGGCGTAGCTGCAGGGCACAGTGAAAACCACCCCGTTCGGACAGCTTCGCGATCGGATCGAGACGGGTAGTGTGAATGGGCGTGCAGTACCGCGCGGACGCTCACTCCTGCTCACACGAGATCTGTCATGACGCACGATTTCACGACATGGCGTACCGGTACACTCGTGCTCGGCGCGCTCGGCGCATTCGCGTGCACCAGCGCGCGGCCCAGCGCGAGTACGGCGCCGGACGCGCGGCAGGTGTCCGTCACGAGCACTCTGCTCGTGCTTGCCCAGGGTGATCCGGGCGCAACGCCCGCCGCTCGTCTACGCGCGCCGAACGGTTTCACGATCTCGGTCTTTGCGCGTGGACTCGGGGGACCGCGCATGATGGCCGTCGATGACGCGGGCGTGGTGTACGTCACACGCCCGGACTCTGGCGATGTGATCGCGTTCACCATGCGAGATGGTGAAGCGCAGGATCGGCGCACGGTGGTCCGCGATCTCGAGGGCGTGCATGGCGTGGCGGTGCACGAGGACATGCTGTATGTGGCGACCGTGCATGAGGTGTATCGACGATCGCTTCGCGATGGTCCCGGTGACTCGCTGCAGCGCATTGTCTCGGGGCTACCGGATGCCGGGCAGCATCCGAACCGAACGGTGGCGATCGGACCGGATTCGATGCTCTACGTGTCAGTGGGAAGCACCTGCAATCGCTGTGATGAACCGGACAAGGAGCACGCAACGATGCTGCGCATGGCATCGGACGGGTCGGGGCGCGAGATCCTGTCACACGGACTGCGCAACACCATCGGATTCGACTGGCATCCGGGCACCGGTGCGCTCTGGGGCATGGATCATGGCTCGGACTGGGCAGGCAACGACACGCCGCCGGAAGAACTGAACGAGCTGCGCGCTGGCGCACATTACGGCTGGCCCTGGTGTCACAGCGATCGCCAGGTCGATGCGCTGCGCAACAGGGAGCCGGACGCAACGACCGCCGAGGCGTTCTGCGCCACGACGACGGCACCGGCGCTGACGTATGTGGCGCACAGTGCGCCATTGGCGATGCAGTTCTATCGCGACACCGTGTTCCCGGCGCGGTTCCGGGATGGCGCGTTCATCACCATGCGTGGCTCGTGGAATCGAGAACCCGCCAGTGGATACAAGGTGGTGTTTGCCCGCTTCGATAACGGAACGCCCACGGCGTTCGAGGATTTCGTGACAGGCTTCATGTCGCCGGATGGCCGCACACACTACGGACGACTGGCCGGACTGGTAGTGGCCGGCGACGGCTCCGTGCTCTTCGCCGACGATACCAACGGCATCATCTACCGGGTTACCGCGCGCAACTGAGTTCGGCGCGTCGGAGCCGTGCGGGGTGGAATGTACCGGGGTTGCCTCCGAATCCCCCGACAACGCATCAGGCAAGTGCCGACGGCGAACCCCCTCGCGCCGTGGCATTGTCGTCAAGCAACGACGGCCTCGGAGGAATCGTGCGACGGAAGGTGCTGTTCGCGGTGGTGGGGGTGATGGCGTTGGTGGTTGGGAGTGTCGTGGCCAGCTATGCGTACGATCTGCGCAAGGCGTACGGGCGCGTGCAGGGCACAAGCACGGTGCTGCGAAGCACGAACGGCGACATCGAGTACACAACCGGAGGATCGGGCATCCCCGTGCTCGTGATTCACGGCGCCGGAGGCGGCTTCGACCAGGGGCAGCTGCTCGTGGAGGCCCTGCTGGGCGACGAGTTTCGATGGATCGCCCCCTCACGCTTCGGATACCTGAACTCATCGCTTCCCCCAGGCGCGACATGGGACGATCAGGCAGACGCGTACGTGCGCTTGCTCGACCACCTCGACATCGAGCGCGTTGCCGTGGTCGCGCTGTCGCAAGGCGGCGCATCAGGGCTGTTGCTGGCGGCATCGCACCCCGAGCGCGTGGCGTCGCTGACGTGCTTGTCGTGCGGGGTGGTCGCCTCCAATTCCGTGGCGCAGACGTCCGCCAACGCGAATGGGGATCTGCTGCGGAATGTATTCGCCCACGACTACACGTATTGGCCGATCGCCAAGTTCTTCCGGCGCCAGCTGCTGGGCGTGCTCGGGGCCAGTGATTCGGTCATTGCAACACTGACGCCCGAGGCGCAGGCGCTGGCGGCGCGCTTGATCCACGAAATGAACCCCGCAGCGCCACGCGCGTCGGGTGTGGTGTTCGACAACACGGCGACACTACCGGGCCCGCGCATCGCGTCGATCACGGCACCAACGTTGATTGTGCACGCGACGGACGACCTGTTGCAGCTCTATCACAACGCCGAGTACGCTGCAGCAACGATTCCCGGCGCGAGACTGCGGCGATTCGACACCGGCGGACACCTCGTCGTGGTGGTGCAACGTGATGCCGTGGGAGCGGCGGTGCGCGCGCACATCCGGGATTCGTGGGGTACCAGCGTGATACGTGCGGCGCCTCCTCACGAGATACCTGACACGAACCGCTGCAACGCTGACGTTACGCGCGTCGGATGTGAAGCCACACGCCAATGACGCATATGTGAAGCGCGACGGAACGCCAGCGTGCTGCGCGAAGTACGCCTGTGGAGGAGGGGCGAATCTCGCCTCACGTTCACTCACACCTTCGCGGTGTCTCATGATGGCTGCTGCGGCATGAAACGACCTACGACCACCGGGGGCTGGCTCGCGATCGTGCTCCCGCTGCTGCTCCTGGCGATGATCGTACTGCGCGTGGTCGAGGGATCGCGCACCACGGAAGCCGCACCGACCATCGCCGAGATTCGGGCTGAACAAGGCGTACCGGTCAGCGTTGCCGCCGTCACCGAGGGCTCGCTGGAGATCTGGCGCGAGTTCAGCGGCGAGGTGTCCGGCGTGCGTGATGCCGAAGTCCGCGCGCGATCGCAGGATCAAGTCTCGCGAGTGCTGGTGGCCGTGGGCGATCGCGTGCGACAGGGGCAGGTGCTAGTGCGACAGCAGGGTGAGGTGACGCAGGCGCGACTGCGACAGGCCGAACTGGCGGCCGCGCAGGAAGCCCGCGCCCAGGATCGTCAGCAGCGACTCTTCGAGGCCGGTGCCATCAGTGCGCAGGATTGGGAACGTGCGCAAACGGCGGTTGCACTGGCCAACGCCGATGTGGCCGCCGCGCGGGATGCGGTCACCCTGCAGAGTCCGCTCGCGGGTGTGGTCACCGCCGTTCCAGCGCGCGAGGGCATGATCCCCGCCACCGGCGATGTGTTGGTTCGCGTGGCCGAACTCTCGGAGCTCGTGGTGCGCGTGCAGGTGAGCGCTGACGATGCGGTCAACATCCGCTCCGGCCAACGCGCACGCATCCCCCGCCGCGACTCGTCGGGCCGCGTGCGCCGAGTCGCGTTGCAGGCCGATGTGAGTACGCGGCTGGTTGAAGTCGAGATTTCCTTTCCCGCCAATGCGCCACTCATTCTCGGTACGCTCGCCACCGTGCAGGTGCGCGTGGCCTCGCGCGACCGTGTCGTCCAGCTGCCCAATGGCAGTGTCCGTGATGGCACGGTGTGGGTGGTGGGCGCCGACAACATTGCGCACCGTCGCTCCGTGATGGTTGGACTCTCGGGCGTGGATGGCGTGGAAGTCATCTCCGGCGTGCAGCCCGGCGAACGGGTCGTGGTCGATGGCGGTACGCTGCTCGAGGAGGGCGCGACGGTACGGATCGTGCACGAGGCGCCGGCGGCGCCTGTTCGGGCAGACGGCGATGTTTGATTTCCTCCCGCGTCTGGCGGTCCAGCGGCCCGTGCTCACCACCATGCTGGTCGTGGTGTGCGTCGTGCTCGGCCTCTTCGGATTTTCGCGTCTGCAGACCGACCTCTTTCCGGAAATCGAGTTTCCGGTCGTGAGTGTGACCACGGTGTATCCCGGGGCGGGCCCGGAAGACATCGAGATTCAGGTCAGCGATCGCATTGAAGCCGCGGTGTCGGGACTCGCCGGCATCGACGAACTGCGCTCGATATCGCAGGAGAACGTGTCCGTCGTCATCGTGCAGTTCGATCTGGGCATCAATCCCGATCAGGCAGCGATCGATGTGCGCGACCGCATCGAAGCGGTGCGCGGCGATTTCCCCACCGAGGTGCAGCCGTCCATCGTGCAGAAGTTCGATATTGGCGCGCTGCCCATCATGAATTTCGCGCTCTCCGGGCCGCAGGGCACCGATGCACTCTTCGAGCTGGCCGATCTCGAACTGCGGGAACGTTTGTCACGCGTGGTCGGCGTGGCGGCCGTTGATCTCATCGGTGGTCGGCAGCGCGAAGTCGAAGTGCTCGTGTCGCCGGAGCGCATGCAAGGGTATGGCGTCACCCTGACCGACATCGTGAACTGGATCCGCGCGGAGAACATCTCCCTGCCGGCGGGCCGCATCATGGAGCCCGGGGTGGACGTGCCCGTGCGCATCGTCGGGGAATACCGATCGGTGCGCGAGCTCGAAGAGCTGCGATTGTTCCTGGCGAACGCGCAGGTCGTGCGATTGGGCGATATCGCCACGGTCCGCGAGGGGTACGAGGATCTCGCGCAGGTTGCGCTATTCAATGGTGAACCGGCGGTCAGCATCACCATTCAGAAGCAGGCCGATGCCAACCCGGTACAGACGGCGCGCGGCGTCCTTGCGGAGCTGGCGCGCATTCGCACGGAACTTCCGGCAGGCGCGCGGCTCGATGTGGTGCGCGATCAGAGCGAGTTCATCGACGAATCGATCAACGATGTGCTCTACAATCTCGTGATCGGCATCGTGCTCACGACGCTCGTGCTGTTCGTCTTCCTGCACTCGTGGCGCGGAACGATCATCGCCGTGGCGGCCATGCCGGTGACCATCATTTCCACGTTTCTGCTGATGGATGCGGTGGGATTCACGCTCAACCTGATGACGCTGATGGCACTCAGCATCACGGTCGGCATTCTGGTCACGAATACGATCATCGTGATCGAGAGCATCTATCGACAGCTTGATCGCGGCGAGGAGCCGAAGGACGCTGCGCGCAAGGGCACGAGCGACGTGGCACTGGCGGTCTCGGCATCCACGCTCACGAACCTGGTGGTGTTCACGCCGATCGCGTTCATGCCTGGCGTCATCGGCCAGTTCTTCTACGCCTTCGGACTGACGGTGGTGTTCGCCACGATGTTCTCGATCTTCATTTCGTTCACGCTCGCCCCGCTGCTTGCGGCCAAGCTGTTGCGCCCGCTCGACGACGAAACACAGGGTCCGCTCGCCAAGGTCTGGACGCGCTGGGATGCGGGGTATCGTGGCATGGAGGACAGCTATCGCAGCGGCCTCACCTGGTCACTCGATCGCCCGCGCAACGGATGGTTGATCATTGGTGGCATTACCCTCTTTTCCGTGGCCACGCTCATGGTCTCACTGCGATTCGTGGGCGGTGAGTTCATTCCCGCTGGTGACGAGGGCGCCGTGCAGGTGGATCTGGAGCTGCCCACGGGTACGTCGATCCAGCGCACGCAGGATGTCGCGCGACTCGCCGAGGAGCGACTGCGCGCACTGCCGGACGTGGAGTCGGCGCTCACGACCATTGCGGGCGGCGCGGGTGGATTCGGCGCGGCCGGCGGCGGCGCAAATGCCGCGTCCATTCTGATCACCCTGCGCGACGACGCCCGTAGCAGCGACGAGGTGCTGCGCGATGTGCGACCGCTGCTGGTGGACCTGCCGGATACCGAGATCCGCGTACTCGCGATCGATCCCGGCGCGGTGGGGGGTGGTCAAGCCCCGATTCAGCTCCAGCTGCTTGGTCCCGACTACGCTGAACTGCAGACGCTGTCGGACCGTGTGGAACAGCAGCTGTCAGCACTCCCGGCACTGCGCGATGTCAATAACACGCTCGAGGCGGCGCGCACCCAACTCGTGTTTCGGCCGGATCGCGCGGTGCTGGCCGATTACGGGCTCACGGCGAATCAGGTAGGACAGACGCTGCGCGCGTCCATCGAGGGCGCCATCTCCGGTGTGTACCGCGGCGAGGTGGGCCGCGAACGTGATATTCGGGTGCGACTCGGGGAAGACGCACGTGAGCGCGCCACGCAAGTGGGCGACGTACGGGTCCAGACACGAAGCGGTGCTGTTCCGCTCTCTGCGCTCGGCACGCTCGAAGAGGGCACGACACCGTCTGCGATCACCCGGGTTGATCGGGTCCGCACGGTTGAACTGGAGGCGCAGATCGGCCAGGGAGCGCTCACCGACGCCGTTGCCGCCATCAACACCACCATGAATGAGATCCCGCTCGCGCCCGGGTACGAGTGGCGCCTGGCCGGACAGTCCGAGCAGTTCGGCGAAGCCATCGGGGCGGTGCTCGTGGCGCTGGCCTTGGCGATTACGCTCACCTACATCGTGCTGGCGATGATCCTCGAATCGTTCATTCACCCGCTCACGGTAATGCTCACCCTGCCACTCGGCATCGTCGGCGCGATGCTCGGCCTGTTCCTGTTCAACGCGTCGATCAACATTTTCAGCATGATGGCCATCATCATGCTGGTGGGCATCGTGGTGAACAACGCCATTCTCATTCTCGACTACACCGGGCAGCTGCGCGCTGATGGCGCAAACGCCATCGAGGCGCTGCTCAACGCGGCGCCGGCACGGCTTCGCCCGATCGTCATGAGCAACATCGCCATCGTGTTCGCGCTCATCCCGCAGGCGGTATCCACGGGCGCCGGCGCCAACTTCCGCGTGCCGATGGCGGTGGTCACGATCGGCGGCGTCATCCTGTCCGCTGTGTTCACGCTGTTTCTGATTCCCGTGATCTACACCAAGCTCGACAAGCTCTCCTCGGCGTCACGCGCCGCAGCGCGCAGCGCGGCGTCCTCAGCGAGACACGCGCCCGGCGCCGCTGCCACGACGGTGACCTGAGGCGAGGCGCACATCGCCACGTCACCCCGCGCGCTACATTTGCGTTGAAATCCGGCGCTGGCAGCCCGGAGACGTCCACTGGCGGAGATCGGACATGGCGATAGGTCGTCTGAGCAGGGTGGTGTGCGCGGTGAGCGCGGTGTGGATGACAGGCTGCAGCGACGCGCCGTCTCGCCGCGCCGAGCACGTGGATCCGCGTCCCAATATCGTCTTCGTCCTGCTGGATGATGTGCGCTACGATGATCTCATCGATCATCCGTTTGCCGCGCTGCCCAACCTGACGCAGATCGCGGCGGAGGGCGCATCCTTTCAGCAGTTCTACACTGCCGCGCCGCTCTGCTCTCCAAGTCGGGCGGTGTTCATGACGGGGCAGTATCCGTTTCGCAACGGCATCATCGACAACGGAGAACGGGCTGAACGCAGCCATCAGATCGTCACCTTCCCCAAGCTGCTGCACGATGCGGGCTATCACACCGGCTTCTTCGGCAAGTGGCACATGGGGCACGAGGACGATTCACCGCGCCCGGGCTTCGATCGATGGGTGAGCTTTGTCGGGCAGGGCGTCTACTTCGATCCCGACCTCAACATCGATGGGGTGCCCGCTTCGGCGCAGGGCTACATGACCGAGATCCTGACCAACGAGGCCGTGTCCTTCATCAACGCGGCCCCGGACAGCCAGCCGTTTCTCGTCTTCATGGCGCAGAAGGCGGTGCACCCGGAGACGCATCCCGACTACGTGCGTACGTTCCCACCGGCCCCGGGTGACGAACAGTTGTATG
The DNA here is from genome assembly GCA_011390935.1 of Gemmatimonas sp. GTDB lineage: Bacteria > Gemmatimonadota > Gemmatimonadetes > Gemmatimonadales > Gemmatimonadaceae > JAABRT01. The sequence continues at coordinate 27,028 of JAABRL010000019.1, forward strand.
CGCTCGATACCGTGCCGCATGGGCCCAGCTGGCGCGCACCCACCACCGGCAAGCCCGCGCTGCAGCGTCCGCACAACGCTTCAGATCCACGCAGCCCCGCGGGGGGACTCCCCGACAGCGTGGTCAAGAACCGGCTCCGCATGCTGAGCGCCATCGACCGCAGTCTTGGCGTGCTGATCGACGCGTTGAAGGCGCGGGGCGTCTACGAGCAGACCGTGTTCGTGGTCACGAGTGATCAGGGCTTCTTTTACGGGGAGTTCGGCCTCGCGCAGGAGCGTCGGCTGGCGTACGAACCCAGCATCCATATTCCACTGATCGTGCGCTACCCAACGCTGGTGCAGGCCGGCACCCGTCCACGCGCACTCTCCAGCAACGTGGACATTGCCCCAACCCTGTTGGCGCTTGGCGGCGCGCCGATACCGAGCACCATGGATGGCCGCTCGCTCCTTCCCGCGTTGGCGACGGATACGGCCACCATTCGGCACGACTTCCTCATCGAGTACTACTCGGACACGGAGTTTCCGCGCCTGCAAGGCATGGGATACGACGCCGTGCGTACCGATCGCTACAAGTTCATTCGGTACAGGGAGCTGCAGGGGATGGACGAGTTGTATGACGTGCAGCGCGATCCGCACGAACTGGACAACCTGCTACCGGATCGGGTCCCAGCCGGTGTCCTCAGCGACATGACCGCGAGGCTGAACGCCCTCACAGTGGATCAACCCCGATGACATTCCCCCGAAGGCGCGCAGGTCTTCTTCTCTCCAGACGCTTCGCTACTCGTCCGTAGGTCGGTCACGCAGTCACCACCAATGCGCAATAGTCCTGGTGCCTGCTGCTGGTGGAAATTCCGAGTGCGTCGGACGTCCGACGCCATCACCGAGATTTCCATGGACCGCCGCAACTTCCTGCACGCCGCCGTGGTTGGCGCGATCGCCACCTCGGCCGTGCCTGTCTTCCTGGCCGGTTGCGCACGGACCTCGACGGTCCCGACCCGACGTGCGTCCGATCCTTCGTTCAGGGCCGACGACGTACTCCGCCAGACGTATCCGTTCAGCCTGCCTGCGCTTGGATACGACTACGCCGCAGTGCAGCCGGCAATTGATGCGATGACCATGTCGATTCACCACGACAAGCATCATGCGGCATACGTGACGAACCTCAACACGGCACTCCAGACACAACCAGCCTTGCAGGGCAAGACGCTGCGCGAGCTGCTCACCTCACTTGACACCGTACCGGACGCGGTGCGTGACGCCGTGCGGAACAACGGCGGCGGGCACGCCAACCACGCCATGCTGTGGCCGCTGCTCGCACCCGGTGGGGCCAAGGCACCCACCGGCGCGCTGCTCGATGCGATCACCAGCGAGTTCGGTTCGACTGCCAACTGCCTCGCCGCACTCAAGGCCGCAGGCGTTGCACAGTTCGGTTCCGGTTGGACGTGGCTGGTGCGCGATGTCACCGGCTCGCTGAGCGTGCGCAGTACTCCGAATCAGGATACACCCCTCGCGAACGACGCGCGCGTACTGCTCGGCGTTGATGTATGGGAGCACGCCTACTACCTCGCATATCAAGACCGTCGCGCCGACTATCTCGATGCGGTACTGGCCGTGTTGAACTGGGATGCCGTCACGAGGGCGTACGAGGGATCGTGACCACGCTGGGTGGCTCGTGGTGGGGCGACCGCGGGTCGTGTCGCAACGGTCGATGCCGGGGCCACACAACACGTCGTGCGCACTGGCGCGGGTACCGGAGCAGTCGTACTGTGCGGGATGCACGACGCCCGGCCTACGGACCCGATGCTTACGCCGTTCGAAGCCGCCCTGCTCTCACGCGCGCGCATCCTTCGCATGGCGGGTACGCTGGCGGGCGGGCTCGCGCTCGGCGGCTGCGACGTGAATCCGTACGACGCATCGCAGCGTCCGGTGGTTACCGTCACGATCGGCGGCGCCGAGGCACCGGTGCGCGTTGGGTGGCAGCCTGAGGGCGCACAGTTCGTGCGTGTGTACGCCGGCAATGGGGACACCGGGGCGCTGGTCTGGTCGGTCGCCGCCACGGGCGCCAATACGCTCGTGTCCGGCCTCGCGTACGGCGATGCCGCTCCGGCTGGCGGGTTCACCGATGTGCCTGCGCAGTCGCTCACCGCGGCCGCCACGTACACGGTAGAGGTCGTGAGGCGCGATCCCAAGGGGTCGGGCGATGGCTTTACCAATACCAGCAACCGTTATGTGGGCACCGCCAGGTTCACGGCGCCGTAGGGCGACGTAACCGCGACATGCGCATTGCGTGTGACTTGCCTGCGTGGCGCTCACCACGCTGCAAAACCTGCTTGTGACTCCCGAAGAGGATGCCAATGCGTGTGGTTGCTGCCGTGCTCGCGCTCACTCTCGCCTGTGCACCATCGAAGGTTCCGTTGGTACAGCATGCGTCACACGACACGACCGTTCAGGCCGCGATGCTCGTCGAACTCGACGCGGCGTTCGAACGCGGAGAAGCCGACGGCCAGAGCATCGCATTGTTCACGGACCGGGCCGCTGTGCAACGTGGGCAACCACAGGTGTACGGAACCCAAGCGGACATGCGTGATGGACGATTGGTGCTCGAACCCATCGCGGGCTCGTGGTCCATGATCATCGGCTGTTCGGCATGATGGCAGAGGAGAATGCGGTACCGGATCTTGCGGTGCGTCGCCTGCAGACACCGGCCACTACAGCGACCGGCCGGGATACCAGACAAACTGAATGAAGTTGAACTCCAACTGATCGAACGTCTGGGTCCCCGAGGGTCCAGGCAACCGGAGTCGCGGGAACCACCGCAGGTTGGTGCGCAGCAACCAATCGCCCGCGCGCGTGGGCCGAATATCCCAGCCGAAAATCACGCCAGGCGCCAGCAGGTCTCGCGACACATCGGTCACGCGTGTTCCGCCGTCATCCTCGCGAAGCACGAGGCGGTCGAGACTCAGCACCGGCCCGATAAAGGGCACGAAGCCGTGGTAGTCGGCGAGAAAGGCGAACCCTTCGAGCGCGACGGAGTGCCGCTGCATGCGCTGATGGAATCCGAACGCCTCGTTGTCGAAGCGGGCGCTGCGCCACGCGGCATTGAGTTGCACGTCGGGTCCGTCCAGGTACCAGCCGAGCCCGAGGTCGAGCATGGCGCTCGCCCGCGCACGCTCGGCCAGCCATGGCCGAGAGTCTCGATTGCGCGCGCTGCTGCCCGTGAGGATGGGCGACGACAGACCGATCGCGATCGTGGGGCCGGACAGTCGCCCGGCCTCCCGCAACCGGCGCTCGCGCTCGCCCCATTCGCCACTGCGAATCACGGGGGCAATAGCGGCGGTCGTCTCGAACAGACGATGCGCGCCGATCCAGAGCGCATGGGCCGATGGTGAGACGGCGACGGTGTGCTCGCGACTGGTGGGATACGCGATACCCGGGACACGCCGAGCCGACCATCCGGCCTCGAACAGCGTTCCCTTGTGCCGCCAGACGAGCCCCGCCTGCACCATGGGCTGCATGCGATATTCGCGCGGTCCGTCTCCGATGCGAAGGTCGAGCGCCCCGAGGCCCCCGCCGAGAAATGGGCTGAGGCCGTCTGTGCGGGCGGGGCGAAGGTACCACCGTCCTCGGGTTTCCACACCCGTGGAGAGCGCGTTGCGACCGATCTCGGTGTCGCGAGCACCGGAGGTCAGTGGGAACACGACCGCGAAGTCCGCGTGTCCCCAGAAGTGCAATCCCCCAATGGTGAATCGCGGGAATGTCCGCGCAGGCAGTGAGGCGGTGCCGACACGACCGGCCGGTACGCTCGTCGCGTCCAGTCCGAGAAAGGTCTCGGCAAAGCGAAGACGTTGCGCGACCACATCGGTGGTGTCTTGCGCGGGCACCGGAGTGACGGCGGCGGCGAGCGGTGCGAGCAGCAGCGCGAAGCGGAAGCAGGGGAAACGTGCCATCGATCAACCTCATTATATCTGGGAGTTATTGCTCCCAGATATATAGGTCTCCCAGATATATTTGCAAGTCCGGATTGTTGCCCCTCACCGACCATCCATGCCCGCGCCAGCACGCGTTCGAGACGAAAACCGGAGCCGGTACGCCATCCTGGGCGCACTCACGCTCGGACCGAAGTCCGGCTATGATCTCAGGCAGTTCTTCGCCCGCAACCTCGGATTCTTCTGGTCGGAGAGCTTTGGCCAGATCTACCCGATCCTCCGTACGCTGAGTGCCGAGGGACTGGTTGAGTCGAATGCCGACGCTGGTGAGCGACGCCGTCCCTACCAGATCACGGAAGCAGGGCGCGAGGTGCTCGCGCGATGGCTTGCGCAGCCGCCCGCCAGTGAGATTGGTCGGGTGGAGGTGCTGCTCAAGCTGTTTTTTGCCGGGGAGGCGCCGCCCGGGGTGGCTCACGCGCATCTGCAGGTCGTCCGTGCCGAGCACGTGCAGCGGCTGGCACAATACGAGCAGGTCGCTCGGCGCCTCGACACGGAGCTGGCGAGCCGCGACGAGGTCGTCTACTGGCGCGTCACGTTGGACTATGGGCGACGCGTGAGCGAGGCGTTGGTGGCATGGTGCGACGCGGCGGACCAGGCGCTGCGCGACGCGGCGGATGCACCATGACCCCGCTGACGGCGACGCCGCCGACTCCACCGTCTCGCCTGACCGATCTACCGCGCGCGAGTGGTTCGCCCTCGTCATGGAGTGAACAGCACATCTTGTGACGATCTACCTTGCTCCCAGTTCAACCCGCCGCTCCGTGCCCTTCCTCCCACTCGCACTGTCCCTCGCCCTCGCCGCACCGGCCCAGCGCCACGCGGCCGCGCAACCCGCGCCCGACTCACTGCGCCGCGCTGCCCCCGAGGCCGTGGGGATGTCCTCCGCCGCGCTCGACCGTGCCACGGCGCTGCTGGATGCGCACGTGGCGGCCGGCGACATCGCGGGCGTGGTCGCGGCGGTCATGCGTGACGGCCAGCTCGTGTACCACGTGGCGCGTGGTGTGCGCAACGTGGACGCCGACGACCCCATGCCCGCCGACGCGCTCTTTCGCATGTACTCCATGACGCGCCCGGTCACGTCGACCGCGATCCTCATGCTGCACGATGAAGGGCGGCTCGACGTGAACGATCCCGTCACCAAATGGCTGCCGGCCTTTCAGGGACAGCAGGTGCTGGTGGACCCACCGCGCGGGGAATCGACGCAGGGCACGCCCTCCGCCCGCGCGCGTCAAGGTGACATCACGATCGCGCACCTGCTCACGCACACCTCGGGCATCGGCAGCCGTTCGGCACCGCGCTATCGCGAGCGCGACGTGCATCGCTGGGACAAGTCATTGACCGACGTGGTGAACGACGTGGCCGCCGTGCCGCTCTTCGAAGATCCCGGCACGCGCTTTCGCTACGGTATGCACGCCGAGGTGCTGGGACGCGTGATCGAGGAGGCGTCAGGGCAGCCCGTGGAGACGTTCCTGCGGGAGCGCATCTTCAAGCCGTTGGGCATGCGCGATGCGGGGTTTCGCGTGACCGGCGAACAGGCGCGCCGCCTCGCCACGGTGCATCGCGCCGACACCGACGGTCGTCTCCGCCCACACGCCATGGAACCGATCGACGTCACCGACGATCGCCCGCTCGTGAGCGCAGGTGTGGGGCTCGTAGCGTCCACCGAGGACTTCCTGCGCTTTGGCCAGCTGTTTCTTGATGAGGGCAAGGTTGGCGATCGGCAGATTCTCAGCCCGACCGCGGTGCGCATGGCCCGCGAGAACGCCGTGCCCGACGCACTGCGCCCGCTGCCGGGTGGCGGGTACTGGGCGGGCTCGGGGTGGAGTCTGGGTGGATTTGCGGTGGCGCTCGACCCGACGCGCTACAATCACCCCGTACATCTCGGTGAGTTCTGGTGGGACGGCTCGGCGGGCACGCGCTTCTGGATCGATCCGGTGGAACGTCTGGTGATCGTGATCAACGCCCAGATCGCGCCGGCTGGCGGCAAGGGTTTCCGGGAAGAGTTCCGGGCGGCGGTGGAGGAGGCGTTGGTGGTGCGGCGGGGTGAGGGGCACTGACCACATGGCCACACTCGTGTTCGGCAAAAACAAAAGGGACGTGTTTGATGACCGAGGTACTCTGGTCGGCTGTGCTGAACTGCCGTCCGCGGTGCGACTGTTGGCGTTCGGCGCTCGATTCACCTACGTGCTGCGCACCGACAACGACGGCGATCGAACGACGAAGTGCCGCACTATGGCCGCTCAGCGACGAGCACCAAGCGCGCCCGCCGTTCGTGCCGCCGGGATTGGCCCGCACGGCATCAGCCCGCGACGCAGCGCGTGACCGTCCGTTTCGTTGTCGTCGGCCCAGAACACTGTCTTGCGCCCTGCCGTACATGACGCGTCGCTCACGAAGGCGAAGCCTTCGTTGTTGATGTTGGGCATGCCGCTCGGACGCTGGAAGACGCGCGGCGCACGGTAGCGTCCGCGTGTGGCACCAGCCGCGCTCTCGATCTCGAGCACCGCGTGACGACCCTGGCACGTGTCATCGCACACGGCCCAGAGGTACCGCGTGGCGAGATCGTATTCGAGATCCATCACGCCGGTGAAGCCGCTGTTGATCGTGGCAATGCGCGTGAAGCTGTTGTTGGTGTGGTTGAGCGCAAACGCGTAAATGGTGCCGTTGGCCTCGAGCCCCACGAAAAAGAGCCCCGTCCCATGCCCCGGATAAGTGGCCGGGTCGTACACCGTGCTTCGGCTCTCGTCGAAAAACTGTTGTGCGACAAGCGCCGTATCCGGAATCCAGGTAATGGCCTCGAGGCCGAGGTTCGCCCCGGTTGCGGGCAGGTTTGCCGTGAGGTTCCATTCGTGCGTGGCTACAAGCACCGAACCCGCAGCGCTCACGTCGTAGCGCAGGACGCTGTTCCGGCTCATGCCGCTCGCGGCATTGTTGCGCTCAGCGGCGATGTACATGCCCGCCGCTGACCCGCCGCCGGCGAAGGCGATTCCTTCGGCGTCCACATCACCCGTGCCATCGGGATAGCGAAGCGCCTTGCCCGCGCTCCAGCCGTTGGCTGGATCGGCCACCCACAGACCACCCTGCTCCACGAGGCGGAAGATCGCGCCCGGTCCGTTGCGTGCAGCCCAGAGCACGGCCGGTGCGCCACCCACCGGGGCCTCCCACGCGAGGCCACTCATGTTGCCACCAAAAACGCGTCCGCCCACGCCTGCGGTGGTGATCTCGCCAGCCCCTGGCCACGCGGGGAACGATGACGGCGGCGGCAGCGCCCCACAATCATTGGCCGCGCCCTTGGTCGCCGTCGCATTCGGAACGAACGCGCCCGTGCCATCCGGGCAGCGACCGTACGTCACCGGCGCGTGCGTCGTCCATGCGTAGCTGTCCACCAGCACGTCGTAGCGCGAGAGCAGGCGCACGGCGTCGGGCTGCCCAAGACCGAAGCCGAACTCCGCTTCTTCCACCACGAGAATGCCGCCCGCGGGAATCGTCGTGCCCGGCGAGAAGCGAAACGTGCGCGATGTGTCGTCGTCGGTGAGCCGCCAGCCGACGAGAGACACCGGGCTTGTTGTCGGGTTGAACAGCTCGACCCAGTCTCCAGGCTCTCCCTGCTGCGACTCGACTTCGTTGATCACGATGGCGGGCGCGTTGGTGACCGTGATCGCAAGCTGGCCGGTGATGGTGCCGACGGTTGCAAGGATCAGGCCACTACCCTCGCCGACGGCGCGCACCATCCCGGTGCTGGAAACGGTAGCCACGGCCGAGTTGCTGACGGACCAGCGCACGGTGCCGACCGGAAAGCTCCCGCCACCTTGATCGACGCCACTCACCGTGGGGGTGACCGTCTGTCCCTGTTCCAGACTGGTGGTCGGCGCGGTCACCACAAGACTGGTGAGCGCGCGCGGCGCAGTCGCCACACTGCTCTCGCCGCGACACGCCAAGAAGGCGGCAAGCGCGGCGACGGCCAGTAGGCCGCAAGACACGAAGCGCTGCACAGGGAGAATCATGATGGTGAGGTTGTGCCGCTGCAGCGTAAGCCGGAACCGCCGCGACCGGTCGAGAAACGACGAACAGCGCATGACACAAAGTACGGTCCGTTCCCAACGAGAGTAGTGAACGATACAACGCGAAAATTTGCGCGAAGAGCGCGCATGTGGTAAGGAACAGGTAGGCTTTGTCCGACGCAGCTGCCGCCGATCATGTGCGCTGCGCACTCGGCCCTCCACGTGGAGGTGAAGCACCATGTCATGAAGACACGTCTCGCTGCATTGTCGTCGAGGTGGAAGTTCAGCTCTTGATCATTCCCGATGCGGTCGCGGCAGCCGCGTTTCCCGGCCGGTGACCGGCGGGCGTCGAGTCGGTCACCGATCTCCATCGGGCGGACGATGGCAACGGACCATCAACGAACCAGGCAGTGCAACTCGGCGATGCGCGCACGGTGCCCGGAGCCTGCACCACGGCCATGATCTGATCGGGGGGAAATCAGCGCTTTCTCTGTATGCGCGTCACGTGCTGCTCGGTCGGTTGCCGTGCGATGCAGACGTGGCCCCACGGCTGATCCTCGCCGTTCCCTCCGGAGTGCTCATGTCCTTGCCCATGTCCGTCGCGCACCGCCGCACCTGCCGCCACCTGCCGATGCGGTGGCATGCCGCGTTGCGCCGATGGCTTTCCGTAGCCGTTGCGCTGCTGCTCGTTGCGTGCAGCGATGGGACCACGAATCCGGTGCCGGAGCTGGTGCTCTCGCCCAACGAGCGCGCACTCGACGTGGGAGAGTCGGTGCAACTGAGCGCGATCAATGCGGGTGGTGCCGTAACCTGGACATCGAGTGATCCGACGGTGGCGTCGGTGGTGTCGACGGGTTTCGTGACTGCCATCGGGCCCGGGACGACGATCATCTCCGCCAGCACGCCCACGCAGCGAGCCGACGCGACGATCACCGTGAACGCGCGTCCCGCACTTTCGCTTTCGGTTGCGACCGTCACGTTCGTGGCGCGACGAGGCGGACGCGATCCGGCGGTGCAGCACGTGTCCGTTGCCAACAGCGGCTCCGGCACGCTGATGGACATCGGCATCACCAGTGTCAGCTACGACACGCCGGAGCGTGATTGGCTCGAGGTCGAACAGGTCGGAGCCACGGCCACGCCCTCGACTCCAGCAAGCTTGCGGCTGACCGCGCGAGTCGACGCGCTGCCGACCGGCACCCACAGTGCGGTGGTGCTCGTTGGTGCGGCGAACGCGGAGAACGCGCCGCGGGAGTTGATCGTGACGCTCACGGTCACTCCGGCGCCCACGCTCTCCGTATCGCCCGCCACGATGCAGTTCAGCAGTGTGGCCGGTGACACCACGACCAGATCCGGCTTCAGTCTGATCTCGTCCAACATCGCCGGAGACAGTCTGACCGATCTCACGGTCGAGCGCGTTGACCCGACGGCTACATGGCTTGCCGCCTCACTCAGTCGCACCTTCACGACGTCGGTGGTGACCTTCACGGCCAGCGCCGAATCGCTTGCACCGGGCACGTACACCACTTCCATGCGCATACGCTCCGGCACGATCACGGAGAACGGCCCGCAGGATGTTGACGTGACCTTCATCGTGGCTTCGCCCCCACGGCTCGTGCTCTCCGCTTCATCGACGACCTTCGCCGCCGAAGTCGGCGGGGCCAACCCTCCACCTCGCGCCATTGCGATCGCGAATGGTGGCGATACACGGCTCGATATCGAATCCGTCGCCGTTCGCTACCCCGGCGGTGCTGCCGAGGACTGGCTCAGTGCAGTGCTTTCGCGAACCACCGCGCCGGCCACGCTTACGCTCGCCGCACGCACGGGAGCGCTCGTCCCAGGCGTCTACACGGCCGAGGTGGAGCTCATCGCACCAGGCGCGGACGGTTCGCCAGCGGTCATCGGGGTTTCGTTCACGGTTGGCGAAGGACCGATCATCGAGCTCTCGCACACGGCGCTCCAGTTCTCGGCCCCGCCCTTCACGAGTACGCCGGTGCAGGAAGTGATCGTGACCAACGGCGGCGGCGGCGCACTCGGTTCGCTCGAGGTGAGCGTGGAATACGCCGGCGCCACAGGATGGCTCACAGCCGAGCTCGGATCGGTGGTGGCGCCCACCGCGATGAACGTGCAGGCGACCACGGACCATCTCGCGCCCGGCACGCACACCGCGACGATTCGCGTGAGCTCGCCCGACGCAGCGAACTCGCCTCGCGCCATTGCGGTCACACTCACGGTGGAGCCGCCACCTGCGGTCATCTCGCTGAGCACCACCAGTCTCAGCTTCACGGCGCCATCTGGCGGTGGCAGCCCCGGCACGCAGGTCGTGCTTGTGACCAACAGTGGCAACGGCACGCTTTCGGGACTGGGGAGGCTCATCACATACCAGTCGGGCAGCGGCTGGCTGAGCGCCTGGATCACGCCGCCATCGATCACGACCGGGAGTGCGACGCTCACGGTTTCGGCCAATCCCGGCTCGCTCTCGGCCGGCACGTATTCGGCAACGGTCACCGTCGTGTCGACGATGCCAGGGGTCGAGTCGCGAACGGTGCAGGTAACGTTCACGGTGCCCCCCCCGGTGCTGGGCGTGAGCGCGACCACGCTGAACTTCGTTCGGGCGAGCGGGACGGGCACCACGTCGTCCGTCGTCAGCATCGTGAACGCCGGCGCGGGCACGCTGAGCGGACTGACCGCGAACGTGATCAGCGGAGCGCCGTGGCTCACACGAGCGTTGAGCGTGACGTCGGTGACCACGGGCTTCGCGTCGCTCACTGTGACCGTCAACGCGGGTTCCGGCACCGCCAGCCCGCGCCCACCGGGGAACTACACGGGTGTACTGCGTGTCTCGTCGCCAGTCGCCGGGAGCGTCGATATCACGGTGAACTTCAACGTGCCGGTCTCGCTCGCGAACAATCTGATGCCGTCGCTTCAGAGCAGTGCCTGCAGCGGGTGCCATACCTGGAGCACGGGTGGGGCATTCCGCACCTATGTGGTCAATCGACAGACCACCACACGGACACTCGCGTACCCGCTCGCATCGTTCTACCCTGTGCGCGTCGTGCCCGGCAATGCGGCGGGCAGCTATCTCACCTACCAGCTGCAGGCGTCGAGCGGCGCGTATCGCATGCCGACCGGATCGACGCCGCTGCTGTCGGTGACGGTGCGGAACTACATTCGCGACTGGATCGATCAGGGCGCGCCGAACAACTGATCCGGACAGGAGCCCGAGGCGCGCGACGTCCGTTCGGCGACGTCGCGTCCTGCGGGCGGCACGGCCAGCACGCCGCGTCGCCCGAAGCGCTGAACCGAAAGAAGCACGAGGGTATGGTTGATGCGCGGCGTACCATACTGGCTGTGCCGCAACCGGCCGACAGAGGACGAGCTCGGGATGCAGAGTTGTCTGCGCCGCGCCCCGGTCCCGTCACCGATGCGCCTCCGCCTGCTCACGACTCAGCGCTCGCCCCACGGGAGAGCGCGCGCACGCCTCTACGGCTGGAGCCGAATCTCCTCCGAAGGGCGCATGGTGCGCACATGCCGTCACAGGTATCCCTTCAGAGCGTGCCTTCCCTGTGACGTGACGTCGTCGGTTCTTGCATCGACCAACCGGCGGCACGCCACGCGTTGTCACCTGTGTCCTGATGCTCGACGAGCGGCCTTGCACCATGTCGCCGTGCGGAGGTGGGTGAAATGCGCATGAACACCATAGTACGTCACAGTGTCGGTGTACTCGCGAGCGCACTGATACTGAGCGGGTGTGGCGATACCAACCGCAACGATATGGCCTCCAACACCGCGGATTCGATGTCCATGCGTGGCGAGCAGCCTGGCATGATCGCCATGGACTCAGGGGTGAACCCGGGCGTCGCGGCCGGCGGCATGGGACCGGACGGACTGGGTCGACAGGGGGTGGGTGGCGCGCAAGGCAGGGACTCGGAGATTCGGCTCACGGATGCACAGATCGTCAGCGTTGCCATGACAGCGAATCGTCTCGACAGCACCAGCGCGGCCACGGTGCTCAATCGGTTGAACACCAACGAGACACGCGCCTTCGCGCAGCGCATGATCGCCGAGCACGGGGCCATGATGGAGTCGATGCGCGCCGCGACATCTCGACTCGGCCTCACGCCGGTCGGCAACAACGTTTCCTCCACGCTGGAACAGATGGCATCGCAGCGCATCAACGGCACAGGAGCCGATGTCGATCGCGCGTACATGGAGAACGAGGTCGTGATGCATCAGCAGGTGCTCCGCACGATCGACGAAGTGCTGCTGCCACAGGCCACCGATCCGACGCTGCGAGGACTCGTGGAGCGCATGCGCACCTCGGTGGCCGCTCACCTGGAGGAGGCCGGGGCCATTCGCGAGCGGCTGGCCGAGCGCTGAACGGTGAGTCATGCACTCGCGCGACGCAGGCGTTACGTTGTCGACTGAGCACGGGGTGGGCACCGCGCCCCCAAGTGCGCGATGTAACGCCGCACGAGGCACACCGCATGGACCCACGAGCCATCCTACCCCACCGGTATCCGTTTCTCCTCATCGATACCATCGACGACGTGGACGCCGGCAAGCGTGCGCACGGCACGAAGGTCGTCACCGGCTCCGAATGGTTGGCGATCGGCGTTTCGGACGTGGTGACGCTGCGAGCGATGCCGCATCTGCTCATCGTTGAAGCATTGGCGCAGCTGTCGGCGGCCGTGATGCAGGGGCTGCTCGATGGCGGCGAGGGTGTCATTGGATATTTCATGGGCATGAACAACGCGCGATTTCGCGGCGAGGCAGTGCCCGGCGACGTGCTGTCGCTCAGTGTGGAGCTGCGGCAGTTCCGCCGCGGTATCTGCAAGACGCACGGGGTCGCGACCGTGGATGGACGACAGGTGGTGCGCGTCGACATCACGTCCATTCTGCGACCGGCGACTGCGTAGCAGCACCACGGCCCGCCGGAGCAGTGCTCCAACGGGCCATGATCTGTTGCGGCGCCGAGCGGCGCGGGGTGTTGCCCTGCCGTGTTACGCGAGCTGCTTCTCGTGCACGCCCTCGGCGATCTCCTCGAGCATCTTCGCGTTGAAGGCCTGCAGATCGTTCGGGTTGCGGCTCGTCACCAATCCCTGATCGACCACCACGGCCTCATCCACCCACGTTGCACCCGCATTCTTGAGGTCGGTGCGAATGGACGGATACGACGTGAGACGTCGTCCCTTGGCCACACCCGCCTCCACCAGCAGCGATGGTGCGTGACAGATCGCGGCCACCGGCTTGCCTGCCGTGAAGAAGTCGCGAATGAAGCTCACGGCCTCGGTGTTCATGCGCAGCGCATCGGGATTGAGCACACCGCCCGGCAACATGAGCGCGTCGAAGCTGTCCGCCTTCATGGCCGGCACGATGCCGTCCACCTTGATGGCATCATCGGACCAGCGCCCCTTCGACCAGCCGCGAATGGTCGTGGCCGAATCCTTCACCGAGACGATTTTCACCGTGGCTCCGGCTGCCTTGAGCGCCTCGAGCGGTGACGACAACTCCGACTCTTCGAATCCGTCAGTGGCGAGAATCGCCACGGTACGATTGGACAGGTTGTACTTGCGTGTGGTGTTGGTTCTTTCAGTCATCAGTACCCTCCGTTGTGTGTTCGTCAGACTTCTTCGAACACATTGTCATACAACACGTTGAGGGAATTGTTCCGCACGTTGTGTCAGTCGCGTGCCGTCAGCAGCGCGTCGAGCTTGTCGAACGATCCCGTCCACCCCGTTGTCATACCGCCGCGCTCGGCGACGAACGCCGCCACTTCCGCGGGCGCGGCACTTCGCGGTATCGACGTGCGAATCGTCACACGCGTCTGCGCGGGTCCTTCGGCACTGAGCTGCACGCTGTTGATCATCGTTTCGGGCCACGCCGAGTCGCCAGGATACCTGCCTGGCTGCTCGTGCTCGTCGATGAACAGCTGCTCGTACACGATGCGATGGGGTCGCTCCACGATCTGGTAGTTCAGACGGCCGTACATGGTGAACTCGCCGTTCGTCATGGCGAAGACGGCCTCGCCACCAGATACGATGCTGGCGCGGCGGAACGTCATGGTGAACCCGACCGGGGGCAACCAGGCCGCAAAGTGTTCGGGGGTGGCGAACATGTCGAACACCGTGTCGATCGGCGCGTCGACGCTGCGATTGATCACGAAGATCTCGTCGTGCGACGATTGCGCTTCGAGATACTCGGCCAAGCGATCCCAGGTCGCGTTGCCGCCGGCCGCCTTGATGAACACGCGCGCCTGTTGCGCGGCTTCGGGCGACGGCAGCGTCATGCACAGCGCGAGTTCGGTGCGATCGCCCAGATCGCGGAACGCCACTGTCATGCGGAACATCGGTGCGCTGTCTTCCGAGGACGCACCATGATCGTACACGAGTCGCGCGTACGGCTCCACCTCGAGATACCGCGTGAAGTTCGGCCAATCGGTGCCGTCCGGTCCGTGCATGGTGAACACCCAGGTGCCGCCGGGGCGCAGATCTTTGCGGTGTGTGGTGATGGTGAAGCCGCGCGGCCCCCACCACTGCGATGCCTGTGCGTCGTCGGTGAACGCGTCCCAGACCCGCGCCAGTGGCGCATCGTACACGCGGGTGATTCGGATCTCGCGGGCGCTATCGGCGGTGGTCATCGGCGGGACGGTGAGGAGTGAGATCGGTCGCAGGGGCTGGGGCCACGGACTTGAGGTACTCGCCGAGGCGATCCAGACTCGCCTCCATGAACTCGCGGTATTCGTCCATCCACGCCGCCGCATCCTGCAGCGGCGCCACATTGAGCGTGCAGGGGCGCCACTGGGCTTCGCGTCCCTTGGTCACCAGTCCGGCCTTCTCCAGCACCTTGAGGTGCTTGGTGACACCCGGCAGCGTCATCTGCCCCAGAAAGGGCTCGGCGAGCTGGGTGACGCTGGCTTCTCCCTCCCGGAGTCGCGCAAGAATCGCGCGGCGCGTCGGGTCGGCGAGGGCGGAGAACGTCTGGCTGAGCGTGTCTTGCATGGTTTACCATAGGGTTAATTAACCTTTCGGTATACTAACCGAATCCAACCGCGGCGCAAGTCCCAACGCGCGAACGGCCCCGTCGACCGTCGGCCTCCGGTTCCGGTGACGATCGCTGGCGGTTCGCCCGCGACAGCGCGGCCGCCGGCGGCACGATCACGCCGTTGCCGCAGACCAAGCTCTCGCACGCACGCGGTGTCGAAGTGGCACACGACACTGGTCGTTGCGACGGGTGAATGTCGCCCCTACATTCGCCCGCGTGGACGTCCGCCTGCGTGACTGCCCGGTCGTACCGGCACGCTTCGGTGCCCCCCGAAGGTCGCGGTGTTCGACTGGCGATCGTTACCGAGCATCTCGCCGACATGCATGCGCACTCGCCCGCCGACCACGCGCACGCACTTGCCGTAGCGAGCCTGCAGGCACCGGACGTGACCTTCTGGACGGCGTGGCGCGATGGCGCGCTGTGTGGCTGCGGCGCACTCCGCGCGCTGGATGCCACCTCAGGCGAGATCAAGTCGATGCGAACCCGCGCCGCGTATCGTGGTCAGGGCGTGGGTCAGGCCGTGCTCGAGGAAATCCTCCGCGAAGCACGGGCGCGCGACTACACCCGCGTCTATTTGGAAACCGGCACCGGACCCGCGTTTGCCGCCGCGCATGCGCTGTATCGCAAGAACGGTTTCGACTGGTGCGGAGCATTCGGCCACTACATCGCGTCGACGTTCAACGTGTTCATGGTGAAGTCACTGGCGTAGTCACTGCGGCGTGAGCGCGAGTCGCGAAATGCGGATCCAATACTTCGAGCACGCCCTCGAACACCTCGTCCAGGTTGATCATCCCGAATCGCCCCGCGCCGACCAGCGTCACCACCGGCTGCAACGCGATGCGGTGGGTGGCCACGTCGGCGCGACATCTCCCGCGCAGGCGCTGCAGGCTGCGATGATGGCAATGACGGCCGTCCGTGCCCGCATGCCGACGACGCTCGGGCCGACGACGCTCGGGCCGACGACGTTTCGGTGCAACTCCAGACGATACCGCGACGCCGGCCGTCGGACGCAGCACTCGCCAACGCGGCGGCACGCAGTTGCGGTGTCATGTTACATATCGGGTGACCCGCTCGTGGCCCCGTCACGCCTTGGAGATGAGATGATTCGAGTCCGGTTCCGCGTCGTCCCGATCGTCGCCCTGCTCACCCTCACGACGGTATACGCATCGCGCACGCACGCGCAGCCGTGGGCGCCCCAGAACCGCCCCGACGTGTCGGGTCGAGAGGCCGCGGTGGTGTCCGACCACCCACTGGCGAGTGCCGCCGGCTACGAGGTGCTGCGGCGCGGTGGCAATGCGGTGGACGCCGCGGTGACTGTGGCCGGTGTGCTGGCCGTGGTGCGCCCGCACATGAACGGCGTGGGTGGTGACGCGTTCGGGCTCTTCTACGACAAGGCCAGCGGACAGGTGACGGCGCTCAACGGCAGCGGACGCACCGGCGCGCTCGCCACGCCAGCGTTTTTCGCCGAACTCGGCCACACCACCATGCCGTCCTCCGGTCCGCTCACAATCACCGTGCCGGGCGCGGTGGCCGCGTGGGAGGCCGCCCTCGAGCGCTACGGCACGATCACACTCGCCGAAGCGCTCGCGCCCGCCATTCGTCTGGCGGCTGACGGATGGGCTGTGACCACCACGCTCGAGCGTGACATCGGCACGAGCGTGCGCCGCCTCAACGAAGGCGGACGGGCGATCTTCGCAGCCGATGGCTCGCTCCCGCCCGTGGGCGCGCTGCTGCGAAACCCGGCGCTCGCCAGCACACTCACCACCATTGCGCAAGGCGGCGCGGACGCGTTCTATCGCGGCCCCATTGGCGAAACGCTGGCGCGATTCGTGGAGGCCGAGGGTGGGTATCTGCGCGCGTCGGACTTTGGCGCCCACACCGTGGAGTGGGTCGACCCGATCTCCATGGAGTTCGCCGGCGGTCGCCGCGTCTTCGCCATGCCGCCCAACAGCCAGGGACTCGTCCAGCTGCAGCAGCTCGCGCTGGCCGAGTCGTTCGATCTGGCATCGCTCGGCCACAACTCGGCCGCGTACCTGCATACGCTGATCGAAACGAAGCGACTCGCCTTCGCCGATCGCGATCGGTGGGTGGCCGACCCCCGTCTTGCACAAGTGCCAGTGGACGCGCTGCTCAACCGGGACTACCTGCGCACGCGCGCAGCGCTCGTGGGCAGAGCGGCGGCGCCAATGGTGACGCACGGATTTGGCGAGACCCTCACGAACGAGCCGGCGAGCGGCGATGGGGACACGGTCTATCTGATGGTCGTGGATCGTGATGGCAACGCGGTGAGCTGGATTCAGAGTCTCTTCTCGAGCTTCGGGTCAGGGCTTGTAGAGCCCACAACCGGTGTGGTGCTGCACAACCGCGGTGCCGGGTTCGAACTCGACGCGCGCCATCCGAGTGTGATGGCACCTGGCAAACGCCCGTTCCATACGCTCACCCCCATGCTGGTCACCGATGCGAACGGGCTCCGCATGACGATCGGCACCCCGGGCGGACACGGACAGCCCCAGTTCCTGACGCAGGTGTATCACAACATCTTCACCTTCGGCATGACGCCACAGCGCGCGGTCGAAGCGCCGCGCTTCATTCACAATCGCGGCGTGCGTTCGCAGGTCGAGGACCGCGTCGCCACCGAGGTCTTCGACGCGTTGCGCGAACGCGGGCACCGGGTGGATGCGGTCGCAGACTGGACGGCCACGTTCGGCGGCGTGCAGGTGATCTTCATCGATCCGGTCTCGGGGACGCGCCGTACGGGAGCCGATCCACGGCGCGAGGCGTACGCGCTCGCGTATTGAGGGTGATCGACCGCGCGGCCAGCCGGGCGCGCTCACGTATTGCTCGTGAATGACTGATCTGCCTGCGGTCTGCGCGCGCGTGCGCCAGGCCGTTGCGCGATCGGGGGTGGTGGCCCAACATCAAGGGTGCGCGCGGACCGTGTCGCGCGCGCGGACGCTCACCATGAACGCCGGGCGCACCTGATGCAGTCGGAACTCACCACGGACGTGCAGCAATCGGTGTCGGATGTTGGCGCCTGGTTCGCCGCCAATCACTCCCGACTGATCGCTGCCGCCGCGCTCCTCGCCGTTGGGGTCGTGGTGGCGTTCCTGTTGCGGGCCATCGTGGTCCGCCTCGTGAACGCCATCGAGCGCGCCGTGCCCGGGCGCGCGTTTCGCACCTCCTTCGCGGGGATCGCGCGCGAACGCCGCGCGGCCGACATCCTGGGCGCGATCGCCTTCTGGGCCGCGCTGCTGTTCTTCATCGCCACCGCGGCCGATGCGATCGGCCTACCACTGCTCAGCAGTGTGGTGGAGAGCTTCTCGCTCTTCGTCCCGCGTGTGTTCGCGGCGGTGCTCATTCTGGTGGTCGGCCTCGTCGTCGGCAATCTGGCGCGCAGCACGATCACCGCGGCCGCAGCCGGCGCAGGCAGTACGTTCGCCCCCGGACTCGGGCAGATGGTGCGGATCGCGGTCGTGACATCGGCGGCGCTGATTGCGATGGGCGAACTCGGCGTCGACATCGCCATGCTCACGGCGTTCTTCTCCGTTGGCCTGGCGGCACTCTTTGGCGGCTTTGCCCTCGCCTTCGGCCTGGGCGCGCGGACCGCCATCAGCAACATCATCGGCTCTCACTATCTGCGTAAATCGTTTTCGGTAGGACAGACCGTTCGAATCGGGGAGCAGGAGGGGCTGATCGCGGAGCTCACCGCGACCACGGTCGTGCTCGATGTCGCCGAAGGGCGCCTGATCCTGCCCGCAAAACAGTTCAGCGAAATGCCGGCGCTGCTGGTGATCAAGCGGGAGGTCCCATGATCGCGGAGTCCCGGCTCGCGCGTGCCTTTCTCGAATCGCAGCCCCTGCACGCCGCCATGACCTTGGAGCAGCTGCCCGTCTCCCAGGCGTCGGCCGTGCTGGGCACCGTACCGCATCGCATCGCGGCTACCGTGTTGCGCGATGTGAACGTCCCCTTCGCGGCCGAATGCCTGGCACACCTCATCACGGCACCCTCGGTGAAGGACGCGGCGGCGATCATCGACCTGCTGTCGCTCGACGAAGCGGCCGGCATCGTGCGCGCGCTGGACGCTGAACCACGCGAGCAGTTGCTGGCTGCGCTCAGCGGCAGCGCCCGCGACGCCCTCGTCGCGATCCTGCCTTACGACAGCGGGACGGCGGGGGCGGTCATGGACTCGAGCGTGTTTCGACTCGCCGAAGATGTGAAGGTGGCAGATGCGCGCACGCGCCTCGCCCGTGCCGCTCGCGCGCTCCTGCACTATGTGTATGTCGTGGATCGCGAGCAGCACCTGGTCGGTGTGCTCGACATCCCCGAACTGCTCGCGGCGAGCGCTCGCGACACGGTGAGCGCGCACATGCATCGCAACCCGCAGCGCATCAGCGTCTTCATGCCCGTGGCGCTCGTCCGCGAACACGCCGGCTGGCATTCGTATCACGCGTTGCCGGTGGTAGACGACGAGGATCGACTGCTGGGCGCGATTCGGTATCAGACCTTGCGTCGACTCGAACGCGAGTCGGCGCAGCGCGGAGCAGAGCCGTCGCGGCTGACCGCCGGTGCACTCGCCGAGCTCTTCCAGCTGGGAACCACAGGATTGGTATCCGGGATCGCCGCCACCGCCGCGGACGCGCGTGAGCGCGACGTGGTGCGGACACCCATCACCAGCACGGCCGTCGAGGCGGAGGACCGGGATGCGCAGTGACGCACAGCTCGGCATTGCGCGACTGGCGCGCACCTTTCTGCGCACGTTCCCCGAGGAAGCCGCGCGATATCTCGACGACCTGCCGGCCACGGACATCGCGCGCGTCATGGGGGCGGAGTCGGTGCGACATGCGGTGCCGGTGATGGAGCGGCTCGAACCCCATCTCGCCGCCGACGTGCTCGCGCTCCTCCCTGACGGCGCGCGGACCAGCCTCGTGGCCGCAATGGAGCCCATGCGAACCGTCGCGATGCTTCCGTGGATGGAGACGTCGGCGCGCGAGACGCTCATGCGCACGCTCGAGCCAGCACTCGGGCGTGAACTGCGCATGATGGCGGAGTATCCCGCAGAAACCGCCGGCCGCCTCATGGATCCGCGTGTGCTCGCGTTCAAGCCAGGCACGACGGTGCAGCAGGCGCTCGCCCGATTGCGTGCGAAGCACGACCACGCCCGGGTGTCTCGCATCAGCGAAGTGCTGTTGGTGGATGAGGAACGCCATCTCACCGGAAGTGTCTCGATTCAGCGCCTGGCGCTTGCGGAGCCCACCGCGTTCCTCGATACCCTCGTCGAGACGACCGGCACGGTGCAGGCGATCGATCCGCAGGAGGATGTCGTCGAGCGCTTCAGTAGCGGTCGCCTGTCGCATCTCCCGGTACTCGACTTCGAGGGGCGTCTGCTGGGCATCATTCGGCAGGACACGTTGGCGCAAACGGCCACGGAAGACGTGGCGGGCGACATGCTGTCGATGGTGGGTGCGAGCCGACAGGAGCGTGCGCTATCGCCAGTGGGGTTTGCGGTACGCAAGCGACTCCCGTGGCTGGAGATCAACCTCGCGACCGCGTTCCTGGCGGCCTCGGTCGTGGGCATTTTCGAGGGTACGATCGCGCGTTTCACACAACTCGCGGTGCTCCTGCCGATCGTGGCCGGTCAGGCGGGCAACACGGGTGCGCAGGCGCTCGCCGTCACCATGCGAGGCCTCGCCATGCGGGAAATCCGCATCGGCCAATGGCCGGGCGTGGTGCGCAAGGAGGCCGGCGTCGCCCTTGTGAACAGCCTCGCGGTCGCACTCACCACAGCCGTCGGTGTCTGGCTCTGGAGTCGCTCCACCGGACTCGCGCTCGTGATCGGCAGTTCGATGGTGCTGTCCATGGTCGCAGCCGGCATCGCCGGCGTGCTCGTACCCACCGCGCTCACCATGATCGGGCAGGACCCGGCGCAGTCGTCATCCATCATTCTCACGACGGTCACCGACATCGTGGGATTCGCGAGCTTTCTCGGCATCGCCACCCTGCTCGCGAACATGCTGTAGGTACGCCATCGCACTCGACAGACCGATGCGTCCGGCCTGCCGAGCGTCGCATCAGATCGCGCGATGTGGCTGCGGATCAAAGCGCTCAATGCGGTCACGCGAATAGCCGGGATCGCGATTCGATACGACATCACCACCCATCTTCGAAAACCACATGGCGGCGTGCACTGCCACACCCGCCAGAATCAAACCCGCGCCGATGAGAAAC
Source organism: Gemmatimonas sp. (assembly GCA_011390935.1). Lineage (GTDB taxonomy): Bacteria > Gemmatimonadota > Gemmatimonadetes > Gemmatimonadales > Gemmatimonadaceae > JAABRT01. The sequence goes on from JAABRL010000019.1 coordinate 48,277, forward strand.
ATGGAGACTCCGTCGAAAACGGTGTTCCAACGTGAAGCGTTGACGGAATGTCGTCGCTGCGTATCGTTGGGATCAGCCGCTTGCTGAGTGTAGCGACGATTCACCTGTGTGCGAATTGTCCGAAACGGCTATATCACGTGGTAGAGTGTACGATCAGTCACAGGGGCCAGCGTGCGGTGTACCGCACGGGGGCATATCAGACGTGACTTTCTTCGGGTTCCGCCATCATGTCGCAACTACCGACCGCAGGTTCCACGACGCATCGTGTCTCGTTCGCCAACATGAACGGCGACACCCTCACCGGACGTCTCGAGCTGCCCCTCGATCGCACCCCACACGCGTACGCCGTGTTTGCGCACTGTTTCACCTGCGGCAAGGATCTGCGCGGTGCGGTGGAGCTCACTCGCGCACTGACGCGCGATGGTTTCGGGGTGCTGCGTTTCGATTTCACCGGACTCGGTGAAAGCGCCGGCGAGTTCGCAGACACCACCTTTTCGTCCACGGCCGACGACATCGTCTCCGCATGCGAGTTCCTCACGCGTGAGTACGACGCGCCACAGCTGCTGATCGGACATTCGCTTGGGGGAACCGCCGCGCTGCGCGCGGTCGGACGAGTGCCGTCCGTGAAAGCACTCGCCACCATCGGCGCACCGGCCGACGCCGAGCACGTCACGCACCTGTTTAGCGATCACCTGCGCACGCTTGAAACCGAGGGTGACGCCGAGGTCACGATCGCGGGACGGTCCTTCACGCTGCGCCGTGCCTTTCTCGATGACGCGCGTGCGACGAACATGGATGCGAGCCTCGAGGCCATGCGCACGCCGCTGCTCGTCATGCACGCACCACTCGATGAGGTCGTCGGGCTGCGCAACGCCGAACGCATCTTCAAGGGTGCGTGGCACCCGAAGAGTTTTGTCGCGTTGGACGGCGCGGACCATCTGCTCTCCAGTGCGAGTGAGGCGACGTATGCGGCACGCGTGCTGGCGGCGTGGGCATCGCGTTATGTCGCCGAGGCCGAGACACCAACGATTGAAGCGCTGGTAGCACGAGAGGACGTGGTGACCCGCACGGGCGCGACGGGCTTTCGCACCGAGATCCGCGCGGGCGCTCACGGCTTCGAAGCCGACGAACCGGCAGCCGTCGGCGGTGAGGATGCCGGCCCATCGCCGTACGATCTGCTGCTCGCGTCGCTCGGCGCGTGCACGGGCATGACATTGCGCATGTACGCCGATCGCAAGCGGTGGCCACTGGAATCGGCGGTGGTGCATCTGACACATTCCCGTGTACACGCCGTCGATGGATTGGCAGCGGGCACCGGTGATGCAAGAACCGATCAGATCGAGCGTGTGATCGAACTGACGGGCGCACTCGATGACGAGCAGCGCGCACGGCTGCTGGAGATTGCGGAACGGTGTCCGGTGCACCGCACGTTGGAGCGCGGCGTGAACGTCACGACGCGATACGAGATGGATCAGCCCTCAGGAGGTGAGTGATGAGCGACACCGCGCAGTGGGTGCATCTCGGCACCTTCAACACCGGGCTCGAAGCCGATATCGTGCGCGCCGCATTGGAAGCGGAAGACATCCCGGTGCTGGTGAAGGGTGACAATCCCGGCATCTTCGGGGCGTCGTACCAGGGCGTGGTCACGGGCGGGATCGAACTGCTGGTACCCGACGTGGAGCTGCAGCGTGCTCGTGACCTGATGCCGGAGACGTGAGCTGCGACGCCGCGCGCTGTGCGGAGTCGACCCTGGTCGTACTGTCAGCACGGAATCACGGCGCGGGACCCTTGTAGCCGATTGATTCATTCTTCCGTGCGTTCCCGGCTTGGTTGCAGTTGCGGGTAAGGTACAACTCGCCCCTGCGGCCAATAGCTCGCCGCCGCAAGCCCGAGACAAACTACAGAGGACACAGAGGCCACGGCTGACCACAGTCACTGGCGTCTCCACTCGGCGTTTGTCCGCGCTCAGCCCGGCTCGTCCGGCGAGGAATGATTCATGGCGCATGATGTGCAGGAGAGCGGTGGGGTGCGTGTCGTCAGCACCGCCATCACGATACAACGCCCGCAACGCGAGGTGTACGCGCAGTGGCGAAACCTGTCAGGGTTGCCACGATTTCTGCAGCATGTGAAATCTGTGTCCGAAGAGGGCGAGCGCTCGCACTGGGTCGTCGACGCGCCCGGCGGCGCGATGGAGTGGGATGCCGAGATCACCGCCGACGTGCCCGGACAGGTGATTCGCTGGAAATCGGTGGGCGATGCCACGGTCGTACAGCGTGGAGAGATCCGGTTCACGCATGCGCGACAAGGGCGCGGCACGGAGGTCTACGTCACCGTCGGCTATCGGCCGCCGGGCGGGCGATTGGGCGTGGGCGTCGCGAAGGTGATGGGCAAGGGCCCGGGCATCCAGATCGACACCGACCTGCATCGGTTCAAGCAGTTCATGGAGACAGGCGAGATTGCCACGACGCATGGCCAGACGCGTGGCACGGCGCAGCAGGACGAGTGGCAAGAGGAACAGACGACCGCAGACGAGCCCGACGCCGAGTCACGGAACGGAGGCGGTCCTTCATGAAAGCCGTCTGCTTTTCAGGACTGCGGGATATCACCGTAGAGACGGTGCCGGATCCGGAGATCATTCTGCCGACGGACGCCATCGTGCGCGTCTCGAGCACCGCGATCTGTGGCAGTGATCTGCACTTGTACAACGGCTACAACCCGGCGATGAAGAAGGGGGACATCCTCGGACATGAGTTCATGGGCGAGGTGGTGGATATCGGGTCCGCCGTCAAGAAGCTCAGGATCGGTGACCGCGTGGTCGTGCCATTCAACATTGCATGCGGTGCCTGCTACTTCTGCGAACGCCAGCAATACTCGGCGTGCGAGCTGAGCAATCCCAACGGGGTTGAATCAGCCGCACTGCTGGGGTACCCGGCGGGTGGGTTGTTCGGATACTCGCACATGTATGGCGGATACGCAGGCGGGCAAGCGGAATATGTGCGCGTGCCGTTCGCCGATGTGGGTCCGCTCGTGGTACCGCGTGACGTACCCGATGACCTGCTGCTCTTTCTCAGCGACATCCTGCCGACCGGCTACATGGCCGCCGAAAACTGCGACCTGCGTCCGGGCGCCACCGTCGCGATCTGGGGCGCTGGCCCGGTCGGACTGATGGCAGCACTGAGTGCGCAACTGCTGGGCGCCGAACAGGTCATCTGCATCGATGAAGTGCCCGAACGGCTCGAGCTGGCGTCGTCGCGTTGTGCGGCGCACACCATCAACTTCGCCGAGTGCGACGACGTGGTGGAACGCATCAAGGAGCTGACAGGTGGTCGCGGCCCCGATTCGGTGATCGATGCCGTGGGACTGGAAGCACACGGCACCGGGCTCATGGAGCTGTACGATCGCACGAAGCAGGCGCTGCGGTTGCAGACGGATCGCCCGAACGCGCTGCGTGAGGCGATCCAGGCCTGTCGCCCGGGCGGCACCGTGTCCATTCCGGGCGTGTACGCCGGTATCATCGACAAGATGCCCATGGGTGTGGCCTTCGGCAAAGGTCTCACGTTCAAGATGGGGCAGACGCACACGCACAAGTACATGCGGACACTGCTCAACCATGTGCTCAAGGGTGACATCGATCCGAGTTTCGTGATCTCGCACCGCATCGGACTTGACGGTGCGGCTGACGCCTACCAGGCGTTCAACGACAAGCATGATGGATGCACCAAGGTCGTGATGTCCCCCGTCCCCGCGTGATCCGAGCGGCTCTGTTCGCCCTGCTTGGTGCTGCGTCGTCGCTTCAGACGCAGTCCGTCAATGGAGCGATGATCGCACCAGGACAGGACGTTCGCGTCGCCGTGCAAGGCACCGTCGTCGACGCGCTGGGCCTGCCGATTGCAGATGCACGCGTTCGTGCGTACGCGGGTCTGGTGCGCACGGATGGTGCGCGCGCGCAGTGGCGTGACGCGATGTTTCCGGTGTCACGCGGCTCTCCACCGCTGGATCACACCACGACCGACGCTTCGGGTCGCTACGCGTTGCGTGTAGCGACTGAGCATGCCTTACGCGTGCATGTGATGGCGACTGGATATGCCCCCGTAGCGATCGACCTTGCGGTTGCCGAACAACAGCGACTGCCTGACGCCGTGTTGCGTCACCTCGGCACCCCGCTGCGCCACGTGACGATCACCGGCGCGTCCCCCGCCGCCATGGCCACGTTCGCAGGTGCAACCACCGTGGTTGGGCGCGATGTGCTCACGGCGCGAGCACCCCTCACCGTCGCCGACGCATTGCGCTCCATTCCCGGTATGCACGCAGCAGATGAGGACCCCTTTGGGTTGGCACTGAACATCGGCATACGTGGGCTACCCCCGCGACGATCCTCGCGGACGCTGCTGCTCGAGGACGGGATGCCGATTCTGCTGGGGCCGTACGGTGACCCGTCGATGCACTATGCGCCGCCGCTCGACGTGCTCGAGCGAGTGGAGGTCGTCAAGGGTTCGAGCCAGATCGGGAACGGTCCGCAGACGGTGGGTGGGGTCGTGAACTTCGTCACACGTCAGGCGCCAACCGATGCGTCGACCGCGGATATCACACTCGGCGCAGGCGCCCGCGACCTGCGGAACGGCGCGCTGCGCCTCGGACTGGGCCGCAACGGACGCGGGATCGCGCTCGATGTGGTACATCGCGAGGGCGAGGGGGTGCGCCTCGAACAACGGCACCGGCTACAGCTGGTGTCGCTCAACGGTGTCACGCGCCTTGGCGACGCGCAAACGCTCCGCCTGAAGCTGTCCCGTTGGCAGGAACGGTCCGCGACATCAGAAACGGGACTCACGCAAGATGAGTTCGCCCGTGAACCGCACGCACTGCGCTTCGCCGCCGCGGGGCGCTTCGACGTGACGCGACACGCCGCGCAAATGCTGCACGACGTGAACGGGGCGCGGGTACGCATGCGCACGAATGCCTTCGCCACCCAGACCTCGCGCGCGTCCTGGCGACAATCGGGGGAATCGGAAGAACGTCTCGGCGTGGACGACTACGAAGCGCAGTTCAACTGTCGTCCTGAAGCAAGCTCGTATCTCGAATGCGGGAATGAGGGACGCCCGAGAACGTACACCGTACTGGGCGTCGAGCCTCGCCTCACCGCCGAGTTCGTGCGTGAACACACCAGCCTGTTCCTGGAAGGCGGCGTGCGTGCCTACGCGGAGTTCGTGCGACGCCGTCAGTTCACCGGAGCCACCCCGACCGCGCGCGAACAGAACGCTGAACTCACCCGCGACAACACGATCGACTCCCGCGTGCTCGCCGGCTTCACGCAGGCGCGACTTCGCCTGCGCGCGCTCACACTCGCCCCCGGGGTGCGGATCGAGCACGTCACGCAGCGAAACGCCAATCGATTTCCGGGGCAGGAGGCGGACGCGCGTCAGTCGTATGCGCTGTGGCTTCCGGGGCTGGGCGCCACGCTCGCGGCCACGCACTCGCTGACGATCTTCGCCGGCGCGCACCGCGGGTTCGCACCACCGCGCCCGGCCGATGTCTACCGGCCTGCGCCCGGACAACCGGTCGTGCTGGTGGATCCGGAAACGAGCATGAATCTGGAGCTCGGGGTGCGCTACCTCCCGCTGCCGGGTGTCGACCTCGAAGCCACGACCTTCCGCATGCGATTCGCCAACGAGATCATCGAAGCGCCGGCGACGACTGGACAGCGTTTCATCAATGGAGGGCGCACACTGCACGAAGGCCTCGAGGTCGGCTCGCGCATACGTCTGGCCGCATTGCACTCACGAGCGCCGGATGTCAGTGTGTCCGCGTCGTGGATGTGGTTGCCAACGGCGCGCTTCGACGTGGGGGGCCGCCGAGATCCAGCGCTCATTGGCAACCGCCTGCCGTACGCGCCAAGACAGCTGCTGTCCACCAGTCTTTCAGTGGCGTTGCTGCGCGGGGCCATCGTGGGTGCAAGCTATGAGCACACCGGGGCGCAGTTTGCGGACGCGGCGAACAGCATCGTGGCTGACGAGAATGGACAGAGCGGCGTGCTGCCGGCCTACGGGGTCGTACATGCGTTCGCCAGCTACACCATTCCGCGATCGGGCATGACGCTTCGGACATCCATGCGCAACGTGCTTGATCGCACGTACATCACGCAGCGCAACGAGGGCATTCTCACCGGCACACGCAGGCTGCTGCGCGCCGAAGTACACTGGCGCTACTGATGCCCTGCGACTGTAGCGTGGAGCGCGTCGATGTCCTCGACGCGCCCCACGCGTTCAGAGCGCCGCCGCCCCCGCCTCGGCGACCGCCTGATCCTGCTTGCCCACCCCCCCGCTGACACCGATCGCACCGATCACCTTCTCGCCGCTCTTGAGCGGAATGCCGCCCGCGAAGATCATGACGCGTCCGCCGTTCGATGCGTGAATGCCGTAGAAGTCCTTGCCTGGCTGACTGAGCTCCGCCAGTTCCTTGGTCGAAATATCGAAGGCCCGCGACGTCCACGCCTTGTCGATCGCGATCTGCACGCTGCCCATCCAGGCCCCATCCATGCGGATGTGCGACACGAGACTGCCCCCCCCGCACACAACGGCGATGTTCATGGGCTGACCAATACGTGCGGCTTCGGCCTCTGCCGCTGCAATGACGCGACGGGCAATGTCGAGTGTCATCATGTCTCTGATCCTCGTGGGAAAATGGGTTGAGGCACTCCGCCACACGCACGGTATGTGCGTGTGCGCGTGCGCCTCCCTTCACACCAGATCGCAGGGAGCGATCACGAAGCTGGCGATCCACGACAGCGCGATGATCGCCGTGAAGAGCGCACTGCTCCCAAGTCCGACGGCGGCCACAAACGAGTTGGGATCATCCGCGCGCATACGTGCGTTCGACCGCGCATGCCATGCGCGCCATCCCACCCAGGTCCCCGCCGCCGCCAGTACCAGGGCGGCCCCGCTCAACACGTGCAGCAACCAGCTCGCGTTGTTGGCACACGCGAATCGCACCAGGGCAAAGCTTCCGATCAGATGTGCCAGCCACAACAAGGGTGCGACCGTGGTCGCGACGATGAGGTGGCGCGTCGTCGGCGACGGAATGATGTCGGGCGCCGGAGGCACCGCACTTGCTTCCATCAGGACCACCTCGGCGACCAGTACAACACGACGTACAGCGGCACCCAGACGGCGACGACGAAGTGCCAGTACATGCCGTTGATGATCACACCCAATCGACGGGTGGAATCGAAGAACCCCCGCATCGCGAGCGTGGACACCACCACGGTTTTGGCGAGCAGCAGGAACACGTGCACGGAGTGGAAACCGATGATCAGCCACACGATCGAGCCGTAGGCATTGTCATCCCACATGTACGGCACGTTGGAATACTCCACCACTTTCAGCGTCAGGAAGACCACGGCCAGCGACGCAGCACCGATGATGCCGAGGCGCAAGCGACGCTGATCGTCATACTCTGCACCCTTGTCCGCCCAGTGCATGACCACACTGCTGACGAGCAACACGACGGTATTGATGGTCGGCAGCAGCAGGCTCGGTGGCTCGAACCCGCCAAGCGGCCACGTGAGACTCTGCGTCCTGAGATAGAAGTAGCTGGACACGAGCATGGCGAAGACGGCGGTCTCGATGGCAATCATGCCAAGCATCCCCCACCAGATCAGCCCATCGGTGCGAAGCGCATAGGGAGACAGGTGTCGGACATCGAGCGTAGGCTCGAACTTCATGACGTGCCTCCCGACTTCCAGGGTGGTGTGCGCTCATCGTCACGAGGCCAGTTCCACCACGAGAGCACGAGAATGGCCAACAGCAACCCGATCGGCACCCACCAGAGGCTCCACAGCGTACCGATGAAGATCACCGACGACGCGAGCGCGAGCGTGAACGGGGCAAGACTCGGACGAGCGAGTACGGCCAGCCCCTGAATTTCGGCGTCGATGGCCGTGGTGGTGACGACCTCGCGACGATCACTGCGTACGCCGAACACCGAGGGCTGCACGCCGGGGCGCTCCTGGTCCCACAGCGGCCAGCGCGAGCTCACGATGGGGAGATGCGCGAAGTTGTACGGTGGCGGAGGCGACGGCGTGAGCCACTCGAGCGAATCGGCGTTCCAGGGATTGTCCCCGGCAATCGCGCCATGCTTCCGGCTGTGCAGCACATTGGCGATGAAGACCACGAATCCCGCGGCGATGATCCACGAGCCGACGGTCGCCAGCAGGTTCTCACCGTTCCACCCCATGCCGCTGTCGTACGTGTACACGCGGCGCGGCATGCCGGCGAATCCCAACTGGTGCATCGGGAAGAACGTGACGTTGAACCCGATCAGCAGCAGCCAGAAGTTCCACTTGCCGAGCGTTTCCGAAAGCATGCGTCCGACGACTTTCGGATACCAGTAGTAGAACGCGCCGAAGAGCGGAAAGACCAGGCCGCCGAAGAGCACATAGTGAAAGTGCGCAACCACGAAGTAGGTGTCGTGCACCTGCGAGTCGAACTGTACCGAGGCCACCATGACTCCACTCAGGCCACCGATCACGAACACGCTGATGAAGCCGATCGCGAACAGCAGGGGCGACTTCAACACCGGCCGGCCCAACCAGAGCGTGGCGATCCAGCAGAAGATCTGCACCCCCGTCGGAATCGCGATGAGCATGCTGGCCGCGGTAAAGAACGACGAGCCAAGCTCGGGGACGCCCGTGGTGAACATGTGGTGTACCTACAGCCCGAAGCTGATGATACCGGTGGCAACGAGCGACACCGTGAGCGCGGTGTAGCCGAAGATCGGTCGGCGGGCAAACGCCACCACGATCGACGAAATGAAGCCCAGTCCCGGCATGAGGATGATGTAGACCTCGGGATGCCCGAACCACCAGAACAGATGTTGCCACAGCAGCGGATCACCACCACCGCTCGGCACATAGAACAGCGTGTCAGCCATCCGGTCGAGTGCGAGCATGATGCTCGCCACGATCACGCCCGGCATCGCGAAGAGAATCATCATCGCCATCACGAGGATGGCCCAGACGAAGAGTGGCATGCGATGCAGCGCCATGCCGGGAGCACGCTGCTTCAGAATGGTGACGACCAGCTCCACGGCGGCCACGAGTGCCGACAGCTCCACGAAGGTGATGATCGTGGTGTACATGTCGATCCGGGCGCCAGGCGAGTACTCCCGTCCGGAGAGCGTCGGATAGTTGAACCAGCCGGCATCGGGCGCCAACCCGAGGAAGAACGCGGTGTACAGTGACAGGCCACCGATCAGAAACACGTAGTAGCCGAACGCATTGAGCCGCGGAAACGACATGTCGCGCGTGCCGATCAGCAGCGGCGTCATGTAGATCGCAAACCCCTCTCCCATCGGGACGGCGAACAGGAACATCATGGTTACGCCGTGCATCGTGAAGAACTGGTTGTATTGCTCCGGCGAGAGCAGCGTGGCGTCGGGTGACATGAGCTGCAGCCGCATCACCAGCGCAAGCGCTCCGCCAAGCAGCAGGAACACGAAGGACGTCACGATGAACCGCAGACCAATGACGCGATGGTTCACGGCGCTGAACCAACCGCGCACGCCCGGCCCGGAGCCCCAGGTGCGGTCCAGCTCATCGTGATCGTCGTAGGACGGCGGCTTGGGATCGTGGGGTTCCGGTGCCGTGCGCAGTCGTTCCGACGTTGGGAGGTCTCGTGTGATCGCCACTAGCGGAGCCCCGACAGATATGCGACCAACGCGTTGAGTTCGTCGGCTGCGAGGGGCACCTTCGGCATGTGATTTCCCGGCTTGATGCCCTGCGGATTGAGCAACCACGCCGTCAACTCGGCAGGAGTGTTGGGACGTTCGCCAGCGGCAATCGTGCGCCGCCGAGCAAAGTGCGTGAGATCTGGACCGGCCTGCCCGTAGGCCATCGTGCCGCGAATGCTGTGGCAGGTGGCACACGGCTGCGCCTCGAATGTGCGCAAACCGGCCAGCGCGACAGAGTCGGCCGGCGAGCGTACCGGCTCCCGTTGTGCGGCAAGCCAGGCGTCGTACTCTTCGGGGGCGTGAACGATCACGGCCATCGCCATCTTGGTGTGCTGCACGCCGCAGAACTCCGCACACTGCGCCCGGTAGGTGCCGGGGCGCTCCGCCTTGATCCACAAATAGTTGTCGTGTCCCGGAATCAGATCCATCTTTCCGTGCAGGTTGGGCGCCCAGAACGAGTGAATCACATCGCGTGATCTGAGGCGGAGCCTGATCGAGCGTCCGGCGGGCAGATGCAGTTCATTGGCTGTGCGCACGATGCGCGCCGGCAGGGAGTCGAGATACCGCACTTCCCACCACCACTGCACTCCGGTCACTTCAATCTCGGCGGCACCGTCGACGGCCAACCGAGCGGCCGCGCGACTTGTGCCGAGACTCAGCGCAAACGTGACCAGCAGAATCGCGGTCGTGGCGATCACCGCTACGCCGACCCATCGCGTCGCTTGCTGATCGGCGGCCGGATCGGTGCGCGCCGCGAACGCGATCGGGTCGGCAACGGCCGTGATGCGCAGATGCCGTGCGAGTGACCAGCCAAGCGCGGCGAGCACCGCCACGAGCACGAGCGTTGCCATTGCGAGCATCGCCCACCACAGCGCGGCCACGGCGCTGCCGCCGACACCGGCCGGATCCAGTGCCGACTGCCACCCCGTCACGGTCGCCCTCCGGTGTGAGTGCCCTGATCAGTCGGCCCCTGTTGGGTGGCCTCGGCTTCCGCCGATGGTGCATCGGCCGAGAGCGTTCGCACATACGCGGCGAGCTGCCACGCGCTTTGCACCGTGATCTTGCCCTCGTACACCGGCATGCCGTTGGGACGGCCCTGCATGATCGACTGGTAGATCTGCATGGACTCGCCGCCGTAGATCCAATCGCGATCCGCGAGTGGCGGACCGATGCCACCGCCGCCGAGTGTGCCATGACAACCCGCGCAATTCATCCAGCTGTAGAGGCGCTGTCCTTCGGCAATTTCGCGAACATCGCCCTCATACGGATTGGGCGTGATTTCGAGACGGGTGGTGGTGCCGGCTTCAAGCGTACTCGTGCGCCACTTGGATTGGCGTTCGGCAAGTTCGTTCGTTTCGGGCAGGGCGGGTGCTTCGCGCTGGCAAGCCGCGACGAACAGCAGCGCGGCGCTGAACAGCATGCCTCGTGGTGTGCCGGATGTCGTCATGGTGCCATCCCGGCGATGCGGGTCGCCGTCACCCGTGGCACATGGTAGTCATCGAGCAGCTGCGCAATCTCCACCCGCCGGCGCTGTATCACGGCGTCGAGTTCATCACGCAACGCGATGTCTTCGCGCCGGACCGCCATGGAGATGTCGAACACCATGGGCAGGAACGGCACATCGATCTGCGGGAGCACCGGCACGAGCGTGAGCGGTACCGCAGCACGACTGGCGTGGTACCCGGCCATCGCGCCCCAGGCGATGGCCACATCGATCTCGCTGCTGGCGACTGCGTCGACGATGCGGGCGGGCGGTGCCGGCTTGGAGTAGTCGCCGTACACGGTGTAGCCGCGCACATTGTGGATGATGCCGCGCTGCGCCAGTGCGTGCGCGGGCGGCGCGTTGGCGTAGTCATCGCCGATCATCTGCACGCCGACTCGAAGGACGCGGAGCGCCGGATCGTCAAGCGAGCGAACCGTGCTCGCCACTTCGCGTCGGGTGACAAACACGTAGGTCGATCGGTAGTACGGACGCGTGGTCAGCGCCATTTCCATGGCCGACGGCAGCCCCATCACCACATCACAGCGGTGCTCGCCCAGTGTGCTGCGAATGAAGCCACGCCGCTGCGCCCACCAGGTGTACTCCACGCGCGCCTTCATGTCCGAGGCGACCAGCTCTGCGAGAGCGTTCTCGAAGCCCTCGCCCTGCGCATTGGAGAACGGCATGTTGTTGGGATCGGCACACACGCGCAGGATCCGCGACGTTTCTGCGCACCCGGCAAGGCTCATCGCGAGCGGCACGACCACCATGCCGACAAGACGTGTCCTCACGGCAGCACGAACACGTACAACGTGCCCCCCTGCGGCGTGTATTCCGGCAGATCCGCGACGGCGGTCGGGAAGCCGAGTCCGATGCTCGCATCCACCCCCGGCAGCACACCGAGCGCCGCCACGCCGGCCCAGCCTCCAACCCCCGACAGCACCGCGATGTACTGCTTGCCGTCGGTGCCACGATACGAGATGGGCTGCCCGATGATGCCGGAGCCCGTCTTGAACTCCCAGAGCAGGTCACCGGTGCGTGCGTGCACTGCCTTGAAGTTGCGATCCATCGTGCCGTAGAACACCACGTCGCCCGCCGTGGCGAGCGCCCCGCTCCACACGGGAAAGCGCTCCGGGATCTGCCAGGCGATGCGGCGTGCCACCGGATCCCACGCCGTGAAGTTGCCGCGATGCGTGGTGTTGTCGCGTCCTTCGGCTGAGTACATGCGGACGTCGGCACCCACATACGGCGTCCCCGCGACATAGTTCGCTTCGACACCTTCGTAATCCATGCACAAGTGATTGTGCGGCAGATAGAGCAACTGCGTGCGGGGAGACCACGCGGCGGGCTGCCAGTCCTTCATGCCGGGGGCCGCAGGACAGACGCGCTCCGCCTTGCGGTCACCCGTCGCCGCCTCGGCGTTGATGATCGGTCGTCCCGTTGCGAGATCCACTCCACTCGCCCAGGTCACCGGCCCGAAGGCATCGGCCGAAAGCACTTCCCCGGTCAACCGGTCAATGACGTACATGAAGCCGTTCCGATCCGGGCGCACCAGCACCTTGCGCACGGTCCCCGCAATTTCGAGATCGAGCAGAATGTTCTCGTTGACCCCATCGTAGTCGTGCTCGTCGTGCGGCACGAGCTGGTAGCCCCACTTGGCGAGTCCGGTATCGGCATCGCGCGCGAAGAGACTGACTGACCACTTGTTGTCGCCAGCCCGTAGCGCCGGATTCCAGACGCCCGGATTGCCTGTGCCGTAGTAGAGCAGGTTCGTCTCCGGGTCGTACGAAATCCATCCCCACACCGTCCCGCCTCCGATGCGCCACTGTTCGCCGGACCAGGTGGAGACGCCGAGATTCGCACCGCGATCGGACTCGTAGAACGGCTTGAAGCTCTGCTGATCGATCAGCACGTCCTCGTCGGGTCCCGTGCTGTAGGCGGTCCAGACGACATCGCCGCTCTCGGTGTCCAGGGCCTTGAGCCAGCCGCGCACACCGAACTCTCCACCGCTGTTGCCGACGTATACCTTGTTGCGCACCACGAGCGGTGCCATCGTCATCGACTCGCCGAGATTGATGTCGCCGAGTTTGGTTTTCCACAGCAGCTCGCCCGTTTCGGCGTCGAGTGCGATCGTATGTACGTCGAGTGTGTTGAAGATGATGCGTCCGTCCGCGTACGCGACCCCGCGATTGACGACATCGCAGCAGGCGACACCTTGCGCACCACGCAACGTCTCGGGGGCGTAGCGCCACTTCACGGAGCCATCGGCAATGTTGAGCGCGAACACGTGATTCGGGTACGGTGTGACGACGTACATGGTGTTGTTCACGACCACCGGTGCCGCTTCGTGTCCGCGTAGCTGCCCGGTGGAGAAGGTCCACGCGAGGCGCAGTGACCCCACGTTCGCCGTGTCGATCTCCGCAAGGCCGCTGAAGCGAGTGCTCGAGTAGTTCTTCGCCGCCATCACCCACTGCCCGTCGTCCTGTGACAAGGCTGGAAGGTCGCGCGTATCACGTGCGGTGCCACCCCGTCGCACTTCAGCTTCCCGCGACGAGGTATCGCTGGAGCAGCTCGCCAACGCGAACACGGCAAGCGACAGGGCACAAGCCCGCGCAGTCGTGCGCAAATGATCGAACGTACGGAGTGCGTGGCGCATGCGGGCGGGTGCGAGTGGCGGGGCGAGAGCAAGCGGACGAGTTCGATTCATCGGGTCACCGCGACGCCCCATGGGCGATCCCCAACGGCGATCCGTGCGGTGACTGCACGCGATCCGACATCGATCACGGACACATCGCCACTCCCGCCGTTGGCCGTAAAGAGTCGGCGGCCGTCGGGCGACAGCGCCAATCCCCATGGCCGTCGACCGACCGCGATGAGCGCGACTTCCCGCAAGGTGTGTGTGTCCACCACGGACACGGAGTTGGCGTGTCCGTTGGCGACGTAGACGTGACGGCTGTCTGGTGATACCAGCAGACCGACCGGCCGCGCGCGACCGTTCGCCAGCAGCACAGTGTGCATCGGCTCATGGCGCATCGCGTCGATCACGGTCAGCGTGCCACTGATTTCGTTCGACACGTAGGCGCGCGCTCCGTCCGGCGCGAAGGCCACGGCGCGTGGCCGCTCATCGACCAGAAATGACGCGACCACCGTGGCACTCTGCAGATCGATCACCGTGACCGTGTTGCTGGTTTCTGCGGTGACGTACGCCCATCGGCCGTCCGGGCTCGCCGCGACGCCTTCCGGTTCGATGCCCACCGTCACGGTGGCTCGCGCCGCATTGCTCGATGACGCGCCATGATCGAGTGTGATGATGGTGGCGGTGCCGGCATCTTCATTCGCGGCCACCAGCAGACGACCGTCCGGTGTCACCGCGAACTGCTCCGGGTCACTGCCCGCCTGATAGCGGCGTCGAATCGAGCCGTCCAGCAGACTGATCTCCACGATCGCATCGCCATCACCAGCCTGCGTAGGCGCGTCGTCGCTCAGCGCCACCCACACCATGCGGCCATCAGCACTGGCCTGCACACCGCGCGGTCGATCGGCGAACCGCAGCGTCGCCAGGATCTCGCCTCGTTCCACGTGAACGATCGAGACATCAGCTGAGCCTTCGTTGGTGACGACGAGCAGTGGCGCAGAGTCCGCGAATGCGCGTCGCAGCGCAGCCCGCTCGTCATCGGTCACCGTCTCCACCACGTGATCCGCACGGATTGCGCCTGCATTGGGCGCCGTCGCTGGCGCGAACAGCGGCTGCCGGAGCTGCTGGGTGCCGGTTGCGAAGCGCAACGCGTCGCCCTTGTGCCCATCGAACTCGGCGTTTTCATGCCGCAGACGAGCCGCGAGCGTGGCGCGTGGGGGCACGTCCCTGGCATTCGCACTCTCGAACAGCAGTTTGAGTGCCATCCACGCGGCCCACGCGGCCGCATCTGCCGGCTCGCCAAAGCGTCGAACGAAGCGCTGATTCAGTTGTGCCGCGCCATAGCGAACGAGCGTCGGGTCCCACAGCACCGGCGCTCCGCCACCCGTGCTCCGCGTGAGCGCGATGGCCGCGAGGTACATCGAGTCGGACGCTTCGATGTGGAAGGTTGCGGCGCTGGTGCCGGATCGCAAAGCGTCGGCGCGACAGCCCACATTGAGAAAGACGACATCGTGCGCATGAGCGAGTGAATCGAGGGCGGCACAGCTGCCCTCGTCGAAACCGCCGACGATCGCGTGCGCGCCCTGCTCGATCAGACGGGCTGCATGATGCAGCGTTTGCGCCGCCCCATCGGCGCGTTTGTGGTGCACCTCGATTGCGTGGCCGAGCAGCGCGCCCGTGCGTGCAGCTTCCTCGGCGCCGAGACGTGCACCACGCGCGGCGGATTCGCCACTCGCGTATGCCGGCGCAATCACGCCAACGACGAGCGTGGCATCAGGACGATCGCGCGCACTCACATCGCGACACGCCGTCACGCCGATGCTCAGCGCGACGAGCGCACCCGCCGCGGCGCTGGTCCGAAATGTGCTGGTAGTGCGGGCAGATGAACCACCCGCTGCATGGAGCCGCTGCATGCCTGTCGAACTCCCGTGATGATGCGATGAACTGTCGAAACGTGGCAAGTCGCGTGCCATACACCGCCGGGTTGTTGCTACTGTCTGCGCGTTCACTGCCTGCGCACACTGGCGGTGCCGTTGCCCCGAACGAGTTGCTCACCGCATGGTCGTGGGACTGGTTTGTCGTGCTGCCCTTGCTCGTCGGCGCGACGCTATTCGCGCGCGGCGTCGCGCGACTCTGGCACACTGTCGGGGCGGGACGCGGCGTGTCGCGATCGCAGGCGTGCTGCTATGCGAGCGGCATCGGCGTGCTCGCGATCGCGTTGATCTCGCCGCTCGATGCGCTCGGTGGCTCGCTCTTTTCGGCGCACATGACGCAGCATCAGCTGCTCATGGTGGCGGCGCCACCGCTGCTGTTGCTGGGTGCACCGTCCGTGGGTGTACTGTGGGGCCTTCCGAGCGGTGCGCGTCGCGCCGTTGGGCTGCGACTGGCGCGTGCGGGGCGCAGCCGTGTCTTGAAGGTGTTGACGCAGCCGTTCATCGCATGGTCGCTGCACGCGCTGGCCATCTGGGCCTGGCATGCTCCCGTTCTGTATGAACGCACGCTCTGGAGTGAGGCGACACACGCGGCGCAACATCTCTCCTTCACCGGAAGTGCCCTGCTGTTCTGGTGGACCGTGTTGTGTCCACGTCGAGGTAACGAGGGCATCGCCGTGCTATCCCTGATTGGCACGGCGGTGCACAGCAGCATTCTTGCCGCGTTGCTGACCTTCTCCGCGCGCCCGTGGTATCTGGCCTATGGAGGGCGTACTCGCGCGTGGGGGCTTTCGCTGCTCGAAGACCAGCAACTCGGAGGGTTGATCATGTGGGTACCGTCGGGTCTCGTGTACACGGGAGTCGCGCTCTGGCTCTTTGTCGCGTGGCTTGGTGCGATCGAGCGACGTACGGCGCAGGATCATTCGCGAGTCGTACTGACTGTGACATAGTCTGGCGAGCCTTCGCGACAGCTGTTGTGCGCCATCTGCGACATCGACCGTACGGTGATGGTCCATGCTGTGCGCAGGGAATAGCGATACATCGCTCCTCCGAGACACCCACGCGACAAGCGTTGCGCATACGCGCGCGCCTTGCTCCTTCTCCGGCAACCAAGCATGACCACCAGCACACGAGCGACCCGCTGTCGCCGTCGATTCCTCAGTCGATTCCCCGGGGCATTTCGGGATGCGACGTATCTGACGTGGGAGCGTGCGTACAAATGGGACACACAGACGCGCTTGGAGGCGGGGCTTGGCAAGGCGGAGCACGAACGCCTGCTGCTCGCTGGCGAGTACGACGAGAAGGCCACCCGTGCGCTTCGTGTGGAGCAACAGTCCCGCGACAGCATGATCTTCTCGTTCGAGAAGATGGCATTGCGTGATGGCGTGCGAACACCGGAGGGAGCGCAGCGGTTTGCGCGCGGCCTGTTTGCGTATCTGCACGGTACAGGCGGAGCGAAGACCAGATTTGACGCGTGGGTGGTCGCCCTCGACGGATTGCCTCGCACGCAGACGCGTGTGTTGACGTGGCCGGTCGTATCGGTGTTCGGATTCATCGCGAAGCCGCGCACGCACCTCCTTCTGAAGTCCACCGTGACGCGCCGTGCCGCCGCGGCCTCTGGTGTCGACCGATGACGGGATTGGCGCGACTCTGGCTGAAGCGCTTCGCCGAGCGACTGTGGGTCAAGCCGCTCGTGGCATCTCTGATGTCGGTGGCGGGTGTCTTTGCTGCAAAGGCCGCAGACGGCACCGGGCTGAACGACATCGTACCAGAGATCACGGTGGAGTCGATTCAGACGCTGCTCTCGATCATGGCGTCGAGCGTGCTGGTGATCGCGTCGCTCGCGGTCACTTCCATGGTTTCGGCTTATGCATCGGTCAGCAACACCGCGTCACCACGCGCCTTCGCCATCGCCGTTGCTGACGACCGGACCCAATACGCGCTCTCCGCCTTCGTGGCGGCGTTCATCTTCAGCATCGTGGCCCTGATCGCGTCCAAGAACGAGTACTACGATGCCGCCGGTCGATTCGCGCTGTTTACAATGACACTCCTGACGCTCGTCGTGGTGGTGCTGACCTTCGTCACCTGGGTGGACCGCATCGCGCGGCTTGGCCGCATGGGGGACACCATCAAGCAAATGGAGCGCGCGACGTCCAAGGCGCTCTGCGCTCGGCGCGCGACGCCGTATCTCGGCGGTCAGCCTCTGCGCGCCCCCACAGGTTCCGGCGTCGCCGTCTTCGCCGAGGAGGTGGGGTTCCTGCAGCAGATCGATATGCAAGGGTTGCAGAAGGCCGCGGTAAGCGCAGATCTGCGATTCGAACTCATCGCACTGCCAGGCACCTTTGTCACGCCGGATCGGGAGATTGCGCGCTGCCTCAGCGTGACACCCGTAGACGGCGAGCGCTTGCGCACGTTGGTGCGCGACCACTTCCTGATCGGGCGGGAGCGCACCTTCGAGGAGGATCCCCGATTCGGGCTGGTCGTCCTATCGCAGATCGCCGGCCGTGCCCTCTCGCCAGCCGTGAACGATCCAGGGACCGCCATCGACATCATCGGGGTCTTCGTGCGCCTGTTCGTGGAGTGGAGCGAGCCGGGCGGCGCGGAGCCGACGATCTGCTGTGACCGAATCAGTGTGCTCGCGCTTGACGCCAGCGATCTGTGCGATGACGCCTTTACGGCAATCGCGCGTGACGGTGCCAGTTCCGTGGAGGTGGTCATGCGGCTGCTCAAGGCACTCGAAACACTCAGCCACCTCGGAGACGCGCCATTGCGGGTCGCGGCCCTGCGGCACGTGCAGCGCCTCGCGACGTTGGCCGACCGCGAAGCGCACCTGACCGCCGATCGCGCGCTGATCGCGACGCACCGCGCTCGTGTGCTGCAGTGATGCAGAGCCGTCCGCGCGAACCGACGCGCGCCCGCGGTGTATATTCAGAGGTTCGGCGTTTCCCCCACCGCTGCGGACCGCCCTCATTTCTACCAGGAGGCTCCGCATGGAGCGACTTCGCGTCGCCGCGCTGCAGTATCTGCTGCGCCCGGTCGCCACATTCGACCAGTTTCGCGATCAGGTCGAGGCACTGCTGCAAACGGCCGCCGACTACCGCTGCCAGCTGGTGGTCTTTCCCGAGTACTTCTCGGTGCAGTTGCTCACACTGGGTGACATCCGTCGCCCCATTCGCGAGCAGATTCGCACGCTCGCCGATCAGTCAGCGGCGGTGGTCGATCTCATGGCGGCCTGTGCAGAGCGATTCGGACTGTACGTCGTGGCGGGCACGGTGCCCGAACGCGACAAGATCAACCCCGACATCGTGCGCAATCACAGCTACGTACTGAGTCCGAACGGCACACGAGGCATGCAGGGAAAGCTGCACATGACCCGGTTCGAACGTGACGAGTGGCATGTGAGCCCAGACAGTCAGTTGCGGGTGTTCGAGGCGCCGTTCGGCAAGTTTGCGGTTGCGATCTGCTACGATGTGGAGTTTCCCGAGATGGCGCGCGCCGCGGCACGAGCCGGTGCGGATATTCTGTGCGTGCCCAGCTGCACCGATGATCGGCAGGGATTCTGGCGCGTACGCTACTGCGCCCACGCTCGCGCCATCGAGAACCAGATGTATGTGATCAATGCCGGTACCGTGGGGTCGCTGCCGCAGGTCCCGGCGGTGTCGCTGAACTACGGTATCGCATCCATCCTCACACCCAGCGATTTTCCGTTTGCGCGCGATGGCATCCTCGCGGAGGGCAATGTGAATCAGGAAATGATGGTCATCGGTGACCTCAACATGGATACGATTCGGCGCAGCCGCGAGGAGGGCACCGTGCTGCCCCTGCTCGACAGTGAGCGGACATCTGGCCTGGTCGCCAATCCGCTGCTCGTGCGACTGTGAGCGCGCGTCGTCGAGTGCTCGTGCGCACCACGACGCCCGACGATTTTTCGGGCATCATTGCGCTGACCGAGGAAACGTATCCCGGCAGTCCGCCGTGGAGCACGGCGCAGCTCGCAACGCACCGGCAGGTGTTCCCAGATGGCCAGTTCGTGGCGATCGACACGGCGACCGGCGGCGTTGTGGGCATGGCCGCGAGTCTCATCGTACTGTGGGACGACTACGATTTCGACAGCTCGTGGCGCGACTTCACGGATGCGGGATATTTCCGGAACCACGACCCGGACCATGGGCACACACTGTACGGTGCCGAGGTGATGGTCTCACCAGGTCGACGTGGTCTGGGCATCGGCAAGGCAATCTACGCCGCCCGCCTCGCGCTCGCCGAGCGACTGGGACTCTGGCGCATTCGGGCAGGGGCGCGATTGCGTGGCTATCATCGCCATGCGCCTCGCCTCACGGCCCGCGAGTACACTGATCGTGTCGTCCGCGGCACGCTCACCGATGCCACCCTGAGCTTTCAGCTGCGACAGGGCTTCCAGGTGCTGGGTGTGGTGCCCAACTATCTGGCACACGATCCGGAGTCGCTGGGGTGGGCGGCCGTCATCGAATGGCGCAACCCCGCCTTTTCGCCGCCACCGGACCGAGATCCGCGATCGACCGATTACGCACGGCGCGGTGTCGTGTCGACGTAGCGTTGCTGGTCTCCGCAACCAGCAGAGCGCGCGATCGGCTGCACGACTTGAGAACGTGAGCGGTCACGCGAACGCACCGCCGCAGTTGCCCAACAGCCACCACAGCAGAATGAACACCAGCACGGTGGTGAAGCACCCTCCACCCAGCTTTTTTGCGCCCCAACCGGCTGCCAATCCGCGCAGGATCTTGCTCATGCTCGTGCCTCGAGGCGGCAACCGAACGCACATCGTGCGCAGGCCGCGTGGAAAGGGAAAGGCTGGCCGCGTGCGCGGCTCAGCGGTCGGAAGTCGGCCCGTCACGCCCCAGACGACGATACCGCTTCCGACGCGCCGGCCACGTAGTGCGTGTACGCAGTCGCTGTGTGCACGTTCGGTTCGCTCCGCTCCGCTCATCCTGCCGGCGTCCTGCGTGCACGCAACGTACCGTCAACTCGCAGCGCCGCCTATTTCTCCCAGGGAGTAGATGCGCGCACGTCGCGTGACGTCGCGGCAAGATCACTCGCAGGGCAAATGTGGAGCACGGTTGGCGAGAGCTACGTTGCGGATGAGGGAGCGCCGACCGCGCTCTGCGTCACCCCCCACGCCCTGCTGGAGTCCAGTCATGCCGATCGCGACCGCTCACGACCTGATGGTGCACGAACTGAAGGATCTCTACAGCGCGGAGACGCAGCTTGTGCGAGCGCTGCCAAAGATGGTGAAGACTGCCACGTCCGATGAACTGAAGCAGGCGTTCTCGGATCATCTGGAAGCGACCAAGGAGCATGTCGAGCGATTGGAGCAGGTGTTCTCCATCCTCGGCGCGAGCTCTCGCGGTCCGAAGTGCAAAGGCATGGAAGGACTGCTCGAGGAAGGCAAGTCCATCATGGAGGAAGACATCGATCCGGACGTGCTCGACGCCGGCCTGATCAGCGCCGCGCAGCGCGTGGAGCACTATGAGATTGCCGGCTACAGCGCCGCGTGCACCTTGGCTCGCAGCATGCAGCACGACAGCGTGCTGGCCCTGCTCGAAGCCACGCTCGAGGAGGAAGAGGCCACCGACGTGTTACTCGCTTCGCTTGCGGAAGAGCTCGTCACCGCGTTGGTCGAGCGCGATGAGCAGGACGAAATGGGCGTTGACGACGCTGCAGCCTGACGACTCCGATGCGCGGGTCAGCCAGCTCGCGCTGCCTGCGCCGGCTACGCGCCGCGATGGGCGATCGGTGCATCGAGGATTTCACGGACCTTGGCGGCCAGCGCAACCTGAGTGAACGGTTTTTCGAGAAAGGCGACCCGCTCCTGTCGTACCCCGCGGCGCAATACCTCGTCATCGGGATAGCCAGACATGTACAAGACGCGCGTTGCAGGACGGCTCTGTCGCAGCGTCTCGGCGAGCGCACGACCGCCCATGTGCGGCATCACGACATCCGTCAGCAGCAGATGGATGTCTCCCACGTAGTCGGCCGCTACCCGGAGCGCATGGGCCCCGTCGCTGGCATCCAATACGCGATGGCCGTGCGCAATGAGCGTGCGCCTGGCAAGAGTTCGTACTGATGCATCGTCCTCGACCAGCAGAATCGTTTCGAAACTGCCCGGACGCTGGCCTACCGCCACCGGCGCTACCGCGGCGGCGGCGGTCGCCACCGGCAGAAAGATGCGGAATGTCGTGCCGCGATCGATCTCGCTGCTGACGGTGATGTATCCGCGGCTCTGTTGCACCACGCCGTGCACCACCGACAGCCCCAATCCGGTGCCCTTCCCCGCACTCTTGGTCGTGAAGAAGGGCTCGAAGATACGCGTGACTGTCTCGGCGTCCATGCCAACCCCGGTATCCGTGACGGTAAGCACAACGTACGTACCCGAACGCATTTCACGTTGCGACGCATGATACAGATCGCTGACATCGTTGTGCGCCGACCGATACGCTTCGTCCACCAGGACTTTGTCGGTCCGAATGGTGAGCGTGCCGCCCTCGGGCATCGCGTCCCGCGCGTTCAACGCGAGGTTCACCAGCACCTGTTCGAACAGTGCCGAATCGCCGCGCACATGCGCGGACGGTGCGGAGACGTCGACCCGCAGATCGATGTCCTCACCAATGACGCGCCGCAGCATGGCCGCGGTCTCGTTCACCAGCCGCGTCAGATCCAGTACATGCATCGTCATCGGCTGCCGACGACCGAAGGTGAGCAACTGCCGCGTCAACACGGTGGCGCGTGCGCTGGCATCCACGATGTCGAGCGCGACCTCCCGGAGTGATTGATCACTCCGCAACTCCCCCTGCAAGTAATCACTCGAGCCGTTGATGACCGTGAGCAGATTGTTGAAGTCGTGCGCGATACCGCCCGCGAGTCGACCCACCGATTCCATGCGTTGTGCTTCCTGCAGTGCGCGTTCCAGGGTGCGGCGTTCCGAGATGTCCACCTGCACACCAATGAACTGCACCAGGCGACCGGTCGCATCGCGCACCGGCGTAATGGAGAGGGTACACCAGTACGACTCGCCTGTGCGTCGATAGTTGAGCAGCTCGACGGAACATGCCACGCCGAGCTTCACGGCAGCGCGAATCGTTCGCACGGTCTCGGGATCCGTATCCGCGCCTTGCAGGAAACGACAGTTGCGACCAACCGCCTCGCTCGCCGGATACCCCGACATCGCCTCAAACCCGGAATTCACGTAGACAATGGGATTGTCGAGCTGCCGCGGATCGGTAATCACGATGCCGTGCGGCACCACCTGCATGGCGCGGTCGCGCAGCTGCAGCTGTTCCTCGGCCGCGCGACGATCCGTGATGTCCAGGAGGCTTACGCGAAGGGTCGTACTGTCAGCACTCGGCACACACTCCACGTGCACGAAGCGCACCACGGCCGATGGGGTAACCAGACGGAGTTCACAGTGCGCACGAGCCGTGGATGACGCCGCCGACGCCAAGCACGTGGCCAGCACCGACCGATCGTCCCGGTCGACGTACTGCGCGAGCGTGCCACGCAGCAACGCGGCACGATTGACCCCCAACATGGTCGCCGCCGCGAGATTGGCGGCGGCGATGCGGCCGTCGTCGCGCGAGAGCGTGAGGTAGCCCATGGGGGCAAAATCGTACAGATCGACGTACCGCGCTCGCTCCGCCTCGATCTGCGCCCGGGAGTCCTGCAGCTCTTCCACCTGCATTGCGAGCTCGATCTCATGCACCTGCAGCTCGTGCACGAGGCGATGGATATCCGCATCGGCCGTCAGTGCCTCACGGGAGTGCACGCGTTCCGCGATGCGTTGCTCGGCACGTTTCCGCAGCGTGGTCGGATCGAGCGGCTCGGAGTC
Source organism: Gemmatimonas sp. (assembly GCA_011390935.1). GTDB lineage: Bacteria > Gemmatimonadota > Gemmatimonadetes > Gemmatimonadales > Gemmatimonadaceae > JAABRT01. Next base: position 71,907 of record JAABRL010000019.1, read on the forward strand.
CCCGTGCGCGTTCATGAAATCAGATGGGGGGGGTGAGCGGCGGCAGTCGGACGTCAGCCAGTCGTCGGCGTGGTCCCGTACGGGGTCATCAGCAAGCGAAGATCACCCAGATCGAACGGCTTCTCTACAAACATATCGAATCCGGCGTCGAGCGCCTTGTCGCGCTGCGCTTCGGCATCCCACCCCGTCATGGCGATCATCACCATGCCGTGACTCCATGCATGGGTGCGCGCGAGTCGCAGCACCTCGATCCCACCACACTCGGGCATGGTGAGATCCAGAAAGATGATCTCCGGGCGCCAGGACTCCATGGACACGAGTGCAGTGGGTCCATCAGTGGAGGCGCGCGCGTCAAATCCCAGGAGTTCAAGGGCCGCCGCCATGCTGGCCCCGAGATCGTCGCTGTCGTCCACCACCAGCACGCGGCGGCGCACCATCGTGGCGGCGGCGGTCACTGGCTGACATCCAGCGCCAAGGGGATGCGCAACGTGAAGCAGCTCCCCAAACCAAGCCCCTCGCTGGCGGCCACAAGCGATCCTCCGTGCAACATGGCGACGTGTTGGGCGACCGCCAGCCCAACGCCGAGTCCCTCCGGTCGGTCGGCCGACCCGCGCGGTGCCCTGGTGAACAGATCGAAGATCTCACTGAGACGCTGGGGCTCGAGGCCACACCCCCAGTCGCGCACGGCGAACACCGCCTGGCTGTCCTCACAATGTACGCGAAAGTGCACCCGTGCCCCGGCTGGGCTGTACTTCACCGCATTGTTCAGCACATTCCCGAGTGCCTGCACGATGCGTTCATGATCCGCGATCACTTCGCAGTCGGGGTCGAGCACGTCAACCTCGATTGCCGCCGACTGCTCCTCGATGAGCGGACGCGCACGCTCGAGCGTGTCGGCTACAATGGCGGCGAGGGTCACGCTGGATGGAATGAGCGCCATCGCATTCCATCGCACGCGACTCACGTCGAGCGAGTCGTTGGTGAAGCGCAGCAGTAGCTTCAGCTGGCGGTCGACGATCGCGTGCATTTTCATCGATATCTCGGCCGACGCCATGGGGGACTGTGCCACGCTCAACGCCTGTCGAATGGCCTGCAGTGGCGTTCGCAGTTCATGCGCCAACGTTGCAAGGAACTCGTCTCGATGGCGAACGGCACGGTGCAACTCGCTCTCCAGCAAACGATGACGATGTACGTCGATGAGTGTCGCGATCCAGTGCGTGTGCTCCGCGCCGTTGGCATCGATGGGGGACACCTTGGCGAGAAACCAGCGATACGCGCCATCACGGCGACGAACGCGAAACTCCAGTTCGAACGGGTCCCCCGAGGTGATCGCCGCCTGCCACGTCTGTTCGAAGCGGGCCTGGTCGTCGGGATGACAGAGCGAACTCCAGCCGCGTTTCTGCAACTCCACGGTCGTGCACCCGCTGTAGTGCGCCGCGGGTCGATTCTGATACAACGGGTCGCCGTTCCACGTGGAGACCCATACGAAATCCCGCAGCGCGTCACCAATGAGTGACACCGCATCAGGAAACGAGGCCGATCGACCCGCCGTCTGGGAGAAGTTGAGTGTCACAGATCACACTGGAATGGAGCGCACCGCTGGCCATCGTCAGGACGCGCGACGAGAGCAGGTGCCACCACTTCAGTATACGTGCAAAAACCCCGCGTGGCGAGCGTCAGGGGGAGCGCGGTTTGAGGACGCGACGCAACGTTTCTTCCGCGACGTCGGCCAGCCGCTGTGCCACCAGCGTCGTCACGGAGGTGGCCATCTTCACGAAGGGTGCGGCCACGACCGTCATGGCACCGGCGGCGCCCGTTGCCGCCATACGCTCAACACTGCGCGTGGGCGTGGCATCGTTGCGCTGCACCCGGTTGCTCAACACCCCGAGCGCCACACCGGCGACACAGGCCACACCGACCGTTGCCAGCGGATGATCCAGGAGCCGTGCACGCACGTCCATGTTGTAGCGGACCGCGGTTTCCAGCTCGCCGAGCGTTCGCTTCAGTTCACTGCGATCGGCGCGCACGACGGCGTGCAGATCGTCGGCCGACTCCGGAAAGGTCTCGGCGGCGCCGTTGGTCAACCGTGTGGTTGCGCGATTCATGTAGTCGTGCCGGTTTGTCGTGATGACAGCAGCAGCAGGACACCCGCCACGACTGCCGTTGCCAGTCCGACGATCGTCGTGGCCAGCCACGGAGCCACCAACTCGGACAGCTTCATGATGCTTGCGATGAGCAGGACGATGAACGCCACGCCACCGATCACGCCACCGAGCAGCGCGAAGGTGATCTGACGCACGCGGGCTGCGAGCTCATCCTGCACCCGAACGATCGCCAGCCGAATCTCGCCGCGCACCACATTCTCGGTATGCGTTGCTGTGTCTTGCAGCAGCTCGCCCACGGAGCGTGCCGAGGGTGCAGCTGCGATCGAGGCCGGCTGGCGGTCAATCATGAGCGGGTCGCGGATCGCCCGACGAGGAAGCCCACGGCCATCGCAGCCGCAAGCGTCACACCAGGATGACGCTTCGCCATGGAGGAAAGATCCTGCATGATGTCGCGAGAATCGATGTCGCGAACGTACTCTGCGGT
>JAABRL010000020.1:0-15011 GCA_011390935.1 Gemmatimonas sp.
CCGGCCCCGCCCCACACGATGATCGCGTATCGATTCGATCAGCACTCCGTCACGGCGCGGCGTTCACTGCCGAACGACGCGGCGGTCGTGTCGGCGGCACAGCCGTGTAACGATCAGCGATTCGCTCGCAGGCTCGGCGCGCGCGCGTCGACACTCTGCACACGGACGCTCTGCAACTCCGCCATCGACTCCATGCCACGTTTTCGCAACTCGCGGTCGCCGGTTTCGACCGATGCATCGAACAGGCCTCCGCGCGTTCGCCGAACGCCGGTTCATGTAGACGCGGTACTCACGCCGCCCACCGCCGACGCGCTCGCGGGCAAGCACACGGACGTCGCGATCCGTCCACCGATCGTTCGGACAGGGACCGCGGTCGCGATGAGTATGGCGTGTCTCGCCATGTTTCTCTTTGAGCTGGCCAAGGAGGTCACGCGGGCATGGGGCGGCTGGTCAATGACGCTCTGGCAGTCGCACACCCTCACCATTGCATTCAGCACACTCATCGCGGGCGTTGCCGCCCATCGGGTGCTCGCACAGCAGGCGAGCACCCTGATTCGCCTCTCGGAAGAGGCGGCGGCGCGCAAGGCACTCGAGGCGCGCGAAGTCGCCCTTGCCGAGAACGAGGATCGGCTCTGGCATGAAGCCTTTCATGACTCGCTGACCGGCCTCGCCAATCGTGCGCTCTTTCGCGACCGATTGAGCCATGCGCTGGCGCTGGTCGCGCGCAAGCCCGGTTTCGCCGGCATCGCCGTGGTTGTGCTCGACCTCGACCAGTTCAAGACGATCAACGATTCACTGGGCCATCCGGCCGGTGATCTCCTGCTGCGTATCGTTGCAGAGCGACTGACGCGCGCGGTCCGTGAAGGGGACACCGTGGCGCGCCTGGGAGGCGATGAGTTTGCAATCCTGCTGGAAGGACTCGTGTCGGAGCAGGAGGCGATGATGGTGGTCGAGCGTATCGACAGCGTGCTTGGTGAACCGGAGCTGCTCGACGGACGCCGGGTCGTGCCTCGTGCCAGCATGGGACTCGCCTTCGCGACGGACAGCGATAGCGGGGATACGCTCGTCCGCAATGCGGACGTCGCGTTGTACGAGGCCAAGGAAAATCCGGCGCAGCGACATCGTCGATTCGAGCCGGCGATGTACACGGCGATTCTCGAACGGCTCGCGTTGCAGTCGGATCTCGAGCAGGCGGCGAGCGAGCCAGCCGCCCATGGCTTTTCCCTGGTCTACCAGCCGATCGTGGACTTGCGCACTGGGAGCGTTCGTGGCATCGAGTCCCTGCTCCGGTGGACGCACGCCACGCGAGGCTCGGTGTCGCCGCAGGTGTTCGTGCCAGCGGCTGAGGAATCCGGCGCCATCATACCAATCGGCCGATGGGTGCTACAGGAAGCGTGCCACCAGCTCGCACAATGGCACGCCGAATGGGACCGCGAAGGTCTTCATGTTGCGGACCGGCCGACGCTTGCGGTCAACGTGTCGGGGCGGCAGCTCGTCTCTGCGAAGTTCGTGCAGGAGGTATCGGCGGTGATTGCAGCCTCGGGCATTCCTGCCGGGGCGTTGACGCTGGAACTGACGGAATCGGTGATTCTCGAACACACCGACGCCCTCATGGTGACACTGGGCGAGCTGCGCCAACTGGGCGTTCGGTTGGCCGTCGATGACTTCGGCACCGGCTACGCCTCTCTGAGCTACCTGCAGCGCTTTCCGCTCGATGTACTCAAGGTCGATCGGAGCTTCGTGAACTCCGTCGCCGTGGACGAGGCGGACCAGGCGCTGGTACGGGCCATTGTCGCGCTTGGACGCGCCTTGGGTCTCGTCATCGTGGCGGAGGGCATTGAGGAGGCCGCACAGCGTGATGCGGTATCGCAGCTGGGATGCGAACTCGGCCAGGGCTTCTTCTTCGCACGTCCCCAATCTGCAGCGCTGATCGGCGCCTGGATGCGTGACCACCGTCGGCGAACACAGCAGCGCATGCTGGAGGACACGCGCGACGCGGCGGCATGAGACAGGTCGTGCGCTCGAGCTGGCGATGCGGTCGTCGACGCCCGAGACTCGCAGTGCGCTTGACGAGTGCGAACCATCACGACGATTCGCTTCCGAGTATCGGAGAGTCGCCGAGCTGCCGAATCCCAACAACAGCATCGTTACGCACAGTCCGCGAAGCGTTGCACGCGTTTCGTTTGGCGGCGAACCCGTGCGCGCGGTCATCCCGGACACTCAGTCAGGAGAATCCCCACGCGTCGCACGCATGCGCGCGCTAGCATGGAACGCACGCTCGCGGTCGTACTCACGGTGCGCGCCGCGCGTGATCATGTGTGCACCCTCAGGAGATGACCAATGCGACTCGTTGACAAGGTGGTGCTCATCACCGGCGCAGGCTCCGGCACGGGACGAGCCATGGCGACACTATTCGCAGCCGAGGGGGCCAAGGTGGTGGCGGCTGAATGGCACGCCGACACACTGGCCGGTGTTGTGGCCGAGGTCACGGACTCCGGCGGCGCCATCACCGGTGTGCATGGGGACGTGTCGCTCGAGGCGGACTGCATCGCCATGATCGACGCGGCCGTGCAGACGTACGGACGGCTGGACGCACTGGTGAACAACGCCGGCGTCATGGACAACAACCACGGCGTCGGTGAGCTGTCCAATGCGATGTGGGAGCGTGTCATCGGCATCAACCTGAACGGTCCCATGTATCTCTCACGGCTCGCGGTGCCGCGCATGGTGGCGCAGGGCGGCGGGTCGATCGTCAACGTGGCGTCGGTGGCCGGCGTGGGTGGCGGCGCGGCCGGCGCGGCGTACACCACCTCCAAGCACGCGCTCATCGGGCTCACGAAGAACACGGCATTTCGCTACGCGCTCGACAAGGTGCGGTGCAACGCCATCATCGCGGGCGCCATCGCCACCAACATCATGGACAGCGTCGATCAGTCCAAGATGGATCCGCAGGCGTCCGCGCGCTATCAGACATGGTACGGCGCGATTCCGGCCACGCTCGATCCGGTCGACATCGCGGAACTCACGCTGTACCTCGCCTCCGATGCGTCGCGACTGATCAATGGTGCGTTGATCGCGGCTGACGGCGGCTGGACCGCGGCGTAAAGCGCCATCGGCCGGTCTCCGTCAACGAATTCGACGACAAATCAGTATTTCGAATACTGGTCCGTGCCGACGCGCTGTCGGACCGCCCGCGACGATGCGAGCCGATCACGCGTCTGACCTCATCGTATTGCCATGCGCCCTCGACTCCTGCTCGGCACCCTCGGCCTCGCCACCGCGGTGATGGCCAGCGATCTGGTGCCGACCGGGCCACCGGTCCCGGCGGCGCGCACGGACTCTCGGGATACCACCCATGTGGATCCGGTGGCGCGATTGCAGGCGCGACTCGATGCGGGCGTGGCCTCGCTCGCGTACGACTCCGCGTTCGGCTACCTGCCGGCGCTGCTCACCTCGCTCGGCATTCCGCTGTCGTCGCAGGGGCTCGTGTTCTCGCGCACCAGTTTGCAGACGGACAAGATTACCCCGTGGTCGCCTCGCGCGTTGTACTTCAATGATGACGTGTACATCGGCTACGTGCAGGAGAGCGACTTTCTCGAGATCGCGGCCATGCACCCCACCAAGGGCGCTGTGTTCTACACGCTCACGCAGCACGCTGCCGACAAGCCCGCATTCGAGCGCGAGACGCGCACTTGCCTGATGTGTCATCAGTCGCGCGCAGCCACGGGTGGCGTGCCGGGACTCATGGTGCTGTCGTCGATCACCGACAAGTACGGCTACCCGATCACGGGTGTGCACGAGGGCGGCATGACCGACGCCACGCCGATCCGCCAGCGCTGGGGTGGCTGGTACGTGACGGGCACGCACGGCGTGGGCACGAGCGGCACCGCCGGACACAGCGGCAACGTGTACTCACCGCGCTTCCGTCATGAAATCCCCGACAGGCAGCGCTACCGCACGGAGTTCGATCTCACCACCGAGAGCGATCGCACCACACTCGAGGGCAAGTTCGATCCGGCGCCCTATCCCAGTGCGCACAGCGACATCGTGGCGCTCATGGTGCTCGTGCACCAGACCACCGTGCACAATCTCATGGCGGGGCTGCACGAGATCGCCGAGTTCACCCCCGACGCGGCGGAACACGACGGGTCGGCGGAATCGACACGCCTGCACGGTGCCGTGGAGCGGCTCCTGCGCGCGATGCTGTTCGTGCAGGAAGCACCACTCGCCGGCCCGATGCGCGGCACCACGTCCTTCGCCGCAGACTTCGCCTCGCTCGGTCCGCGCGATGCGCAGGGCCGATCGCTTCGTGACTTCGATCTCGAGACGCGTCTCTTTCGCTACCCGCTCAGCTTCCTCATCTACTCCGAAAGCATGGACGCGCTTCCAGCGGTGGCGCAGCGCGTGCTGTACCGGCGTCTCGAGGCGATCCTGACGGGCGCGGAGCAGGACGGGGCGTACGCCCAGCTCACGCCCGCGGATCGTACCGCGATCCGTGAGATCCTGCGCAGCACGAAGCCAGCCTACGGGAGCAGCGTCGGGCGATAACCCAGCGCCCGGAGCTGCGTGATGGGCAGAAAGTGTGGTGTTGGTATCGCGTCCCACGCACACCACCGCCACTCCGCGCACTTGTCAGGCTCGCGCAACTCGGCCTCGGGGGGCACCACGCCGGTCGCGTCAGCCTCGGCGACCAGCACCTCCGCCACCACGAACAGCGTCACGTAGTGCCGATCATCGTCGAAGATCGCGTTCACGTACGGTCCTTGCGCCACCACCTTCACGGCGAGCCCGGTTTCTTCGCGCACTTCGCGCTCCGCGCACGACTCGACCGACTCGAACGGTTCCAGATGGCCGCCGGGAAACTGCCAGGTGCCGCTGCCGTGGGCCGGACCGATGCGCTGGCCCACCAGCACGCGCCCTTCAAGGCACACGATGACGGCCACGCCAACGCGCGGCCACTGCACGCGCGCGTCTGCATCGGACGCCTCACTGTAGCCCGCGGCCGTGCCCGCCGACATATTCGCTGGCATGCCCACCACCTCCCGTCGTCTCGACACCATCTCCGAGTCCGTCATTCGCGGTACCACGCGCACCGCGACACAGTACGGAGCGATCAACCTCGCGCAGGGGTTCCCGGATTTCGCGCCACCCCCCGAACTGCTCGACGCGCTAGCCGTCGCCGCACACGGTCCGGCCCATCAATACGCGGTCACGTGGGGTGCTCCGCGCTTTCGCGACGCGCTCGCGCGCAAGATCACTCGCGACAGCGGGGTGCCCATCGATCCCGACCAGCACCTCGTGGTCACCTGCGGCAGCACGGAAGCGATGATGGTGGCCATGATGACCGCCTGCAACCCCGGCGACAAGGTCATCATCTTCTCGCCCTACTACGAGAACTATTACGCCGACACCATCCTCGCGGGCGCCGAGGCGATCTGGGTGTCGCTGCACGCGCCAACCTTCACCTTCGATCCCGACGAGCTCGAGCGCGCCTTCGCGCAGGGCGCCAAGGCGATCATTCTGTGCAATCCGGGCAATCCCACCGGCAAGGTGTTCACGCGCGACGAGCTCACCACGATCGTGGCGTTGGCCGAAAAGTACGACGCGTACATCATCACCGACGAGCCGTACGAACACATCGTGTACGCGCCCGCCGAGCATGTGTACACGCACGCGCTGCCGGGCGCGTTCGAGCGCACCATCGTGTGCAACTCGCTCAGCAAGACGTACTCCATCACGGGCTGGCGCATTGGCTACGTACTCGGCCCGCCTGACGTGATCCGCGCCGCGCGCAAGGTGCACGACTTTCTCACGATCGGGGCCGCCGCGCCGCTGCAGGAGGCGGCCGTGACCGCACTCGAGTTTCCCCCCAGCTACTACGAGGAGTTGCGCGCGTTCTACGCGCGCCAACGCGATCTCTTTCTGGGTTACCTGCGACAGACCGGCTTGCCGTTCCCCGAACCGCAGGGGGCGTATTACGTGATGGTGGACATCTCGTCCCTCGGTTTCGCCACCGATGGCGAGGCGAGCGACTGGTTCATCAAGGAGATCGGCGTGGCCGGCGTGGCCGGATCGAGCTTCTTCCGCGAGCCGATTCACGACTACATCCGGTTTCACTATGCCAAGAGCGACGCCGTGCTGCACGCGGCGGGTGAGCGACTGCTCCGACTCAAGGACGGGCGCCGCTGACTGAACGCCTGACCATGCCGGGCTGACACGACGGACTCTTCTCCGAGCGGAGGTGACCATGATCGACAGGACGCTGGGGCGCGCGTTGGCCCGTTCGACCGGGGTGCTCATCACCGGGTGCTGCGTGTTCGTCGCGCCACTCGAGTCGCAGACGCCGCGCCCGCTTCGACTCGGCGCCGCCACCGGCACGCTTCCCGAGGAGTTCACCGCGATCACGTCCGTTCGCGAGCTGCGCGACGGACGCGTGCTCGTCACCGACGGACGCGAACAGCGCCTCGTGGTCGCGGACTTTCGGACCGGGCGCGTGGAACAGGTCGGGCGCAAGGGCGGTGGGCCTGGCGAGTATGGCATGGTGGGCATGGTGCGCCCGTTGGCCGGTGACTCGTCCATCATGGCCGATCTGATGGGACGACGCTGGCTGCTCTTCGATGGCGCGCAGATCGTGGGCCAGCACTCCTCCGACCACCCGGCCGTGCTGGCCGCGCAGGGCTTCATGGTCGACAGTGATGCGCTCGGGCGCGTGCTGTCGCGTCGCATGCCCGATCGCCGTGACGGCGTCACGATCACGGACGCCCGCGATTCGTCAGTGCTGGTGCTGGTCGCACGGCGCACCGGTCAGGCCGATACGGTGGCGCGCGTTCGCAACGCGGAACGTCGATTCGAGACTGTACGCAACGCCGAGGGACGGGTCACGCGCAGCAGCATGACGATGGCCGGACCGCTGCGTACCGAGGAGCAGGCGGTGCTCTTCGCCGATGGGTGGCTGGCGGTTGCGCGTCTCGAGCCGTTTCGGGTGGACTGGCGTGCGCCCGACGGCACCTGGACGCGCGGCGCCCCACTGCCGGTGCCACAGATTCGGGTGGACGCCCGTGAGCGCGCCGCATTCCTCGAGCGCAACGCCAGCGCCTACGCGCAGCCCACGATGCCGGGCCTTCCGGCGTCACAACCGCCGAGCGCCAGCGACTTTCCGGCCACCGTCCCGCCATTTCCCATGGGTGCCGTCACGCAGGGGCCGGCCGGCCGCCTGCTCATCCGACGCCATCGCAGCGCCGACGTCGGGCCGTCGCATTACCTGGTGATCGACCGCCAAGGCGCACTGCTGGGCGAGATCATCCTCCCGGTCAGCGAAACCATCGTGGGTGCGAGCGAGCGCACCGTGTATGTGGCCGCCAAGGATGAGGACGACATTCAGCGACTCCGCCGCCACGTCTGGCCGTAGTCGGGCGGCTCAGCTCCGCACCACGTCATCGAGAAACACGCTGTTCGCCACGGTCACCACCACGTCCTCCTGCTCGATGAGCGTCTGCGTGGGCGTGATGGCGCGCAGCACGCCGCGGTGGCCGCGCACTTCGATCGGGTCACCGGGCGCGAACACTTTGCGCGCGTAGAAGCCCGCGAGCACGTTGCGCGTGATGTCGCGCGTGCCAAGCCCGATCGAGATCGCAAACGCGAGCGCGAACCCACCCAGCACGCACACCGTCACGATGCGCACCATCTCCGTGTCGAACTCGAGCTGGCCGATCGCCATGATGCCTACGACGAACAGAATGAAGCCCGACGTGATGCTGCCCAGCGTTCTCGCGAACTCGATGCCGGATTCGTCGGCGGCCCGGTGCACGGTTTCACCGGCGAACTGGCTCACGGCGCTTCCCACCACGAGCAGTAGCACGGCCGCCACCACTTTCGGCAGGTAGGCGAACAGGGACGCGATGGCCCCAGACACGGCGACGAGTCCGAACGCATCGGCGGCCGTGCGAGCGAAGAGCAGCAGCAGCAGGAAATACGCCATGCGTGGCAGTACGGTGTTCAGCGACTGCCGAATGCCCACCTTGGCGAGCACACGGTCCAGCCCCGCCTGCTGCAGCAACCCGTCGAACTTGATGCGCGTGAGCAGCACGCGGAGTGCGCGCTCCACCAGCTTGGCCACCACCAGCATCACGACGAGTGTGAGCATGCCCACGATCACGCGCGGTGTCGCGTCGACCACGCCTCGCTGCAGCGAATCGAATATCTGTCGAAGCTGCTCGGGAATGGTCATGGGGCGGGCGGACGTGGAGAGCGCGTGCGCCCGGCGAACCAGGCGAAGGGGATGTGCAGCAGTTCGAGCGTCGCGGCCATCGGGCCGTTCCAGGCAAGTGTCACCAATTCGTTGGTCAGCACACGACGCTCGATGCGACGGCCCACCTTGTCCACGAACTCATCGTCCACGTCCAGCTCGAAATCGTGCAGCGCTTCAACCGGTGCACCGGTCTCATCGGGCGTGTCATCTGGACGCACGGTCCGGTCGGTCATGTCCCCGCCATCACAGACTGCCCGCGTAGACGCCATCCACATCGCGCTCCGCCCAACGACGACGGAACTCCTCGCGACCACGCTTGATGCGCATCTTCACCGCCGACAACCCGATGCCCAGCTGTTCGGCGATCTCCTCGTAGCTGAGCCCGTCCGCATCACACAGCATGAGCGGCACCCGAAGCGTGTCGCTCATCGTGTCGAGCACCTCCACAATGCGCTCACGCGTCTCGCCGGCATGCAGGCGATCCTCCGCCACGGGCGGTGACATCATGTCGGCATGCGATTCGACCGATGGTTCGTCCACGTCCACGAGCACGGCACCGCGCGTTTTGCGGACGAAGTTGAGACAGTGGTTGACCTTGATGCGTCGCAGCCACGTGCGAAACTGCGCGCGCTGCTCGAAGCGTGGCAGCCCGAAGTAGGCCTTCACGAACACTTCCTGCGCGAGGTCTTCCGCGTCGGCGGGCGAGCGGCTGATCACGCGGCAGTTGGCGAGCACGAAGCCCTGGTGCCGGCGCACGAGTGCCTCGAATGGTCGGGGATCATGTTCGTCGCGGAGCATTCGGGCCACGAGCCCTTCATCGGGTTCGTCGGCGAATGCATCCGTGGTGCGTTCCATCGTGGACACGGCGGCGTGGCAGGAGTCACATGGCCCAGGGCAGCGTCGCCGGAGAGGCCGTCGCCGAATATACCGGCCTGCGCGTCGCCTCGTGGGCATGTGACTCTCGCCAGTCATCGCGGTCTGTGCTCGCGATCGCACTGATGATTCCGGCTGAGCGAGGGCTTCTGCATGCACGATGCGGTACCCGTGGTCTTGGTGGTCGAAGACAATCCGGCGGTGCGGCGGTTTCTGGTGCGGGCACTCATGCTGCGCGGCTTGCGCGTGCGCGATTTCGAGTCGGGGGCGGAGGTCATGGCCTACGCCGGCGAGGCCACCGAGACGGTCTGCCTGCTGGTCACCGACGTGGTCATGCCCGGAATGAACGGGTTCGCGGTCGCGAGCGCACTCCGACGGCGTTGGCCCGGACTGCCCGTGTTGCTCATTTCCGGCTCGCATCGCCTGTCCGACGGCATCCTCACGGAAGGCGGCCCCACCCGCCATCTGGCCAAGCCGTTTGCCTATGCCGATCTGCTCTGGCACGTCGACACGCTCCTCGGCGACGCGGGCGACCGCTGAGTCGCCCCCACGGCCAGTTACTGGACGGGGGAGGTGAAATCACCGATCTTTCCCAGACCTTCCCTCCTTACCGGCCCGCCCATGAATATCACGCTGAAGGTCAACGGCCAATCCCGCACGGTCGACGTACCGGCGGAGATGCCCCTCCTGTGGATCCTGCGCGACGAACTCGACCTCAAGGGGACCAAGTTCGGCTGCGGTGCGGCGCAGTGCGGCGCCTGTACCGTGCACGTGAACGGAGCGGCGGTGCGCTCCTGTCGCCGCGCCGCATCCACCGTGCAGGGGGCGGAGATCACCACGGTGGAGGGGCTCTCCCCAGACGGCACGCACGCGCTGCAGCGCGCCTGGGATGAACTCGACGTGCCGCAGTGCGGCTACTGTCAGGCGGGGCAGCTCATGAAGGCGGCGGAACTGCTCGCGAAGACGCCCAAGCCGACCGACGCCCAGATCGACGCGGCGATGAATACCAACCTCTGCCGCTGCGCGACGTATCTGCGCATCCGGCAGGGCATTCACCGCGCGGCCGAACTCATGGACGCCCCCACGCCCGAACGGGAGAACCGCTGATGACGCCCCTCACGCTTCCCGTCTCGCGGCGCGCCTTCCTGCGCGTGTCGGCCCTCGCCGGAGGCGGCCTACTCGTCGCGGGCCTCTTCGACACCGAAGACGCCGCTGCCGCGCTGCGCGGCGAGCGCGGTCCGCTGGCCGTACCGCCAGCCGATGATCCCCGCCTCGGCGCGTATGTGAGCATTACCCCCGACGGTATCGTCACCATCGTGGGCAAGAATCCGGAAATCGGGCAGGGGGTGAAGACCATGCTCCCCATGCTCATTGCCGAAGAGCTCGACGTGGCCTGGTCGCAGGTACGCGTGGAGCAGGCCAAACTCGATCCGGACAACTATCCGCGTCAGTCCGCCGGTGGCAGCACGGCCACGCCCACCAACTGGCTCCCCATGCGCCAGGTGGGCGCCGCCGCGCGTGCCATGATCGTGGGCGCCGCCGCGCAGCGCTGGAACGTGCCGGCTGCCGACTGCACCACCGAGGCTGGCGTCGTCCATCACCGCGCCAGCAACCGCTCCGCAACGTACGGCGAGCTCGCCACGGCAGCCGCGTCCATCGCGCCCCCCGATCTGGCCAAGGTCCCGCTCAAGGATCCCAAGACGTTTCGCATCATCGGCCAGTTCACGCGCGGCGTCGACAATCACGCGATCGTCACCGGCAAACCGCTCTTCGGCATCGACGTCACGCGGCCGAACATGCACTACGCGAGCTTCGTGAAGTGCCCCGTGTTCGGCGGGAAGGTGGCCAGTGCCAACCTCGACGCCATCAAGGCGCTGCCCGGCGTCACGCATGCCTTTGTTGTGGAGGGCGGCGACAATCTGGCCGGCCTGCTGGGCGGTGTCGCGATTGTGGGCGATAGCTGGTGGAAGGTGCAGAACGCCAAGAAGCAGCTCAAGGTCACCTGGAACGAAGGCCCGACGGCCACGCAGAGCACCGAAGCGTTTGCCAAAAAGGCCGCCGAGTTCTTCGCCGGCCCGCCGCAGCGCACGCTCTACCGCGACGGCGATGTCGCCGCCGCGATGGCCAGCGCGCCGGTCACGGTGGAGGCCGAATACAGCTACCCGTTCATCGCGCACGCCGCACTCGAGCCACAGAACTGCACCGCCGAGTATGTGAACGGCAAGCTCGAAATGTGGGCGCCGTCGCAGAGCCCGCAGAACGGCCGTGCGTTGGTGGCCAGTACGCTCGGCATGCCGGCGGAAGACATCACGGTGCACATCACGCGCTCCGGTGGCGGCTTCGGCCGTCGCCTGAACAACGACTACATGGTGGAAGCGGCCTGGATCGCGAAGGAAGCCGGCGTGCCGGTGAAGCTGCTCTGGACGCGCGAGGAAGACTTCCAGCACGATTTCTATCGCCCAGGAGGCTTCCACAAGTTCCGCGGCGGTGTCGATGCCGATGGACGTCTGGTCGCGTGGGACGGCCACTTCGTGAGCTTTGGTGAAGGGGAGCGCTTCGCGCAGGCCGCAAACATCAGCGGCGGTGAGTTCCCTGCCATGTTCGTGCCGAACTACCATCTCGGCGCGTCCGTGATGCCGCTCGGGGTGCCCACCGGCTTCCTGCGCGCACCCGGCAGCAACGGGCTGGCCTTCGTGTTCCAATCGTTCATCGACGAACTGGCGCATGCGACCAAGCGTGATCCGATCGCCTTCCGTCGCCAGCTGCTGTCGCAGTACGTCGCGCCCACCCCGGTGGCCGGCCAGCCGGCCCCGCAGGCCTTCAGCGCCGATCGCATGCAGGCCGTGCTCGATCTGGTGGAGGCGAAGTCGGGGTGGGCGAACCGCGGCTCGTTGCCCAAGGGCACCGGCATGGGCGTCGCCTTCCACTTCAGTCACCGCGGTTACTTCGCGGAAGTGGCGCAGGTGACCGTGAGCAAGGCGGGGGCGGTACGCGTGGACAAGGTGTGGGTAGCCGGCGATGTCGGCAGCCAGGTCATCAATCCCAGCGGTGCCGAACAGCAAGTGCAGGGGTCGGTGCTCGACGGTATTGCGCAGGTGCTCGCGCAGGAGATCACCATCAAGAACGGGCGAGCGGTGGAAGACGCCTTCCGCGAGTTCCCGCTGCTACGCATGAACCAGTCGCCGCCGGTGGAAGTGCACTGGCACCTCAGCGACAATGCGCCCACGGGCATGGGCGAGCCCGCGCTGCCGCCCGTCGTGCCTGCGGTGACCAATGCGATCTTCGCGGCAACGGGAAAGCGCATCCGCTCGTTGCCACTCTCCAAGCACGACCTCAGTTGGAGCTGATCGCGCGCCGATTCCTGCGGTTGGTGGTGCTGCTCGCCCCCTGTGCCTTGTCGGCGCAGGGGGCGTCTGCGCCCACGCGCGTGGATGGATACGCCGTGGAGTACACCATGCCGTCGGGGTGGACGCTCTCCGGTCGTGAGGGACGCATTCACGCCTGGACCGACGTGGGGCAGCGCAAGGCGATCGTGCTGTACGCGGGCCACTTCGCGCCGCTCGAACTGGCGCTTGGTGATGCGCAGCGTGTGCTGGGCGTGCCCAAGGACGAAGACACGCAGGTGATCGCGCCACTGGCCCCGGTGCGATTTGGCGAACACCCCGGCATCGCCGGATCGCTTCGCGTGATCGGGGAGCGCAGCGTGCTCGCGCACGTGGCGGTCGTGCAGCTCGATGACTCCACGGCGCTCGGTGCCGTCGCCGTGCTGGAAGGCGCAGCCGGTACGCCCGCGCTGGACAGTGCGGCGGTGATGGTCGCCACCGTACTCTCTGCGGCAGCCGGCGGTCCGGCGGCTGCCGATGCCGAGCTCCGTGCCCAGCTCATCGCGCACTGGGAAGTACAGCAGGCCTACACATCGAGCCCCACGGGCGGCGGCTACACGAATGAAGAATCGTGGACGTTCCACGCGGATGGTGCGTACGCCTATCGCAAACGCTTTTCCGTGAGCGTGCCCGGTGCGGCGGTGACACCGGAAGAGCGCGACGAAAGCGGGCGCTGGTACACGGTGGGCGGCGCACTCGTGCTGCACTCCACCGAAGGCCGTCTCACGGTGGATGTGCAGTTCGCCGACGGGGCACTCGTGCTCGACGGCACGCGCTTTCGCAAGCAATAGCACATGACGGAGATCCTCGCGTTCTTCGAGCGTACCGATCCCGTGCTCGGTGCGCTGCTCGCCACGCTCTTCACCTGGGGACTCACCGCACTCGGCGCGTCGGTGGTGTTTCTGTTCCGCACGATGAGCCGCGCCGTGATGGACGCGATGCTCGGCTTCACCGGCGGCGTCATGGTGGCGGCGAGCTTCTGGAGTCTGCTGGCGCCGAGCATTGCCATGGCGGAACGCATGAACGTGCCGGGGTGGCTACCGGCCTCGGTGGGGTTTGCGGCGGGCGCGCTGTTCCTGTATGGACTCGACAAGGTGCTGCCGCACCTGCACCTCAACTTCGAAACAGCGACTGTCGAGGGTGTCGAGACCAAGTGGCATCGCACCACGTTGCTGGTGTTGGCCATCACCCTGCACAACATCCCGGAAGGGCTCGCGGTGGGTGTGCTGTTCGGAGGCGTGGCCGCCGGATTACCCGAGGCCACGATCGGCGGCGCCGTCGCGCTGGCGATGGGTATCGGGTTGCAGAACTTCCCCGAAGGCATGGCGGTGAGCATGCCGCTGCGTCGCCTCGGCTTGTCGCGGCGCAAGAGTTTCTTCTACGGCCAAGCGAGTGCCGCCGTGGAGCCGATCGCTGGTGTGGTCGGCGCGATGGCCGTGATGTACATGCAGCCGATCCTGCCGTACGCGCTCGCGTTCGCGGCGGGCGCGATGATCTACGTGGTTGTCGAAGAAGTGATCCCTGAAACACAGCAGGATCAGAACACCGACCTCGCGACGCTCGGCTTCATTGGCGGCTTCATCGTGATGATGGTACTCGACGTGGCGCTCGGATAATCGCGTGCGCGCGAGACGACGTGATCACGCGCCGCGCGCGATCTTCGCAAACAACCACACGCTCGAGCCGAAACCGATCGCCGCCACAATACCGCGAATGAGTGCCTGTGGCGCGCGTCGCGCGATCCCTGCGGTGGCGTAGCCGCCAATCGTGCTGCCGATCGCCATCGCGA
Source organism: Gemmatimonas sp. (assembly GCA_011390935.1). Taxonomy (GTDB): domain Bacteria; phylum Gemmatimonadota; class Gemmatimonadetes; order Gemmatimonadales; family Gemmatimonadaceae; genus JAABRT01. Next base: position 14,294 of record JAABRL010000020.1, read on the forward strand.
TGGCGATCGGCCAGTTCACGAGCCCCATCACCACGAACATCAGCGCGGCCACGCCGTTGAAACAGACGCCGCCCCAGTTCTTGAGGCCGTTCATCTGGTGAATGTTCGTGAGCCCCATGAAGCCGAGCGTCGCCAGCATCACGATGCCGGCCCCCGCGCCGAAGTAGCCGCCGTAGATCGCCACACAGAACTGCGCCACGATCAGACCGGTCGTTGGGGGTGCGAGCGTTCCGGTCTCCGGTTGCATCGTGATCGGTGATTCGCCGCTGCGCGCGCGCGACACCAGCCACCGCACCACGGGCTTCTGCACCGCAAACAGCGCGGTGGCCCCGAGCACCAGCCAGGGAACCAGCGATGCAAAGCGCTTCTCGCTGGTGAGCAGCAGCAGAATGGCGCCCACCACGCCGCCCGCGACGCTCGGCAGGGCAAACCGCACCGCCCACGACCTCGCGCCCTGCAGCTCGCGGCGATAGCCCAGCATGCTGCTGAGCGAACCAGGCCACAGCGCGACGGTGCTCGTCGCGTTGGCGGCGATCGGTGGCACACCGAGGGCGACCAGTGCGGGAAACGTGAGCAGCGTGCCGCCGCCGGCCACAGAGTTGGCGGCGCTTCCCACGGCCGAGACGGCCGCGATGGTGAGCAGGGCGAGGGTGGTTTGTGGCATGTGCAGTGAGCGGTGAACAGGTCGCCAGCAATCTACGCGGGGGTGGGGCACTCA
>JAABRL010000020.1:15475-28257 GCA_011390935.1 Gemmatimonas sp.
CCCGCCGAGTGTGGTGGACGCGTTTGCGAAGGGTGAGCTGCTGCAGATCGTGTTCTTCGCGGTGCTGTTCGGCACGGCGATGGCCATGATCGGAGAACGCGGGCAGATCGTGTACGACGTGCTGGAACGGCTCACCGAAGTGTTCTTCCAGCTGGTGAGCATCATCATGAAAGTCGCGCCGATCGGTGCCCTGGGTGCGATGGCGTACACGGTGGGCACCTTCGGACTGCGCACGCTGCTGCCGCTCGGCAAGCTCATGTTTGCCGTGTACCTCACGATGGCGCTGTTCATCTTCATCGTGCTCAATCTCATCATGCGCCGCTTCGGCTTCTCGCTGTGGCGTTTTCTCGTGCACATTCGACAGGAGCTGCTGCTCGTGCTTGGCACGTCGAGCTCCGAGTCGGCGTTTCCGCGACTGCTCGAAAAGCTGGAGCGTTATGGCGCGCAGCGTTCTATTGTGGGGCTCGTGGTGCCCGCGGGCTATTCGTTCAATCTCGATGGCACGAGCATCTATCTCGTGATGGCGGCGATCTTTCTGGCGCAGGTGTACAACGTGGATCTCACGATTGCGCAGCAGTTGGTGCTGCTCGGCATTCTCATGATCACGTCCAAGGGCGCGGCGGGTGTCACCGGATCGGGGTTCGTGGTGCTTGCCGGCACCCTCGCCGCCACCAAGACCGTGCCGCTCGAAGGGCTGGCCATTCTGCTGGGTGTGGACCGCTTCATGAGTGAAGCGCGCGCCATCACCAACTTCATCGGCAACGGCGTGGCCACGCTGGTCGTAGCGCGCAGCGAAGGGCAGTTCGATGACGAAAAGATGCGAGCCATCGAGGAGGGGCGCGCCTGATGTCGACCGTGGCCGGACAGCTCGAGGTGCAGATCCTCGGCACCAAGAAACACAGCGATACACGCAAGGCCGAGCGGTTCTTCAAGGAGCGCCGCGTGAAGGTGCACTTCATGGACTTCGCCGTGCGTGCGCCATCGCTCGGTGAACTCAAGCGCTTCGCGCAGCAGTTCGGCGTGGAGAAGCTCATCGACCGCCAGGGGAAGCGGTTCGCCGAACTGGGACTCGGCCCGTCCCGCTACGGCGAGGAGAAGTGGCTCACCGTGCTCAGCGACGAGCCGCTGCTGCTGGTGCAGCCGCTGGTGCGATGCAAGCAGCGGCTCACGGTAGGACTCGCCGAAGACACCTGGAAGAGCTGGGTCGGGAAGTAGCGCCGCGGCTCAGGGTGGCGTGAGCGGGATCTCGACCCCGATGATCGGTGGTGGCATGGGCTGAGTCTGGGCGTAGTCGCTCAAGCGCGACAACCCCTCCTCGAAGTCGCGACGCAGCCAACCCGGCAGGAGCAGGCCCATCCACCGCCCGACTGGACTGTTACCCATGTCCGACGTCATGGTCCACGCCACCACGCACCCTTCCGCGTTCGGTGCAATGAGGAAATCGCCTTTGGCAGGCGGCCCCATGCCCACGATGGACAGGTCGTACGCCACCTTCACCGACGGAATGGAAAGCGTGAAGGTCATCGAGCCATCGCCCTGCGACGCACTCTTCCACGACCACGTCGCGCCGTATCCGGTCGGCGGCCCCGAAAAGGTGATCTCCATGTCCGGATCGCGCGCACTCCATGGCGACCACTTCGGCCACTCCGCCGGCGTGGACAGGATGGGGAACACCACCTCTGGGGGCGCGAGAATCTGCGCCGTGTGCTTCACCGTGACGTAGCGCGGCAGCAGATAGGCCGAGGCCGTGAGCACCAGTACCAGGGCCACGACACCGAGCAGCAGTTTCTTGAGCACACGCAACTCCGGCGGGGGTGATGGGGAACCCGAATAGTGCATGCGCCGGAGGGTCGAACGCCAGCGTACTCCCTCCCGTGACGGTGAGCGCTCCGTTTTCTTTCGCCATGTTCTACACGGTGATGACCTGGTGTGCGCGACGCGCGCTGCGGTGGTGCTATCGAGACGTGCGCGTCGTGGGGTCCATGCCAACGCAGGGTCCGGTGCTGCTCGCGATCAACCACCCCAACGAGCTGGCCGATATCTGCGTGGTGTTGGCGCATCTGCCGCGACGCACGCGATTCGTCGCCAACGCCACGTCGGCGGAGCAGTCACTCGTGCGTTTCGCCTACGCGCGCATGGGCGTGATTGCGGTGCATCGGGTGCGCGACATGCGAAAGGCGCGGGCGCGCGGTGAGGACAGTGCGGCCGCCAACACTGCCGCGTTCTCCCAGGTGCGCGCGGCGCTGGCGGCGGGCGGCTGCGTGTGTGTGTTCCCCGAAGGCGGCGTGACGCGTGCACCGCACCTGGGCGCGCTACGCACTGGCCTGGGCCGCATGGCCCTCGATGCACGCGACGAGGCCGGGCTGCGCGGTGTGCTGGTGGTGCCCGTGGGCATCACCTACGCCGATCGCGACGCGCTGCGCTCCAACGTGCTGGTGGAGATCGGCCAACCGATCGCGCTCGACGCGTGGACCGCTGATCCATCGCGCCCGGCCGCGCCACAGTTCACGCACACGGTTGCCGATGCCATGCGACGCGTGACGCGCAATGCGCCTGATGTGGAGACGCAGCATGCGCTGCGGGCGATCACCGATATGTCGGGTGGTGGCAATGCCGCATGGCGGGCGATCACAGACGAGGTGTTCGGGCCGGGGATCGCATCGCTTCCCCAGCATGATGCGCGCTTCGTGCCGATACTCGCGCTCCATGAACGCGTGGCCCGCGCCGTAGCGCCGGCGTCGGTGCAACGCGCACTCACCGGCTGGTCGCGGTGGCGCAACGCCCCGCCGAGCGCGATGGGTGCGCCGTGGCGTGCGCTGCTCGGCACACTGGGCCTCGTGCTGCACGGTCCCGCCTGGCTCGCCGCCGCGCGCGTGGCCCGCGCCGCGGCCGCCGTGCCGGAAGATGTGATTCCGCGACTGATCATCCCCGGGCTGTACGTACTGGCGGGCTGGTACGCGATCCTCGGCCTGCTCACGAGTGGACTCCTGCTCGCTGCCGATGCGCCGCTGTGGAGCGTACTCGGCGCGCCCGTGCTTCTCTGGTTCGTCGCACCGTCGCTCGGCGATGCCGCCATGCGATGGCGTGATGAGCGCCTCGATCGCGAGCTCTGGCAGAAGGTGCATGACGCCGTGCCCGACCTCGCCGAGCTCCGCGCCGCCCTCGCCACGAGTCCCGAGAGTCCGCGCGTCCCGTAGCCCTCGGCCTCTCGCCCCGTTTGATTTCGCGCTATGACGCTGATCAGTATCGGGAACGCGACCGTCCAGTTCGGGGCCACCGAAATCTTTCGTGATGTATCCGTCACCATCGCCGATCGCGATCGGTGGGCGCTCATCGGGCGCAACGGGGCCGGCAAGACCACCCTCATCCGTCTGCTGACCGGCGAACTGCAGCCTACCACGGGCGCCATCGCGCGCCGACCGGGGATGAAAATTGCCCTGCTCGAGCAGCACCGGAGCTTCAAGCCCGATGCGCTGGTGTGGGACGTCGTCGCCGATGCCTTCGGGGAACTCCGCAGCCTCGAGGCCTCGCTGGCCGAGATGGTGCAGCGCATGGAGTCCGATCACAGTGAGGCGTTGCTCGCTCAGTACGGCCACGCGCTCGAACGCTTCGAACATGAAGGCGGCTACGAAATGCCGTCGCGTGTGGACACGGTGCTCGGCGGCTTGGGCTTCGACCCCGAGTGGGCGCGCACGACGCCCGCCGGCGTGCTCAGCGGCGGCGAACGCGGACGCGTGGCGTTGGCGCGGCAGATCGTGCAGCCCGCGGATCTGCTCGTGCTCGACGAACCCACCAACCACCTCGATCTCGATACCACGCGCTGGCTCGAGCAGTACCTGCGCGAAAGCGATCGCACCCTGCTCGTGGTGAGCCACGATCGGGCGTTCCTGGAAACCGTGAGCGACCACGTGCTGCACATGGAGGGCGGTACGGCGTTCAGTTACGTGGGCGGCTACACCGCGTTCATTCGGCAACGCGAGGAACGCCGACTCACGCAGCAACGGCAGTTCGACAAGCAGCAGCAGAAGATCGCCTCCGAACAGGACTACATCGCGCGCAACCTTGCCGGCCAGAACACGGCGCAGGCCAAGGGACGACGCAAACTGCTCGCCCGCATGGCACGCCTCTCCGCACCGATTGGCGGCGAATCGGTGATGGCGCTGCGCCTCACGGCCGGCGACCGCAGTGGCGATCGGGTGCTCGAAACCGAGAAGCTGGCGCTGCGCGTGGACGGGCGGACGCTGCTCGAAGACGTCACGCTCGTGATGCCGCGTACCGAGATCATCGCGCTCGTTGGTCCCAACGGGGCCGGCAAGAGCACGTTCATCAAGACCGTGCTCGGCGAGCGCGCGCCCGATGGTGGCACCTGCAAGCTCGGCCTCTCCACCACAGTGGCCTACTACCGGCAGGACCTCGGGCATCTCGCGCTCGATTCCACCGTGCATGATGCTGTGACCGCACTGCGCCCGTTCTGGGAACGCCGCGAAGTGCACGGCCACCTGGGCCGCTTCGGCTACGGTGGTGATGAATCGCAGCGCGTGATCGGCTCGCTCTCCGGCGGCGAGCGCGCACGCGTCGCCCTCGCGCTGCTCACGCTGTCGACGGCCAATCTGCTCGTGCTCGACGAGCCCACCAACCACCTCGACGTGGAAAGCATCGAAGCGCTCGAGGATGCGATCGACGCGTACGAGGGCACGGTGCTGCTCGTCTCGCACGATCGCGCTGTGCTGCGCGGTCTCGCCACGCGCGTGTGGGAGCTGCGTGATGGCGAGCTGATTGACTTCGCCGGACCGTTCACCGAGTGGGAGGAGTTGGCCGCGCAGCGACGCGCTGACGCCGCCGATTCGGCGCGGCAATCGCGGCAGCAGCAAGCAGCAATCGCGCCACCATCGGCGCATGCGTCGCGAAAAGCGCAGTCCAAGGAGGACCGTCGCGTGCAGCGTGACGCGGTGCGTGCCGTGGAAGTGGCCGAACAGGCGGTGGTGAAGGCCGAGGCCGACGTCGGGCGATTGGCGCATGCGCTCGAGGATCCGGCGCTCTATGATGGGTCGCCTGAGAGCACGTCCAAAGCGCAACGCCTGGGCGTGGAGTTGGCCAAGGCGCGCGCGGTGCTGGCCAAGGCCGAGGCCGAGTGGACGACCGCGAGCGAGGTCGCCGAGGCGCTCGGCGCATTGTAGCCACCGTCCGGCGCACACACGGCGCGCTTCGCCCCGCATCGAAACTTGGCCGCGCGCATGGCGTACCACCGCGTGTGTCCATCTCCCACCGCTTTCTGCTCGCCGCCCTGCTTGTGTCGGCCGGTTCGAGCGCCGCCCAATCGCCCGTCGCGCCAGATTCCCTGCCCATCTACGCCTCGCCTGCGCTGGCCGCGTTGATCACGGATGCGGCAGCGCGCAATCGGTTTCCACCCTCGCTGCAGTCGTACCGCGCGGTGGTGGAGACCGAAATCAGTCTCGTGCTGCGTCGCGCCGACGGTACCGAAGCGCTCGGCAGTGTGGAGCAGGTGGCGAGTGAACTGCGATGGACACGCACGGGGCTGTATGACCAGCGCATTGAAGGGCACCGTATGCAGCAGGTCGGCGCCGGCATCTCCATGCTCAGCGGGTTTCGCACCGGCTGGTTGAACACCACGCTCTACGGCAATCGGCTGCGCACGCGACAGCAGCGCGCCGAGGACACCCTGCCCGCTGCATCGCGTCGCCGCCGCGTTGCCGTGGCTGACACGGCACCGGTGGTGCATCCGCTCGCCGACGATCGCGAGCGGTGGTATGTGTATACCGGCGGCGATACGCTGGTCACGTTGCGCGACGGCAGTCGCACCATTCCCGTCGTCCGCGTCGCTGTGGCCCCGCGCGAAGGGCTCGCAACCGCCGGCTCATTGTTCCGGGGCGAACTGCATCTCGATGCCTCACGCGGTACGCTGGTGCGCATGCGCGGCGCCTTCGAACCGGTGGGCGAAGCAGCGCAGCGGTCGGTGAGCCTGCTGACGCGCGTTGCCACGGGCTTCGTGGAAGGGGTCGCGTTCGTGGACTACGAAAACGGGGAGAAGGAGCGGCAGTACTGGCTGCCCACCACGCAGCGCATCGAACTGCAGGCGGCGGCGCCGGCGCTCAGTGAGGGGCGCGCCGTGTTTCGCATCGTCTCGCGCTTTCGCGACATGCAGGTCAACGACACCGTGCTCGATCCGGAACGCATCGCGCTCGCCGATTCGCAGCCACCGCCGGTGCGTCGTCGCCTCTCCTTTGCACCCCCCGATTCGCTGAGCGCCTTCGGGGATTGGACCAACGCGCTCGGCGCGATTTCCGAAGGGCTGCACTCGGACGACTTCGATGCCATAGGCCCCGATCGGTGGCGCACCGTCGGCCTGCCGCGCTTCGACTGGGGCGTCACCTTTGGCAGTGACCTGTTGCGGGTCAATCGCGTGGAAGGCGTCTACACCGGCTTCGGTGGGCGACTCGCGTTGCGCGACCTCTCGCCGGGCACCGTCATTCGCGGCACCGCGGGTTATGCCTGGAACGAACAGGCCGTGCGCGGCCGTGTGGAAGTGCAGCGTGATCGTGGCCCGTGGCGCCTCATGGCGCGCGCCGGTCGTGGTCTCGACATCACCAACGACTTCCGCAACCCGTTGGACTCCGGGAGCGCGCTCACCGCGCTCACGGGACTCGACGAGTACGACTATGTGGACCGCCGGTTCGCCGGCGTGCAGGCGCAGCGCACCCTCGGAGCGCGTCGTTGGGTGTGGCGCGTGGAGTCGGGCTTTGCGCGCGACGACTCGACGCCTGCCACGCTCACCACCTCGCCGATCGGGCGCACCACGTTTCGCGCCAACCGCACCGTGGACGCGGGCAGCTACTGGCGTAGCGCCATCACGCTCGCCTGGCGTCCGGACGGGAGCGCGGAGTTCATGCGCCCGGGGTGGAGTTCGCGCTTGTACGCGGAGCAGGGCGTGGGCGACCTCGACTACACGCGCCTTGAAGCGCGCCTCACCATGCGGCGTCAGGTAGGACCGTTTACGGCCATCTCCCGCGCTGACGTCGGCGCCCTGCTCGGCAACTCGCTGCCAGCGCAGCAACTGTTCGAGATCGGCCAGACACAGGGGCTCCCCGGCTTCGACTACAAGGAGTTTGCGGGCACGCGCGCCGGTATGGTGCGGTCGCTGCTGCTCTGGACCGGCCCGTGGTGGACCGCGCCAACCCGCGCCGGCAACATCGTGCTGCCCCCCTTCGCGCCAGGCGCCAGTGTGGGGCTGCAGTCCGGGTTCACCTCCGCGCCCGGCGCGGCGGGGCGGGCAGCGGTGGCACGGTTGGGTGCCGTCGCCGACTCGTCCGGCGCCTTGCGTCCCGTGTCCCGTGCTTCCGATGGCTGGCGCTCCAGCCTGAGCGCCGGACTGCGCTTCTTCTCCGGGGCGCTGTTCGTGGGGGGCGCACAGCCGTTGGTACGCGGTGAAAAATGGCGCTGGCTGATCGCCGTGGGGCAGCAGCTGTAGTCGCCGCCTCGTGCCCGCGTGCTTCCTGAAATGATCGACCGCAGTCGGTAACACAACCGCAGGGGAGTTCGTCATTCCAAGAGGAGCATCACTGCGATTCCGCAGGGTGCAATGCCGAATTCCTTTGCCGGATTTGCATGTCGTCGCACGAGTCCGTCCTTTCGGACCCCGAGCTGTTTCCCGTTGATCCGCCGTCGCGGACCAAACCGTCGCGCGCGCTGACGTCAGACGAACTGTCCGAATCGCTCTCCTTGCTGCGTGCGACGCTCGACGCCACCCGGGAAGGGCTGCTCGCGATCGATGAACTTGGACGCATCACGCTGGTGAATCGGCGGTTCGCCGAGCTGTGGCACGTGACGGTCGACGCGCTCGGCCCCGATGCCGCACCTGCGATTCGCGCGCAGCTGCTCGCTCAGGTGACGGAGCCCGAAACGCTGCGTCTCGAACTCGATCGCCTCCTCCGGGAACCCGACGCCGTGCACTCCGATCGTCTCGCGCTGCGTGACGGTCGCATGTTCGATTGGCAATCACGGCCCGCGTTGCGACACGGGCGGTACGTGGGGCGTTTGTACAGCTTTCTGGACGTGACCGAGCAGGCGACGGCCGACCTCGCACTGCAGCAGCGCCTGCGACTCGAAACGTCGATCGCACGAATCGCCGCCGCCCTCACGTCGCCCGGCGAACTCGATCTGGATGGCGTACTCGGCGAACTCGGCCGCGCGGTGGATGTGCATCGCACGTACATCATGCACTTCCGCAACGACGGTCGCACCTGCGACAACACGCATGAATGGTGCGCAGAAGGCGTGCACCCCGAGATCGACAACCTGCAGAACATCGACACCAGTCCGCTCACCTGGTGGTGGAGCTCCATGGGCGTGGGTGACCCGGTCGTCATCAACGACATTCGCAACATGCCGCCCGAGGGCGCGCTGGAGCAGGAGTTTCTTGGCGCGCAGGGCATTCAGTCACTGCTCGCGCTCCCCATGATCAGTCGCGAGCACGGACTCATTGGCTTCGTGGGCTATGACGACGTCAAGCGTCCGCGCATCTGGAATGACGACGACCTGCGCGCGCTGCGCGTGGTCAGCGACCTGCTCGCGACGGAGCTCGATCGTCGTCGCGCGTCCGAAGCGCTGCGCGCCAGTGAAGAGCGCCTTATGCAGGTGCTCGATGCGACCACCGATGGCTTCTGGGACTGGGATCTCGACTCCGACGTGGTCGAGTTCAGCCCGCGCTGGTTCGACATGCTGCACGAGCATCCCGAACACGGCGAGACCACGTCGGCGCAGTGGTTCGATCGCGTGCATCCCGAGGATCGTGAGGCATCACGAGCCGCCTTTATCGCGCATCTGCGCGGCGACACGCCGGCGTGGCAGTCGGAGCAGCGTGTGCGCGATGGACGCGGCGAGTGGCGGTGGATCCTCACGCGCGGACGTGTGGTCAGTCGTGATGACGCCGGACGTGCGCACCGCGCCGTGGGCACCCACACCGACATTTCGTCGCGCCGGCAACTCGAGGAGCAGCTCCGGCAGGCGCAGAAGATGGAAGCGGTGGGCCAGTTGGCCGGCGGCATCGCGCACGACTTCAACAACCTGCTCACCGCCGTGATCGGTCACGCCATGCTGCTCACCGGCAAGCTCGAGGAGTCCGATCCGTCACACACGCACGCGGTCGAGATTCGCAAGGCCGCGGATCGCGCCGCGCAGCTCACGCAGCAGCTGCTCGCGTTCAGCCGCAAGCAGCTGCTCATGCCACAGGTGCTCGACCTGTCGGCCGTGGTCTCCGATACGGAGCTCATGCTCTCGCGCGTGATCACGTCCAACATCGAACTGGCCACCGATTGTCGTGCCGGCACCACCTTCGTGCGCGCTGATCCCGGGCAGGTGCAACAGGTGCTGCTCAACCTGGTGGTGAACGCGCGCGATGCGATGCCGTCAGGGGGGCGCCTGCTGATCGAAGTCTTCCCCAGCCGCACCGATCAGCCCGTGCCCTCGGAGTACGGCAGTGTGCCGCCGGGCGATTGGGTGGTCCTGGCGGTGACTGACACCGGCGAGGGGATCGATCCGGCGCTCATGGCGCGCATCTTCGAACCATTTTTCACCACCAAGGAGCAGGGCAAGGGTACCGGTCTCGGCCTCGCCACCGTGTACGGCATCGTCGCGCAGTCCGATGGCCACGTGTGGGTGCACAGCGAGCTCGGCATCGGTACGTCGTTCCGCATCTACCTGCCGCGCGTTGATGCCGCGGTGGTGGCGGGCACGGTCGCACCCGTGTCGGAACCCACGCTGTCGTCCGGCACCGGACGGATTCTGCTGGTGGAGGACGATCCCACCGTGCGACTGCTGGTGGTGGAGGTGCTCAAGGCCTCGGGCTACACCACGATCGAAACGTCCTCGCCGATGGAGGCGTTGCGCGTGGTGCAGGACATTCCGCCGGTCGATCTCATTCTCAGCGACATGGTCATGCCGGGTATGGACGGTACCGAACTCGTGGGGCGACTGCTCCGGCGCTGGCCCGGTACGCGCGTGCTGTTCATGTCGGGGTACGCCGATCGCGAAGTGGCCGAGACCGGCATCGTTGAAGCCGGCTACGATTTCATCGGCAAGCCGTTCACGCCCCGCTCGCTCACGGCAAAGCTGCAGGACGTGATGGCGGCCACGCGCTAGAACTCGCCAACGAACGCGATTTCCGGTTCAAGCGCGTGTCCGAACCGCTCGTGCACCGCGGCCTGTGCATGCGCGATGAGCGCCCGCACATCCGCCGCGGTGGCGCCGCCCAGATTCACCATGATATTCGCATGCATGTGCGAGATCGCCGCCCCGCCCACGCGGAAGCCCTTGAGGCCGCACTGATCCACCAGGCGGCCCGCCCCCACATCGGCAATCTTCTTGAAGATCGAGCCGGCGCTTGGGTGCACCTCCAGCCACGGGTGCCGCGCGCCGCGCCACGACAGATTCTCCTGCAGAATCCGGTGCAGGTCTCCCGCATCGCCACGCTCGAGACGCAACGTAGCCTGCAGCACCACATCGCGCGTGTGGTGAAAGACGCTCTCGTCATAGCCGAACTGCACGTAGTCAGGGCCCACCACACGCCGCACGCCTGACTCGTCGAGAATCTCGCAGGACTCGAACACTTCGGCGATGAACATCGTGCGCTCACGCGCTGGCGCAGGCGAGAGAAAGTGCAGGTTCTGCCACAGCGCCCCGCCCACCGTGCTCGGAATGCCGATGTAGTGCTCCAGCCCGGACCACCCCTGCGCGACGCTGTCCAGTACCAGGTCGCGCATGATCGCGCCGCTCTCGGCGTGCAGCAGCCCACCGGGGGTGATCGCGTGCGCCCGTGCCATGTTGCGAATCACCACGCCGCGGAAGCCGCGATCGCCCACGAGGATGTTGGCGCCGAGGCCGAGCACGAACCACGGCACCTCGAGTTCGCGCGCGTGCTGGATCGCAGTGGCGAGCGCATCGGCCGAGGTGGCATTGTACAGCAGGTCGGCCGGACCCCCGATCCGAAACGTGGTGTACGGAGCCAGTGGCTCCATGCGTGAAAGGTGCGCGGGGTCGAGTCGGTGCGCGAGGGCCTCGAGGGCGCTCGTCGGCGTGGTGGCGTGTTGCGTCATCACGGAAACATCCTGCGTCCCACGTCCCAATGCCAGCGTCTGCGCGTCGATTCCGGTGGTTGCACCGGCTGTTTGCCCTCGCCGTGGTGGCGGTTGCCGCTGCAGCCGTCGTTCCGTCCCCCGTTTCGGCCCAGACGCGCGCCGAGCTCGAGCGCATCGTGCAGCGCCGTGTGCTGGCCAACGGACTCGAGGTGATCGTGGTGGAAAACCACGGGGTGCCCATCGCCACGCTCGAGATCGACGTGAAGAACGGTGCCTTCACGCAGACGCCGGACTACGCCGGCCTGGCGCACATGTACGAACACATGTTCTTCAAGGCCAATCGCGAGTATCCCAGCCCGCAGGCCTTTTCGGACCGGGCCAGCGAACTCGGCGCGCTCTACAACGGCACGACGCAGGAAGAGCGCGTGAACTACTACCTCACCCTGCCGGCCGATTCGCTCGAAGGCGGCATCCGCTTCCTCGCCGCATCGCTGCGCCATCCGCTCTTTCGCGAGGAGGATCTGGCCAGTGAGAAAGAGGTCGTGCTCGGCGAGTACGATCGCAACGAATCGAGCCCCTTCTTTGCGCTCGACAAGCGTATGACCGAACTGCTCTACCCCGGCAACGCCAGCCGCAAGGACGCACTCGGCGATCGTACCGTGCTGCGCAACGTCACGGTGGCGCAGATGCGGCGCATTCAGCAGCTGTACTACGTGCCGAACAACTGCGCGCTCATTGTCACCGGTGATGTGGACCCCGAGCGTGTCTTCGCGATCGCCGAAGCCGTATTCGGCGACTGGGAGCGTGGTCCTGATCCGTTTAACGTCGCGCCCATTCCCGCCATTCCGCCGCTTGCCGGCAATCAGGCCGCGATCGCTGAAGCGCCGATCGGTGTGGTGAGTGTGCTGCTGCAGTGGCAGGGGCCGAGTGCCAGCAAGGATCCCAACGCCACCTTCGCCGCCGATGTGTTCAGCGACGCGCTCAACACACCGGGCAGCGGTTTTCGCACGCGCATGGTGGACAGCGGACTGTGGCAGGACATCGTGGTGAACTACTACACACTCAATCATGTGGGGCCGATCACCATCAGCGGCCAGACGTCGCCGGAGAAGCTGCGGGAGGCGATGGCCGCGCTCGATGTCGAAATCGCGCGCTTCGCCGAGCGAGGGTATGTCACGCCGCAGGAGTTCGAGAATGTGAAGGCGCAGCGCGTGACCAGCGGCGCGTTCGGCATCGAAAAGGCGAGTGGCATTGCGCACACCATCGGCTTCTGGTGGAGCGTGGTGGGGCTCGACTACTTCCTGGGCTACAACGATGCCATGGCCGCACAGACCGCTGCCGATCTGCAGCGGTATGTCTCCACGTACATCATCGGCAAGCCGCGTGTCACGGGCGTGCTCATCTCGGCGCCGGCGCGTCGCGCACTCGGTCTCACGGAAGAGGAGTTGCGGCAGGTGCCCATGAAGTCCATCGCCCCCGATGCGGCGGGAGGTGCACGATGATCCGTGTGTCGCGAATGGCTCGCGGGGCGATCGCTGGACTCGCCCTGACGTGTATCTCGACGAGCGTGCTGCCCGCGCAGTTTGTCCCACGCGCGGCCGGCGGGGCGAGCGCTGAACGGCGCACCGTGGAGGCCAGCGATGACACGCTCACCACGAGCTTCGAGGTGGACGGCATTCCCGTGGTGCTGCG
>JAABRL010000020.1:28431-56551 GCA_011390935.1 Gemmatimonas sp.
GATCGGTGTCAGTCCGGGCGTGGATTGGAGCACGCTGAGTTTGCGCTCCACGGTGGCCGGTTTCGATTCCACGTGGACGATCATGGCCGATCGATTGGTGGCGCCCCGCCTCGATTCGAGCGAAGTGGAGCGCGTGCGCGAGCAGATCGTATCGGCGGTGAGCCAGCGGACGGAGAACCCCGACGCGCTGCTCGAATATCTCGCCGATTCGTCGGCATTTGCCGATCATCCGTACGGCCTGAGCACAGTGGGCACCGAAGCGTCGCTGAGCGGCATCACGCTCGCGCAGCTGCGCGCGTACCATCGCGAACAGGTGGTGAAATCGCGCCTGTTCGTGGTGATCGTGGGCAACGTGTCGCGCGACCGTGTGGAGCGCCTCATGCGCACCACGTTTTCGGCGCTGCCCGCGGGGGACTACACGTGGACGCTGCCCGATGCGCCCCCCACACGCCCGAGCGGGGCCACGTTCGTGAATCGTCGTCTCCCCACCAACTACCTGCAGGGCTACTACGTGGGGCCGCCGGCCACGTCGCCCGACTACGCGGCGATGCGGCTCGCCGCTGCCGTGCTGTCAGGACGTCTGTTCACGGAAATTCGCGAGAAGCGCAATCTCACATACGCGGTCGATGCGCCGTTTCGTGAACGCGCCATCGCCATCGGTGGGCTGTATGTCACCACCACGCAACCCGACGTGGTGCTCGACATCATGCGGCGCGAAATGCAGGCGCTGCAGCAGGGCACGATCAGCCAGTCGGGGCTCGACCGGTTGGTGCAGCAGTTCATCGTGACGTATTTCCTCGACAACGAAACCAACGCCGACCAGGCCAACCTGCTCGCCCGCGCCGCGCTGTATCAGGGCGATTGGCGCCGTGCGAACAGCTTCGTGGATGATCTGCGCGCGGTCACGCCCGAGGACATTCGGCTGGCCGCGGTGCGGTACTTCCGGAATGTGCGGTGGGCGTTCATCGGTAACGCGCTGGGCGTGGATCGGCGGGCATTCGAGCGGTTCTGATCGGCAAGGGACGTGCGCTCGGACTCTTGTGACCAGAGATTCGAGCGCAGCCGATTCAATCACGCGCGGTGGTACGCGGCGTGTCAGTCCAGCTCGGTCCAGCGGTGTACACGTGTCCACACGTCATGCAGCCCGAGCGTCGTGACAAACTGCGCGAGCGCCGCGTGATCGATTGGCACGAGTGCCCGATCCAGCATGCGGCGAATGTCGCGGAGGTGGCGATCCCCGCCACCCTGTGCGCTGTACTGCAGTTTGCGCACGATCACGTACTCGGGCGGTGCGATGGAAACCTCCTGGCCGGCCAGCGCGATGGTGCGCCGCCGCGCCAGCCCCCACGCGTGTAGCGGGTCGTCCCCTGCGACATACACGTCAGCGCGCAGTGACGTCGGACCGTGAATCACGTTGAAGTGGCCATGCGTGCGCCGCCCTGCTTCGACCTCCAGCACCTCGATCGGTGGCACGTACGTATCATCGGCCGCGAGGGCGTCGGCGACACGCGCAGCGTCGGCAGGAGTCATGGCGACCACCAGATCGAGATCGTTTGTCAGGCGTGGTTCCCCGTACACGATCGCGGCGGCGCCACCGGTAATCATGTACGGCAGGCCCAGCCTCGTAAACGGTGCCGCGAACCGCGGCAGCAGATCACCCGGCAGCACAGCGGAACAATCGGCGCACCTCGTCCTGCACCTCGTCCTCTCGCAGCTCCGGGCGAAACGCCCGCAGGCCGGCCGCCGAGAGCTCCCATGCGGTTCGGCGCAATGACTCGGCGGTGGCGAGGTTACGCGCCGCCTGCTCGGAGAGTGTGCGGTCGATGTCGTGGGCAGACACCGAGGTCAACGCGTTCGCGCGCGGGAGGCTCATGCCGGGAATCTATCGGCGAACAGCAGGCTGCGCCCGGTGCATGAGGCACCTTGGCGCTACAGCCCGCGCGCCGGATCCTCGAGCGCACGACACGGCCCCAGCACCGTCATCGCGATCACGCCGCGGCGCGCATCGTCAGCCGTGAACGTCAGCCCACGCCGACGCGTCACGCTCAAGCCGGCCGCCATGCGGTCACGCGCCGAGATGCCGCCCGTCGCCACACGCGAGGCCACCGGGCGTACGGGTGCGGTCCGCACCACCGCCTGCCGCACGGACGAGGTCCGGTCACGAGCGGTTCGGTCGCGCGCCGTTCGATCCCGCGCCGTACGGTCGGTCCCCATGCGCGATGGTGCGCTCCGCGCTGCCTCCGCCTCGCGCTGCATCTGCTCGCGACGCGCCTCTTCCCGCTGCAGCTGCTCTCGCTCCAGCGCTCGACGCTCCCGTCGCAGCTGCTCCCGCTCAACGCTCTCGTGCGTAGGCCCCCGCACCGACTCGTCGACACGCACCGGGCGCTGCACCACCACGTCATCATCATCATCGCGCCACGGCATGTCCACCTGCCACGGATCCTCCTCCCCCTCCATCGGTCGCCGCTCCGACTCGTTCGGCCGCTGCGACTGCGTACGCCCTCGCGCCCAGCGCGCAATCAGATCGGCGAGCCCGAACAGGAGAAAGAGACCAATGATGATGATCTGCTGAAAGCCACCACCGTCACCCATGGCTTTGCCCTCCGATC
Organism: Gemmatimonas sp.; assembly: GCA_011390935.1. Classification (GTDB taxonomy): domain Bacteria; phylum Gemmatimonadota; class Gemmatimonadetes; order Gemmatimonadales; family Gemmatimonadaceae; genus JAABRT01. The sequence continues at coordinate 31,041 of JAABRL010000020.1, forward strand.
ACGGCGTGGACTGGCGCGACGGATCGTCGCCGGTGCTCGCAATCGAATCGCGCATCGAGGTATCGGCCTGCACGTTCTTCATCTTGTAGTAGTCCATGATGCCCAGGTTGCCCGAACGAAACGCCTCGGCCATGGCGCGCGGCACTTCGGCCTCGGCCTCCACCACGCGGGCCTGCATCTCCTGCTCGAGTGCGACGGCCATCGCACGACGCTCTTCCGCCTTGGCCTGGGCGATCTGCTTGTCGGCGTTGGCCTGATCGATCTGCAGCTTGGCGCCAATGTTCTCGCCCACATCGACGTCGGCGATGTCGATGGAGAGAATCTCGTATGCGGTGCCGGCGTCCAGCCCCTTGCTCAGAATGTGCTTGGAGATGTGATCCGGATTCTCCAGCACGTCCTTGTGCGACGTGGCCGAACCGATCGTGCTCACCATGCCTTCGCCCACGCGTGCAATCACCGTTTCTTCGCCTGCACCACCCACCAGGCGATCGATGTTCGTGCGCACCGTGACACGCGAGACGGCAATGAGCTGAATGCCGTCCTTGGCGATCGCCGCAATGCGCGGTGTTTCGATCACCTTCGGAATCACCGACATCTTCACCGCTTCCACGATGTCGCGGCCGGCCAGATCGATCGCTGCCGCGCGCTTGAACGACAGCGGAATGCTCGCCTTGTCGGCCGAAATGAGTGCCGTCACGACCGACACGATGTTGCCACCGGCCAGGTAATGCGCTTCGAGATCATTGAGCGAGATGTCGAGTCCGGCTTTCACCGCGCTGATGCGCGCATTGATCACGGTGGCGGGCGGCACACGCCGCAATCGCATGGCCACGAGCGTGAGCAGGCTGACGCGCGCCCCGGACGCCCAGGCGGCGATGAACAGATTGAGTGGCACCAAGTACAGAATCGCTGCCGTCACGACGACAAGCAGTAGCAGAACGCCGAGCGCTCCCTCCAGTCCGTAAAACATCAAACGCTCTCTGAATTGGTGTGAAGCCGGCGAACGACCACGCGGTTACCATCAACGCGCGTGACCACCACTTCTGCTCCCGGCTCGATCATCTCGCCTTCTGATACCACGTCCACTCGTTCACCGCCGATGTCGGCAATGCCGGCCGGCCGCAGTGCGGTGTGCGTACGGCCGCGTACTCCCACCAGATGATGCTCGCGTGCCGGCGTGGACTCCCAGCCATCCGCCGCGTCCATGTCCGTTTCGAGCACGAGCCGTCGCGCGAATGACGTGCGTGTCATGAGGCGCATCACCAGCAGACCGGCCACCAGCGCGGCCACGAACGAAATGGTTACGCGTGCAACGGCGTTGGTGATCGCGGGAACAGACGCGCCTTCACCGATCAATGTGAGCGTGAGTCCACCAAGCAGCGCGCTGATGCCGGCAATGCCTGCGACGCCGAACCCGGGAATCACGAATACCTCTACCAGCATCAGCACGACTCCCAGTGTGATCAACAGCAGCTCTTCCCAGCCAGCGAGCTGTACGATCCAGTGTCCACCCAGAAACAACGCCAGGCTCGTGATCCCGGCAATGCCGGGGATACCCACGCCCGGCGTGCGGATCTCCACCAGAATGCCGAGCAGGCCCACGGAGAGCAGCAGCGACGAGACCACCGGGTTCGTCAACAACCGCACGAACATCTCCGCCCAGTTCGTCTCCGCGCGTCGCACATCCGCACCGGGGAGCGAGATGGCCTGGAGGATTTCGTCGATGTTCACCGCACGGAAGTCGGCAACGCCATTCTCGAGCGCTTCCGCCGTGGTGAGCGTGAGCAGCTTGCCCTCTTCGATCAGGCCGTCGATCACGACATCGGCATCCACCATCGCTTCGGCAATCAGCAAGGGGCGATTGCGACTTTCGGCCGTGGCGCGAAACTCCTTGCGCACGTACGACACCGTTTTCTCTTCAACCGGCGCCGATGGTGCACCGGGTGCGCCGGCCTGCACTGGCATGGCCGCGCCGATCGTGCCGCCGTTGGCGATCGCGATCGTGTCCGCCGCGAGCGCGATGAGCGCGCCCGCCGAAATCGCGCGTCGGTTGATGAACGCGACAGTGGGCACCTCGGCTGACAGCAGCGCATCGCGCACGAGAATGGCCGCGTCCACGCGTCCGCCGAACGTATTGATCTCGAGGATGACGGCGGCGGCCCCGTCGCGCGTCGCATCGCGCAACACGCGTTGCACGAAGGGGGCGATGCCGAGATCGATCATGCCATCCACGGGTGCGACAATCACGAACGGCCGGGTGGCCTGTGCCGTGGCTGCGGTGGCACGTTGCACACTCCCAGCGACCGCGAACACCAGACCTGCGGTGAACACGGCGACGAAGACTCCGAGTCGCCAGCGCTTCATGGTGAGAACATACCCCACAGGCTCGCCGATGGCGTCGTGGGAGCGCAGATTGGCTTCGGCGCAGCAGTCGCCGTGCCGCCCTCCTCCTGCAAATCGGTTGCCTGCGCATGCCACCTCAGCCACCCGTGTTCGAAGAACGTCAGCCGCTGATCGGCTCAAGCAGTCGCTATTGGCTGCTGCCGGTCACGATTCCGGCACTGCTCGCGATGTACGCGCTGCCTGTTGCCCAGTGGTCGATGTTCGTGGGCATCTTGTACATCGTATACGTGGCCGTCTTCGGCACCAGGCGTGTGCGCATCGATCCGGACGGATTCACCCTCACCACGACGCCGTGGCTCACTGGTGTGCGCGACTAGCGCGGCAGTGTCTCTGACGTGCGGCGCATCATGCGGCATCATCGCCAGGTGGTCGAGCATCGACACAGCGCCGCGGTGGACTACTACTATGCGGCGGCCGAGTTGCACAGCGGCGACCTCGTGCTGCTGCGGGGCCCGTGGCGCGAGCCGGAGCCGGCCGATGAGGCCGTCGCGTTTCTGCCTGCGCTCTGGCCGGGAGTCGCCGTCGGGCCGCCGCAGGGGGGACGAGAGCATGTCACGCAGCGCCGTGCGACGGTGCGGGCCACCCTCTTCTGGACGTTTGGTCTCCTTGCGGCGCTGGCGCTGACCGCGTTTGGCTCCACCCTGCAACGCCCAGCGCGACCTCCCAGTCAGAACGTCATGGTCTCCACCCACCACACGCCGGCGTCGTCCTTCATCATCGTGATCGTGCCGCGCTTGAGCGTGGGGTCCATGAGGCCTGGTGCCTCGGCCTCGATGATCACCTTGCCGAACTTCTCGGTTACGCGCAGGTAGCGCGCCACCTTGGGCGTCATGTCCTTCATCATCTTGAAGTTCTCGTCGAAATCGGGCTGCTTCGCCATCTCATGCACCGATGTCGGCGCGACCTTGAGCAGGGCGGCCTTGTCGCCGGTGTGAATGGCCTTCTCGATGGCCTGCCACGCCACCACGGCGGGGTGTTGCAGCGCGGCGGCGGCGTCGGCGGCGGTGGGTTCCACTACCACCGGCATGGGGCGCACGCGGGCCGACCAGGTCACGTCCACCAGCACCGCCATGTCGTTCATGTCCGTCAGGTCGGCCTCGAAGCGGCCTTCGATGCCGGAGGCGGTGTACACTGCGGGACGCGCGCTCGAGCCGCTGAGCGAAATGCTGAGGTCCCCCGTCAACCGCTCGGAGAGCATGTGGCCGGTGACACTGCGGCCATCGTCCTCGTACTCCAGCCGAACGCCCGTCACCTTGCCGGCGCGCACCGCGTCGAGCAGCGAAAATCCATCCTCGAGCGCCTCGTCGGGCACCGGCTCGGCCGTGAGCAGCACTTGCGTGACAATCTTCTCCTTGTCCCAGAACGCGGGCACCTTGCGCGCCAGCACGTGGCGGATGGCGACCGTGTCGCCGTCGATCACGAACGTGCCGGTGACGCGATCGTCCTGACGTGGGGCAGTGGCGAGCGCGGGCGGAATCACGATCGACGCGGTCACGAGACCGCAGAGCAGCCAGTCGTACATGGGAGGGCTCCGGGATTGGGGCGGGTGAGGCGCGGACTGGTCTGATAGGCGCAGGGAGGAGGGAAAGGCGGACAGGGGCGGGGGAACTCGCGGTCGATGTCTCGCGTCGCCTTACCGCCCAGCCGTCGCCAGCGGCAGCACCTCCGAGAGCAGCGCCTGCAGAAAGCGCCCCGGTTCTTCGAGAAACGGCACGTGCGCGGAATGCTCGAGCGTCACGAAGCGCTTGTGCGGCGCTTCGAGCCGATCGAACCACTCGCGCGCCGGCGCGTAGGGCGTATGCAGATCGTGACGTCCCTGCACGATCACCACGGGCACGCCCACGCGATCAACAGGCCGGCTCTGCCCCAGGCCCACGAGCGTGCGCGTGGTCCATTGGGTCGCCTCGGTCTGCACGGCCACGTCCGCGCTCGTGTATTCGGGCGCCCAGTCTGGAAGCGCGAAGAGCAGGTCGAAGGTGGGCTTGCCGTACCAGCCGCCGTCGAACTGTCGCGCCCATTTGCGCGTGAGCAGCACATCGGCGATCGGCGCACCGGGGCGCGGATACGGCGCAATCGCCTCGAGCTCACGCAGCGCCTCGGTGTTGCCACGTTCGCGCGCGATTTCGAGCAGTCGCGTGTACAGATACGCGTCACCGCCGCCGCTCACCTGACCCACGCCCACGTACGCCGAGATCCACTCGGGGCGCTGCTGTGCGAGTGCGAGGCCGATGAGGGTGCCGTACGAGTAGCCCATCACCACCACACGCTCCACGTCGAGCTCGGCGCGCACCCACGCCACCACGTCTGCCGCGTCACGCACCAGCTGGTCGAAGGTGAGCGTGGGCGCGAGGGCGGTGCGATCGGCGCTCACCGCGTTCTTGCCCACGCCGCGCTGGTCGTAGTGCACCACGGTGAAGAAGTCCTCCCACGGTGCCTGATACGCCCACGCGGTGGGGAGCGTGGGCGTGCCCGGTCCACCGTGGATCATCACGATCACGGGGGCCTCGCGGTGCTTGCCGCGCACGTTGATCCACTGCGTAGTACCGCCAATGGGCACGGCCTCGAGGCGCTCGATGCCGGTGGGCGTGTGAATGCGACGCAGTTCGGCGAGGCGTTCGGTGATGTGGGCGCGGGTGCTGTCGGGGCGCGGGGTGTCCGCGCGCGGCTGTGCGGCGCCGAGTGACGGGACGAGCAGTAGCAGGGCGAGGGCGAGGTGAGGGCGCACGGGCGGGGGGCGAGCGGGACACTGATGGGGCTGCGCAAACGCGCATCTGCAGAACATGCGGCGCGGATGCGGTTGGTGCACGGTGCGGCGGGCATGTCGTGAGGGCGCGTCGAACGCTGCTCTCGCGGTGCATTCGCACGTAGCTTACGGGCATGCCCCGCCTGCTCACCTCCCTGCTCGTGCTGCTGCTCGGCGCCTGGCCCACGCGTGGGTCCGGTGTCGGCGCGCCGGTGCGTGCGAGGCGCGGCCGTCGGCTGCCGCCCAAGCACGGTGCGAGTGACGAGCAGGACCCCATCGAGGCACCGGAGCGTGCGCGGGCCCGCACGTTCGGTGTGCATCACTGGCCGGGCGAGGCGATCTTCACCGCCGGCGATCGGCGTGCCGTGGTGCGTGGCCGTTGGCGGCTCACGCTCGACCCCATGCAGCGCGCGCAGGCGTTCGATGGTGCGGGCGCGCTGTCGCTCGATCCCGAGTATCCCGAGGCGTGGGAGACGCAGTTGGAGGCGCTGCTCATGTTGCAGGTGCCGGGGGCGCGACTGCGGGTGGCGCGCGCGGATGCCCATGGGTGGCGCGTGCTCGAAGTGCGTGCGCCTACGGTGCCGGAGACGGTGGTGCAGGTGGACCGGGCGGGGGTGGCGCAGGCGTTCGGGGCAGAGGAGGTGCGGGTGGAGTTGCGGGTGGTGGGGTGACGAAGTGCGGCGCAACCGCAACGGACCTATCCGAAATTTTGTGTGTCAAGCATATCACGACACCTGACCGGAGTCGCTATGCCACGCACGATCGACGTGCCTTCCACGCGTGAGGCGGTCGCTGCCGCGCCGCTGGACGCGCGTGGGGCGGAGCGACGCAACGGCGTGGTCTCGCCCGACGGCCGGTGGATCGCCTGCGAGGACGCTGCGCCAAGCCGCCAGCCCGACGTGTGGGTGCGGCCCCTCAGTGGCCCGGGGGATCGCACCCTGGTCTCGGCGGGCGGCGGCGACCAGCCCCGCTTCACGTGAGGCGGGCGAGAGGCGCAGAAGCACGTGATGCCGGGTGGAAGTGAACAGCACACGCAAGCACGCGCCGCCGGCTCGCCTCCGAATGCACCGCCAACTACGACGCGACACTCGACGTGTCAGGAATCTCAGCGCCAGGCCACGGAGGCCACGGCACTGGGGAGATCTGAAGCATCACGAGCCGCTCGCGTGTGAGCGCGTCCGCACTCGCTGATGCCGCGTCGGGCGAGCGGGCCCCGGCTGCGAACATTGCATTGTCACCGAAGCAGCCGGCGAGCGCTCGCTCGAATTGCTCGTACGCTACCGACCACAGGAAGAACAGATCGGCCCACGCCAGGAACGATTTGCACAACGGGGCCTTGCCCGAGGGATTCGACGACATCGGGTTGTGCTTGATCAGGCGAGTCGTGGCCAAATCGAACGCGTCCCACAGATCCTTCGTCTGCGCCTGGCAGTCCGCGCTAGCTCGCTTGCGGAGGCACTTAAGATGGTGGCGCGTCTGGCCAGCCCATCGATCAATCTCGGGCGTAACCACGCGCACGGCAGCGGGAAGCGCACCGTTGAGCGCACCCGGGCGCGGCAGGAAAAATGGCAGGCTGTCCAGACACGCCACTCCGAAGGCCTTCAGGAGCTTGTCGCGGCACTCTTCGAACCAGGAAGCTGCTCCTGTTTCCGGTTGCACTCCCCACACACGATCGCGAAGCCATGTCGAAACGCCGGTCCGTAGTGCCGGCACATCCGCGAACTGGTTGCATCCTCGCATCACCGCTCCTCGCATTGAAGTTTCTTCCCGTTTCTTCTACCGTCGCACCGAACGCAGCCCCGCCAACCGCTCCGTCGCTTCCCGCTCCGCCGGTACATCCCCCAATCGACGCGCGGCGTCCGCACGCAGCGCCAGCGACGACGGCAACAGCAGCACATTCACCAGCGGATACGGATGATCGATTCTTGCGGCCAGACGTCGTGCCTGCGCCGGCTGCCGCCCCAGCTCGAGCTGCGCCAGGAGCAGATCGTCCGCCGTCCCCGCGAAAAAGAGCAGCCACTCCACCTTGGTAAGGTCCGGCGATGCATTGCGCACCGCCAGTAGCCGTCGTGCGCTCACGCTGTCCCCGTCCAGCAACGCAATGCGTGCGCGCAGTGAACGCTGCATCGCCTCCTCGTCCGCGTCGCTGCGCCGCTGGCCAAGCGCCTCGGCCACGCGCTTCGCCGACACTACCTCACCGCGTGCCGCAAACCACGCCCCCAGCACCCACAGCTCCTCTGGCGCCAGTGTTGCCCGTTCGTTCAGCATCGCCGCTGCCTCGCCTGCGAGGTCGGGCACCGGCGCGCCCGCGACCGCGTCAAACAGCAGCAGATTGCGCACCCGCAGCGCGCGTGCGATGGGATCGACCGCAAGGGCGGCCAGCGCCGTGGAGTCTCCATGGGCGACCGCCACGGCATTCAGCCCGAGCAGCGCGCTGAAGTGGTGGCGCGACAGCCCCCCCGGCGTCGCGAACACGCTTGCGAAGGCCGCCTTGGCGCACACCAGCTGTGCGCCGCCTCCGATCAGCGCCTTGCCGGCCACCACGCGCGCTGCGATATCCACCGCGGACCACTCCACGGCCTCGGGTCCGCGACGCAGGCACGCCACCGCGGCTGGCACGGCCTCCGCCAGTCCGGACGGGTTCTGATCCGCACGACGGTAGGCGGCGAGAGCCCGCTCCGCGCTCTCGGCGTCACCCCGCAGCAGGGCCAGCCACGCGAGGTGGTAGTGCGCCAGCGTGAAGCTGCTGTCGGAATGGACAGCCCGCTCGTAGTGCCAACGAGCGGCGGAGTCCGCGCGCACGTCATCGCGTCCGATGTACAGGAACACGTCGCCGAGCGCTGCGTGCGCGTCGGCCCACTGTGGCGCGAGGGAGACCGCGCGTTCGAGCGAGGCCAGCGCCGAGTCGGCGTTGCGGCGCTGCAGGTGGCGGAGCCCGTGTGCGAAAGCGGCGTGTGCCTCAGGGAGGAAGCGATTCGGGGCGAGCGCCACGGCGAGCAAACGCGATTGGTCGGCGTCACGAAAGAGGGAGCGCGCGGCACGTGCCCCCTTGAGCGCGGCGATCGCGAGCTGGCTGTCGGCAGCGAGCGCGCGCTCGTAGTGGCCGAGTGCCTCGTCGTAGCGCGCCTCTCGATACGCGCGCTCGCCGGCCAGGAAGGCCCCCACGGCGACCGGATCGCGCTCAGTGAGCGGCGCGATGGCGCTCGAGCGACCCGGGTCGAGCAGCGGCACCAGAAGCGGGCCCACGGCGCGCAGCGCGATCGCGGCGGCCGACTCGACGCGCCCCGGCATCGTGATCGAGGAGCGAGCCACCACTGAGTCCGCGGCCGTACTCACAAGCCGCAGGACCACGCGCACCGAGTCGCCACGCGCGAGCACCGTGCCGTCCACGAAGTGGCCAGCGCCTGCGCGACGCGCGGCCAATCGCTGCGTTGCGTCGAGGTCGCTCTCGGCCTGCCGCCCGTCCACAGCAGGGAGTCGGTCTCCTTCGATCCAGCGCAGCGGCGGCACTCCGTCCAGCGTGGAGGCCAGCAGGATCGGCAGTCCGGCCACCTGATCGATGCGCGCATCTGCCGGTGAAGCCGGTCGCAGCGGAAAGACGACGATCTTTGCCGCGTCTACAGTCGGTTCGGCGGACCGTCGCCACCAGAGCGTGGCCGCGATGACGAGCAGGGCAATGAGCGGGATCGCGGCCCGCGCGCGCCATCGGCGCTCCGACATGCCACGCGTTTCCGACGGCTGCGTCGACGCAGCGCTGGCGGTGTGCGCCGCGAGAATGCGCCCGCTGATCAGTGTGCGCTCTCCCGTCAGCTCACTGCGAAGCAGATCGCGCAGCTCATCCGCCGTGAGCCGATCGGCGGCCACCATGTGCAGTCCACCGTCCACGGCGGCCGTGATCAGGGGTGACAGTCCGGGCCGATACGACGTGATGGGGTGTGGCGCGTGGGCGAAGCGCTGCGCAATGACGCTCTGGGCCGTGGCCCCCACGTACGGTGGCACCCCTGCCAGCGATTCGTACAGCACGCAGGCCAGCGCGAAGCTGTCGGTGCGTCCATCCACGTCGCGCGCACCGCTGGCCTGCTCCGGGCTCATGTACGCCGGCGTGCCTACCGCAATGCCCACCGAGGTGAGCGTGGCGCTGCCCACCGCGTCGAGCGTGCGGGCGATGCCGAAGTCGGCCAGCCACGCATGACCGTCTTCGAGCAGAATGTTCTCCGGCTTCACATCTCGGTGCACCACGCCGCGCGCGTGGGCGTAGGCAAGCGCATCGGCAATGTCAGCGAGCAGATGTGCCGCATCAGGCACGCGCAGCTGTGGTTCCCGCTGCAGGCGGTCGCGCAGGGTACCACCGCCGATGCACGGCATGGTGTACCAGAGCGTACCGTCGGTCTCGCCGAAGTCGAGCACGGGTACGAGGTGCGGATGCAGCAGCCCTGAGGCCAGCTGAATCTCGCGAAGGAACCGGTCTCGCCCGATCGCCGAGGCGAGTTCGGGGCGCAGCACCTTCATGGCCACGTGTCGCCCCATCTCGCGATCAGCGAGCTCGTACACGTGCGCGCTCGCGCCGCCCCCAAGCTCGCGAATGAGCGTGTAGCGCGCGGCGAGCAGGGAGGCGGGTGGGCCGAGGGGGCGGTCCATGCGAAGAAGGGATGTGGAAACTGCCCGAAGGTAGCACCGACCGAAATGGCGGACCAGACGTGCGCGTGGCTCTGCGCCCTGTCAGCCCCCCGCGTATATTTCAGAAAGTGCGGCGATTTCCCAGGCTTGACGGGCCGCACAGCGGGGCATTGCCCCGTCCATTCCGTCTAAGTCGCAGCGGCGAACGCCGGCGGCCTTTCCTGGGTCACCGGCGTTTTTCGTGGGAGGATGTCATGCCAGTGGCTCCGCACAGTTCGTTTCCGATTCGTACGGATGTCGATCTCGACTTCCGCCCAGCCAACTACGTCGCCGACTGGTGTGCGCTGGCGGCCGTGGTGCAGAACGTGACCGGCGAGGCGCGCCGCGCCGCGGTTGCACGGGGGCTGCTGGGGAGTGTCCGCCTTCGTGCCTCGCAGCTCGTGGACGTGCCTCCGCGCCCCCTCTCCGCGCAGCTGCTCAGCGACCGACTGCCGCCGGCGCGACGAGCGCATTGGATCGCCGGCGATCCGTTGATCCGCGTGAGCGGCGAGTACCTGCCGGCGTATCTGCCGGGCGAAGTGGAGATCGCGCGGCTCGTGCTCGATACGCGGCCGATGATCGTGTACAGCGTGCGCGTGTTTGCGCTGTCGTCGTCTGCGCAGGGCTTGTCGCGCGCACTGCGTGGCGTCCGCATGGTGGATGAGCACGGGACCACGTTCAGCCATCACGGCGCACTCGATGCGCACACGTATTCGCTGGGTGAACTGATTCGGCTGATAGACAGTGTGCGTTCGTCCACACTCCCGGAGCATCCGGAGCACCTGCCGTTTCCCGAGGCCCTGTTGCTGGAAGGCGTCGCACTCGGTGTGTCGACTGGGCGGCTCCATGACTTCGTGCAGATCTCGTCGGCGGTGTACCCGGAGCTGCGGGCGTTCTACCGCACGCGACTCGCCTGGTGGGTGCAGCAGCATTTCGAGGTCGGGCCGCGCAGTCGGTATCGGCGGTACAACTGGGCGGACACGCTGGGGCAGTGGTGGGGGGAGCGGGCGGGGTGATTGCACCGCCGCGATGGTTCACGGCAGGGAGCCGCGGCTGCTCGGCGGCGAGCATCCGTGTCCGGGGGCGGATCTCGCAGTGCACAGGGCTCGGCTCGAAGCGAGATCGGCCACTGTCAGACGTCCATGTCAATGTCAGACGGCTCGGTGGTCATCGCAGCGCAGGATGTCGTCGCGGCAGAATGCTCTCGGATGTGTGCGTAGCTTCGCTGCGCCGCACGGGCGTTGCTACGTCGACGTCCTTGCGCTCACCGGGACGCAAGCACTCGACAACAAAACAGGAGATTCGCATGAATCGTGTGATCAACTATTTCAGTTCGATTCATGCGTTGCTGTCAACGATCGGGTCAGCGGAGCAGAGAGCCGAGGCCGCACAGCTCGCCGCCTGTCCCGTGACAGAGAGTGTACCGGTTGAGCTCTGGCTCGATCATGATTCGTTGTTGGAGACCGTGGTGAACGCGCAAAAGCGCCTGACGACACTGCTGCGCCGGAAAGGACTTGTCGGGGAGACACGAGCAGCCATTGCGGCGGCGACGTCGTGGCGGATGTCATCACGCGGCACGCCGGTTTTCGCGAGATACACCGCCTGCGCACCCTTGATAGCTTCGGGGTAGTTGTGCGGAAGCGGCCGTTGAAATGCACAGCTTCCATATTCATGAGTGCGCCCTTGCACAGGCAGTCCTTCGACGTTTGCCCCATTGGAACGGATCGCCTTGTCACACCCCCACCCCATCTTCCGGTATCCCCCTCACCGGAGATCCCGCATGCCCCGTCCCGCTGGCAAGAAGCCGTGGCGCACCCTCACGCGCGGCATCGCCGCCTCGATCGCCGGACTCGGCGACGGCTTTCGCCTGATCATCGCGCACCGGCACATCAACTACTACGTGCAGGTCGCGGGCTCCGACGACGGCACGCTGCGCATCGAAGCCGCGAGCAACACGTACATCGAGCCGCCCTCGGCGGCGCTCACGATCGAACAGTACGCGCAGATGGATGCACTCGGCTGGCGCCGCGCCACCGAGGACCCGCCGGAGCTGGCGACCGAACTGCGCGACCCGAATGGCAGTCCCAATTTCCATCGCGATGTCGCCGCCGGCGAGGACCTGGATACCGTCGCAGATCTGATCGTCCGCACACTCCGTGACGTGTACAACATCGCCACGCCCGATCTGCTGCACTACCAGGCCTTCCACAACCTGCTCGGCGACTTCGAATGTCCACAGCTCCCGATCGCGCGCAGAGAGTCAGCCGAGTGGTGAATGCGTGAGGCTACCAGACCCTGACATGTCGCCCATGCAACCCCCCATCACCGTCGTCCACATCCCGCACGCATCGCAGCTCGTCCCCGCCGACTGCCGCCCCGCCATCCTCCTCGACGACGCATCCCTCGCCGAGGAGCTCCGGCTCATGACCGACGCCTACACCGACGAGCTGTTCACTCTCGACGGCAGCGCGCCCATTCGTTTCCCCATCAGTCGCCTCGTGGTGGACGCCGAGCGCTTCACCGACGACGCGCACGAACCAATGGCCGAGCGCGGCATGGGCGTGCTCTACACCACGCGCGCCAACGGCCAACCGCTGCGCGAGCCGCCGCCGCCCGCCGAACGCGCGCGACTGCTCGAGGCGTGGTACAACCCGCACCACGAGCGCCTCACACGCGCGGTCGACCAGGCCGTCGCCGGCCACGGTCGATGCATCGTGCTCGACGCGCACAGCTTCCCGTCGCGCCCGCTGCCGTACGAACTGCACCAGAACCCCGACCGCCCGCAGATCTGCCTCGGCACCGATCCGTTCCACACGCCGCCTGCACTGCTCGAACTCGCGGTCGCAGCGTTCACACGCGCCGGCTTCAGCGTGCGCGTGAACGAACCGTTCAGCGGTGTGCTTGTGCCCGCAAAACACTACCAGCACGACCCGCGCGTCGTCGCGCTCATGGTCGAAGTGCGCCGCGATCTGTACATGCACGAGGACACCGGTGCGCGTCGAGAAGACTTCGCGACATTCGCGGCGCGACTGCAGTCGTTGTTGAACGACCTGATTCTGCAGACCCGCATCACCGTATTCGGAGCCGACCCCGGCCTCGATTAATGCGCGCCGCCAAGCACTGTCACCCCCCTCTGCGATCCTCCGGTGTGCGATGGATGACCCATCGCCGCATGAACCATCCGGAGGCCGCACATGTCCCTCGTCGCGAGACCCATCGCCCTGCTGGTCGCCCTCATCACGCTCGTTGCCTGCAGCGGTGGTGGTGACGCCGCACCCACCACGCCACCTACTCCAACGCCGCCAACACCACCCGCCGTCGCCAGCGTGGTCGTCACGCTGAGTTCGCCGCAGCTGGTGGTGGGTAGCAACACGATCGCCACCGCCGAGACGCGCAGCAGCAGCGGTACATCGCTCACAGGTCGCGCGGTGTCGTGGAGCTCGAGCAATCCGACCGTGGCGTCGGTGTCGAGCACGGGGGCCATCACGGCACTCACGCCGGGCACCACCAGCATCGTGGCCAGCAGTGAACGGCAGACGGGTTCAGCGACGCTCACCGTGGTCGGCGCACCGGTTGCCGTCGTGACCGTCGCGCTTGCCCAGAGCAGCATCACGGTCGGTGCAACGACCACGGCAACGGCCACCCTGCGCAGCGCCACGAACGAACTGCTCACGGGACGCAGCATCACGTGGACGTCGTCCAATACGGCGGTGGCCACGGTGAACGCGGGCGGCACCATCACCGCACTCACGCCGGGCACCACCACGATCACTGCCACCAGCGAAGGGCAGAGCGGCGCAACCACGCTCACCGTCACGCAGGTGCCGGTGGCCTCCGTGTCGGTGAATCTCGCGGCGTCGAACGTGATCGTGGGCTCCACCACGCTTGCGATCGCCACGGTGCGGAGTGGCACCAACGAGGTGCTTACCGACCGCGCCGTCTCGTGGAGCTCCTCGAATCCGGCCGTGGCCACGGTGACCGCGTCCGGCAGCATCACCACGCTCACGCCCGGCACGGTGACCATCACGGCCATGAGCGAAGGGCAGAGCGGCTCGGCCTCGCTCACCGTGACGCAGGCGCCCGTGGCTACGGTGGCCGTGGCATTGGCGCAGGCCACGATCGTGGTGGGCGCGCAGACCTCGGCCACGGCCACACTGCGAAGTGCGGCCAATCAACTCCTCACGGGACGACCAGTGGCGTGGAGCACGTCGAACCCGGCAGTCGCCTCGGTGAATGCGGCGGGGCTGGTGACGGCACTCAGCTCGGGCTCGGCTGTTATCACGGCCACAAGCGAAGGACAGAGCGGCGCAGCTACGCTAACCGTGACAGGTGCGCCGGTCGCGACGGTGGTGGTGGCCGGTCCCGGAACGCTGTCGATCGGACAGACGACGTCGTACAACGCCACGCTGCGCGATGCATCGGGTGCGCTGCTCACCGATCGGTCGGTGTCCTGGCTGAGCAGCAACAGCGCGGTGGCGACGGTGTCCACCGCAGGCGTGGTGTCGGCCGTCGCACCTGGCACGACCGTCATCTCGGCGACGAGTGAAGGGCGTGTCGGCACGCTGACGCTGACGGTGCGATCGTCCATCGCCGCCGTCACCATCACGGGGGGATCGCGTGTAAAGGTTGGCGACCAGTACGGCTACTCCGCGACGGCGCGTCTGAGTGACGGCACCGTGGTGCCGCGAACGGCGACATGGAGCGTCTCGAACCCGTCGCGCGGCGCCATGATCTCCACCGGTGTGCTCACACCACTGGAGCCGGGTCCGATCACGGTGCAGGCGACCATCGACGGCGAGCTCTGGGAGGTCACCGTCGATGCGTACGACTGGGTGCGATTGGTCGGGACCACGTCGGTCTTCCACTACCTCCCGGCCGACAATCTGATCACCAACAAGTTCGGGAGCAGCGAGTATGCGCGGCTGGTGTTCGCCTGCAGCAACACGGGAGATTTCGTGGCCTTCGTGATGTTCGATCGCTTCATAACCGCCAGCGGCAGCGTTGCGATCTCCTTCGACGGCAACGCCCCGTTCTCCCAGACATGGTCGGAGATCAGCACCTTCGATGCACTGTTCAGGCCGGGCTCCAACGCGGTGGTGAAGTCATTCGCGCAACAGGTCGCCGGTGCGCGCGTGTTCGGCTTTGCCTTCACCGAGTTCCAAGGGAGCGCCAAGGCCATGCTCTTTCGCGTCACGGGTCTCGGCCCTCGGCTCACCGAACTCTTCGCCCTTTGCCCGAGCGCTGCGGTCGTGCAGCCAGTCACGGCGCAGGCCGCCGCTACCGCCTTCGCAGAAGCGCAGGCCGTCATCGCGGCCTTCGACGGCGACGCCGGCCGGGTCGATGCGCTGCGCGAATCGCGTCGACAGCAGGGTGTGTCGGCCACAGGGGCACCGGTTGGCGAACTGCGCCGAGTATCACCATCCGCTCTGCCATCGCTGCCAGCACGACGCGTGATGCGCTGATCACGCCCGGTGTCCCGACGAGACAGCTCGTCGGGACACCGGGTCGTGCATAACCATGGCAAGCAGCCGGTGCCCGCCGTGCTCCCGGCACACAGTTCCCCTCTGTGCGTCAAGTCACTGTCTCTCAGCGCCATGTACCCCATTGTGGGCACTGCCTGTGCGCCGAATCACCGAGCCACCCGCACAGGCGACCCTCCTCTCGAGCACGCCAACGCGCGGCTCACCAGGCTCCGACGGCGCGCGCGCGTGTCTCATCATCCTCAGCGGGAGTACGAGCGATGGCGACGCATCATGGCATGAAGGCACTGAACGGCCTGCCGGCACTCTGTCACCCCAACAGTGTGCGATCCGATCGGTTCGGACGCATGTTCACGGATCTTCCGGCGCTCTACATCGATCCGAGACAGTTGCACGCGATCGGCGCCCACGACGGACCGATGCGATCCACCGGCCCGGCGCAAAAGACCACCTCGGTCGCGGTCGGTCAGATCTTCTTCGGACAGTTCGTCGATCACGACGTCACGCTCGATCTCACGAGCAGCTTTTCGCGCATCGATACCGCGATCGACACGCGAAACTTCCGCACGCCGACGCTCGACCTCGACTGCGTGTACGGCGATGGACCCGAAGGATCCCCGTACCTGTATTGGCACGGCGCAAGTGGTTCGGGCGCGGTATACAACGGCATCAAGCTGCTCACGGGCGCCGATACGTCGGGCGCCACGCCACTCATGCAGGAGGATCTGCCGCGCTCCGCACATGGGCGCGCTGTCATCGGGGACCCGCGCAACGACGAGAATCGCCTCATCTCGCAGCTGCAGCTCGGCTTCCTCCGCTTTCACAATCACGTCGCAGAGCACCTGCACGGGAATCACGGACTCGTCGGCGAAGCCCTGGCACACGAGACACGGCGCGTCGTGACGTGGCACTATCAGTGGGTCGTGGTGCAGGATTTTCTGCGTACGATCGTGGGTGGTACCCTCATCGACGACATTCTCGGCAATGGGCGCCGAGTCTATCGACCCGAGGACTGTCAGTTCGGTCCGCACTTCGGTGCCGAGCCCTACATCCCGGTGGAGTTCGCCGTCGCCGCGTACCGATTCGGCCATTCGATGATTCCGCAGCGCATTCAGGTCAGGGCGGGCGAAGCGGCCCTCGAGGTGTTCGGTCCCACCCTGGGTTTCGGCTTCACCCCGCTCGACAATCCGAAGGCCGTCGTGCAGTGGCCGCAGCTGCTCGATCTCAACGACGCCACCGTCGATCGCGCCGACAAGCTCGATGTGAAAATGGCAGCCGACCTGCTCAACCTGCCTTTTGTCCCGCCAGGTGGTGTGGCCTCGCTGGTGACGCGTAACCTGCTGCGTGGTCAGGCGTTCCGATTGCCGTCCGGCGAAGCCATCGCTGCGCGCTGCGGGCGACCGGCGGCCGAGATTGCCCTTGTCACCGCTGCGGTGCATGCCCTTGGAGGAGCGGCCACCCCTGCGGCCGATCTGCGCTCCGGCACGCCGCTCTGGTTGTACATCGTGGCCGAAGCGGGCGTCGTGGGACGCGAAGGCGCGTCCAACGTATTCGAGCCCGGCGAAGGACTGGGCCCGGTCGGCGGCCGCCTGGTCGCCGAGACCATGATTGGCTTGCTCGAACTCGACTCAACCGCGTATTTGGGAAGCAATCGCAACTGGTCGCCCATCGATGGTGCGGACAAGCTCGGCGCCAACGGTGTGTTCACGCTGCTCGATCTGCTCACGTTCTGACGGGTTGCCTGCCGGGTGTCGTCGGCCCTCGACGGCACCCACAGGAGCACGTAGTGCAACACGGCGGGTACGCACGGTCGTTCACTCCCCACTCGCGCCGGTCATGACCGTTCCCATAACGCACCTCACCCCCGCCGACGTCCCCCTCATGCACGGCGTGCTCGACTGCTTCAGCGCCGCCTTCGAGGACCCGGAGCACTATGACTCGGCCCGCCCGGATCGCACATATCTAGCCCGATTGCTAGAGCGCGACTACTTCATCGCCCTCGCGGCACTCGATGGTGATACCGTGGTCGGCGCACTCGCCGCCTACGAACTCCCCAAGTACGAACAGGCGCGCAGCGAGTTCTACATCTACGACCTCGCCGTCAACGAAACACACCGCCGTCGCGGCATTGCCACGCAACTCATTCGCGCCCTGCAGCAGATCGCAGCCGACCGTGGCGGATGGGTGGTGTTCGTGCAGGCCGACTACGGGGACGAGCCGGCGATCGCACTCTACGAGTCGCTCGGCACGCGCGAAGAGGTCATGCACTTCGACATTCCGGTGCCACGCACGCCCACGTCCGACGCGAAGCGCACGCCCTGACGGTATCGTAGAGGCATGCCCACGCCTCCTCGTCTCCTCGCCCTCGCCCTGCTGGCCGCCGCACCGCTGACGACACTGTCCGCGCAACTGTCCGGTCGCACCTTCACGCGCACGCTCTATCTCGAGGACTCCGCGTACACCTCCGCCAACGTGAGCGCGGGTGATGTGAACGGCGACGGCCACCTCGACCTCGTGCTCGCCAAGGGACGCCACTGGCCGCTCGTGGACCGCGTGCATCTGGGCGACGGCACCGGCAACTTCACGCGCGCCTACGATCTCGGCGTCGCCTCCGACCGCACTTACTCCGCACTGCTCGCCGACATGGATGGCGACGGAGATCTCGATGTGGTGGTGAGCAACGACCGCCCCGATCCCGGACTCGTGTACCTCAATCGTGGCGATGGCACATTCACCGTGGGCTCCACGTGGGGTGAAGCGGCGTGGAGCACGCGACAGGTGCAGGTCGCAGATCTCGACAACGACGGCGTGCTCGACCTCATCGTGGCCAATCGCTCGGGATCGCGTCCCGGTGCCAGCTACATCTGTCGTGGACTCGGCGGCGGTCGTCTGCAACAGCCGTGTCAGCAGTTCGCGTCGGAGTCATCCACCAGCATCACGCCCGCCGACATGAACGGCGACGGTCTCGTCGATCTCGTGGTGCCGCATCGCGATGGCGGTCAGAGCCACGTGTACCTGCAGCAGCGCGCGGGCGACTCGCTGCGCTTCACACGCGTACCGTTCGGTGATGCGAAGGCCACCATTCGCATGACGGTCACCGCCGACCTCGATCGCGACGGTCGCCTCGACATCGTAGCCATCGACGAAGCGCGCGGTGCACGCGTCTATTTCGCGCGTGCTGACGGTACGTTCAGCGATGCCGTACCAATCGGTCCCAGCGGTGGTCGCCCGTATGCGCTCGCAGTGGCCGACATGGATGCCGACGGTGCCACGGATGTGATCGTGGGCTACGTGCGCGCGCAGCCGGTGGTGCTGTACAACACGGGCACCGGCCGCGAGTTCGAGACCGTGGCGTTCGGTGATGCGGAGGGTGCGGCGTACGGTTTCGCGATCGCCGATCTCGACAAGGACGGCGCACTCGACATCGCGATCGCGCGATCGGACGCGCGCAACGTGGTGTACTTCGGGGTGCCGAGTGGTACAGCACGCCAGCGCAACTGATGACATCACCGACCGTCAGCAGCCCCCAACGCCTCCGCCCGCGGCAACTCACCCACCGGCACGTTGTACCGAACGCGCTGCATCACGAACCGCCCGTACAACCAATCGGGCTTGTCGGCGTAGTGCCAGATCGCGTCGCCCTCGGCAGGCAGCCGCAAGCCGTTCACCTCCCGATGTCCGCGCAGCGGTGTGGTCCACCGCCCGCCGTCATCGGGCAGCGAATGCCGGTCGTCGCTCGAGAAATCCACGAGATCATCGTTCGCGTCGAAGAACAGCGTGGCCGAGACGCGATGCGCGCCGTTGGTGAACGTGACCGTTGCACTCGTGTCGTTCACCGGCTGCCACACGAAGCGATCGTCGAGCAGCGCACCCGGTGCCATGATGCAGAAGTCGTTGAGCATGGTGACCGTTTCGGCGCGCGTGAACGCGTCTCCCGATTCGTTGACCATGTCCACCACGCCGGCCACGCGGATCAGCATGCGCGCGCCGTCGTGCGTGTACGCGTGCAGCCCGGTCACGGGCAACCCCTTCATGCGCGTGCGCAGCAGGAACAGGCGCGTGGGCTCAGGCACGAAGCTCACCTGCAGCACCGGCGTCTCCATCCACGGCTGATCGGGACCTCGGTTGAGCTGCGCATGCATGTCCACCACGAAGTTCACCACGCGCGGTTTGCCCACCACACCCACTCGGCGCAGCCAGCGCGCCACCGGGGCGGGCAGCGAGTCGAGGTCGGCGTCGGTCACGACGGTCGGCGCGGTGGTGGGCTGCCGCGCGGCTTCGGACACGACCGCGTCGTCGAAGCGATCGGTCAGCGGCGTGCCGCCGATGGCCAGTGAGATCATGAGAGCACCTCCAGCGGGAGTGGCGAATCGAGTCGAACGGCGTGGCGAGCGCACCGTAGCCTCCGGGATCAGGTGGGCGACAGCGTCGACGTTTGGCAGGCCGCGCGCGCGGGCATGTCCTGTGCGCAACATCCCGTTTCTGGGGCGTCGCTGCATCAGGCATTGCCTGACCGGGTCTTGCATTTCGTGCCGTGCGGACGCAGTTCAGAAGTCGGTCCCGGCCGCATGGCGCGACGCCGCGCCTCGCGCCCGCTCTTTCGCTCTGGCGGAGACTCGCGATGACCGAGCGCATGCGTCGCGGCTTTCTTTCCTCATGCGGGCTCGCGCGCGCGCGCATCGTCGCGTGTTCGCTCGTGCTCGTCGCCGCGGCGTGCGATCGGTCGGCGCCGCCGGATCCATCCGTGTCACTCGCAGACCAGCACACACCCGTCTGGACGAAGGATCTCGATGCCCGGATGCCGCAGCGCATGCGGCGCTTCGGGGTACCCGGACTGCAGGTGGTCGTACTGGCCGGCGGCACCCCCGTGTGGCGTGCGGCTTACGGATACGCGGACCCAGCCACGGCGCGTCCGATGCGTCTCGACACCCCCATGCGCGTGGAGTCCATCAGCAAGCCGGTCACGGCGTGGGGGGTGATGCGCCTTGTGCAGTCGGGGCAGCTCGCGCTCGACGATACCGTGGCCCACCAACTGTCGGCGGGGGTGCTGCCCGCCGATGCCCCCCCGTTCACGGTGCGGCAGCTGCTCGCACACACGGCGGGCGTCGGTCTGGGCGATTTCGGTGCCCGGTATCCGCCTGGCGGCTCGGTGCCGTCGGTGGCCGATCAGGTGGCGCGCGAGTTCGCGATGCCCTGGGTGCCGGGCGACGGATTTCACTACTCCGACACGGGCTACCTGCTGCTGGAACTGCTCGTCGAGGCCGTCACCGGTGCGCGTTTCGTCGACCGCCTCGCGCGCGACGTGCTCGCGCCGCTGGGCATGGAACGGGCGACCTTCGACCTGACCCCTACCCTGGCGCGTGACCTCGCCGTCGCGCACTCGCTGCGCGGCGAGCCGATCGCGCCGTACGTGTATCCGGGGCATGGTTCAGGGGGCCTGATCGCGACGGCTGACGACGTCGCCCGATGGCTCGCGGCGAGCGCCGACGGTACGCCGCGTCCCGTGCTCACCGACGCGAGTCTCCAAACGCTGCACGCGCCGGTCACGGTGCCGGATCCGCTCTTCCGGCTGGTCGCCGATGGGTACGCCCTCGGCCACTTCACCGAGACGCTCAGCGACGGCCGCACGGCCGTCTGGCACGGCGGACAGGGCTACGGCTGGATGACGCACGCCCATATCGTGCCCAGCACCGGCGATGGGATCGTGCTGCTGGCCAACAGCCAGCGCGCGTGGCCACTCTTTGCGCGCGTGCTGGCCGACTGGTCCCGCGCAATCGGCGTTGCACCAGTGGGCATGGCGCGAGTGCGCTGGGGCACACCGGTGGCGTGGAGCGCGACGGGTTTGGCGGTGGTCCTGGCGTTCGGGGCTGTGATCACGCGCCCCGCGACCCGACGGCGCGCGGCGCTTCGCGTGGCGGCGGCCCTGGTGCTCATCGCCGGCGTGGGGTGGGCGGCGACACGCGACTACCTCTTCGTCTTTTCGGTGATCCCCGATGTCATCGGGTGGCTGGCGACCGCACTCCTGGCCCTCGCGGTCGCCCTGCTCATCTCGGCGGTGCGAGGGGGACCGGGTGCCTCGCGCATGTGGCGGGTCGCCACGGGGGTGGCCGTGGTCGCGTTGGCGCACGGGTCCGGGAAGCACGAGCGCTCCATCGCGTTGCCGAACACCGCAAGCGCTGTCGCACCGCATGGCGCAATCACGGTCGCGCTCGGCGCTCTGGCGTGACCGGCTCCACCCGCTCCCACACCGACGACGAACTCCGCGCGCGCGTCTCGGATGCGCGCGTCTCGTACCGCACCACCGGCGGCGCGCTCGCGTACGGATTGCGTGCCGACGTGTTCGAGTACGTGGACCCGTACGCGCTGTACGGATTGTTGATCGACGTGGGCGAGTACTTCGACCCGTACGCACCGTACGGATTCGCTACCGACTCGGGGTCATACCGGTTGGCGTTGAGCCGACCGAGATACGTGCCGTCCGCCGCGACGATACGTCCGCCATCGGTGGCGTACGGGTTGCGCGCCCCGACGGGCGAATACGGGCTCACGCGGGCATCGTACGGCGAGACCGCCGCACCGAGCGTGCGGTTGCGTGTGAGCAGCGCGGGATCCTGCGCATGCAGCGCGGTAGTGAACAGCACGAACGCGCTGATCAGGGCGCCGAGACGGGAGATCCAAGGACGAACTGCGTGCGGTGAGGTCGGCATGGTCACGCTCCGGGTTCAGGGTACACCGGAACGATGGGTGGGAGGTCTGACAGCGCCCGGAGGCGTCGGGAGTATGCCCGATCTGCCTGTCCGGGAAGGGCAGCCCTACCGCTTCCCGCGTTTCCCGGCCTTCCAGGCGGCGTGTTCCACCGGCATACACACGGCGCAGGGGTGATAGCCGACCGCGATCGCGGTGGCCTCATCGGCGAAAAACACCCGCTGCTGGGCGTACAGGGCGCCGTGCTCGAGGGCGCGGCGGGCCACCTTGCAGTCGAGCCGGCCGTAGCGGCGCTCCTTGCGGTAGCCGCCAATCGTTCCGGGCGTCGGGGAGGTGTATCGGGCGCCGTCGGCGCCGATGAGTTGGTAGAGTCGGTCAGTGGACATGTTGGGAAGCTAGCCGGAAGGAGCGGAAACGCGCCGCTCGCGTGTCCACGGCACTCGGCCCATACTCAACCCGCCCGTGTGAACCTCCCATCCGTCCCCACCCATGCCTCGCTCCCCGCGCCTCCGCCTCGTGGCCCTGCTTGGGCTCGCCCTGCCTGGGCTCGCCCTGCTGCCCGTCGCGACCTCGGCCCAGCCCTCGATCCACGACATCGACGGTGCGCCCTTTGCCGCGACGCTGGTCGCCGCCCCTGCCGCCGACGCGGTGGCCTTCGTGCTCAACACGCGGGGCGTGCGCAACATCTGGGTGCGCGACAGCACCGGCGCCGAAGCGCGCCAGGTCACCGCGTTCACCGAGGACGATGGCCAGGAGCTGACATCGCTCGCCTTCACGGCCGACGGGCGGACGCTGTACTTCGTGCGCGGCGGCGCCCCGAACCGTGCCGGTGAGATCCCGAACCCCACCAGCGATCCGGAGAGCGCCGAGCAGGCCATCTGGCGCGTGCGCCTCGACGGGTCGCGCGCCGAACGTGTGACCGAGGGGTCGTCCCCCACGCCGGCCCCGCGCGGCGCTGACGTCACCTTCCTGCGTCGCGGCGCGGTCTGGATGGCCAGCGTGCGCGACGATTCAACGCGCGTGGCGCCGCTCTTTCGCATGCGTGGCAGCGCCGGCGCCCTGCGCTGGTCGCCGGACGCCCGACAGCTCGCGATCGTCTCGAACCGCGGGACGCACGCCTTCGTGGGGGTGTACGACCTCGGGGCCAGGACGCTGCGCTGGATGGCACCGAGTACCGACTCGGACGGGTCACCGGTCTGGTCGCCGGACGGCACGCAGCTCGCCTTCCTGCGGACACCCTACGCCGGCCAGCGCCTCGGCTTCCGCGCCACGCGCACCGCCCAGCCGTGGAGCATTCAGGTGGCCGACGTGGCCACGGGCGCGGCGCGCGAACTCTTCCGCGCCGAGTCGGGACGCGGCAGCGCGTACTGGCCGATCGTGGCCGACAACCAGCTCTTCTGGACCGCCGACAACCGGATCGTCTTCGCGTGGGAGCGCACCGGTTGGGTCCACCTGTACAGCATCGCCACGTCGGGCGGCACGCCGCGCGAGCTCACGCCCGGCGAGGGGGAAGTCGAGTTCGTCTCGCTCGGCGCGGACGGCCGCCGCCTCGTGTACAGCACGAACATCGGCGACATCGACCGGCGCCGGGTGATGACGGTGCCGGCCGATGGCGCCACCGCGCCGGTGCCGGCGATCGCGCAGCCCCGGATCGCCTGGAGCCCTGTGGAGTCGAGCCGCGGCACGCTCTTCGCGCTCGTGAGCGACGAGCGGCAGCCGGCGCACGCCGCCGTGCTCGCGGGACCGGCGACCGGCGCCCCGTCGGCCCGCCGCTGGCAACCGCTCGCTCCCGAGACGATGCCGGCCGATTTCCCGGCGGCGCAGCTCGTGGCCCCGACCGCCGTCACGCTGCGCGCGGCCGATGGCATCGCGTCGTACGGCCAGCTCTTCCTGCCGCCGCCGTCCACACCGGGCACGCGGCACCCGGCCGTGATCTTCCTGCACGGTGGTTCGCGGCGGCAGATGCTGTTGGGCTGGAACTACGGCAGCTACTACCACCACGCCTACGCGCTCAACCAGGCGCTCGCGCTGCGCGGTTACGTGGTGTTGTCGCTCAACTACCGGAGCGGCATCGGGTACGGGCTCGACTTCCGCGAGGCACTGCAGCAGGGAGCGACAGGCGGCAGCGAGTACGCCGATGTCGTCGCGGCGGCGCGCTGGCTCGGTGCACGCCCGGACGTCGATGCCGCGCGCATCGGCCTCTGGGGCGGCTCGTACGGCGGCTACCTCACGGCGATGGGGCTCACCCGGCACCCCGAACTCTTCAAGGCGGGGGTGGATATCCACGGCGTACACGACTGGAACGTGGGCATCCAGACCTTCGTCCCGGACTACGACCTGTACGCCGACCCGCAGCGCACGCGCATCGCCTTCGAGGCCTCGCCGATGGCCCAGGTGCGCAACTGGCGCGCCCCAGTGCTGCTCATCCACGGCGATGACGACCGGAATGTGCGCTTTCTGGAGACGCTGACCCTCATCCGCCAGTTGCGGGAGCAGGAGGTGCCGGTGGAACAGCTCGTCTTCCCCGACGAAGTGCACGGTTTCCTGCGACACGACAGCTGGATGCGGGCGTACGAGGCGACGATCGATTTCTTCGCGCGTCGCTTGCGGTAGGGCACGCCTGGTCCGGGTCGGGAGGCATCGGTCACGCCGTGCCGCTACCGACCCCGCACCACCCGCCGCAGCAGATCCGGCCGATCGGTCGTGATCCCGTCCACGCCGAGCTCCAGCAGCCGCACCATGTCGCCCTCGGCGTTCACCGTCCACGGAAACACGCGCACGCCCGCCGTCTTCGCGTCTGCCAGCGCCTCCGCCGAGACGTTGCGAAAGTTGGGTGACCAGTTGTGCCCGCCCGCCGCACGAATCGCACGCGGCACCGACCCGCCGTGCGCGTCCACATCCAGACCGGCCATCCACGGCGACGCACCGTCGAGGCCGCGCTCCACGCTGTCAAAGTCCTTGCTCTCCACCGTGAGATAGCTCGTGGGAATCTCCGGCGCGATCTGCTGCACGCGCTGCAGCGGGCGCCAGTCGAACGAAATGATCTGTGTGCGGTCCACCACACCGCGGGCGCGCAGCGCGGCGACCGTGCGATCCGCCAGCAGCTCCGGTGTTGCGGACAGCGTCGGCCGCGTGGGATCGGTCTTGATCTCCACGACCAACCGCGTGGGCGGCGCGCACTCGGCCAGAAACAGCGTGATCACGTCGTCGAGCGTGGGAATGCGCGCCCCGTCACTCGGCACCTGCGCCGGATAGCGCCGCGCATAATCGGTGTCGGGGCGCAGGCGACCGACATCGTACGCGCGCAACTCGGCGAGCGTGAGATCGCGCAGCAGCGGACGCGCCGAATCGGGGACCCACGCGCCTCGCGCGTCACGCGCGATGTCGGGATGCAGCGCGTAGTCGTGGTGCACCACGACGACATCGTCCGCGGACAGATGAACATCGAGCTCGATCCCCGACACGCCGATTGCACAGGC
This sequence comes from Gemmatimonas sp., assembly GCA_011390935.1. Classification (GTDB taxonomy): domain Bacteria; phylum Gemmatimonadota; class Gemmatimonadetes; order Gemmatimonadales; family Gemmatimonadaceae; genus JAABRT01. The sequence continues at coordinate 56,507 of JAABRL010000020.1, forward strand.
GCGCGCGAACGACGGCAGCGTGTTCTCCGGCGCGAGACCGGCGGC
>JAABRL010000020.1:56841-71600 GCA_011390935.1 Gemmatimonas sp.
GTGCTTTCTCTCCTGCCCGCGCGAATCATCGCGTTTTCGAGCACTCTTTTCCTCCCTCGCACCGCCATGTCTACCCGACTCTCCAGATCCATTCGCGCGCTCGCCACCATGCTGGCGATCGGCGCCGCAACGGCAGCGCCCGTCGGCGCGCAGGCCACTGAAGGCTACGTGAGCGGCTTCGTGCGCGATTCTGCCGGCGCACCGCTGCCCGCGGCCACCATCGTGGCGCGCAACACCAGCACCGGATTCCAGGAAACGCGTCGCACCGACAGCAATGGTCGGTACGTCTTCGCCCAGCTGCCCATCGGTGGTCCGTACACCGTGACCGTGCGGCAGCTCGGCTACCAGGCGCAGTCGCGCACGGGCATCACGCTCAATCTCGGCGACCGTGTGTTGCTCGACTTCGCCATGGGTGTCACCAGCCAGGAACTCGCCGCCGTGGAAGTGCGCGGTGACCGTGAGGCCAAGCGCAACGAGCGCGTCGGTGCCAGCTTCGTGGTGGATCAGGAGAAGATTCAGGAGCTGCCGATCGCCAACCGCAGCTTCGCGGACCTGGCGATCATTGCGCCCACCACCTCGCGCGCCGGTACCGGTGGCATCATCACGTCGTCGTCGTCGATCTCCGGCGGTCGCGTGTCGAGCACCGACATTCGCGTGGACGGCGTGCAGCAGAAGAACACGCTGTGGGGCACCGGCTCGGGACGCGGACCCTACTCGCTCTCGGTGGAAGCGATTCAGGAGTTCGAGATCGTGACGAACGTGTACGATGTCACGCAGGGGCGTCAGGGCGCGGGTGCCGTCAACGTGGCCACGCGCGGTGGCACCAATACCCAGACCGGCTCGCTGTTCCTGTACAACCGCAATCAGGCGCTCACCACGAAGACCAACTTCCTCGGGCAGCCGATCACCGACTTCAGCACCTTCCAGTGGGGCGGCACCCTCGCCGGACCGATCATCAAGGACAAGCTGCACTACACCGTGGCCTTCGATCGGCAGGACCTCACCGAACCGTTCGTGGCGCTCAACGTGGCCAATGAGGCCGACTGGTCGCGCCTGCAGGTCAGCCCCGACTCGGTCACTCGCTTCCTGAACATCCTGCGCGACCAGTACGGGCTGCCCGCGGGCGATCAGACCGGCGTGTTCGATCGTGGCAACACGCTCAACACCGTGTTCGCGCGTCTCGACTGGTCGATCAACGACCGGCACCGCCTCACGCTGCGCCACAACTTCAGCAACTTCTTCTACGACAACTCCATCCCCGACCGCGAACTCTCCGTGCTGGAAAGCCGCGGCAACCAGTCGTCGCGCGAGAACCAGCTGCTGGCCACGCTCAAGTCGAGCCTCGGCACGAGCGGTACGAACGACTTCCGCATCGCCTTCACCGACCGCATTCTGGAGAATCAGGCCAATGTGCGCCTGCCGCGCGCCTGGGTCGCGGTGGCGTCCACGTTGCCCGACGGTCGTACCGGCAATCCGCAGATCATGCAGTTCGGCGGCCAGCGCACGAGCCCGGAGCTCCAGACGGAACGCTCGCTGCAGCTGGTGAACGTGACGCGCTTCGAACGCGGCAAGACGGCGTGGACCTTCGGCACCGACAACTCGCTGAACGATCTCTCGATGTTCGTGTCCATCGAGACCGACGGACTCTTCCAGTTCCCGAATCTCGCGGCGCTCGAAGCTCGTCGTCCCTCCTCGTTTGCGCGCCTCGTACCATTGCAGACGCTCGAGCCGCGCATGACGCAGCAGGTGTTCGACGGTGGTGTGTTCGCGCAGGGCGAGTACCGGCCCACCCCGTCGCTGGTGCTGGCGGGTGGCCTGCGCTACGACGTCACGGCGTTCCTCACCAAGGGCGCCTTCAACCAGGCGGCGTTCGACGCCTTCGGCCTGCGCACCGATCGCGCCCCCGTCACGGGGCAGATCCAGCCGCGTGGCCAGCTCACCTGGAACGTCGGTGAGCGCGGCACGGATGTGCTGCGCATCGGCGGTGGCCTGTTCACCGCGCAGCCGCACTACATGTCGCACATCAACCACCTGCTCAACGACGGCTCGCAGCTGGGCGACCTGCTGCTCACCGGCGCCGCGGTGCCCACGCCCGACTTCGTGAGCTACCGGCAGGACTTCGCAAACGTGCCGGGCATCCCGGCCGGTAGCGCCACGCGGCCGCAGTACATCAATGCGTTCGCCGACGACTTCAGCGTGCCGCAGACATGGAAGACGGACATCTCGTATCAGAAGCGCATGTTCGACGGACGCTTCACGCTGGGTGTGACGGGTCAGTACGCGGACACGCGCAACAACTACCGGTACGTGGACCGGAACCTGCCGGAGCCGGCGTTCCGTCTCTCCAACGAGAACAACCGCCCGGTGCTCGCGCCGGTCACGGTGATCACGAACCCGGGGCAGGCGGGTGCCGCGGGTCGCGCGGCGATCCGTCCGTTCCGGAACTTCCAGCGCGTGCTCGAGTTCCGCTCCGACGCCGCCTCGGTGCAGCGCGCCCTCGTGTTCGACGGCTCACTGCAGCTGCCGCGTGGTGGCAGCATCGGCGGCTCGTTCACGTTCAACGAGACGCGGGACAATCACTCGTTCAACTGCTGCATCGCCATCACGTCGGTGTTCATCCCGATTCCGGGTGACACGCGCGAGATGTCGTGGGGGCCGAGCAGCAACGATTTCCGCCACAAGCTGGTGCTCTTCGGCTCCACGCCGGAGCTGTTCGGCGGCCGGTTCAGCGTGCGCGTGATCGGACAGTCGGGCAGCCCGTGGTCGCCCACGGTGGCGCAGGACATCAACTACGACGACGTGGGTCAGGGCGGCTCGTTCGCGAACGCCAACGACCTCGCCTTCCTGTTCAACCCCGCCGCACCGGGCCTCGATGCCACCCTGGCCACCGGGATGCAGACGGTGCTGGACAATCCCCAGAACCTCGCCCGCGACTACCTGCGCGAGAACCTCGGCAACATCGCCGGTCGTAATGCGGTGCGGAATCCGTTCGTGACGCAGATCGATCTGCGCTATTCGCAGAAGCTGCCGTCGGTGCGCGGCCAGCGCGCCGAGCTCACGGTGGACGTGTTCAACTTCGCCAGCTTGCTCAACCACGGCTGGGGCGGTGTGCGCGTGGTGCCGGGCGCCAACCAGACCCTCCTGCGCACCGCCGGCTTCGACGCGGCGTCGCAGAACTGGCGCTACACGGTGAACCCGAACTTCGGTCGGAGCGTGCTGTCGGGCAACCGCTACCAGGTGCAGGCGGGGGTGCGGTACAGCTTCTGATGACAACGAATCCCGGTGGCCATCGAAACCCTCGATGGTCACCGGGATGGCGGTCGTCGAGCGCTACCGCACCCGCTGATCGAGCACGCGCCGCACGTCATCCAACGCCACACCCATCGCACGCAGCGCCACCAGCGTGTGATACACGAGGTCTGCGCCTTCCTCTGCGATGCGCGCGCGATCGCCCTCGAAACACGCCATCGTGAGCTCCACCGCTTCTTCGCCCAGCTTCTTGTGGCGCAGATTGCGATCGGCCAGCAGCCGATGCGTCCAGCTCTTCGGTTTGTCATCGCCCGCTGTGACCAGCGCGCCATCGAGCGTCGCTGCGCGTTCCGCCAGCGTGGCATCGAGCGCACCAAGCGCATCGGCCGCGACGGCGTCATCGCGAAAGCAGCTGAAGGTCCCTTCATGACACGCCGGTCCTGCGGGACGCACACGCGCCAGCACGGCATCGCCATCACAATCTGCCGTGAGCGTCACCACGCGCTGCACATTGCCGCTCGTGCCGCCTTTGTGCCACAGACCGCGTGTGCGCGACGTGTAGTGCATCTCGCCGGTGAGCAGCGTCTGCTCGAGTGCATCACGGCCCGCGTAGGCTACCATGAGCACCGCGCCGGTCAGGTGATCCTGCGCGACGACCGTCACCAATCCACCGCCCTTGGTGAAGTTCAGCCGGTCGAGCTCGGCGGCACTCGTGATGCGCAGGCCGCCCAACGCGTCACTCGTCACGACTCCTCCCGCAGCTGATCACGCACCACACCGGCGAGCGCGCCATTGGTGGCAATGATGTCGCCCCCGAACGCCGTGGACACGCCCTTCCAGCTGGTGAACACACCACCCGCTTCGGTGATCAACGGGTACACCGCCGCCGCATCCCACGGGTTCACGATGTCGTCCACCATCACCTCGGCGCGCCCTGTGGCGAGGAGCAGATAGCCGTAGCAGTCGCCCCACGTGCGCACCACCCCGGCTTCCTGCGTCAGCGCACGCCAGCGCGCGTGCCGCTCCGGACGCTCGAGAAACTGATCGTCGGTGATGAGCACCGTGGCCTCGGAGAGCGACGCCACCTGCGACACGTGCGCCTGCACGCCGTTCCACCAGCAGCCTTCACCCGGCGCGGCATTGACCAGCTCCTGCACAGCCGGAAAACACGCCGCGCCCGCCAGCACCTGCTCGCCCTCGCACACTGCCACGAGTGTGCCCCACAGCGGCACGCCGCGCACGAATGCCTTCGTGCCATCGATCGGGTCGATGATCCACTGACGCTTCGCGTCGGGACGGATCGGAGGAAACTCCTCCCCCTGCACACCGTCCCGCGGGAACCGGTCGGCGATCCACGCGCGCGCCACCTCCTCCGCCGTGCGATCCGCGACCGTGACGGGTGAACCATCACCTTTCGTTTCCACCGACACATCCTTGCCGAACCAGCGCATGGCGGTACCCGCGGCGAGCTCAGCGACTTCGGCGACCGCGCCGAGCAGGGAATCGAGACGTTCAGTACTCACAGCGACATCCGGATTGGAGAAATCAGTCGATCGGTCATACCACGATTTCCGGCAGCGCACGGACGGGCAGGCCAGCGCTGCGCATCACGTCCTTGAGCGCAGCCACCGTGGTGAGTCCATCGTGCAGAATACCCGCCACGAGCACCGCATCGGCGTGCGCCTGCTGCACCGCGTCCACGAGATGCTGCGCGTCACCGGCGCCACCACTCGCGATCACGGGCACCTGCACGGCGTCCGCGACGGCCCGTGTGAGCTCGATGTCATACCCGATGCGTGCGCCGTCGCGATCAATGCTGGTGAGCAGAATCTCGCCAGCGCCTCGCGCAACGCACTCCTGCGCCCAGGCCACGGCTTCGAGCGGGGTCTCCTCGCGACCACCCTTCACCCACACCTTCCAGGCGCCACCTTCGCCACGCTTCGCGTCGATGCTCGCCACGACACACTGCGCCCCGAACCGATCGGCTGCCTCGGTGAGCACCTCGGGACGTGAGACGGCCGCCGAGTTGAGCGACACCTTGTCCGCACCCGCGCGCAGCGCGCGCGCCACGTCGGCCGCCGTCCGAACACCTCCGCCGATGGTCAGCGGAATGAACAGCTGTTCCGCCGTGCGACGTGCCACGTCGAGCAGCGTCGCACGTTCCTCAGCGCTGGCGGAGATGTCGAGAAAGGTGATCTCGTCGGCGCCTTCCGCTTCATAGCGCGTGGCCAACGCGACCGGGTCGCCGACATCACGCAACCCCACGAACTGCACGCCCTTCACGACGCGTGCGCCCTTCACGTCGAGGCACACAATCACGCGCCGCGTCAGCATGGCGAGTCCCCCGGGTTCACGATCACAGCACGCATGGCGCCATCACTCCGTGATCTCGAGCCGCACGGCACCCTTCGTGCTGAACACCGCTCCCGACTCCACGAGCGCATCGCGCAACGCAAAGCCGAGCGCCTTGAACGCAGCCTCCACCACATGGTGCTTGTCGCGACCGCGAATCACGCGCACATGCAACGTGGCCTTCGCGTTGTCGGCAAACGAGCGCATGAAGTGATCATACAGCGAACTGGGCAGCGGCCCTTCGTAGAAGGGCCGGCCGCCAAGATCGAGCGAGACGTGCACCAGCGCATCGTCCATGGGTACGGTGCGGTCGCCGAATCGCGCGCAGGTCGCCGGCGCAAAGGCGCCAATGGCGGCGCCGAGTGCGATGGCGACGTCTTCGATGAGGTGATGCCGCAGATCACCCGTGGCGTCAATGTGCATGTCGATGCCGCTGTAGCGCGACAGGGCGACCAGCATGTGATCGAGAAAGGGCTCGCCGGTGCTGATGGTGGACACGCCCGAGCCAACGCTCAGCGTGATGCGGATCTGCGTTTCCTTGCTCTCGCGGACGACGGTGGTCATGCGATGCACTCCAGGGGAAATCGGAAGATGGTAGGCAGCCGTGAATCACGTGGTGTCATGCGCCGAACTCCTCGATGATGCGATTGGGCTCGATGGCATTGGTGTACAGCGCCATCCCCAATACCGCACCGGTAATGCCACGATGCTCGAGGGCGCGCAGATCGTCGAGGGTGGTCACGCCACCACTGGCGAGCACGGGCCACGGGGAGGCTTCGGCCACGTCTTCCATGAGCGGCAGGTCGGTTCCCTGCATCTGCCCCTCGAGGTGCACCGCGGTCACGAGCACGCCCGCCAGCGGCAGCGCGCCGATGTCTTCCACGAAGCTCACCACATCGAGGGGCAGCGTCTTCGTCCAGCCGCGTGTGACGACCTGACGCTCGCGTACATCGGCGGCGACGACGAGTCGCGCCGGAAAGCGATGCGCCATCTCCTCGAGCCAGTCGCGATCTTCAACCGCGCGCGTCCCCACGACCACCCAGGTGGCGCCTTCGTCCAGCAGCTCTTCGATGCGCGCATCGTCACGTACGCCACCGCCCACCTGCACGGGCACGCCGTTGGCCTCGCGAATGATGTCGCGAATGACGTCCATGTTGTTGCCACGACCCGTGGCGGCGTCGAGGTCGACCACGTGCAGGCGGCCGAACCCCTGTCGGATCCAGTCGCGCGCCACGGCTGGCGGATCGTCCAGACGCACCGACTCCTGGTCGTACTCACCGCCCACAAGCTGCACGCACTTGCCATCGCGCAGGTCTACTGCCGGAATCACAATCACGACGTCACGTCCTCGGTAACAGATGAGCCCAGGGTGCCACGCTGCGCTGCACGCTGCGTTGCTTCACGCAGGAAAGCGCGCACGAAACGCACGCCGGCCGCGCTCGACTTCTCGGGGTGAAACTGCGCGCCCACCACATTGCCCACACGCACGGCCGCGGGAAAGCGGTCGGTTTCGTGCGTGGTGTAGGCAATCACGTGCTGCGCCGACGCCCCGGTGGGACGGCAGACGAAGCTGTTCGCGAAATACACCGTGTCGAGTCCCGACGACGCCAGCAGCGCGTCCAGCGGCGCGGTGGGCTCGAGCGTGTTCCAGCCGATCTGCGGGACACGCTGTGCGTCGAGACGTGTCACACGACCGGTCAGCACGCTCAGTCCTTCGCCCGGGCCTTCGTCGCTGTGATCGAACAACAGCTGCATGCCCAGACAAATGCCCAGGCACGGCAGTCCGTCGAGCAGCGCGGCGCGCATGACGTCGCGTCCCGATGCCAAGCGATCGGCCGCCGGCGTGAAGGCACCCACCCCCGGAAGCACCAGTGCGTCGGTGTTGCGCACGGCCGCGGCCGGATCGCGCTCCACGCGCACCGTGGTGAACTCGGTTTCGAGCGACTTCACCAGCGAATGCAGATTGCCGGCCTCGTAGTCGAACACGCTGATGCGCAAACGGTCGATGCTCATGCGCCGTTGACCTCGGCGTGCGCCGCATCGAACGCCGCAAGGCACGTTTCGAGCAGCGTCCATGGGCCCACCGAGAAGCGCAGCGCGTCACCAATGTGTGGCAGGTCGGGGAAGGGACGCACCGCCACGCCACGGGCGCGCATGGCCTGACCGACGGCCACGGCGTTCGGCACAGGCACACACACGAAGTTGGCACCACTGGGCAGCGGTGCGAATCCGCGAGCACGCAAGGCATCGGCCAGCTGTTCGCGCAGCGATACCGCGAGCGCGACATGCTCCTGTACCCAATCCATGCTCTCGCGCACCGCAGCGGTGGCCATCTGTTCACCGAGTGCGGTGACCTTGTACGGACCACGCGACTTCTCGACTTCGGCAACCAGCGCCGGATGGCCGATCGCGTAGCCGATGCGCAGCCCGGCGAGTCCGAATGCCTTGCTCATGGTGCGCACCACGAGCACGCGCGGAAACTCGTGCACGAGCGCCACCGCACTCACGCCCGCAAACTCGGCGTAGGCTTCGTCCACGATCAGTACCCCATCGTGCTGCGAGGCGACTTCGCGCAGCGTGGCGAGCGGTGTGACACAGCCCGTGGGATTGTTGGGCGTGCAGACGTAGATCACCTTCGCACCGGTGGCCAGCAGCGCCGGCACGTCGAGGGTGTGGTCTTCCTTCTCTGTGATGCCCGTGTACACGAGATCGTTCATGCGGGCGAAGATCGGCACCATCGCGAACGTCGGCACCGACGCGGCTACACCGTCACCCGGATCACAGAAGGCGCGCATGGCCGAGTCGAGTACGTCATCGGAACCACAGCCGGTCACGAGCATGTCGGTCGTCACGCCGAGCCATTCGCCGAGTGCCTGCTTGAGATCGCCGGCATACAGCGACGGATACCGCGTGATCACTGGCGACGTCACCGTGCGCAGCACCTGCTCCGCGGCAGGCGGTACGCCCCACAGGTTGGTGTTGTCGGTGAGATCGAGGGCCACTGGTGATCGCTTGGGATCGTACAGCGGGACGTCGGCATAGGCGGCACGTGCGACCGCGAGGCGCTCGTCACGAGTGGTTGTCCTCATGCGTCAACGCCCCAGGCGCGGGCCGCGGCCGCGTGCCCCGGCAATCCTTCCGAGTCGGCGAAGACGCCGACGTCATCGGCAAGCGCTGCCGCGGCGGCTGGTGTCACGCGCTGCCAGGTGGTCCACCGCACGAAGTCGAGCGTACTGAGCCCCGAGTAGCAGCGCGCGAGGCCGGCCGTGGGCAACACGTGATTGGCGCCTGTCATGTAGTCGCCGTAGGCCACGCTGGCGCTCTCGCCCACGAAGATCGTGCCGGCGTGCCGCAGGGCCGCCAGCGTGTCATCGCGCACGTCGTCACGCACCGCGAGCAGCAGGTGCTCGGCCGCCCAATCATTCGTGAACGCGATACCCTCGGCCAACGACGCGCAGGTAAGCAGTGCGCTGCGAGCCGAGAGCGCGATGCGTACGATGTCAGCGCGCGGCGTGGTCGCGACGAGCGTCGCCAGTGCGTCGTGCACGCGATCGGCGTACGCCTCACTGGCCACCAGCACGGCAATCACAGCGGCATCGGGATCGTGTTCGGCCTGCGCGAGCAGTTCACGCGCGAGCACGTCAGGGTTCGCCCTCTCGTCGGCGAGCACCAGCAGTTCACTCGGGCCGGCGGGGGAATCGATCGTGACGTGTGACACGAGCTGCAGCTTGGCTTCGGCCACATACGCATTGCCGGGACCGACGATGCGATCCACGCGCGGCACGGTCTCGGTTCCAAGCGCCATGGCCGCAATCGCACCTGCGCCGCCGATCGCGAAGACGCGGTCTACATTGGCGAGCTCCGCGGCAGCGAGTACGACATCCGTCGGCAAGCCGCTGGGCGACGGCGGTGAACACACCATCACTTCTCCCACGCCGGCGACGCGCGCGGGCACAGCCCCCATGAGCAGCGAACTCGGATACGCCGCGCGACCGCCGGGCGCATACACGCCCACACGCGCGAGCGGATCAGGGCGACGTCCGATCACGATGCCCGGTTCGGGTGATACTTCGACTGTGGTCGGGCGGAACGCCGAGTGCACGGTGCTGATGTTGGCGGCGGCGCGCTCGAGGGCGCGACGCAGCGCCGGGTCGAGCGTGTCGAGCGCGCGAGTCCACTCGCGGCGCGGCACGTCAATGGATTCGAGCGCGACCCGATCGAACGATTGCGCGAACTCGTACAAGGCAGCGTCACCGCGTGTGCGCACGTCGGCGATGATGCCGCGCGTCCGCGTGCGGATGGTGTCGATGTCGCTGCCTGCAGCCGCGCTGCTCCCGCCATCACGCTGCATGAGGGCGCGGCGCTCGTCGGTGCTGAGCGTCTCGAGTGCGCCGCGCACACGCCACGTGATCGGTGCGGATGTGGCAGCCGTGCTCATGGCACCAGCCGTTCGATGCGCGTGACGAGCATGCCTTCGGCGCCGAGCGCGCGCAGCTGCGCGATGGTGCGATACACCGACTTGGCGGGTACGACGGCGTGCACGGCCACCATGGTGCCGCCATTCATGATGTCCACGACGGTGGGGCCGTTGAGGCCGGGGAGAATCTGCTTGACCTCGTCGAGCATGGCACGCGGCACGTTGGCCATGAGATAACGCTGGCTGCGCGCGCGAATGACGGACGCGAGGGCGGTGGCGAGCTCTTCGAACTCGATCGCGCGCTGCGGGTCGCCGTTGCGCGGCCCGTTGGTGGCCGTGATCAGGCGCGCGCTGCTGGTGAGCACCGTCTCGATTTCGCGCAGGCCGTTGGTCTTGAGCGTGGAGCCGGTGGAGGTGAGATCGACGACGATGTCGGCGATGCCGAGGTGCGGGGCGATTTCGGCGGCGCCAGAGACCGGCACGACATCAACGGGGCGTCCGCGCTCGGCGAAGAAGCGGGCCGTGATGCGGGGGAAAACGGATGCGACACGCACGCGCTTGCCGTCGGTGCCGATGTCGTCCACCGAGGTGATGCCGGAGTCGTCCTTGGCTGCGACGACGAGGCGGCAGCGGCCGAAGCCGAGATCGAGGCGGTCGGCGAGATCGCGGCCGGACTCGTTGACGAGGTCCCAGCCGGTGACGCCGGCATCGGCGGCGCCATCGGCGACGAACTCGGGGATGTCCTGGGCGCGCACGAAGATGGCTTCGAACTCGCCGCCAAGGGACGCGGTGAGGGCGCGTTCGCCGGCGGCACGGACTTCGAGGCCGGCGTCGTTGAAGAGCGCGCGGGTGTCTTCACTCAGCCGCCCCTTGTTGGGCAGCGCGATTCGCAGCATGTGGAGCTCGGGGTAGATGGACCGGAAAGGATTGCAGGACCGGGTCCGAGGGCGTGCTGGGCATGAAAAAGGCCCGTCCTCGGATAAGGACGGGCCAGCGGACTGTACTCAGCGTGATGTCAGAGCGCGCTCAGGCACTCATGGACATGCGCAACAGACCGCGACCCGTCGGGCCGTGATGATGATGCACATGATGATGGGTGGCGGTGCGACGCATCCTTGAGTCTAGTCGGGATCGGGAGGTGCGGTCAAGCGGCGCCGGCGCGGATGTGGGGCGCGCGTGGTCTGGAACCCTTTGACCTTGCGGCGCTTTGTGAATATATTCACAAGGCTCGCAGGGATTCTGCGGGCGCAGGCTTCGGCCTGTGGACGTCAGTCCTATCCGTCGATCAGGCTTTGGAGGCCTTTCGAAATGCGGTTTCTTGGATTTGCAGTGGTGACCGGCGCGGCGATGCTGCTCGGCGCATGTGGTGGTGGTGGTGATGCCCCGGCGACGGACGCTCCGGCGACCGACGCTCCGGCCATGGAAGCTCCGGCAACGGATGCGGCTCCGGCGGCAGGTGCGGCTCAGGCCGTCACGGGCACCATTCATGAAGTGAAGATGGTCGGCGACGAGAAGGGCTACTACTACGAGCCCACTGAAATCACGATCAAGGCCGGCGACGGCATCAAGTTCGTCATGATCAGCGGTGGCCCGCACAACGTGGCGTTCGATGCCACGCTGCTGCCCGCCGATGTGAAGGCGCAGCTCGAAGCCAACATGCCGAATCAGGCCAGCGCGCTCATGGGCCCGATGATGCTCAACGCCGGTGAGGATTACACGCTGTCGTTCGCGGGCATCGCCCCGGGCACGTACGAGTTCTTCTGCACGCCGCACCTCGCGATGGGCATGAAGGGCAAGGTCACCGTCACGGAGTAAGGCCTCGGCCTACTGTTTGACCTGATTGAACGGATGACGGGGGTCGGCGCACAGCGCCGGCCCCCGCTTTCGTGTGCGCGATGGCCAGAGGATAGAACCGTACGGCGGTTCACTTCCGCCGCAGCTTCTTGAGTTTGGCCCCGACGCCGGCCATCGTCGCCACGCCGCTGATGCGCAAAACCGGGGCATCCGGGCCGGGGTCAGCATCCGACCCGGTGATCTCAAAGCCCCCCAGGATCCCCATCCCGGTCGTTTCCACGCGCACGCCGGTGGGGACCAGAATATCGACGCCGCCCATCAGCGCGAATATCTCGATCTCGGTCACGCCGGCGCCGAACTGCGCCTCGCGCATGTCGAGGTCCACCCCGCCCATCACGGCGATCACCCGCAGCGTCGAAGGCACCACCCAGGCGCCCTTGCGCGTCACGCCACCCATGAGCGCGACGAGCGCCTGACGCGCCGGCACGATCTCCGGACGCGCGAGCGTGGCCGCGCCATACTCGTACGCGCGGGCCGATACCATGGCCGTGGCGCTCGGAGCGACCACCTGCTCGCCGGCCGTCGCTGTCGCCGTCGCCACCACGGCGCGTCGCGGCGAGAGGTCCGCCATCACCTCGGCGAGCGCATTGCGCGTCGTGGCACGGTATACGCGCGCCATGCGCAGCTCGAGCTCCTCGAGTTCGATGCGATCGGCGGCGTACGCGTCGCCGAGCGCCGAGATGACGGCTTCGCGTTCAGCGGGGGTCGGCGCGGCGGCGCGCACGGTGCTCTCGGGTCCGGACGACATGCGGACAAGCTACTGCGCCGCGAGCGCAGAGGCACGCGCACGGACGGCCGCCCCGCCACCCTTGGCCTTGCGGGTGCCCGTCGCTAGCGTGCCTGCCATGTGGGCCGACGTCCTTCTCTCGCTCGAACGCACGCACCTGCTGCGCCTCGCACTGTGGGGAGGCGGGAGCGTCCTGCTGGGCACCCTCGTGCTGGCGATGCTGGCGCTGCGCTCGCGCCGTTCGCCGCTGCTCCAGCACTTCGCCATTCAGACGGCAGCCTGGGGCGCGGTCGATCTCGCCATCTGCCTGTGGGCTCGGCGGGGGCTCACGCTGCGCGACTACGACGGCGCGACGGATCTGGTGCAATTCCTCTGGCTCAATGTGGGACTCGATGTGGGCTACGTGGGCGTGGGCGTGACGCTGGCAATCACGGCGTGGAAGCTCGGCCCGCGCCTTGGCGGCATCGGGGCGGGCCTCGGGGTGATGGTGCAGGGGCTCGCGCTCGCCGTGCTCGATCTGGTCCTGATCGCCGAAATCGCCGCAGCCCGCGCCGCGTAACTACCCAAACCAACCGAACAGGTTAGTCATCATGGAACCGGTCATTCCCGATCTGCGCGCGACGCCGAAGTCGGATGCGTACGCCAGGCTCGCCGAGCTGCAAGCGGTGTTGCTCGAGGGGAGCGATGATGTGATTGCCGGCATGGCCACCACCAGCGCGCTGCTGCACCACGCCTTCGGGCATTTGTGGACGGGATTCTATCGCGTGGTCGAGCCTGATCGGTTGTTGCGGGTCGGTCCGTATCAGGGGTCGCTCGGCTGTCTCGAGATCACCTTCGGACGTGGCGTCTGCGGGACGGCGGCGGCAGAGCAGCGCACGGTGGTGGTGCCCGATGTGCACGCCTTTCCGGGTCACATCGCCTGTGATGGACGGTCGCGCAGCGAAATCGTGGTGCCCGTGTTCGGCGCCGATGGCCGTTTGATCGCCGTGCTCGACATCGACAGTGCGCAGCTGGCCATGTTCGACGCAGTGGATGCGGCCGGTCTGGAGCGCCTCATGACATGGTTTCGGAGCACCCGTGGGTGACGGGCATGGCGACGACCGACCAGCGAACGCGCGCTCACAAGTGGCGTGCGCCTGCGCGGCGTCGCATCTTGTCGGTCCTGTGTGATGTTGCGGGATCTTTCACGAGGCTGACATGACGGTCACCGGTTACTCGGATCGCATCAACCACGCGTTCGCCTTCGCGGCCAAGCACCATGATCAACAGGTGCGCAAAGGCACGCGGCTGCCATATCTCACGCAGCCCGCGAATGTGGCGGTGATTCTCACCCGCTATGGGCGCGACGAGTCGACGGTAGTGGCCGGCATCCTGCACGACACCGTGGCCGACGCCGTGCGCGAAGGGTGGACGCGCGACACACTCGACGAGCGCATCGGACGCAAGTTCGGCATGGATTCGCTCGAGACGATCCTTGCCGTCACCGAACGGCGCAGCGATGACGATGGCGTGGAGCTGTCCACGGAAGACCGCAAGGCGGACCTGCTCACGCGATTGGCCACGGCGAGTGAGGCCGCGCGGTGGGTGTGTGCCGCCGACAAGGTGCACGGCGCCTACAACCTGGTCTTCGACCTGGCGCGCACGTCGTTCCCGGAGACGGTGTGGGGGCGGTTCAGCGCCGGGCGCGATGGCACGGTGCGCTGGTATCGCGCCGTGTGCGATCGGCTCCGTGCGGTGGGATTTGACGCGCCGATCGTGGACGAGTTGGAGCACGCGACCGTGCAGCTGGAGCAGGTGCGGGAGTAGGCAAGGGGCGAGGTCCGAGGACCGCCCCCAGGCTGTTGAACCCTCGCCCCTCGAGCCTTGAGGCTTGAGGCGCGAGGGTCGGACGAGACCTGCTCACGGAGCGGTGTCACCGTCGTACGAACCCCCATTGCGCCCGCACACGGGGCTCTGCACATTCGCGGAGCCCTCACTGTCGCGTGCCTCTCCGTTTGGCGCCCAGGTCTCTGCACCACGCGGAGTGGCCGCTCCACCGATCACCGGAGCACCCCTGCATGCGAGCCTTTCGCGTAGCTCTTGCGGTCTCAGCATTCGCGCTGACGACCGGCTGCTATCACCAGGTGGTCAACACGGGACTGCCCGCGTCGTCCACGGTCG
>JAABRL010000020.1:71909-73855 GCA_011390935.1 Gemmatimonas sp.
CCATGGTGATCACCTTTGCCCCCGCCGATGCGGGAACGTCGCGCTGATGCGCCCGGAGACGACCATGCGAGCAACCGCCCATCATCCCGCTACGCGTGCCCTGCGCGCCGCCCTTGTGTGTGCCGTGGCCGTGGTGAGCGGCGCGTGCTTTCACTACACGGTGATCTCGGGCGCTCCCGCCTCAGCGCAGAAGATCGAGATTCCGTGGCAGAAGTCGTGGGTCTTCGGCCTCGTACCGCCGGATACGATCCAGTCGCAGGCACAGTGCGCGCAGGGCATCGCGCAATTCGAGACCAAGCACAGTTTCCTGAATGGCCTCGTGCGCGGCATCACCTACAACATCTTCACGCCCATGCACCCGGTGGTGACCTGCGCGAGTGGTCCGGTGGCGCGCTGAGCGGCATCACACCAATGTCAGTGACCCGCCGTTAAACCCTCGCGCCACGTGCCTCGCGGCTTCTCCCTTCTGCCCGGGCACTCGCGATGCCTGCAACCTGCGCCTCGCTCGGTGCGTGCACCGCGCTACACGGGTTGAAGGGCGAAGCCGCGAGGCCCGAGACGCGCGGGTTCAACGGCGGGCGAGTGATTGCCGCGATCGCTCAGTACGTCCTCGCGACATACTCCTCGAGAATCGTCAGAAACTCCGGCACGATCCGATCCCCCTTGAGCGTCGTGAACAACTTGCCGTCCACATACACCGGCGCCTTGGGCTCCTCGAACGTGCCCGGCAGCGAGATGCCGATGTTCGCATGCTTGCTCTCGCCGGGCCCGTTCACCACGCACCCCATCACGGCCACCTTCATCTCCACCACACCGGGGCGCGACTCGCGCCACACGGGCATCTGCTCGCGCAGGTACCCCTGAATATCCTCAGCCATGTGCTGAAAGAACGTGCTCGTGGTGCGACCGCACCCGGGGCACGCGGTCACCTGCGGGGCGAATGAACGCAAGCCGAGTGACTGCAGGATCTGCTGCGCCACGAACACTTCTTCGCGGCGGTCGCCATTGGGCTTGGGGGTGAGTGACACGCGGATCGTGTCGCCGATGCCATCAGCGAGCAGAATGCCGAGGGCGGCCGCGCTCGCGACCACGCCTTTGGTGCCCATGCCCGCCTCGGTGAGCCCGAGGTGCAGCGGATAATCGCAGCGCGCGGAAAGGCGGCGATAGCACTCCACCAGGTCGGGCACCACCGAAATCTTGGCGCTCACGATGATGTGATCGTGCGGCAGTCCCACCTCTTCGGCGAGGGCGGCCGAGCGCAGCGCGCTCTCGAGCATCGCGTCCATGTAGACGTCCTTCGCATCGCGCGGCTCGGCGGCGCTGGCGTTGGCGTCCATCATGTCGGTGAGCAGCTGCTGGTCGAGCGAGCCCCAGTTCACGCCGATGCGTACCGGCTTGTCGTGGTCGATGGCCGCCTGCACGATCGTGGTGAAGTTCGTGTCGCGGTGCTTCGTGCCCACGTTCCCCGGGTTGATGCGGTACTTGTCGAGCGCGGCCGCGCACGCCGGGTACTTGGTGAGCAGCAGGTGCCCGTTGTAGTGGAAGTCGCCAATCAGCGGCACGTCGAGTCCGCGGTCCGTCAGGCGCTGCCGGATTTCGGGGACGGCCTGGGCGGCTTCATCGTTGTTGACCGTGATGCGGACCTTCTGCGACCCCGCCTCGAAGAGGGCGGCGACCTGGTCAGCGGTCCCGGCGGCGTCGGCCGTGTCGGTGTTGGTCATGGACTGCACGACCACCGGGTGGCCGGAGCCTACGGGCACACCGCGCACGAGCACGGTGGAAGTCTGGCGGCGAGGACGAAACGTCACGGTCGGCGATGAGAGAGCAAAGGTATCGGGATGATCCGAAAAGTAGCGCGAGTCGGGGGACGGGCGCACCCCGCGAGGGGGCTCGACACCCTTCCCTTGTCGAGCCGACCCTCCGATGTTCAACGCATGCGCGATCCC
>JAABRL010000021.1:0-54793 GCA_011390935.1 Gemmatimonas sp.
GAGGCCATCGAACGGGGCGAGTACCCGGAGTGGGAGCTTGGACTGCAGATCATCACGGAGCAGCAGGCCGACTCATTCAGCTTCGATATACTGGACGCCACCAAGATCGTGCCCGAAGAGTTGGTGCCTGTGCGGCCAGTGGGACGCATGGTGCTCAATCGCAATCCGGAGAACTTTTTCGCGGAAACGGAGCAGGCGGCGTTCTGCACCGCGCATGTCATTCCCGGTATCGACTTCAGCAATGATCCACTGCTGGCCGGACGGATTCACTCGTACGTCGACACCCAGATTTCGCGATTGGGTGGACCGAACTTCCACGAGATTCCGATCAACGCGTCGCTAAGCGCCGTTCACAACAATCAGCGCGATGGCATGCATCGGCAGGCCGTGCATCGCGGACGCGTGGCGTACGAACCGAACTCGCTCGGCGGCGGGTGCCCTTTTCAGGCGGGGCCACGCGGCTTCATGTCGTTTCCCGAGCCGACCCATGAGGACAAGCTGCGCGGCAAGCCCGAAAAGTTCGCGGAGCACTACAATCAGGCGCGCTTGTTCTACCTGAGCCAGACCGAGGTGGAGCAGCGCCACATGGTGAACGCGTTCCGCTTCGAACTGTCCAAGGTGTCGGTGCCGGCCATACGCGAACGCATGGTCGCGTCGCTCGTCAACGTACATGAGCAACTTGCCGCTGATGTCGCCAGCGGCCTTGGCATCCCGGTGCCTCCACCGCTCACGCGCGCCACGACAGAGGACGTGTCGGCGGAGGTCTCGACCTCGAGCGCCCTGTCGCTGCACGCGCATCCGGGAGACGGGAGCATCAGGTCGCGAAAGGTCGCGATTCTGGCCGAGTCCGGCGTGAATGGAACCTCAATGGCGCACATCATGACCGCGCTCGCCGACGCGGGTGCGGTGGCGAAGGTGGTCAGCGTTCGGCTGGGGCTGCTGGATGCGTCGTCGGGCGGGGCGGTGAACGTGGACGCGACCTTCGAGAACTCACCCTCCGTGCTCTTTGACGGGGTCATCGTCGCCGATGGCGCTGCGTCGATCGAGGGATTGATGCGCGATGGGCGTACACGCGAGTTCCTTCGCGATGCGTATCGGCACGGCAAGACGATTCTCGCGTTCGGCGACGGCGCTCAGCTGCTGGAGGCGTGCGGTCTACCGACTCGGCTCCGGGACAATGCGCTCGATCCCGGAATGCTGCTGGGTGGGGCTGAGAAGCCCGACCGTGCGCTCACTGATTTCGTGGCGGCGCTCGGTCGGCACCGACATCCCGAACGGGATACCGATCCCCCGCGGATCTAACGGGTGGGTACGGCGGTCCCCCGCCGACGCGTCACCAGCCAGTTCCACACCAGCGCCCACAGCAGTCCGTTCGTGAGGAGCAGCAACACACCCCACCCACCCGCAAGCCCGGACGGTGCGAGCGCGCCCAAGGGGAAGAGCAGCACCTTGCTGACGATGTACCAGAAGCGCTGGACCGTGGGCGAGACGGCCGCTGTCGGATCGTTGGTGCCCAACAGCACCGACCCGACGGCGTTCACCGTCGCGAGGAGGGTGAGCAGCAGATGCCCCACCGCGAACACGGTCAGAAAGAGAGCTCGGCGCGCCATGCGACAATCATAGCGAACGCGGTATCAGGGGCGGAGTGCGCCCGGACTTGCGTAAAGTGAACTATTGTTCATTTTACTTACATGTCCAGGTCGCCCGCCCAGAACGCTGCGTTGCGCGACGCCACACGCCAGCGATTGCTCGAGGCCGCCATGGCCTGCTTCGCCGAGCTGGGGTTCGCGGCCGTGACCGTCCGAGAGATCGCCGGGCGCGCCGAGCTGTCCACGGGTGTGCTGTACCGGCACTTCGCCAACAAGGAAGCGCTGCTGCGCGCCGCCTTCGAGCAGAGCATGGCCGAGGTACGTGCCACGTTCGCGGAGGCCATGGCGACGTCCGCGGAGCTCCGACTGAGCGTGCTGGTGCGCGCGGCCGCCAACACGGTCCGTCGCCATCTGGCGTTCTGGCAACTCAGCTACGCGGCGCGACATCAACCCGCCGTGATCGCGGCGCTCGGCGGCGCGCTTACCGCGTGGACCGGCGAGATCGTGGCCGTGCTGACCACCCTGCTGCGCGACACCGGCGCGTGCGACGCGGAGACCGAGGCGCGAGCACTCTTTGCGCAAATCGATGGCATGTGCGAGCACTACGCACTCGCGCCGCACAGCTACCCGCTCGACGCGGTCGTGGAGCGCGTCATCGCCCAGCGAGCGCTACTGTCCCGCGCCATCTGAGCCGTGACGCTTCCCGAACGCTTCCACGCCGCGCTCCCCGGCTCGGCACTCCCGCGAGACCTCGCGCGCCAGATCACCACCGCAATGGCTGCAGTCGATGTACGATTGCGCGCTGCGTACGAGGCGCTGAGCGCGGCGGATCGCGACAGGCGGCGCGCCGATGGCGGATGGAGCCTGCACAGCACGCTCGAACATTTGGCGCTCACGAACGAGGCGTATCTCGCACCGATGCGCGCGCTCGTGCCGCGCATGTCGGCGCAACGCTTGCCCGGCACGACGGCACGGTGGCGCTCCACGTTCGTGGGCAAGTGGCTCGCCCGCTCACTCGCAATGCGAGTTCCACTTCCGGCGCCGCGCCGCGTGCAGCCTGGGCCAACCGCGCGACCTGACGTACTCGACGCGGTGATCGGATCTCACCGCGACATGGCGTCGCTCATGGCGGAGGTGGCCGACATGGACTGGACTGCCGACCGCCTGGTGTCACCGCTGAATGCGCTCGTGCGCATGAACTTCGGCGATGCGTGCGTGATCGTCCTGCGTCATTCCGAGCGCCACGCGGCACAGATCGAAGCACTCGTCGCGCAGCTGGCCGCACGGCACGACGTGATGTGACGCGCCTAGGCGGCCAACGCTGTTCGAAACCAGTCTGCCGTCTCCGCACCACCGATGCTCGTCACAAGCTCCAGCAGTGCGGCGGTCGATGTGATCCCGTCCACCATGTAGCGTGTGATCACCTGCGAAAAACGTGCTTCGCCCAGTCGCTCCTCGAGCTGCGCGAGCAACGCTGGTGCGCGCCGATACATGCTCTGGTAGGAGGGACGTTGTGTGCTCGTCGGCGTCCAGACTGCTGCCGACTCCGTGTCGTCCCATCGCGCGCGCAACCGTGCGAACGCCTCGGCCCCGTATTGTTCACGAACGACCATCGCAGCCGCATACTCGGCGAATGCCTCGGACATCCAGTGATCCGGGGAGAACGAGCCGGGAGACCGTGTCCAGTAGTGCGCGACCTCATGGCAGATGAACTGTTGCAGTGCCTCGACCGCATCCACGTTTACCGTGCTGAGCACGATGTAGTTCTTGCGCGCATAGCCTGGCCCGTCGCGTTCTGCGAGGACGAGTCGCGCCACCGGAAAGGGGGCGTGCGCACCGAACTGGTGATTCAACCGCTGCACACAACCCGCCGCCACATCGAGCACGGCCTGCACGGACGCGTTCGGCATGCTGCGGTGGTATACCTCGGTGCTGGCGCTGCGCACGCGCTGCAGACTCGGCGAGGCGATGAGTGCCACATCCACCTGTGCGACGTGGTTGCGGAGGACGTGTCGTCCGTTTTCGAAGGACACCGCCCCGCTTCCCACCACGGTCCACGCCTCCGGCAAAGCAAGGCGCACTTCGCCCGTGATGTCCTGCGCAAAGGTGGACACGAGCGGAAACCACTGCGAATCGATCCCCAGCTCCACCCACGCCGGTGTGATGCGGTTGATCCCGTCGTCGGGCATCACGGGGCGTCCGGCGTACGACAGCGTGATGGCGACGGTGTCTCCGGGCAGGACGGCGTCAGCGAAGGCCACGTCCAGCTGATTCCACGACGGCGAAAACTCCGACGGGCGTAGGGTATGTGCGCGAACGCGCGCACCGCCAAGTGCGCGAATCGTGAGCCCGTGATTGAGCAGGAGCGCAACGCCGTGTGCATCATCGGCCGGCACCGGATATCGCAGCGTCACCTGTGCCTCGACCCATCCGCTGTCAGGGGTGATGACCACGTCCGCGTCATACACGAGCGTGACCGCCGGTGGCGTCGGTGGCGCCGCGCTGAAGAGCATGGCGACGCACACCATGAGCAGAGGGACAAGGCTGGTCATGCTGGCGATGGCAGGGCGCGGGCGGCGCGTGACGGAGCAACGAATGGCATCACGGTCAGACATCGCACGGCGCGGTATGGTTTCACGACCGTTTTCGGGCGAGCACGTGCGCACCCCACAGAAAGAGCGCGGCGAACACCAGATCAGGGAGCGCGCTGAACGCCATGCGGGTGTCGAGCTCGCCTGTCAGCACGTACACCAGCGTCAACACGAAAAACCCGAGCTTGCCCACTCCTCCAACCACCAACAGTGGACATGGAATCGGTCGCTGCCGTGCCAGCCATGCATAGACGACGCCAAAGAGTGCAATCGTAAATCCGAGTTGCGCCGCAAAGTACGGGGGAACGCTGAGCGGTAGCAGCGGGGATGGTCGCCCCAACGCGAGCGGCAGGAACGCCATCACACCCAGTGCGTTCAGCACGACCGACGCCCAGAGCGCGGTTCGAACAATTCGGTCTGGCACGGCGTGGTCACCTCGGCGTACCGTGATGCGTGTGACGTTCACCCTGTCCCGTCTGCATGGTGCGTTTCGTCCAGGCGTCCGCCGTTGCGTGACGAGCGGCACACCAAGCTAGCCTTCCATGTCGCGCCGACGCCATGTCCGACCATCGGGCGTGCTGGCGTCTCCGGTTGACGCACCATACGTTCTGGGTGCTTTCTTGTCGCCTTCCCCACCAGGTCGCGCGCCGACCGGCACCGAACGGACACATGCCGCACTTGCCTCGCACCTCGTCATCACCGCGAGGGCGCGCGCGCCTCGCCTCGGTCGTTGGCATCGTGGGTATCGCGGTCGCCGCGATCGCTACCGCGCGGCACGCCGAACCACTCGTGGCGCAGGACGCTGCGCCGACGTTCAGCGAGGACGTTGCACCGATTCTGTACAGCAACTGCGTCAGCTGCCATCGCCCCGGCGGGCTCGGACCCTTCTCGCTCATGGACTACGAGAGCGCGAAGAAGAACGCGGCCGACATCGACGACGCGGTCCAGACCGGCTACATGCCGCCGTGGCACGCCGAGGGGCCGCACGGAATGTTCAGCAATGACCGGCGACTGTCGGCCGCCGACAAGAGCATCATCGCGCGCTGGATCGAGGGTGGCACCAAGCCCGGTGATCTGGCCAAGACGCCCGCGACACCCGTGTTCAGCGACGGCTGGGAGCTCGGCACACCGGACGCCGTGATCGCGATGCAGGAAGAGTTCACGGTCCCGGCCTCGGGCACGATCGACTACCAGTACTTCGAGATCCCCACCGGTTTCACCGAAGACAAGTGGGTCACGGCGATCGAGTTCATGCCTGGCGCGCGCGAGGTGGTGCACCATGTGCTGGTGTACGCCAAGCTACCGGCGCCGAACGCCGGTGCCGTCAGCACCGCCGCGAGCGCGGGGAGCGCGGCTCCGGCCGCAGGCACCGCGACGCCCGCGGCGCGTCCGGTGCCGCTCTTTCTCGACAAGCCCGAATACGGCACGCCGCCTGAACCGCCACGGCAGCCGGGCGATCGGCATCCGCCCCCGCGTCAGCTTGGCCAGCTCATTGGCGGCACGGCGCCAGG
The DNA here is from genome assembly GCA_011390935.1 of Gemmatimonas sp. Classification (GTDB taxonomy): domain Bacteria; phylum Gemmatimonadota; class Gemmatimonadetes; order Gemmatimonadales; family Gemmatimonadaceae; genus JAABRT01. Next base: position 5,692 of record JAABRL010000021.1, read on the forward strand.
GACAAACGTGATGCGCTTCCCCGAGGGCACGGCGCTGCGCGTGCGGGCGGGTACGGTGATCACGTTCCAGATGCACTACACGGCGCATGGCCACGAGATGACCGACCGTACGCGCATCGGTTTTCAGTTCGCCGACGGCATGCCCGACGAAGAGATGCGCATGAGCGCGTTCATCAACGGCACGTTCGTGCTGCCTGCAGGACAGAAGGATGTCGCGGTGACCACCGAACTCGAACCCACGGAACCGGTCAAGATCTACGGCTTGCTGCCGCACACGCATCTGCGCGGCACGCGGTGGAAGTACGAACTGCGCCAGAGCGACGGCACGTCGAGTGTGGTGCTCGATATTCCGCGCTACGACTTCAACTGGCAGACGTACTACTTCTTCGCCACGCCACTCGAAGTGCCCGGTGGGGCAAAGCTGGTGTCCACCGCGTGGTATGACAACTCGGCGTCCAATCCGAGCAACCCGAACGCCGCCATCGATGTAAAGTGGGGTGATCAGACGTGGGAAGAGATGCAGTACACGGCGTTTCTCTACACGGTGCCAAGTCGCAAGCTGAGGCGGTAGCGCGGGCAGATTTCGTACGCGATTTCCAACGCGGTGGCCTGGTGGTGAGCGCTGGCCCGTAGCCCACGTGTCTACGGCATCTCGAACGTCCACCACGCACTCCGCCCCAGCACGCGCCCCGCGTTGTCAAGCGCCGACACGCGCCAGCGCATGGCGCCCGTCCCCAGCTGCTGACGAAACCACGTTGGCGCCGCGTACCGTGTGGTGCGATCGGCGATGATCGCGCCGACTGCGCGCTCCTCGCCACCATCGACGGCCTCCACCTGCAGCCGATACACACGCGCGCTGTCCACCGCACGCCACGAAAACTGCAGCGGCGTTTCGCGGTCGACGCGCGCGCGCGGCGCCGGCTGCAGCGGGGCGAGGGGTCCCAGCGCCTCGGCAGACGTAAGCTCCGGCGTGACACCGCTCCCCACCACATAGCGCAGCGTTGGCATCGGGAAGCCGGCCACGGCACCACCGATCACGATGCCGTCACCGGCGCCCACCGCGCCAAGATTCGAATCGCCTTCCTTGTCGGGCGACGCTTCGATGCGAAGCAGCACCTGGTACACCCCGTCAGTGGTGCGCGGAAATCGACGCGGGTCGGGGCCAGGCAGCGTCACTCGTCCCGTCGGGGGGAGAAACACATTGAAGCGGGCGATCTGCGTGTATCGGCGCTGTTCTCCTCGCTGCTCGACGGGCAGGGAGGCCTCCGTCAGCAGGTCGTCGGCGGTCGGCGTGGCTTCACCCGGCATCACGACCTCCCAGCGACCCACAAGCCGACCCGTCCCGTTGTACGCGATGCGCGCCGCGATCGGCGGCATCGGCTCATCGGCGGTCACCTGCAGCACCGGCAGATCGGGGGCGAACATGATCTGCACATCGGTGAGCGCAAGCGGCGTGCGCGCCCCCCCACCCGTCAGGCGACAGGTGACCGCCACGAACTGGTCCGGGCCACCACTCAGGCTGCGAAACCGTCGCACGTAGAAGAACGCCGAGTTGTCGCCACGCTCAGCCGCCTGATACGCACGCCTGGCGACGGACGGCGGAATCGTCATGATGTCGGTAAAGCCACCCGTCCCGCTCGCTCGCGAGAGGTCGAACCGTGCAGGCAGTTGCCCGAAGATCGTGCCCGGTGCACAGCGCAACCCCACGTCGGGAGCCGCCGGCACGAGCGTACCACACCAGGTGGCGTCGAGTGCCTCGTGTCCCGCCACGCCGCCGAAGGTGAGGAACACCGACGTGGCGCCCTGCACATTCACATTCACCCCGACGGGATTCACGCGAATCTGCGCCGACGCGGAACGGCTCCCTCCCAACAGGACCAGACCCATGCCGAGCGCGGCGCAGGCCGTGCGCACACGCGACACGATCAGTAGAAGCGGATGGAGCCGCCGGCATTCAGCGTCCATGTGATCCTCGCATCGAGAAGCGGTTGTGCGGCACCCGTGAACGGATGCACAACGGCGCGCGTACGCGCGTAGCGAATGAAGACACGGCCCTGCGTCCCGCCGTCGAAACGGCGGTACAGATCGAAGCCGCGGGAGAGTTCGAGCTGCAGTTCGGTGTTCCGCGTGCGCGATTCGATCGTGGGCTGGTCGCCAAGCGCGTGCGACAACACCGCCAGCAGATCGGTGCGGGCCAGCGGCTGCCATCGTGCGCTCGCACCGATGCGGTCGAGTTGCTGCGTGAGCGACTGCTCGTACAGCGTCTGTCGCTCGCGACTCAGATCGACCGACACCTCGAAGCCTGTGCGCAGCGTGCCACCGAGCGACAGCAGATTCACCACCGTGAGAAAATCGGCGGCCTGTCGCCCGGGCTGCCGATTGTCCTGATGCGACGCGTTCCATCGATACGAGAGCAACGAACTCCCCACATGCCACTGCGCTTCGACGGTCTCGTTCCGGCTCACCTGATCGGGAAGATGGGAGAGCTCGAACGCGCCGTCCTCGGGCAGTTCGTCGCTGCGCTGATGCGTGCGTTGCCACGCGTAGCTCACGGTGGGCAGCAGTGCCGGCGCACGTGGCAGCAGTCCGCCGAGCGGTGTCGCCACGCCAACTGATGTCTCGTTCGTTCGTGTGGTCAACACGGACGGCAGGCGTTGCAGGTTATCGCGGGAGGTCACGGCACCGGCGCGAAGGCTCAGTGGTCCGAGCGTGCTCGTGAGATCCGCACCGTTCACATCTCGGTCCGCAGCCACAAAGGCGCCCACCGAGCGATAGAGCGGATCGACCCGTTCGTGTCGTCCCACGACTTGCAGCAGCACCGGCTGTCCAACCACCACCGTTTGCGGCACCAGATCCATCGCCAACTCGCCGTACCGTGCCGAACGGGTATCCGTCTCCACGGCCACGACGTGGTCATCGCCTGCGAGCAACGGATCGCCGGGATTACGAAAGCGGGATCGGGCGTAGCCGAGCTGGACGCGAATGCGCTGCGTCAGATCGCTCGCCGCTACATGCAGGCCACCTCCACGGCTCGTCTCGGCATCGGTAGCCGCCGCCTGCGTGAAGTTCGTCAGCGGCAACAGCGATCCGTCCACCGCCGAGAGCGACAGCGCCAGTGCACCCGGTCGACTCGGCACGAACTCGACACCCATATCCGCCGTCGCGAGCCGATGCGCGGGGGTCGAGAGTCCGAACGGATTGCTCCAGCCGGCCAGCTGTGTGCCGTGCAGCAGCGCACCGCCGAATGTGAGTGCGGACCCGAGTTGCGCACGGCCACCCACACCCCGGCTGCCGAAGTTGTTCGGCAGAAAACGGTGCGTGCCGGCGCTCTGATGCCCGATGGTGAACGCAAGGCGATCGCGTCGCAGCTGCACGGAATAGTCGGCGAGATCGAGCAGTGGCGCGCGCCCCTCCAGCTCCGCGAAGCGCAGTCGCTGCTCCGCTCGCGACACACCGACAGCATTGCCCTGCAGCGCAACCGTCCACCCGTCACGTGCCGTCTCCCCCTCGACGGCCAACCGCAGCGTGAGGTCCTGATACGCGGAACGATCAGTCGGCTCCACATCGGGGGGATCGCGACGATCGAGCTGGCCGGTGCTCGTAAGCTCCACACCGGGCCGCAGCGCCACGCGCTCGAGTCCGGCGCGAAACTGCACCCGCAGGGGCAGACGGGCGACTTCCTCCCACGCTCTTTCGCGCGTCACCACGAACACGAGCAACTCATGCTCACCCGCCGGAAGACGCGACAGATCCGTCCTCAGGACCGCACGCGGTCCGCGCACCTCGAGCAGGTCGCTCAGGTCTACGCCACGCAGCACCAGGCCCAACCGTTCGTGCGGTGAGACCAGTGGCCGCGAGAGGCGCAGTGCTGGTCGTGCATGGCTCGGCAGCCACTGCGTGGGCTCCCACTCGGCTTCCACCCCAAGCGACGGTGCGGCGACTGGCGCACCAACCGAGTCGGCCGCGTCCTGAGCCGCGACGCGCACGACGGGCACCAGCGACGCCGAGGCGGCAGCGAGTCGCAGCCATATGCACCACGGCACACGACCGCGCCATGATCGCCCGTGACGCGCCCTGTCCTCCTGCGCTGGCGTCCGGGGCGACGCCTTCGGCCTGATGAATCCGTGCACGCAATCCTCCGTCCAGGTGGGCCACACCGGATGGCGCGCAAGCGCGACGGTGGTGCGGTCACGAGGGAGATCGCAAAGGCGGATCGGAACGGATCACGCGGGGGCCCTGGATCCGATGATCCTTTCGGTCTCGCGTTTCCGATGAATCAGACAGAACGGATCTCCGCCAAACTCTTGCCCTGGACCCACCACGACGCGCATGCTCTTGCATAGTTCGCCTTTGCAGTCGGCCCCTGCGCATGCAGCCGCCGCGAAGCGCCGACACGCCGATCCTCCGGCTTTCGCGTGACGAGATGAGCACATCTGATATGGACGGTCCGTCTGCCGCGCGTTGGCAACGCGTAGACGCGCTCTTTGCCGAGCTGCTCGATGTGGAACCGGCGTCGCGGCGTGCGTACCTCGCGCGCGTCAGCGACGGTGATGTCGCACTCGAGCGCGAGGTCCTGTCGCTGCTCGCGTCACTTGATACGGCCGAAGCAGCGATTGGCGAATCGGCCGATGCGCTGTTGGCGATCTCCGGCCCGTTGGTGGACGCCGCCGAACCCGCATTGGCCGCCGGCACCCGCGTGGGGCCATACGCGATTCGCCATGAGCTGGGTCGTGGCGGCATGGGCACGGTGTATTGCGCCGCGCGCGTGGACGGGGATTTTCGGCGTGATGTGGCGCTCAAGGTCATGCGCACCGCGCACGACTCGGCCGCACTCCGACGACGCTTCGCGGCCGAGCGTCGAATTCTTGGCACGCTCGAACATCCGCACATTGCGCGCCTGTACGATAGTGGCGTCACGGAGGACGGGCGTCCGTTTCTCGCCATGGAGTTGGTGGAGGGGACGAGGATCGACCGTTGGGCGGACGCGCAGCAGCTCGACGTGCGCGCCAGAGTGTTGCTGGTGGAGACGGTATGCGACGCAGTGGCGTTCGCACATCAGCGGCTGGTGGTCCATCGCGATCTCAAGCCCGCCAATGTGCTCGTGTCCGAGGCGGGTCGCGTCATGCTGCTCGATTTCGGTATCGCGAAGCTGCTGGACGTTGACGAGGCGGATGCGGTGGACGCACCGGCTACGCGTCCGGGACAGCGGGTGCTCACGCCGGAGTACGCGTCCCCCGAGCAGGCACGGGGAGAGGCGCCCGATGTGGCCATGGACGTGTACGCGCTCGGTGTACTGCTGCATGAGCTGCTCACCGGTGTACGCCCGCCGTGGCAGCGCCTCGTGGTGTCGGGAGCCGACCACGCGATCATCGAGGCCGCGATGGTACCACCCAGCCGCACGGCCACCACATCAGTCGTGCAGCGTGCGCTGCGTGGCGATCTCGACACCGTCGTGCTCACGGCGCTGCGCCCGACGCGGGCCGAGCGCTATCCCTCGGTGGCCGCGTTGCGCGACGATCTGCGACGCGTGCGCGAAGGGTTTCCCATTCTGGCGCAGCGCCCCACGGTGTTCGGGCGCGTGCGCAAGTTCATGCGGCGTCACCCTGGCCCGGTGGCCGCGGCGGTGTTGCTGGTGACGGTCAGCGCGGCCTTCAGCGTGAACTTGCGCACGCAGGTGCACCGCGCGGAGCTCGAGCGAGATCGTGCAGATGTGGAACGGGATCGCGCCGATGGCGAGCAGCGTCGCGCGACGCGCACCGCCTCGCTGCTCACCGAGCTCTTCGGCAGCGCGGATCCCTTCGCGAGCGAGCGTCGGGACACGCTGCGCGCGAGCGCGCTGCTGGCAGTCGGCATGGCGCGCGTGAACAGTGAGCTGCGCGAGGAGCCGGCCGTGCGCGCCGATCTGCTGCTGGTGATCGGCAAGGCGTTTCGGTCACTCGGCCGATTCGACGAAGCACAAGCGGCGCTGGATACGGCGCGGTTGCTGCGGGAGCGCACACCGGGAACGACGGCTGCCGAGCGTGCGGCCGTGCTCAACATGCTGGGTGTGCTGGCCCTGGACCGGCAGCAGATTGCGCGGTCGGATTCGCTGTTCCGCGCCTCGCTGGCGGAACGGGAGGCGTTTGCCGCGTCCATGGAAGCACAGTCGGACGCAACCGCCTCAACCTCGCTCGACGTGCGCTCGCTCGGCGACTCCACGCGCGCCGAGCCGGTTCGCGTCGCCCGGTTGCAAGTCGCCAAGACACTCGCGTCCGTGGCCACCAGTCATCTCGAAGCCAATCGGTTCGATTCCGCGCTGGTCTATATCGATTCAGCGCGCACGCAGCTGCTGGCGTTCACGCCGGTGGATTCCACGGCGCTGGCCAACGTGTATAACGTGCGCGGAGCGATCCAGATGCGAATGGGACAGCCCACCCAGGCATTGGCCGATCTCCGGGAATCCGTTGCACTCAATGAGGCACGGCTCGGCCCCACCCATCCGAGTACGGTGCGCGATCGCTCCAACGTGGGCATGCTGCTCAATCGACTGGGGCGACCAGCCGAAGCCGAACCGTTGCTGCGGGAGGGGCTCGAGCAGCTGCGCACGTCGCTGCCCGATGACCATCCCGGCGTGCGGTCGATCAAGCTCGCGCTGGGCAACACCTGGAGCGCGCTTGGACGCCTGGATGAGGCGGAGCGTCTGCTGCGCGAGGTCGTGGAGGTCGAACGGCGCCTCGAGGGCAGCGAGCGTCGCGCGCTCGGTATCTCGCTGGACAACCTGGCGGGCGTCATGACGCGTCGCACGAGTGACCCGGCGGCACGGCGTGAGACGGTAGAGCCGCTGTACCGGGAAGCCGCCGCCGTGTCGGTGGCGCTTGGTGGGGACGCGGATCCCGGCGGCGCCATCACGCTGGCCAAGGCCGCCAACGTGGCCTGTCGCGGCGGCGGCGATGCGACGGCGACGCTGCAGGAGTTCGAGCAGGCAGTTGCGATCGTGATGCGCGCCTACGGCCCGGTGCATCCACATGCGTTGGGCGTGCGCGCGAACCGTGCGTGGTGCCTGGCACAAGCTGGGCGCCATGCAGACGCCATCGCCGAACTGCAGACGGTCTTTGAGGCGGCACGCCAGCATGGCCCCGATTTGCGTGGACTGGCGCGACAGAGTGGCGGCGAGTTGTTGTCGTTGCTGCGCGCGGACAACCAGACCGAACGCGCATCCGAGATCGCCGCCGCACTCGATGCGCTGGCGGCGCCTGCTGCACAGCCGTCGTCACCGCCGGCGTTGAGGTGATGGCGTGCGGTGATGATCCGATATCTGGGTGATTCACGATGAGTGCAGTACGGGGGCGACGTGCCACATGACGCGAGCTCGCCCAACCGGCCCACCATCTCCCAGGAGGATTCCCATGCTCAGCAAGCTGACGGTCGCCACCGTAAGCGCCCTTGTCGGATCGCTCGCCGCGACGGCTCCCCAGTTCATGGCACCGCGAGCCTCACACGTCGACGCAATCGAACGCGAAGCCATGCCCCCGCAGAACGGCGTGCGATGCCCGAACGGTTTCACGTCCGACTGGAACAACACCTCGAAGGTGCTGAAGTGCAGCAAGTCGAACACCACGTTCGTGATCACGGTCTGTCCGAACGCGATGTACAGTGACTACAACGAGCGCACCGGTCGCGACAACTGTCTGCCCACGAAGGCGCCTGGCATCGGCAATCCGATCGCCAGTGGCTCACGCCCGATCGCCTGCTCCGTACCCGGCTTCACCATCGTGAACGATACGCCTGGCAAGCGCGATCGTTGTGAGAAGACGGAAACCCAGTGGGCGTATCCCAATCAGCTGTAAGTCTGGCAACCGTGTCGCCGCGATGCCCGGCCGAGGACGGTCGGGCTCGCGAAGCGCAACGGTGGTGCTACTCTGACGTCATTCCGTCCGTAACAAAGCGATGAAGCCAGACTCGGGCACGGGTCCAGTCCCGCTTGACCGTGGGCACGGACCGCTGCACGACTTCGGCGATTTCCTCATGGCTGAGTCCACCGAAGAAGCGGAGCTGCACGACCTCGCCCAGCCGCGCATCATGCGCTTCGAGGCGCTGCAACGCCTCTTCGATGGCGAGCACGTCCTCGGAGCGATCGTCCATCACGATCGCCGCTTCATCGAAGGAGACCGCCTGGCCACGTCCTCCCCGCTTGGCCGCCGTGCGTGCCCGGGCGTGATCGACCAGCACAAAGCGCATGGCGCGGGACGCCACCGCCAGAAAATGGGCTCGGTCGTTCCAGTGGGCCGCACCGCCTTCTGCCAGCCGCAGGTAGGCTTCATGCACGATGGCCGTGGTGCTCAGCGTCTCCGACGGCGCCTGCTTGTGGCGCTGCGCGGCCGCGAGCCGACGCAGTTCGTCGTACACCGCGGGATAGAGGGCATCGATCTCATTGTGTTGGCTGGTCACGACGAAGAAACTGGGCGCCGACGCCGATTGTGCAAGGGGCCGCCGGCGCCTTGCGCCCGTTCCGGCTCGCCATCGACCCGCGTTGACGGAGAAGACGCGCGGTACGGGCACGCGGCGCGCACGCTCACGGCGCCAGGCGCGCCTCCAGCAGCGCGGTCAATCGGTAAGCGGCCAGTGTGATACGCGCCCTCGCGACGCTCCCCGCCAGCGTCATGTACGCCTCAGACAGGCGCGGCGGCGGTCCGCCCGCAGTGCGGTCGGGATACTCGTAGACAACGTATCGCGCGAGGGTGGCGCTTTCATCCGCCCACCGCTGGATCGCGTCGGCGAACGCGGCGCCCTGCGGAATGTGCAGGTCGGCGCTCGCCGGATCGATGGGCAGGTCGACCACGAGCTGCTGCGCGAGCTGATCGAGGAGCACATCGGGTGCGGTCCGGCGCACCATGCCGTCCCACACGGCGTGCAGGTTGGAGGTGTCGAGCGACGCCGGACCAATCTGCACCCACTCGGCATTTCCACCCGAGTCACCGTTCGGGCGCACTTTGCTTGCCCGCGAGATGCCATGCAACGGCTGATGCAGATCGCCGATCACATGCACGAGCCACCCGAGGCCGTACGCGCGCACACTCGCGGGAATGCCGCGATCGGCCAAGGCGTCCGCAAACCCCGGGAGCGCCGTCACGGCATTCGGTGCCGTGAGCAGCTGCGTGGGCGTGCCGTCGGTGGAAAAGCTGCGCGGCAGGTAATGCCACGTGGAGCGACTGGCCATGGACGGGAAGCCCGGCAGCAGCGGCGTGGGCACGGCCCGCGGATTCAGCTCATCGAAAAAGCGCGGGTCGCGGCGAATGCGGTCGGGCCACACCGACAGGCGCAGAAACAGCTCGCGCACACCCGCGGCGGTGCTCGCATCCACGTTGACCGCGAGCGAGTCACGGTCGGGGTGCGCCCGGAGCAGTGAATCGACCCGGAGGCGCGTGGCCAGGGACAGACGATCGTACGCGATCGCCGCCATCGCGCGGTGACCGGTGGCATCCCAGCGGCGCACCACCGCGGATGGCGACATCGTACTCGGCACGCCGAGGGTGGCCGCTGGCGTCGGCGCAGTGTGCGCGGGCGTCAGCGCGAGCGCGAGAGACAGATACACGATGAACATGAATGAAGCCGGGCTGAGTGCACGCGAAAGGGCGGAGCGCAGAATCCTCGCTGAACGCAAACCTGCGAGCCCTCTCGTCGCCAGTCGCATCGGCGTACGTTCCGCGTTCTTTACATGCCGTGGCGACAGCAGCCACCGTTCACGGGGTGAGCGCGCACGGCTCGCGTGTGGCGCCGGGAAGTCGGGCGAGACATGCGGCGAGATCCACCGCGACACGCTGCAACGCGAGGTTGAGCTCCGCCACCATCGCTGCGTAGTCTCCCACGGGAAAGCGCCCGTCCCGGTAATCGGTGGTGCCGCGCACCAACAGCGTCCCATCGAGCGGCTGGATGATGTCCCACGACGCCGTGACGTGCACGCCCGCGGTCGTGGCCGCCGAGTCGGCCACCCCTTCGAAGCGTGTCACGTGCAGCTGAACCAAATAGTCGTGGTGTGTGCGAGCCGCCCACGGTGCGATGTTCACGAGCCGTACCGGGCCACGGTTCGCCAGATGCGCGGCCACCGTGTGATTGATCCCTTCGCCCAGATCTTCTCCCCAGCGATGAAACGCCGACGTTTCGATGACATGCGTCCCCCGTCGCACGACGATGCTCGGCGTGGTGAGATACGGCGCAAGATCCATCCGCCGAATGCCGATGCTCAGACCTGCGGAATCGACGCTCGCGGCCGCGAGCGGGGTGCGCGCCCCGCTCAACACGAAGTGCTGCACGGCCGGCGCGTTGCGGGACAGACTGACGCAGCCCGCGAGAGTGACCAGCACCAGCGGCATGAGCAGACGAGTAATGCGCATGAAACGCGTCCAGGAATGAGGCATGTCAGTTCGGAGGCGGCTTCCTGCCGCGCAACAACATGTCGGGATTCTGCTCCAGTGACGTGATCAACAGCCGCAACGCATCGGCGGCATCACGCAGACTCGTGAGTGCGCCTTGCAGCGCATATCCCGGACCGGCATCGGCGGAGAGCAGGCCGTGCGTTTCGTCGAGCGTCTTGCGCAACGCCTGCAACGTGGCAATCGCCTCGGTTGATGCGCCGGTGATCTGCGCCTGCATCGGATCGATCGCCGCTTCGGCGCGGGAGGCCAGCCGCTCGACCTCGGCCATGGTCCGATTGAGCTGCGCGGTCATGCCGGGCATGTCGCGAAGCACGGCCTTGATTTCGGGCGAACTCACCAGCTCTTCGATCGCGTGTGCCGATTGCACGACGGCGCGATTGATTTCCACCATGTTGACGTCGGCCAGCATGTCGTTGACGCGATTCAGAATCCTCATCACGTCGGCCAGAATGCTCCCCGCGCCGCCACCGAGCGCCGCCATGAGCGAGGGGGTGGTCGGAATTTCGGGGAACTCTTCCGACTTGTTCGCCAGACGCGGCGGCGTGGAGTCGGTACGATACGCCAGCTCGACGTAGAGCAGACCCGTCACGATGCTTTCCATCTGCAGCTGCGCGCGCAGGCCATTCTGCACCTGCTGTCGCAGCACGATCGTATCGGCGAGGTTCACGTACGTGCCCAGATGCGTGGTGAGACGCGACAGCTCGATGTCGAACTTCACTGGCACCTGGAACGTCTTGTCTGTCTGGTTGATCTCGATCATGATGTCGCGCACCGAGCCCACCGGCACGCCCTGAAACTTCACCGGCGCGCCTTTCTCGAGCCCGTTCACCGTTTCGGGAAAGTACGCCACGAATGTGGTGCGCCGCTCCAGCCACGCGTTGGATGCCAGCATGGCCACCGCCAGCACGGCCAACGCCAATGCCCCTACCAGAAACAGCCCGATGCGCGTCGGGTTCGCGCGCGCGCTCATGACAGCCCCTCGCTGCTGCGCGTCAGGAATCGGTGCACCTCGTCGCTCGGTGGATGGTCTCGCAACTCGGCCGGATGTCCGAGCGCCGTCATGGTCTTCTCCGTGATGTCGAGAAAGAGTGCGCGGTCCGCGATGCGGAAGATGCTCTCCAGGTCGTGCGTCACCACGACAATTGTGGTGCCGAAGCTCGCTTTGAGCTCCACGATCAGGTCATCGAGTCGGCTCGCACTGATCGGGTCAAGGCCCGACGAGGGCTCGTCGAAGAACAGCACCTCCGGATCGAGCGCAATCGCACGTGCCAGCGCGGCGCGCTTGCGCATGCCACCGCTGATGGCAGCGGGATAGAACTCCCCGAATCCGCGCAACCCCACCAGTGCGAGTTTGAGCGCCACCACCTCCTCGATCGCGCGCGCATCGAGCGTCGTGAACTCCTGCAGGGGCAGCGCGACGTTCTCGGCGAGTGTGAGCCCGCTCCAGAGGGCGCCGTTCTGGTAGAGCACGCCCATGCGCCGCAGCACCGCCTTGCGCTGCAGTTCGTCGCTCGCAAGAATGTCCTCGCCGTCGAACAGAATCGTCCCCTCGGCCGGCGCCTTCAGTCCGATCAGATGCTTGAGCAACGTGCTCTTGCCACTGCCGCTGCCGCCCATGATCACGAACACTTCGCCACGCTGAATGGAGAAGTTGAGATCCCGCATGATCACGAGCTCGCCGTATTGCATGATGAGATTGCGCACCTCGATCGCCGGGGTCGTCATCAGATGTCGAGCAGGGCAGCCAGCCAATCGATCACGGCATTGGCGAGAATGATCAGGGTGATGCCGAGTACGACGGCGGATGTCGCGGCGCGTCCGACCGCGCTTGCGCCGTTGCCGGTCTGCAGCCCTTTCAGGCAGCCGGCGAATCCGATCAGCAGTCCGAACACGAATCCTTTGAACACGCCGAGTAGCGCATCGGAGAGCGTCACGGCCATCAACATGCCTCCCACAAACTGTGTGGCCGACAGATCGAGCAGCGATAACGCGACCATCATGCCACCCATGATGCCCACAAAATCCGCGTACAGCGTGAGCAGGGGCATCATGAGCAGGATGCCGAGCATGCGCGGCAGCACCAGATGTTCAATCGGGGACACGCCAAGGGTGACGAACGCATCGATCTCCTCGGTGATTTTCATGCTGCCAAGCTCGGCGGCGAAGCCCGCGCCCGTGCGGCCAGCCATGATGATGCCCGTCATCAGCGCGCCCATTTCGCGCAACATGCCGAACCCCACGAGGTACGAGCTGTAATACCCCGCCCCGAAGCGTTCGAGCACGACGACGCCGAGGAAGGCGATGATGACACCAACCAGCAGTGCGATCAGCGTGACGATGGGGAGCGCGCCCGAGCTGTTCGACTGCACGACCACCCAGAAATCGCGCCAGCGCATGCGCACCTTGCCGGTGGGCAGCTGTGCTGCTGCGATGGCCACTTGTCCGGCGAACGTGAGCGTCTGTTCGATGCTGGCCCACGTGCTGAGCGCGCTCGCCCCGAAGCGCGTGATGGCCGATGGACGATCCGGCGTGTTCACGCTCGTAGCGCGCTCCGGCACCGCGCGCGACAGTGCCAACAGGCGGGTGACCTGCTCGGGCAAACCCGACGGGTCCAGGTCGATCTGCTGCGCATCGCAGTAGACCTGAGCCTGTTCGAGAAATACGAGCAGACTGCTGTCCCACGCGCCAAGCTGTGTCGCGTCGACGGTCAGCGATACCGCCTTCCCGTGCGCGCTCTCGCTGCCAGCGACCAGCGCCTCGAATCGTGGCGTCTCACGCTCGAGCGACCAGTCACCGGAGAGGACCGTGACCAGGGTACCATCCGCAGCACGGAGCTCGGCGAGCCCGGACGTCATCGCATCAGCACCTGCGGCAAGCGCGGAACCCCGTGAGGGGGTGAGCAAAGCTCAAAGACAGCGCGTCAGGCGGCGCGCTGGCGCTCGCACCTGGAGAGTGCGGGGTACATGTAGAGTGGCGACCCCGGGCACCAGACACAATGCCACGCGTAGTTCGCGATGCAACGAAGGTCAGCGCGTCGGTCGTGACATTGTGACTGGTGTCACCGATCGTGAGGTCGCGCCTGCTCAGCGGTCGAGGCGGCGCAGATACGACTCGTCGCGTCGTTCCGCGGTCCGGCGCCCTTCGAATGCGCGGCCTTCATTGAAGTGTTCGTCGTCATAGAAGTCGCTCCCTTCGCCGACGAGCGTGGGCGACGACGCGTCGGCGCGTTCAAACCCGTGCAGCAGCTCCGACTCGTACTCCCGTGTGAGCGCACCGCGCACATAAGCCGGCAGCGTGATCATCTGCTCGTCACGGAGGTTCACGAGCACGTCGTCTGCGTCGTCGTCGAGGCGGCTCGAGCCGATGGGGATGAGTGCGTGCCGCATCTCGCCGCTCGCCATGAGCAGCTTGTCGAACTTGACCTCGATGTAGCGCACCTTCATGAGGGCGGTATCCACGATGAGATCTTCGACCTTCCCCACCTTCTCGCCCGTCATCGTCCGGACATCCCAGCCTTTGATGTCGGGCTCTCCATCGCTGATTTCGTAGTCGTCCATCTCACTGAGGTGCGCGAGCTGCCCTGACGTCGAGTTGTCCAGGCGCCCTGACACATTCGATGTGTCGTGTGGCGCATGTGTACGGTCTTGCATGTGGATCTCCGAAAGCTGAGGGCGAGCAGGGGCGTCGCCGCGCCCGATCGGCAGCGGGACGCGTGTGCGAGAGCGGCGCGATTACGGCGTGCCGGGCATCATCGGATTGGCCGACGTGCCCTGTCCGGGCTGGGCATACATGCTGTCCGCGGTGTTCGCAGAGGTCACGTTGCGCGTATCAGCACGCATGAAGACGAACCACAGCACGGCCGCCAAGAGCAGCGCGCCAATAATCCACGGCCAGATATTCGATTCTTTGCGTTGTACATGGAGCTCAGCCATACCATCTCCGTTGCGGAGTGCGAGCGAAATGCACGGGCGAACGGCAGTGCCCGCGATGTCCATGCAAGCTCGCCGCACCGGCCTGGCGCGGGTATTCGTCGGTGGGGAGAATCTGAGGTACTCCATCGGGTCATTGCGGGCGCCGAACTGCCGCCATGACGTCGGGGGCACCAACGTCGCGACTCGCTACGGCCGGCGTGCCGCCATCAAGCGTGTCCAGAACGCGTTGTCAAACGTGGACACCGCGGCCGGACTTATGCCGCCGGAAATCGGCGCGCGCTCGCCGAGACGCACCACAACCAGACCCAGCGACGGGACGACATACAGCTTCTTGTCGTCTTTGCCCAATGCAGCCGCGAGATCGGCGGGGCCTGCCGGCCACAGGGGACCATTGGTGGTGGGCAGGAAATATGGACCCGGGGTGCGGAAGGACGACCCTCCGTTCAACCACCAGAGCCATCCGTACGACGGGTTGTCCGTCCCCGACGGCTGTCGCGCCTGATGCAGCAACGCGCTGTCCGCGAGCACTTGCGTGCCATTCCATCGGCCATGGTTCAATGTGAGCAAGCCGAAACGGGCAAAGTCCCGCGCCGAACCCACGACGATGTAGCCGGACACGCCAGTATCCACGTTGCCGATGAGCAGGGTGCGCGACATCCCGATGGTCGAAAACAGCCGCTGAGACGCCAGCATCGGCACTTCCTGCGCGGCGGCCGACGCCATGACGCCAAAGAGCTGGTAGTACGCCGGGTTGTTGTAGTAGAAGCGGCCATCTGCGGGATTGAAGACGCGCTGTAGCGAGTCGTTGGTCCCCGAACTCATCGAAAGAAGGCGACGCACGCTGACCGCCTGCTCGTCGGACGACATGCGCGACCACCCGGGCCCGAGGTACGTCGAGGCGGGCGCGTCGAGCGCCACGACGCCATCGTGCACCAGGTCCAACGTGAGCGCAGCGGTGATCGTCTTCCCCGCTGAGAAATAGGGACCGCGCGTCTGCGTATCCCACGATTGCCAGTAGCGCTCCATCACGATGCGGCCACGCCAGAGCATGAGCACGGCCGCGCTGTTCTGCGCACCAGCCCAGTCAAATGCGGACGCGAGCAGTGCAGAATCGAACCCCGCCGCCGCTGGGCGAACGGTCTCCCAGCTCGCGTCGGTTGTGGGGAAGTACGAGCCGGTGGGCGCGGGCGGTCCGGGTGCGGGCGGTCCGGGCGCGGGCGGTGCGGGCGCCGTCGACGCGCCGTCGGAGGCACAGCTGATCAGGACCGCCGCAAGAAGGGTCAGGCGCGTGACGCGCAGGAGCGATGCTGGCATCACCCAACAGACGCGGGAACCACACGTTCGTTAACCCGATGCCAGGCGGTCCGGCGTGCACGACGCAGTGACACAGCCGTGACCCTCCGGTCGCCCCGTCGAAGAACGCGGGACGCAAGATGCAGCGTTACCTCTACCGGACGCTTGCCATGGATCGTCGTCGCTTTCTCCGTCTCTCCGGTCTCGCGGCCGGTGCCATCACCCTGCCCACGCCGCTGCTCGCCGAGCAGCTGGCGCGTGACCCGTACGCACCGCTCCCCAGTCTTGCGCCCACGCGTGCGCCGGTCCGAGTAACCGGTCGAGTGCATGTGGACGGTCGGGGTGTTGGCGGAGTGCGCATCAGCGATGGCGTGAGCGTGGTGCGCACTCGCCCGGACGGCCGCTACACCCTCCTGGCCGACCCGCTGCAACCGTTCGTGATGGTGAGCACTCCGGCCGGTCACGAGCCGGCACGCAACCCCAGCGGTACCATGCGCTTCTACGCGCCGCTGACCACCGAGACGGAACAGCGCATGGATTTTGCCCTGCGTCGCACGGCTGACGACGCGCGACATGCGCTGCTCGTGCTGGCCGATCCGCAGACGCGGGATGCGCGGGACATGGGGTTGTTTCACGCCGAATCGGTGCCGTCCGTGCTCGAGACGGTTGCCGCGCTGGGTGACGTGCCCATGTTCGGGGTGACCTGTGGGGACATCATGTTCGATGATCTGACGCTCTACCCGGAGTATGAACGGGCCGTCACGCGCATGGGGCTGCCCTTCTACCAGGTGATCGGGAACCACGATCTCGTGTTCACCGAGCGCACCAGCGAAGCATCGGCCGCCACGTTCGAGCAGCACTTCGGTCCCACCTGGTACTCCTTCGATCGCGGGGCCGTCCACTACGTGGTACTCAACGATGTGTTCTGGCACGGCGCGGGCTATATCGGCTATGTGGGCGATCGGCAGTTGGCGTGGCTGGCCGCCGATCTCGCCACGGTAGAGGCCGGAGCGCCTGTGGTCGTGCTGCTGCACATCCCGCCATTGAGCACGATGAGCGGGCGGGCCGGCCAAGGCTCGCCGAACGTGTCGCAGTCGGTCGCGAACCGCGAGGCGCTGTATCGCGTGCTCGAACCGTACGATGCGTACCTGTTGTCGGGACACATGCACGAACTCGAGCACGTGAGTGACGGCGGCGCCACGCACATCGTGAATGGGGCCGTCTGCGGCGGCTGGTGGAGCGGTCCGATCTGCTACGACGGCACGCCGAACGGCTACACCGTGGTCGAGGTGCAGGACTCGGCGCTCACGTGGCGCTACCAGGCCACCGGGAAGCCAGCGGCGCATCAGATGCGCGTGTATCCGCGCGGTGCCGATCCCAAGGCGCCCGACGAGATCGTGGCCAACATCTGGGCGTGGGACCCCGCGTGGACGGTGACCTGGTTCGAGGACGGCGTCCCGCGCGGCGCGATGGCGCGCCGTACGGGTTTCGATCCGCTCTCGATGGAGCTCCATCTCGGGCCGGACAAGCCGGCCGTGAACAGCTGGGTGGACCCAGTGCCCACGTCACACCTGTTCTACGCCACGCCCTCCGTGGGCGCCCGCGAGGTGACGGTGGAGGCCACGGATCGCGTGGGGCGTGTGTATCGGGAGACGATGCGGGTCGCGCCGTGACACCGTGACCACACGCCGATTCAGGCCACGACCTTCAGCGCATCGCGAACAGCTCCTGATGAAACGTCCGGTCCACTGCGAAGCCGTGCGTTGCGAAGTCGGTGCGCAACGCATCGCCCAGCGCGCCCGGTCCGCAAAACCACACGGAGGCCTCGCGCCACGAGGGCACCACCTCGCGGATGCGTGCGGCTGACAGCAAACCGTCGCGTCGATCGACCAGCAGATGCAACTGGATGCCGGCCGCCTGGGCATCGGCGCGCAGCTTCGCGAACGCGGTCTCGTCCTCGTCGGTGGTGACGTGAAACAGATCCACGAGCTGCGATGGGCGCGTGGTGTGGCTGGCAAGGAATCGCATGCGAGCGATGAACGGCGTGATGCCGATGCCGCCACCCACCCAGATCTGGCGTGGCTCCGACCCCTCGAAGGTGAACGCGCCGTATGGCCCCTCCACACGGACGGCCTGGCCGATCTGCAGTGTCTCGCGCAAGCGTCGCGTGTGATCGCCGAGTTCTTTCACGATGAACGTGACGCGCCCCGTCTCGGCATCCCACGCCGACGCCATGGTGTACGGGTGGGCGCCCTCGGATCGGCTCGACGTGACGAACGCGAACTGCCCCGGCCGATGCCCGCGCCATCCCGTGGACATATCGATCGCGACTTCGAGCGCGTGCACGCCCGGATAGTATGTCATCGCGGCGATCGTGCCGTTCGCCTGGCGCCTCGTCCCAACGCGCCGGAACAGCACGATCACGGCGGCCCACGAGCCCCACACGAGCAGCGGCACCAGCAGCAGCGCCACTGGTGACGTCCAGTAGACAAACTTCGTGAGCACGACCGTGTGCAGCACCAGCGCGAGATAGGCAGCCGCCAGCCAACGGTGGGTCTTGTAGAACCATCGATACGGGATGCGGTGCACGAGCGACACCAGCGTGAGCACCACCACGGCAAAGAACGCCCACTCCCCGATGGATTCGGCGTCACCGCGATAGCCACGCAGCCACTGCTCGATCGGGTTGGTCGCGTCGGTACGCGGCCCGCGAGCCCCGCGCTCCACCAGCCCCAACGCGCCTGCCCACTTCGGCGCATTGACGCTCAGCCAATGCACCACCGACATCGCGAACGCACTGATGCCGACCCATTTGTGCAGCCGGTACATCTTGTCGAGCCCACCGAACCAGCGCTCGGGCTGCTGCGGGCGTGTCGCCAGGATCATGGCGATGCTCATCCAGGCCATGGCCAGAACGCCGCTGTATTGCAGCAGCAGGGTGCGGACCGGCAACGCCTCGGTCGTGATGAATACCTGTCGCTCGGCAAACAACCACGCCAGCGTGACCAGCACGAACACGCTCCACCAGCTGCGCGCGATCCGCTTCATCAAAGCTCCGGAATCACTGTGCCCACGCATTCGTCGCCAGGCAACGACGAAGCACACCAGTGTCGCGGAATCGGTGGATGCTGCGCGACGCAGCCATTCCGGAATGTATCCACGCCGAATCGGCCGTCGCATGCGGATTTCCCTGACTACAGCCGCCCGACCGTCCCTACTCCGAACGAGTGCTCCCACACGAATCGCGCGCCGGTCGCCGGGTCGACCCCCGGCACGAGGCGGCTGATCATTACCGGGGTGCGCACCGACACCGTGCGACCGAACTCGGCCTGATACCGTGCCGTGATCAGATCCGCGACGGCGGGCACCAGCGGCGTATTGCTGATGATTTCGAGCGGTTCGTCGACGGGCAGCGGCACCTGTGTCCACGTGGCCGAACGGTCGGCAATGATCTGCATCGACCCGGAGTCGTCGGCCACGAAGCCGATGTCGCCGCCCGTCACCACCATGCGCGCCCGGTTCGTGCGCGGGATCACCCACACTTCGCTGCCGCCGCCGACGCGCGCGATTGGAATGGCCGAAAACGGGCGGTTCTGGCGCCGCCACGCATCACCGAGGCGCTGCGTCACCGCGCGCACCAGACGCACCTCTGCCGCCACGCGCATGGTGTCCACCGCACCGATGTACGGACTGCGATCACCATCGAGTCGCACGAGCTGCAGTCGATCCACGGCGCGCAGACTGCTGTCCACATCGAAGACCCCACCAATCGGAACGCCATCCGCCAAGCGCTCGCAGTGAATCAGCTTCGGCGCCGTCGCGGCCTGGCCAAACTGGCCGGCGGCGCGCAGGCGGGCGACCGTGGGCACGCACTGCAGCCAGTAGGCGAGCGCGCGAGCGCGCACATCCGCGCTGTCGAACGCGGCACGCACGCTGTCCGGCAGCGGTTGCGCGGCGAGCGGAGACGCGTGGGTGCCGAGCAGTGCCAGACACGCGAGCATGATCGTGGCACCGCGCCGGCGTGAGAAGGCTGGTAAAGGTTGTGTCACGCGCGGATGGTGGTCACGGGAGAGACAAGAGGGAGCAGCGTACACGATCGCCGACATGGCAGGCGCACTGCCGCGGAGCGACGATGGCGTGACGCGGTCCGGCGCGCTACCCATTGAGCATGCGGAATCTACGCGCGCTCCTGCTCAGCGTTCCCCTGCTCGTCGCCTGCCGGCTCCCTGCGACCAACGCCGAGCAGGGCCCGCCCAAGGCCGTCTTCATCCTGCTCGATGGCATTCCCGCCGATGTGATTGAACGGGTGTCCACCCCAGCCCTCGACGCGATCGCCGCAGCTGGCGGCTACGCCCGCGCACACGTGGGCGGCGAACTCGGCGGCCCCACCGAAACGCCCACCGTGTCGGCACCCGGGTACATGAGCCTGCTCACGGGAACGTGGGCGAACAAGCACAACGTGCGCGGCAACAGTAACCAGTCGCCCAACTACGACTACTGGAACATCTTCCGCATCGTGGAGACCGTCGAGCCGTCGCGAACAACGGCGCTCTTCTCCACCTGGCTGGACAATCGCACCGTGCTGGTGGGTGAGGGGCACCCCGACGCGGGGGGCTTCGCGCTCGACCACTCGGTCGATGGGTTCGAACGCGACACCGTGCGCTTTCCTCACGACCCGGCCTCGCGCTACATCCTGGCGATCGATGAACACGTGTCCACGCAGGCCGCGTCGTACATCGCGTCGAAAGGACCGGACCTGTCCTGGGTGTACCTGCAGCACACCGACGATGTGGGACACGCGCAGGGCGATGGCGACGCGTTCGACGCCGCGGTGCAGCAGGCCGACGCGCAGGTCGGGCGCATCTGGGCGGCCGTACAGCAGCGCCAACGTCTGGGCGAAGATTGGATGATCGTGGTGACCACCGATCACGGACGCGATGTGCTCACGGGCAAGGGGCACGGCCGCCAGAGCGAACGTGAGCGCACGACGTGGATTGTGACCAACGTGCCGACGCTCGAGGCGCGCTTCACGAGCGGACAGTCCGCGATCGTGGACATCGCACCGTCCATCCTGCAGCACCTGCGCATCACCGTGCCGGCGGCGGTGTCGCGGGAAATGGAGGGGGTGTCGTTCGTGCGACGCTCGCCCCGCTGAGCAACCTGTCGTCCATGTCTCCCCCTCCTCACCCTCACACCGCGCCGAGCGCCTCGACGCACATCGCCAGGCAGCTGTGGCAGAGGCTGGCTTCACGGCCGAAGATTCGTCGGCCGAAGTCGCCGCAGGCGATGCAGGGCACGGTGGGATGCATCTCGGCGGCGTCCGGCTCCGTTGGCCACGTGCTTCCTTCGCTGGCCGGCGCATCATCGGGAAACTGGTGTCCCGCCACCGCCTCGAAGTCGCGGACGCACTCGCTGCAGACACCGAGGTCCGACGCCACCGCGATGATCTGGTCGCACATCTCACCGCTGCGGGTGCAGAAGCCGCAGCTCATCGTGCGCACGGCATGGCCATGGTGGCCGGTCAGCGTCTCGAGCGCCAGAAACACGTAGAGCCCATCGCTGAACATCGCGGGGTACGCACCGAAGCAGCCGGCCTCACGCGCCAGCCAGGCGGCGAACGCAAACGCCAGCTCCTCGCGTACCAGGAATCGGTTGGGTCGAAGCAGCTCGCGGCAGGCGTCGATCGAGGCCAGCGTGGTGAAGACCGCCTCGTACGCGTCGGGACGCACGGAGGAATTGCCGCGCGGCCAGAGCCAGACGCCCTCGTCCCGGTTGTACGTGCCAAGCACCTGCACGTCGGCCTCGAAGGCGGTCTGGTTACCGTACAGGATCGACAGGCGACTCCGGGACAGATCCACCTGGTACGTTTCGTCGTCGTTCAGACTGTACGGCGGCTGAATATGTGCGTACACGCGAAGCAGCGCATGATTCAGCTCCCTTGCCAACGGCAGCACGTGCGCCTCGATGGCAGCGTTCAGATCGGGCGGTGGGCTCGTGGGCAGCGCCTCGTCCACTGGTGTCCTCCATGAGTGAAAGCTCACGACGAAGGATCGGAGATTGTCGTGCGCCACCATAACTTTGACCGGAACGCGCGCGCCGGGAATCCCCGGGTGCCGCGCGCCTGCCCGACGTCGGTCGATTCCAGGTGCCACCGACGCGTGGTACGTCGCCATTCACCCGCTTCCTTCGCCGCCGCGTGACGCTGCTCTCCTGCTCCAATATCGGGATCTCCTTCGGAGCGACCGAACTGCTCAAGAACATCACCTTCACCGTCGCCGAGGGCGAGCGGTGGGGGATCATCGGGCGCAACGGCGCGGGCAAGACGTCGATCTTCAGCGTCATCACCGGCGACCGCCAGCCCACCGTGGGCGCCGTGGCGCGCAAGCCGGGGCTGCGACACGCGTTGCTCGACCAGCATCGCGCATTCGAAGGCGCGACCACCGTCTGGCAGGCGGGCGCCGCCGCGTGGCGCGAGGTCATGGCGCTCGAGCAGCGCATCGCCGACATGGCCATGCAGCTCGGTGAGCTGGGTGACAAGGTGACCGACGAGTTCCTCGAGCAGTTCGGGCGGGAGCAGGAGCGATTCGGCGACCTCGGCGGCTACGAGTACCACGCCCGCGTGGACGCCGTGCTGCAGGGCCTCGGTTTCGACGCCGAGGAATCGAAGACGCGGCTCGTCACCACGCTATCAGGGGGCGAGCGCGGACGTGTGGGGCTCGCCGCACAGCTCATCGCGCCGGCCGACCTGCTGCTGCTCGACGAGCCCACCAACCATCTCGATCTCGACACCATCAACTGGCTGCAGGAGTGGCTCAAGGACGCCGACGAAACCGTGCTGGTCGTCTCACACGACCGTGCGTTCCTCGACGCCATCTGTACGCACATCCTGCACATCGAAGCGAAGTCGAGCGAGTCGTACAAAGGCAACTACAGCGCGTTCGTGCCGCAGCGCGCCGAGCGTCGCCTCACGCGCGACCGCGAGGTGGAGAAGCAGCGCGCGTACGTGAAGAAGGAGGAGGAGTACATTCGGCGGAATCTCGCCGGCGTGAACTCTTTCCAGGCCAAGGGCAAGCGCAAGCGGCTCGAGCGGCTGCCGCGACTCGCGCCGCCGCCCGGCGATCCAGCCGCGATGTCCCTCGAGTTCAAGGTGGCCGACCGCGGCGGTGATCAGGTGATCGCCATTGAGGCGTTGCGTGTGGAAGTGCCGGGGCGTGTGCTCGTGGACGACTTCACGGCGGTGCTGCGGCGCAACGATTTCGTTGCCCTTGTGGGACCGAATGGTGCAGGCAAGTCGAGCTTCATCGCCACCATCATGGGCGATCGCGAACCGGCCAGTGGGCAGGCGCGCATCGGCAGCTCCATCTCGCCGGCGTACTTCCGCCAGGACCTCAGCGACCTGCCGCTCACACTCTCCATGTACGACGCCATTCAGGCCCAGCGCCCGCTCTGGAGTCGGGGCAGTGTGCAGAATCATCTGGGCGCGTTCGGCTTCAGCGGCGAGGAGGTGTTTCGCGAGATTCGCTCGCTCAGCGGCGGCGAGCGCGCCCGCATGGCGCTGGCCATCATGACGCTCACCGGGGCGAACCTGCTGGTGCTCGACGAGCCCACGAATCACCTCGACGTGGAGAACATCGAAGTGCTCGAGGACGCACTGGGTGAGTACGAAGGGACTGTACTCATCGTGAGCCACGACCGCGCGTTCCTGCGCGAGGTGGCCACGCGGGTGTGGTGGTTCGACGGCACGCGCCTGGTGGACTTCGACGGCCCGTTCGTGGAGTGGGAGGCCGATCAGGCGCGGCGGCGCACGTCCTGAAACCGGGTCGAGCGGTGCGACGTCCGTGCCGGTGGGTCGCAATCGCCTTCGGACGTGCGCGCCGTGGTGAGACCCAGGTTCTGTGCGGGGAGCATGGCGGGCGCGGTTGCCATGCCAAGGTACAGCACAGCCACTCGGCTCAAGGCGGTTCGCGCGGGCATGCGGAGAGGGGAGGGGTAGGCAGGCATCACAGCTCGGACGCGCGTTGCGACAGCGCACGGATCTCATCGCGTAGCGCGCTGAGCTCATCCCGAACCGCCGTCAGCTGTCTGGCACCAGCGACCTCCGACTCGGCACTGTCGGCGTCGCGCCCGACAAAGAACGTCGCCAAGGCGGCCGTAACGTAGCCGAAGACTCCAAAAGCATAGAGGGCCAGGAATACGCAGAGGACACGTCCTTCGGCCGTCTGCGGCCAGTATTCCGAGCCCATCGTGGTCATGAGCATCGCGGTCCACCACAGCGCGTCCGTGTAGCTTCGCGGACCACCCACCGCCTCGTTTTCGAACGCAAACATGCCCGCCGCACCGGCGAACGTGACCAGAAGCGTGAGTCCGCTGACGTAGGCGAATCCTCGTCGCGTCAGACTCTCACCCAACGCCTTCATCCCGCGATTCAACGAACTGATTACGCGGAACAGACGCAACCCTCGCCCTGCTCGCGCCACACGGAGCAGCCGAAACGCCCGGAAAATGCGAAACACCCGCAGCGCGGGAACGAGAAGCGAGATGATGGTGAGCCAGTTCCGCTTGACGTAGTCCCATTTGTCCGGGGCGAGGACAAGTGTCACCGCGAAGTCGACGATGAAGACGGCCCAGATGGTGAGGCCGAGTGCATTGAACAGGGCACTCTCTTCGCGTACGAGCTCGAGAATCAGGAGCAATAGCCAGGCGAATGCCAGCACGAGCATCGGCGTCTCGAGCCAGTCCTCCACCCGCCGCAACAACTCGTATCGCTCGCGAGTCAGCTCCTCCTCGTCTGCGGCTGGTGCGTGTGCGCCGTGTTTCGGATCCTCGTTGGTCATCGGTTTCCCCTTGTGTGAGTCACGCCACCTGCTGTGCTGGCACGTCTGCCATTCCACATACCCGATCGTGCGGCGCGGCGTGCCGACCTTGCGTGTGCAGATCGTCTGCCTCGGACCGCTCGATCTCACCCAGCACCCCGGTCGGGAGCAGCGACTCCTGCGTGCGACCGTACTCGGACCATGTCCATCGGCATACCTCACGCGGACGATTGTTGGAGCGTCGTCGGTCCGGCATGATATGACATGCACTCCGCCTCTCGACGATGAGCGACACCGCAACGCCGTCGCTGATGCCGGTGTCCACCGATGACACCGACGCGTACCCCAGACCGCAACTCGAGCGGTCGCACTGGGTGAGCCTGAATGGTCCATGGCGATTTCGCACGGACGACGAGAAACGCTACGCGCATCCGCGCGACATTGACGAGTGGCCACAGGAAATCCGTGTCCCGTATCCACCGGAGTCGAACGCGAGCGGCATCGGCGATCGCGGATTTCACTTTGCGTGCTGGTATCAGCGAGAGTTCACCATGCGCGCGGACGGGCAGCGGGTGCTGCTGCACTTCGGTGCGGTGGATTATCGCGCGCGCGTCTGGGTGAACGATCGGTACGTGGTGAGCCACGAGGGTGGACACACGTCGTTTTCCGTCGACATCACGAGCGTGCTCGATCCGTCGGGTGAACAGGTCGTGACCGTGTTCGTGGAAGACGACCCGCACGAACTCACCAAGCCTCGCGGCAAGCAGGACTGGCAGCTCGAGCCGCACTCGATCTGGTATCCGCGCACGACCGGCATCTGGCAGACGGTCTGGCTCGAGCGGGTGGGGCGTACGTACATCGAGAAGATTCGCTGGACGCCGTTCGTCGAGAACTTCGCGCTGCACTTCGAAGCGCGCATCGTGGGCGACCCGCGGGAGAATCTGTGGCTCGATCTTGCGCTCCATCACAACGGACGCCTGCTCGCCAGTGACTCCTACCGCGTGATCGATCGCGAGGCAGATCGGCGTATCATCCTCTCCGATCCGGGCATTGACGACTACCGGAACGAGCTGCTCTGGAGTCCCGAGAATCCACAGCTCATTCGCGCACACGTGCGGCTGCGTTGTGGTGATGAGGTGCTGGATGAGTTTCTGTCCTATACAGCATTGCGATCGGTCGCCATATCACGCGACTACCTGCTGCTCAACGGGCGGCCGTACCCGCTGCGTCTGGTGCTGGATCAGGGCTACTGGCCGGACACGCTCCTGGCGGCACCCAACGATGCCGCGCTGCGCCGCGACGTGGAGCTGGCGAAGGCCATGGGCTTCAACGGCGTGCGCAAGCATCAGAAGATCGAAAGCCCCCGCTACCTCTACTGGGCAGACACCCTTGGCTTGCTCGTGTGGGAGGAGATGCCCTCGGCCTACCGCTTCACCCGCACGGCCATCAAGCGCCTCATCCGCGAATGGAGCGATGTCATCGAACGCGACTACAGTCATCCGTGCGTGATCGTGTGGGTGCCCTTCAACGAATCGTGGGGCGTGCCGGAGCTCACATCGGTCGGGGCGCATCGCCATGCGGTCGAGGCGCTGTACCACCTCACCAAGACGCTTGACCCGACGCGACCGGTCATCGGCAACGATGGATGGGAAAGCAGTGCCACGGACATCATCGGCATCCACGACTACGATGACAACCTCGAGCATCTGCGCCAACGCTATGGTCCCGAAGTGAGTACGCAGCAGCTGTTCGACCGTCGGCGGCCCGGCGGTCGCATTCTCACGCTCGATGGCTATCCCCACCGCGGGCAACCCATCATGCTCACCGAGTTCGGTGGCATCGCGTACGATACGAGCCGGGACGCGAGCGCAACCGAAACGTGGGGCTACTCCGTGGCGGAGGGCGAGGCCGAGTTTGCAAGGAAGTTCACCGAGCTCGTCGAAGTCGTGACGCACACGGCTTTGTTCAGCGGCTACTGCTACACGCAGTTTGCGGACACCTTTCAGGAGGCGAATGGCCTGCTCACCGCCGACCGGCAGCCCAAGATGCCGATTGAGCAGATCGCCACGGCCGTTCGCATGTCGCGTTCCCGAATCGCAGGTGGCGTGTAGATGCGCCTCGCGTCCACGTTTCGCGAACGCTTTGGAGGTGCGTCACCGACCACGGCGACGAGCGCGCCCGGGCGCGTGAACCTGCTCGGCGAGCACACCGACTACAACGATGGGTATGTGCTGCCGACGGCGATTCCACAGCGGACGTGGGTCGCGCTGCGAGCAAATGGTGGGCCGGAACATGTGCTGCACGCGCTCGCACTCAGCGAATCGGCGCGATTCAGCACGGAACGCCCACCGGCTGAGCCGTTCGCACGCTACGTCCACGGCTGTTTCGAAGTGCTGCGCGAGTGGGGGGCAGAGCTGCCGCACTTCGACGTGCTGGTGGACTCGGACGTGCCGATCGGCGTGGGGCTGTCCTCCAGTGCCGCGCTCGAGGTGGCGACCCTGCGCGCTGTACGCGAGGAGCGGTCACTGCGTGCCATCGACGATGTGCAACTCGCGCAGCTCGCGCAGCGCGCCGAAATCGAGTTTGCGGGTGTACGCTGCGGCATCATGGACCAGATGGCCTCGAGTCTCGCGGACACCGATCGCATGCTGTTTCTCGACACCCGCACGCTCGAGCGGGCACTGCTGCCGGTGCCGGCGCGGATTCTCGTGATCGATTCCGGTATCAGCCGCTCGCTCTCCGACACCGCGTACAACCAGCGCCGAGCGGAGTGCGAAGTGGCCGCACGCCTCCTCGGCGTGCGGGCGTTGCGCGACATCGAAGACATCACTGCGCTTGCGGCGTTGCCGACGCTGCTCGCGCGTCGAGCGCGTCATGTCGTCACCGAGAATGCACGGGTCCTGCTGGCGTGTGGCACCGCCGGAACACCAGCGGTAAGCGCGATCCAGTTCGGGGAACTGATGAACGCCTCGCACGGCAGCCTCCGCGACGACTTCGAGGTGTCGGTGCCCGAACTCGACTGGCTCGTCGCACTGTTGCAACTGCACGACGGGGTGTACGGCGCACGGCTCACGGGCGCCGGCTTCGGCGGCGCGTGCGTGGCACTCTGTCGCGATGATCCGTCGCAGGTCGCACACGACGTGTTGCGTGAATACAACCGTGACGACCGCCACGGTCAGATGCTGGTGCCGACGTCCGCGTGACGCATCGGCGTGTCCGCATGAGACCGCTCACGCACACGCTGCGCACCGAGAGCCTCGCGGCGACGTTTCGTCTTGCGCCACAGCTGCTCGGCGTGTCGCTGCGTCATCGCGGCGTCGAACTGCTGCGCCAAGTGGACGACCTCGAGCGGTTGGCGATTCGGGGTGATCCGTGTGGCATTGCGATGCTGCATCCCTGGGCGAACCGGCTCGAACAGCATGGATATCGGGCCGCGGGTGCGGAGGTCGCCCTCGCCATGCATTCGCCGCTGCTGCGAGCAGACGCGCATGGACTGCCGCTGCACGGAGTGCCGTGGTCTCTGCTGCCCACGAGTGCACCGCGCGGCGATGGCAGTTCGTGCCGCGTTCGTATCGACTGGCGCGACGATCGATTGCTGGAGATTTTTCCCTTTCGGCACTCGCTCGATTTCCGTGCCTCGGTGGAGGGGTCGGCGCTCACAATCACGACGGAACTGCGCGCCACGGGCACCGAACACGTGCCGGTGAGTTTCGGATTTCACCCGTACTTTGGCTTGCCGGGTCTGACGCGACGCGCGTGGCGGCTCGGCTTGCCGGAACGCCGACACATCCAGCTCGATGCGCGCGGTCTGCCGACCGGCGGGACGCGCCTGCTCTCGGCCTCACACCACACGCTTGGCAACACGTCGCACGACGATGCCTTCGCACTCACGCGTTCAACGGCCGAGTTTTCGATCGCCGATGATTCACGTCAGATCAGTCTGCACTGCGTGGACGGCTATACGCACGTGCAACTGTACGCGCCCCCGGATCAGGCGTTTGTGTGCATCGAGCCGATGACGGCGCCCGTGAACGCACTGTGCAGCGGTGGCGGGCTGCGAACCGTCGCGCCGAGCGAGGTATTCAGCGCGACGTTTCGTCTGGTCGTCTCAGCGCACTGACAAGCGCGGGTCCACCCGCAGAATGATTGTCTTGCGCGCGGCCACGAGTTCATCGATCGCGTCGGCAAACGGTGCTTCACGATACCTGCGCTCGCGTTCATGCCATGCGCCCAGCGAGGTGATCCCGTGGATGCGGAGCAGATGCCAGCCGTCGCTCACCAGCATGCGCCCGCCTTCGGACCATTCAACGAGCATCTCGGCGCGCTCGAAAGGGCGGACCGCATCGACGAGCAGACGCTCAAAGGAACGCCGGGCTCCCGGCGCGACGCGCAGGTATTCGAAGACGATGAGCGGCGTGTCTTCGCGCGCTGCATCACTCCACGCGGGTTCGATCTCCACAAACTGATCGTGATGCCACTGGGACATCGCGGCCAGCGTACCATACAGGGCAAGCGCGCCGGGCGCCTGTTCGCGGAGTGCCGCGTTCGCCGTATCCATGCCCGCCATGCCGCGGTAGCTGCTGACGACTACCAGATCGAGCGGCTCCGGACTCTCAATCTCTCGATAGCCGCGGAATCGCCTCAGCGCTGGCAGCTGCGCGTACGCGGGGCGCAGTTGTTCCTCGTATATGCGCAGTGCATCGCCGCTGCGGCCGGGCTCGAACAGGAACGTCACGAGCTGGCGGACTTCCGGAAGCGCGTCCTGGGCGCTTGCCTCACGGTGTTGGATCTGCAGGAGGCCGATGAACAGCAGCGTGCACAGGACGACTCTCTGTGTTCGCATGCCGCAGGATACGCTCGAAGGCGTGGAGCGTGCGCTGACCAGTGTCTTCACCAATGGACTCCGATGGCAATGAGGCGTTGATCGTGACGAGGGTGCTCACCGCAACATGCGTCGCGGAGCAGCCGGTGCGGAAGCCATCTGCTGCGTATACGCACTCCTCGTGTGTGATCCCCTCCCCGGTGCGGACGGGAATTGCCCTCCTGAGACAAATGGTTCGTGTGCGGGAGATGCACGACCTTTCGGTTCAGGCAGGAATCCGGGTCGAAGATGCGCTGCTGCGCTCCACGTGCCGCATCAGAGGGACGGGTTCGCTGCGCGGCATCACGAGTTCGACGCGATGACGGTAACCGGGCCACACAACGTGGCGTTGGACATGCCGGCACTGCATGACTTACCACGAGGAGACCACGACCATGACGAGACACGATGCGCAGCAACTGGACGCGAACGATCGCGGCGACATCTCGCGAGGGAGCAGCGCAACGCACGACCAGCGCGGTAGCGCGACGCCGGCGCTGCTGCATTTGAGCGACATGGACGATTGCGAGATTGCTGACGGAGAACCGGATATTCGCGGATGGGATATCAAGACGATGGACGGACGCAAGATCGGCGAGGTGGATGATCTCCTCGTCGACACACAGCAGATGAAAGTGCGGTATATGGAAGTGAGCCTCGACGATGAGTTCGGCACGGACGAACACCATCGTCAGGCTGTGCTGCCCATCGGCTCCGCGCGACTTGACGATGACGAAGATGAGGTCGTGGTGAATATGCGCGCCGAGGATCTGCGGGGGCTGCCACCGTACACGCGGAATGCCTTCTCACGCGACGATGAGCGCACGCTGATGGAGCGATTGGCGGGCAGGAACAACGGCGCGGCAGACGCGTCGTTGAGCGCATCGGCTCACAACGACGATTTTTATGGGCAGCCCTCGTTTGACGACCAGCGCCTTTTTGAGGGACGTCGTGCCAAGCATGGTTCCCGCGCCGACAATGGCTCGAACTACATCACGCGCTCGGAAGAGGAGCTCAGCATCGGCAAGCGCCAGGTCCGCGCAGGGGAGGTCGCCGTGGAGAAGCATGTCGAGACGGAGCATGTCCGCGAGTCCGTCCCCGTCATGCGTGAGGAGGTCACGGTGGAACGGCGACCAGTGTCCGGCGACCATGCGCTGAACGCACAGGCGCAGGTTGAGACGGACGAGATTCGAATTCCCATCATGCACGAAGAGGCCGTCGTCGACAAGCGGGCCGTCGTCAAGGAAGAGATCGTGATCAAGAAGCAGGCAAAGCAGGGCGAGCAGATCGTCGAGGCCGATCTGCGCAAGGAGCGCGTGGATGTTGATCGCTCAGGCACCGGCGAGGACAAGGCATCAGGGACCCGCAGCTCCACGCGTGGTCGTCGCAAGCGTTGAAGTCAGGCCGCGGAGCAGCCGATCGCCGCCGTGCGGTCGGCTGCGCTGATCGCAGCGCTGGCGGCCGTCAGAGCGGCTTGAACACCATGAACCAGACGGCCGCCACCAGCGGCACCGTGGCAATGATCCCCCACACGAGCCAGCGGCGCGCATCTCGGCGATAGGCCTCGGGGATGTCGCCGCCATTGGCAAAGGCGCGCGCCATGCGCGCCTGCCGAATCTGCGCAGGCACCAGGATCGCCGCCCAGATCACGCCGGAGAGCGCAAACAGCAGCTGGCCCCACACCAGCCATCGGGCGCCGAACACGTTCACGCGTCCCACCATCGCCGCGCCGTAGCCTCCGATCACGATCAGTGCGATGCCGCCGGCGGTCAGCGACCAGTCGGTGATGGTCACCAACCGCTGGCCGAACGCCACGACCCGGGCGTCATGCGTGCGATCGGCGAACACTTTCCAGACGGCGGTCACCGTGACGTTGCCCACGAGGATGATGGCGCCCAGCACGTGCAGAAATTTGAAGGTCGCGTACAGCACATGACCGGGTTGGGGTATGTCAGGTCGACCTCAGGCACCGTCCTGCGTTTCATCGACTCAGCGAAAACTATCGAATTCGCTTCTCTGCGGCGCCGACACCTGCCGCATAGGCCGCAGGATGGGCGTGCTCATCGAGACTGGCGGACGTTCCCCGCTCTGCCATGGCGTTGATGCCACCTTCCGCGAGACCACTCAGGATCTGATCCGCGGCCTTTTCCTCCGCCAGTGTCTGCTCGAACAGCCGCTGCAACTCGGGCAGTCCAAGCGCTCGCGCGTATTCCGCCAGCGTGCCATACGCCGAGATTTCGTAGTGCTCGATGCGCTGCGACGCGGCGATCAGCGCCGCATCGAGCACTTCGCGGTCAATGTCCTTGGCCGCGATCTCCTCCGATTCCTTGATGATGCCCGCAATGCCCGGGCAGGTCTTGATCATGGCCGGCGCATTCAGCAGTTCGAACCCCGTTTTGAGTCGCTCCACCTGTTCGCCGGTCTCTTCCAGATGCATCTCCATGGCCTGTCTGAGCCGCGGTGAGGATGCAAGGCTCGCCATGACCGGAAGCGACTGCAGCAGCAGACGTTCGGCGGTGTAGATGTCCGTCATGTTGTTGAACAGCAGGTCCTGCAGCGTCGCGATGCGCATGGCCATCCTCTCCGTGTGTGGGTTCCCTGCAATTTCCGGGACCACAACGCACGACAACATTGCTCGGTGGGATCGTTTGCGACTGTGACGTGCGAGGCATGCGCCCCACGCGCGCAAGGGAAATGCCCGTGACAGGAACGCGCCGCACTGGCTGGCCGCGCTCCTACGACCTGCGCCCCGTGATCAGCACCACCGATTCCACATCGAGCGCATCGCGTTCGACGCCCAGCAGATAGTCCGTTCCGATCTCCATGGGAGTGAGCCGCTGCGGCATCGTCGCGCGCGCCACCAGCGCACCGTCGCGCGCGAACACCAGCCACACCGACGTCTCGCCGGGAATCGCGGCATACTCCTCCACCCAGATCCGATCATCCCGGTCCAGCAGCACGCGACCGAACGCGGGGACGGTTGCGGGCACGTCCATCGTCTCGAGCGGGCCGCGGTTGCGTTCGCGCGCCGACTCGTTGGGCAGCTCGGCCAGCAGATGCGCCACCACGGAGTCACGCAGCGCCGGCGTCACGGGCGCGGGCGTACCGGCGCGGCGGATGATGCGCTGCAGTTCACCGGACGGCGTGCGCACCTGCAGGTCGAAGTGTTCGTTATTCGTATGTACGAGAATCGTTCGCCCCGCCTTCAAGGTGGTGCTGCGCGCGAAGAGCGGTGACATCACGCTGAAGCCGCCGTTCTCGAACACGCTGAAGAAACCCTCGCCGGAGAGGGCGAACGGGTACGTGGTGGCGAGCCGACCATCGGCGTCGAAACGATAGGCCGGCGAGTCGCTCATCTGACGCCCAGGCTGCGGCCCATCACCCGATGGGAAGCTGGAGAAGCCGCTCGCATACATCGACCCGTCCTCGAACACACCGTGCACGTTGCCAAACGGTGTCGTGCTATCGGTCAGGAGTGCAAAGCTGCGCGTGAATACACCCGCATCGTCGAAGACGGACAAGCGACGCTGCTGGACGTCCCATACCAGCACGGAATCGCCACGCCACCGGCTCATGTAGGTGATGCTGCGGAACTCGCCCGGTCCGCCGCCAGCGCGACCGGTGGTGTGCTGCAGCGCGCCGTCGGCCCCGAAGAACCGCAGCGTGCGGCTGTCGCCGTCGGCCACGACCACGCGCCCATCGTCCAAGCGCACGCCGTAGCGCACCTGTGAGAACTCCCCTTCCATGCGCACGGCGTCATCCAGCCCGATCGTCCAGTCGGTACGCGGCGCGAGTTCGGCCGGATACTCCACGATCGAGACGCCCGCACTGTCGCGCACCACGGGTTCGGTGCGCGCGGAAGCATTGTCGGTGGCGCACCCGCCGAGCAGCAGGAGGGCAAGGGCGCCTACCGCGACCGACGCGCGAGATGCCAACGCTGCGCCAGCCGGTGGCGAGGCGAGGACGCACAGACGATCGAACGTGATCATGGGGATGCTGAGGAGGTGAAGGCAACGAGCTGCACGACGCGGAATCTGTGCGCGGCCGATGGTTTGTCACCGCGGCGACGCTTTCGGTTGTCCGTTCCGGGTCGCACTTTCCGCACGTCACGACTCCCACATCACAACTCCGCGTCGCTCTCGGCACGCCACAGGAGCCCACCCATGCACGCGGCCATTCGCGAGTGCAACACACAGCAGACGCCAGCGCACGGCGCGGTGTGCGACCAACTCGCCGCCGACATCGATGCTCACCTGCCCGACGCCGACCGCAAAATCTGGCACGCACATCCGGTGTGGTTTCTCGATGGGAACCCGATCGTGGGCTACAGCAGGCAGAAGCCGGGCATCCGGCTCATGTTCTGGAGCGGCGCCGATTTCGATGAACCCGACTTGAATGTGGTGGGCAAGAAGTTCAAGGATGCGTCGGTGTTCTACAACCTTGTGTCGGAGATCGACCGGGACGCGCTGCAGCGGTGGCTCGAGAAGGGGCGAGCGATTCAGTGGGACTACAAGAACCTGGTCCGGCGCAAGGGACTGCTCAAGCTGCGGTAAGGCGTGATCCTGTCCGCATCAGGCACGCAGGATCTTCACCATCGGTCGCCCCTTCGCCAGCTCATCCACGAGCTTGTCGAGATAGCGAATCTTCTGCATGAGCGGATGCTCGATGTCCTCGATCCGCACACCACAGATCACCCCCGTGATCTTGGCCGCGTTCGCATGCAGCGCCGGCGCCTCGTCGAAGAAGGTTCGGAAGTCGGCGCCCGTCGCGAGCAGCGCCGCCAGCGCATCGGGGGTGTAGCCCGTGAGCCAGCAGATGACCTCATCCACCTCCTCCTGCGTGCGTCCCTTCCGGGTCGCCTTGTGGACGTAGTGCGGATAGACGCTGGCGAAGGGGGTCGTGTAGATCCTGTGCTCGTTCATGAGGATTCCGATGCATGAAGTGGCGCGGAGGAACCACTGAAGGACTGCGGGACGTACTCGGGCCGAGCGATGCGTGGCCGCGGGCGTCGCGAGCGCGATGACGACGCGCCAATCGCCGATGCCGATCACATCCAGGATTGCCTCGGCCGCCTGCCTGCTTGTCGCTGGTGTGTCGGCGGCGAAACAGTGCGTTGAGCGCATGCTCCTCCTGTAGCTCGGCGTACCGCTGTTCGAGCTTCTGCAGCTGTGCGATTTCGCGGGCGGGACCGGGCGAGGGCGCCTGCGCCGCTCGTCCCTGGATCACCCCATCCCGTACATCCGTCCGCCACTTCGACAGCATGAAGGGATGGATAGCGAGCGGCGGCGCCACCGTCTTGACCTGCATCCCGGGTTGATGACTCAGGCGTACGGCGGTCCGCTTGAACTCGTCGCTGTACTTGTACAGCGTGCGTGGTCCGGATCGTGGCACGTGTGACTCCCATTCTCGTTAGGTGGAAGTGGACACGAAACCGGAGCAAGAACCGCCGTCGGTAGCAATCGTCGTTATGCCGAGCGCGCGCGCATGTGTCTGCGGCTCGCAAGCGCCCCGAGCCAAGTGGCCGCGATGGAGATCCCGAGCGCGACAATGCCACCGATGACGATGGCGCTGAGACCGCCGAATGGAGAGTCTTCAAGGCGACCTGGACCGATGGTGGCGCTGAGGGCCCATCCGAGCGTGACCTCGACGAGCCCAACGGCGGCCCCGATGCCTGTTGCCCGAGAGACGGCGGCCCCGGCACGCACCGCCGCGGCCCCCACGGTGCCGTAGATTGCGAGCGACAGGAACGAGAGTATCCAGTACTGGAATCCGAACGCGCGTGATGCCGCCGCGCCAAGCGTCGAGATGAGCAACACCGCGACCGCTCCGATGATGAAAATGCGTCGCTCAGCCGGCATTCGTGCGCTCTCCTAACGACGAAAGTGGTCGATTCGGCACAACGTGGGCTTCTGCTGCGGACACTCTCAGAAGATGCGGGCGCGAAGCGCCCGCATCAATAGCGTGGCCGTCGGCAGCAAGCACCGTCAGGCTGCGACCAAGATCGAGTTCGCTATGCCGGCGAAAATGTCGTCAGCCGCTAGCCCCGAACCACGCGTCAGTCGGCCACGATCCTGAACCGTACAACGTAGTTCACACCATCGACGTCCTTCGCGACCGCCCAGACCATGTCCGAGCCAAGCACTGGATACGGCGCGAGCTGCATCCCCTCCGGAGCAGCGACCTGACCGCGGAATCGGCCATCCGCTTCGAACACATCAAAGATGATCGGTTCTTTCACGTGACTGCGAGCTGACGCAGCACGCTCGGACGCGGCGATTGCGGACCCTGGTTGTGCAACCCGTACCCAGATCGCGCCATCCTGCGCCGCGTGCAACCAAGTAATGGGTGGCTTCGTTGCTGGAATGCGGGGCCCATCCCAAGACCACGTGGGTTCAAGACGCCGGAACCGCGCCGTGATCCGTTCCTCCTCAACAGCGCGCTCCTGCTCGCTCACAGTGACGGAGTTCGCCGTCCGCGACATTCGAAGGACCGAGCCGTCGGCACTGTGCACATCGATTCTATAGCGGCCACCATCGACGACCACGATGTTTCCTTTCGGGGTTACAGTCCAGTGCGCGGCAGGGTAGAACGGAATGCGCACACCGAACGATCTCGTTGCAGATCGAATCTGAAGGCCGGGGATCTCTCGGGTCGCCAGCGGAATTGCGATCGTGTCAACAGCAACGCCGCTTTCGTCGAGTCGAATGAGACTCGGTCGCGATTCGGTGGACCCCGCGCTGCTGAGTTCGTCGAAGACGTAGATCCCCGAAGCGTGCGTATGCACGGGACGCCATTCCGCGACGTTTGACGACTGCTGCAAAGTCGTGAGGAGCGTCCCATCGGCGGCGTAGACGTTGAACCGATGATTGCCG
Source organism: Gemmatimonas sp. (assembly GCA_011390935.1). GTDB lineage: Bacteria > Gemmatimonadota > Gemmatimonadetes > Gemmatimonadales > Gemmatimonadaceae > JAABRT01. The sequence goes on from JAABRL010000021.1 coordinate 41,875, forward strand.
TAGTCGTGGACGACGATCCGGTCATCTGCAAGGACCGCCATGCCGGGGACGTTCTGATACTCTCCCGGGCCCGCCCCCTCGCGAGACACCACGCCGCGATAGGATCCATCCGGACCGAAGCGCCGGAGCGTGACGGCCTGCTCATCGTAGACGAGAAGCTCGCCATTGGACAGGACTGCGATCGCGCCGACTTGACCAAAGATGAACTCGTCTGCCCCGTCTGTCTTGCCGATGCGCAGGTCCTCGACCAACCGCGCGTTGCCGCGAACGCTTCCGTTCTCGGTGCGTACGCTGATCGTGTCACCGATAGTGTCTACGGCAACGCGCAAGGTCGTCTCTTGCTCGGGAGACGGATGCTCACCGCGATCCACGCAGCCGATTAGGACAAGAGCCGAGAAAGCTGCTATGCAGGATGGGCGCATGGCATGAAGCGGAGGTGGGCTTACAGCTGGTCCGTGGGGGCGAGAGTGAATTCGACACATCGTAGCTGGTAAGGGTTCACCCGCTAGTAGCATCGGTTCCTCCGCTTGCCCTGGGTGCGAACGCAGCGACTCCATCAGACGCTGGCGGCCTAACGACGGTGTAGAGGAAGTCGTCGAGCATTGCGAAGTTCCCGAGTTGGTCAATGCACAATGCTTCTCACCACGTTGATCATCGATCCTGCGCGATTTGCGGACGTCGATTTCGTCGCTCGGTTGCTCAGATGCCTTCCGACCGACTTTTCCTACAGCCTCAACGTTTGGTTGTGCTGCGGACACTCAACAAATCGCGGCGGCGCAGCCGCCGCTTCCACAGCGTGGCCGTCAGCACCAGCCTTCGTTATGGTCCGGCGCGGCGCAACGAGGTCGCGGGGTGACGGTGCCCGTGGATGACGCCGACGACGCTGACGCCGTTGGGATAGCACTTGTAGTAGACCGCGAACGGAAACCGCCGGATAAGGACGGGACGAAGGAGCCCCTGGACGACGGGAAACTGCTCAGGTGCTTCGCTGATCTAATTGATGGCCACGTCGAGTTCGGCGAGAAAGTCAGCCGCCGCCACCTCGGATCGATCGTGGTACCACTCGAAAGCCTCCGCAATCTCGGCGCGCGCCCGCGCTCGGATGCGGACGTGTGCCACCTAGCGACGCGTGCGCAGTTCGTCACGGAGCGCCGCCAACAGAATGCCGGCGTCCGGATCTGCATCCGCCTCGGCCTCGCGGGCATCGAGCTCCGTGGTTAGCGCAGGGGAGAGCGGTGCCGCGGCCGCCGGATCAAGGCTATCCCAAAGCCGCCCCATGAGCACAATCCGCTCATCGACGGTGAGCGATTCGAGGGCCTGTGAGCGTTCTACCATGGCAAAAGAATGGCGAGAAATCCGGCTGCCCGCAACAGCCCGAGGTGTGAGCACAATGAGGCTGTAGGATAAGTCGCCAAGCATCGCGAAGTGCTCGAATCGGTCAAGGCAAAGTGCTTCATACACCATCGATCGTCGGTCCTACGCGATTTCTGGAGCTCGATTTCACCGCGCGGTCGGTCCGAGTGCCCGCGTCTGACTTACGCTACAGCCTCAACGTGGAGCTGTGCTGCAGCGCATCCATGAAGTGCGGCCGGACGCGCGACGTGCGCCAGCGCGGCGCCTGCCTGCCGCACACCGCATCGCGCGGTCAGCAGCAGCGTTTCGTTAGGCTGGCGATCTACTTACACACGCTTGGCGATTCGCAGATTAGCGAATGCGAGCGTGACGCACACTGCAGCGACTCCCAGTGCCCCCCAGTCGATACGATGGGACGCGTGCCACAGCCAGAGCGCAACAACGACCGCACAGAGCGCGCCGAAAAAGCCGAACCAACTCCCGACAGGCCATCCGGCAATCCACTTCTGTGGCGGAATCGTCATCTCTCCTCCGAGATCAGGTCGTGCTCAGCATAACACGAGTTCTACTGCGGGAAATCACTGCAAGGCCAGCCTTATGCAGCGTCCACACGCTGCATAACGCCGCATGCCGCCTGCGCATCCGACAGTCCCAAGTATCCTACCCATCGACACTTGCGCCGCAAGAGTGCTGGCCCGAGCGCCGCGTTATGTAGCGGATATTGCCGCATAATGCCGATCGCCGCCGAGCAGTGCCTACCCTCGCACGCGTCCCTCGAGCGGGTCGACGTCCAATGGGGTGCGGACACCGAGACCACCCTTGTTGAGGAGGTGCGTCTACAGCGTCCTCGTGGCCACGTCCCGGTATCCGAAGGGTTCCCGCTGCGCCCCACCCGCTCCCGCCGTACCTTCCCCCCATGACGCACCCCGCCGCCGGTACCCGCCCCGCGCCGCACGAGCTGACCGATCTCCCCGCGCTCGTCACGGCGTACTACACGCACGAACCCAGCCCTGACGTCCCGTCTCAGCGCGTGGCCTTCGGCACCTCCGGACATCGCGGGTCGTCGATCGCGTCGTCATTCAACGAAGCGCACATCCTGGCCATCACGCAGGCCATCTGCGAATATCGCACGGCGCAGCGAATTACCGGCCCGCTCTTTCTCGGTGCCGATACGCACGCGCTCTCCACACCGGCGCACGAAACGGCGCTGCAGGTGCTCGCGGCGAACGGCGTGGCCGTGTGCATCGCCCCCGGTGGCGACTTCGTCCCCACGCCGGCGCTGTCGCACGCCATTCTGCAGCACAACGCGGCGCACCCGCACGCGCCCGCTGACGGCATCGGCATCACGCCCTCGCACAATCCGCCCGCCGACGGGGGCTTCAAGTACAACCCGCCACACGGCGGACCCGCCGACACCAGCGCCACCAAAGCCATCGAACAGCGCGCCAACGCCATCCTTGCCAACGACCTGCGCGACGTGAGGCGCATGAGCACACGCGCCGCGCGCGCGGCCGCCACCGTGCACGACTTCCGCACCGCCTATGTGCACGATCTCGCACACGTGATCGACATGGACGTCATTCGCGAGAGCGGCATTACCGCCGCCGTGCATCCACTCGGTGGCGCCGGCGTGCACTACTGGCCGCACATCGCCGAGCACTACAAGCTGCCGCTCACGGTGCTCGACACCACCGTAGACGCAACCTTCCGCTTCATGACGCGCGACTGGGACGGCAAGGTGCGCATGGACCCATCGAGCGCGTACGCGATGGCCGGCGTACTCGAGCACGCGGCGACGTACGATGTCACGATTGCCGCCGACACCGATCATGATCGGCATGGGATCGTGGCCCGCAGCACCGGACTGCTCGCGCCCAACCACTACCTGGCCGTCTGCATCGACTACCTGCTGGCACACCGGCCGGCGTGGCGACACGACATGGCCATCGGCAAGACGGTCGTGAGCAGCTCACTCATCGATCGTGTGGTCGCACACCATCAGCGCGCGCTCTATGAAGTGCCCGTGGGCTTCAAGTGGTTCGTGCCCGGCCTCATGGACGGATCGCTGGGCTTCGTGGGCGAAGAGAGCGCCGGCGCCACCTTCCTGCGCACCAACGGCACCGTCTTCACCACCGACAAGGACGGCATCATTGCCGGCCTGCTCGCCTGCGAGCTCACGGCGCGTACGGGACGCGATCCTGGCGAACACTACACGCGCCTTACCGACGCACTCGGCGCACCCGCGTACGCGCGCATCGATGCGCCAGCCACGCGCGCACAGAAGGCGCGCCTCGCCGCGCTCGCTCGCACCGACATCACCGCCGACACGCTCGCGGGCGACGCCATCACCGACGTGCTCACGCACGCGCCCGGCAACGACGCGGCCATTGGCGGTGTGAAAGTGTGCACCACCAACGGCTGGTTTGCAGCCCGTCCGTCCGGCACCGAAGACGTCTACAAGATCTACGCCGAAAGCTTTCGCGGCGCGGCGCACCTCGGGCAGCTGCAGGCCGAGGCGCAGACGTTGGTCGACGCGGTACTCGCAGACGCCGACTGAGCGGGAAGCGCCGGAGCGCCGCGCTGAATCATCACCTCGTGTAGCGGGTAGCACCGAATGCGTGAACGAAATATGGGGGTGCAGCGCTCGCTGATGAACGCTCACCCGGTCGGAGCCCCGGGCATCGTACTGGCGCTCCTGTCTCTCGTACGGAGCCACCGGTGAACGAGACTGCACGATCCGAATCCCGACCATCCGCGCCGCCGAAATCATCGGCGCCGGTTCTCGTCCCGCTCGTGTACGTCGGTGTGCTGGGACTGGTCGTGCTGGCCGGCGTCGTCTGGCTGCTGTTCACGCTGCAGGCACGTGACCGGCAGCTCGTGCGCACCGAACATGCCCTGCAGCTTCAGACGCTCGCCACCTACACGGGGGCCGCGGCCGTGCTGGCCGAGCGCGGAAGCCACACCGAGGCACGCGAGCTCATGACGCTGGTGTTTGACGACATTCAGCGTCGCGGACTCGCGGAGGGCGGCTCATCGCTGCCCGCCAATCAGGCATCGGTGCTCGCGACGCGCGACACCGTGATGCTGTCGCTGGATCGTGGGCACAGCCGCATTGCCGCACTGCTCACCGAGCAGTTCTTCCAGTTGCAGGCGCCGGCGACGACGCCGCTCAACGCGCCCGCCCTGATCGACGCACTCACCGCCGGCAGAGGTCGCACACTCCCGGCAGCCGCAGTGCCGCCAAGCCCGTCCTCCGCGCCCTGACGCACCGGCGTCACTCGTTGCAGCCCAATCCCACCACTCCCGGACCTATGCCCGCTCCCCGCCGTCTGATCGCCGCGACCGACTTCAGCGAGGCCGCCGGCCACGCGGTCGATCGCGCGTACGAGCTCGCGTCCACACATCACAGCGAACTCATGCTCGCGCACGGACTCGGGCTCGACGGCCTGACGCTGCTGCAGGGCTTGCTCGGCCCGCGTCTGCCGGAGGTTGCGGAGTCACTGCACGGCGCCGCAATGAGCCGACTGGAGCAGTTGGCCGCGGAGCCCGGCCGGCCAGCGGGTGTGTCCGCCGAGTTCGCGGTGGATGTGGGCTCGGCGAGTCGATTCGTGGATCGCCTGGTGCGAGCACAGCACGCGGACCTGCTGCTCGTCGGGGCTCGCAATGGCGACCTCCTGCATCGCGTGCTCATGGGGTCCACTGCCTCGCGCCTGCACCGCACGAGCCCGTGTCCCGTGCTCTCCGTGAAGCAGCCGGTCACGGGACCGTACCGACGCGTGCTGATTGGTGTGGGCGAGGGGGCGGACGCCGAGCGCCATGTGCGGATTGCGCGGGCGATGGTCCCGAATGCCGAACTGATCCTGCTGCACGCCCTCACCGCGCCTCAGGACAACACGCTGCGCGAAGCGGGCGTCACCGACGAGATGCTGGGCGCGTTTCGCGATTCGCAGATCAGCGAGGCCGAGCAACGGCTTCACGACTTCACCCGTCGTCTCGGTCTGCCGGAGACTGGCACGCGAAGGGTCGTGGTGATCGGTGACGCGGCGCGCGCCCTTCTCGACTACGAGACCGCCGGTGAATGCGATCTGCTCGTGGTGGGTCGGATCGATCGCAACACCGAGGAGTCACTGCCGGTGGGCAGCGCCACACGACAGGTGCTGGCGGGCTCAACCGCCGATGTGCTCGTGATCGCGGACGCGGCGACCGAGAGCTGACCCGCAGCACGGAAGTCGGCGTTACGATCGCATGCTGCAATGAGGGCGCGGCTAGAGTTCGAGCACCCACGTCTGTCCCAGTTGTCCGGCGTCGAACAGCGCGTGCGGAGCCTCCGACTCCAGCGTGAACCCCTCGGCCTCGTAGATGCGCCGCGCCGACACCAGCACGCTGTTCGTCCAGAGCACCATGCGCTGATAACCGACCGCGCGCGCTTCGTCGAGACAGGCGCGCACGAGCTGGCGTCCCACGCCGAGTCCACGGGCGGAGGGCTCCACGTACAGCATGCGCAACCGCGCCAGTTCATCGGTCTCGCGCACAAGAAACACAGAGCCCACGACAGCGCCCGCCCGGTCTGCCACCCAGCAGCGTTCACGACCCGGCACGAACTCGCGCACGAAGCGCCCGACCACATCGGCGGCGAGCCCTTCGAAGCGCTGATCCCAGCCGTACTCCGCGTGATAGAGCACGGCATGGCGATGCACGATCCACCCGAGATCGCCCGGACGCGGATCGCGCAGCACGATCTCGGACGTTGCCGCATGCGGTCGCATCTCGGGCGTCGTCATTCGTACAACCGCTCCGGATCAGCCGTGGTCAGCTCCACGCACAGGGCGGCGATCTTCTCGACCGCCTCGGCCACAAATGTCGCGCCACGCGCCGCCGTCGCCGCACGCGGATTGCCCACACCCGTGTCGGCCGTGACCTGTGTCCAACGACGCGGCAACCACGCCCACCCTTCGCGCACCCCGGCGAACACGCTCGCTTTTGCGGCACCGTCGCCCCACGTGTCGCGCGGCGCCACCAACTCCGGTGCCACATGCAGCACGGCTGCCGTTTCGAGCTCGCCCGCATGATCACCAGGCGCGGTGAACACGGAGCCATCGGCCACCTGCCACCAGTTCACGATCACCAGCAGCACCCCTGTTTCGGGTTGCAGCTCACGCACCAGTGCACGCAGTTCGTTGCCGCCGTGCGCGTTGAGCAAGACCACCACGCGCACGCCATGCGGCTCGACACTGCGCACCACATCACGCAGCAACGCCAGCTGCGTGCTCGGCATGATGTTGATGGTCATCGGAAGATCGAGCTGGGTGGTGTTCACCCCGAACGGCACGGCCGGCAAGGCGAGCACGTGCACATCGCGCTCGGCGCACCGCGCAGCCACGCGGTCCGCCACCGTCTCGCCAAGCAGCGTATCGGTGCCGTAGGGTAAGTGCGTGTTGTGGGGTTCGGTTGCGCCCCATGGTAGCAGCACGACCGGCCACGCGTGGCGCTTGACGTCAGGCCAGGTCATCTCGGCGAGGGTTCGGCGATGCCGAGCATCGTTCGGGGCACAAGTCATGCAACACGCTGCATCGTGCCCGCGTTGGCGTCAATCGTGGACACTCGCCCCCCGTCCTGTGTACAGGCGCAGCAGACGCGCTCCCGCTGTTGCCGTGCCTCACCCCGCTATGCGTGTCGTGTGCCACATCTCACGCAGCAGCTCGTAGTGCACGGTCACCGCGCCATGGTCGCAACCCACGGTGCGTGCGACCCTTGCCCCCAGCTTCTCCACCGCGCGCCGCGAGCGCAGGTTCTGCTCCCCCACGTGGAACCAGATCACATCCGCGAAAGTGAACGCGTGATCCAGCATGAGCAGCTTGAGTTCGTCATTGGTGCCGTCCCCCCAGTGCGCACACGCCAGAAATGTGAACCCCACTGCGATACTGCGCTCCGCCGGCGCCCATTCGTAGTACCGTGACGCCCCAATGAGCGCCCCCGAGTCGCGCCGCTCCACCACCAACCCGCCGCCACTCGCCAACGCACCGTCGGCGAAGCGCTGAAACACCGCGCGCTGCCACCGCGTGGATTCCGGATGCATCGCCCAGATCGCCGGATCCGACGCGACGGCATACAACGGCTCTACATCGTGCGCCGTCATCGGCCGCACCAGAATCATCTCGCCCACCAGCGTCGGCTGCAGTGTTGTGCTCATGTCCCGTGCTCGAGTCGCGTTGCCTTCGCTCCCCTTGATCTCTTCTTCCCTGCGTCTCCCACTCAGTTGCGGTTCCCGTTCCACCCCGTCCACCCAGCCCCGCGCACCACACGCCCGGGCGTCGCGCCCGTGTGCACCCCATCGCGCACCACCGCCACGCCATTCACGAACACATGCCGCATTCCCTCGGCGAGCTGATGCGGCTCCTCAAACGTGGACTTGTCCGCCACCGTGGCCGGATCGAACACCACCACATCGGCGTGAAAGCCGGCGCTGAGCGAACCGCGTCGGCGCAGCCCGAGATGCTCTGCGGGCATGGTCGCCAGCTTTCGCACCGCCTCCTGCAACGTGATGAGCTGTTCATCCCGCACATACCGCCCGAGCACGCGCGCGAAGTTGCCGTAGGCACGCGGATGCGTGTTGCTCTTGAGAAACACCCCTTCCGGTGCAAGCGCGCCCCCGTCACTGCCAAAGCTCATGTACGGCAGCTGCAACTGCCGGCGCACGTTGTCCTCGTTCATGAGGAAGTACACGGTGCCCACGCGAGAACCATCGCGGATCACCAACTCGATTGCCGTCTCCTCGGGTGACCAGCCGTACTCCGCCGACACGGCCTTGAGCGTCTTCCCCGTGTGCCGCTTGAGCGAATCGGCCTTGAAGCCCACCAGGATCACACGCTCGGGATCGCCTGCGAGCAGCATCAGATTCTCCCACGCATTCGTGGGGGTGCGCATTTCATTGATCACCTTGCGCCGCACCGCCGGGTCGCGCAGTCGCGCCGCCCACGCCTCGTAACCACCCTCCTGCACCCACGGGGGCATCGCCGCATCGAGCCCCGTCGCGCCCGCCGTGTAGGTGTACATGTCGGTGGTGATGCGCACGCCGTCGGCCCGCGCGCGTTCGATGCGCGCGATCACGCTGTCGAGCTTGTCCCAGTTGGCGGAGCCGGCCTGCTTGAGATGATAGATCTCGGCCGGTGCGCCGCTCTCCCGCGCGATGCGAATGAGCTCGTCCACCGACTCGAGCAGCTGATTCGCCTCGCTGCGCAGGTGGCTGATGTACATGCCGCCGAAGGGCGCCGCCGCCTGCATCAACGCAATCAACTCATCCGTCTGGGCGTAGAACGCGGGCGCGTAGATCAGGCTCGACCCCACACCGAGCGCACCCTCGCGCATGGCCGCGCGCACGAGCTCCTGCATGCGCGACAGCTCCTCCGCTGTGGGCGCACGATTGTCGTAGCCGAGTTCGTGAATGCGCACGGTCGTCGCGCCCACGAACGACGCCACGTTCACGCTCACGCCGTTGTCCACCATGTGCTCGAGGTACTCGCCCAGCGTCGTCCACGGCACCTCAAAGCGGATGTCTCCCTGCTCCGCGAGCATCTCGACGCGCATCGTGTCGGAGATGGGGCCCATCGACGTGCCCTCGCCAAACACTTCGAGCGTCACGCCCTGCATCACGTCGGACAGACCACGACCGTCGTGCAGCAGACTCTCCGTGCCCCACGACAGCATGTTGATGAAGCCGGGGGCGACGGCCAGTCCCGACACATCGAGTTCCACGGCGCCGCGTGTCCGCCCCACGTCGCCCACGGCCACGAGTGAGTCTCCCGTGATCGCCACGTCGCCAACGTATGGCGCACTGCCCGAGCCGTCGTAAATGGTGCCGCCTCGCAGCACGAGGTCGGCGGCCGGGGCGGTCACGCAGGAGGTGAGCAACACGAACGCGAGAGTACTCGGGACGGACGCAGCGCGCATGGGACAGAGGGGCAGCGGGGGACACAGGGGACCGGGAATCGCCCCAAGTGTGCGTCGCCGAATGGCCGTCCGCCAGCGCAAGCGGCTACGCCAGAAACCGCCGCGCGACCTGCTCCAGCCGGTCGTCACCCGCCTGCTCCGCCTCGGCCAGCACCACTTCCACGAACGGCCGCAACACCGGCTCCCCCCAGTAGTACCCGGTGGCCCGCTCGGCCAGCTGCGTCTCGCCGATGCGCGCCGCCTCGAGTAGCGCGCGCGCCGCGGCGCGATCGTAGTCCGGATCCTCGCGTGGCGGCAAAGCATAGTTGCGCCGAGGCATCTCCCCTTCGGCGTCGTCCCGCAGGAATGCCCGTGACATGCGGCAGGTCCTCGTGCGCTGTAGTGTTGTGGGATGGCTTCCGATCTCGCCCCCCGATTCATTGAGCGTTCGCAGTACTATCTCGGCACCGAATACCCCGCCAAGATCCGCGCCGCGCTCCGCAGCATTCCCGCCGACCGTCTCTGGTGGCGTCCGAACGAGAGCGCCAACAGTGCCGGCAACCTCGTGCTGCACCTCTGTGGCAATCTACGCCAATGGGTGATCAGCGGTATTGGCCGCGCGCCCGATGTGCGGACACGAGACGCGGAGTTTGCGGCACGGGACGGAGACTCGCACGATGCCTTGCTCGCGCTGCTCGAGCGCACCTGCCAGGAAGCGATTGACGTGATCGGCCGGCTCGACGAGGATTCGCTCGCCGCCGTGCACACCATCCAGGGACGTGAGACCTCCGTGTTTTCGGCGCTCTACCACGTCGTGGAGCACTTCTCGGGACACACCGGACAGATCATCTACCTGGCCAAGCAGCTGGCACCTGGATCCGTGCAGTTCTACGACGACGCGGGCGGACTCGCGCGCCCGACCTTCCTCCCCGACGGGACGCACGACATCGGGTAGCCGACCACGGGCACGGCAGCGGATCAGGGATTCCCCGATCCAGTCCGACAGGTGGGGTGACGATACCAATCAATACCCTTTGTCCACTCCCCCAGGCTGCCCTGCCATGCGCGCTGCTCGCTCTCTCGTCGCACCCACTGGTCACGAACGCTCGTTCGGCGAGGACGAGATCATCGTGAGCAAGACCGACGTGGCTGGTCGCATTACCTACGCGAACCACGTCTTCCTGCGCGTGTCCGGCTATATGGAAGACGAGGTGCTCGGCGCGCCGCACAGTCTCATTCGCCACCCCGACATGCCGCGCGCGGTATTCAAGCTGGCGTGGGATCGGTTGCTCGACGGCCACGAAGTGTTCGCCTACGTGAACAACATGGCGATCAACGGCGACCACTACTGGGTGCTGGCACACATGACGCCCACCTTCGGACGCGACGGGGGCATCGTGGGCTTCCACTCCAATCGCCGCGTGCCCGATCGCGCCAAGGTGAACGCCGTGCTTCCGCTCTATGAGACGCTGCGTACCGAGGAAGGGCGATACCCCGATCGCGCGCTGGGCTTGCGTGCGTCGACGGCGCTGCTCGACCGAACGCTCGCCTCCCTCGGCAAATCCTACGACGCCTGGCTCTGGACGCTCTGACCATGACAACAGCGACGCGACGCCGTGCGCGTGCAACGGCACCGGAAGCGACAACCGACCCGAAGCGAGATGCCCTGCGCGCAGAACGCGATGCCCTGCGCGCCGAACTGGACGCGGTGCACGCCGGGATTCGTGCGGTGTGCGAAGTCGCCCGCGAAGCGGCGGTGGGGAACCTCGAACCGCGCATCCTCGGCCTTTCGCATGAGGGGCCGGTTGGCGAACTCGTGCAGTCGGTGAACCATCTGCTCGATCTCTCCGACGCGTTCGTTCGTGAATCACGTGCGGCCCTGCAACACGCATCCGAAGGGAAGTTCTACCGTCGCGTGCTGCTGCGCGGGCTGCTCGGCAGCTATCGCGATGCCGCGACGCTGATCAACGCCGCGTCCGACCAGATCCATCACGGTGCGCAGGAGCTGGAGCAGGCCGAAGCGCGGCGACTGCAGTTGGCCGACGAGTTCGAAGCCGCCATCAAGGTCGTGGTGGACAGCGTGGCGGCCGCCGCCACCGAGGCGCGCGCCACGGCGCAGGGCTTGTCCGGCACGGCCGATGAGACATCGCGTCACAGCGAGGCGGTCGCGCGCGCAGCGACGGTGGCCAGTCACGGCATGGAGTCGGTCGCGGCGGCCGCGGAAGAGATCACCGCCACCGTGAGCGAGATCGAGCGACAGGCCGTGGAGACGCGCACGATCGCTCGCACCGCCGTGTCGGCAGCCGAACACACGTCCGACACGGCGGCCAGCCTCGTGGAAGCCTCGCATCGCATCACACGCGTGGTCAAACTGATCAATGACATTTCGAGCCAGACCAAGCTGCTGGCACTGAACGCCGCGATCGAAGCCGCGCGGGTAGGCGAACTCGGCAAGGGGTTCGCGGTGGTCGCGTCCGAGGTGAAACATCTCGCCACGCAGACCGGCGATGCGACACAAGGCATCGAGGCCGAGATCGCCGCGATACAAGGCGCCACGAACTCGGTGGCGGCCGCGATCGGTCAGATCAGTACGACCGTGCGCCATGTGGATGCGTTGTCGACCTCGGTGTGCGCGGCGGTCTCCGAGCAGCGTGAAGCGACGACGGAAATCAATCAGAACATTCAGCAGGCGGCGCGAGGGACTCGCGACATGACGACCGGCATGACGACCGTCTCGACGGCCGTGCGGGAGACGAGTGACGCCGCCGGCCAGATGCTGGACGCAGCCGACGAGCTGTCGCGGATGGCCGAGCGGATGCGAAGCGAGGTGGACCGTTTCCTCATGGTGATCCGGGGCGGTCCGGCAGGGAAGCCGACCTGACCCTCAACGAGCGTCAGGCAGCATGACGGCGCGCAGGGCCTGCGTGCCCGATCGACTGGCCACGAGCTTCACGCCGTCGCGCATCTCGACGAGATAGCGTCCGGCATCGTGTGGACGGATAGCCGCCACGAAGTCGAGATTCACCACGTACGATCGATGGATGCGCACAAAACGCTCGGGATCCAGTCGCGGCAGCAGCGCACTCACCGTCACCTGCAGTAGATGCCGCCGTCCTTCTACGACCAGCGCGACGTAGTCACCGTCGGCATCGAGTCGACTGACCTCACGCAAGCGCACCGGGACCAGGCGCTGGCCAGTGCGCACGAACACGCGCTCGAGCGGCTTGCCCGGGTCGTCCTGGACTTCACGCAGACGCTCGAGCGGCTCGACATCGGCCGGTAGCGCCGCGCGCTCCCGCAGTCGCGCGACCGCCGTCGCGAAACGCGCCGCCCCGAATGGCTTGAGCAGGTAGTCGACCGCCCCGAGCTCGAACGCCTGCACGGCATGCGAGTCGTGCGCCGTGGTGAACACCACATGGGGCCGGTGCGACAGCGACGCGAGCACCGCCAGACCATCACGCCCCGGCATGCGCACATCGAGGAACACCACGTCCGGACGCGCGGCTTCGATGAGCGCCTGTGCCGTCGTGCCATCGGCGGCTTCGCCAACCAGCGTCAACGATTCGTGCGCCTGCACCAGCGTACGCAGATGGTCGCGTGCGAGCGGTTCGTCTTCCGCAATCACGGTGCGTAGCGCCAG